>JAHEEE010000073.1 GCA_024640845.1 Myxococcales bacterium | reverse complement strand
GTGATCGTGAAGTCGCCGCTCGGGCGCTGCAGATCATAAGGATCGAGCTCTTGGGCGATTTGGGTGTATTGCTCGAACAGGCTCTTGGGCGGCTCCTCGGTGACGATCGCGTCGTCGGTGAGCAACCAGCGAATGAAGTCCGTCGAGGCGCACCACGCGTCTTCGCTGTAGCCGCCTCCTAGCGTTACCACGACGGGGCAGCCGCGTTGCCGAGCGAGACCGATGACGAATCGGTCTCGCTCGAGGACGCCGGTGCGCGTAAGCATGAAATCGCCGAGCCGGTCTCCACGCAACACGTCGTTGCCGGCGATGAAGAAAAGCATGCCCGGGTCCACCTTTTCGAGCGTTACCGGGAGGGTGTCGCGTAGCGCTGTGAGATAGGCATCGTCGTCGACCCCGGTTGGCAGGAGGAACTGCGAATCCGCCGCGGCTTCGACGTGACTCCACACCGACCCATGAATCGAATAGGTGAACACGGTCTTGTCGTGTTCATAGGTCACGATGTTGCCGTTGCCCTGGTGGTAGTCGAGGTCGACGATCGCGATCGGCGCTTCGAAACCGTTGGCCCGGAGGGTCGCGATTGCCACGGCGACGTCGTTATAGACGCAGAAACCCGCGCCCGCATCGGGCTCGGCATGGTGAAAGCCCCCTCCGAGATTGAACCCAACGCGATCCCTGCGTTGCGACGCCCAAGCGGCCGCTTCGACCGTGCCCCCGACTTGTCGTCGTTGCGCGATCAACACTGGGTCCACTTCGATATCGTGCGCCTCGAGCCCGAATATGCGTCCGAGGTACTCGGGCTGCGCCGTTCGCTCGAGATATCGGTCAGAGTGCACCTTCGCGAGGTCCGCGAGTGCGATCAACGGGGCGGGTCGCACCTGGTGTGACCGCAACAAGCGCTGCGCTCCGAGCGAGCCGAGGATCTTTTCGCTGCGCGCGACGTCGACGCCTGGCACGCGCGCGGTCTCCCCAAGCTCCTCGACCCGATACTGCGGGTGGTACCAAAGGCCCACCCGATCTTTGAGGCGTCGCTGCGCGCGCCGTCGCTGCTTCCAGGTGGCCATGGTGTCTACATCGAGATGGAGCCCTTGCGGAATTCGGTCTTGGCGATGTGGACGTTGATGACGACGGGCTTGCCGGAGGCCGCGATTGCCTTGGCTTCGTCGAGGACAGCGTCGATGCGGGCTGGGTCGTCCAAGAGGAGGCCTGCGGCCCCGTAGCCTTGCGCGACCTCGTGGTAAGCGCTGCGTCTGAGGACGGTACCGACGTCGGTGCCGAGCATGGGCACCTGCTCACGCGCGATTTGCGCCCAGGAGCCATCAGTTCCGATCACCGCGATCGGTGCGAGACCGTGACGGACGCACGTATCCATTTCAGCGATGCTGTAGGCGCAGGAGCCGTCGCCGTAGATCAACCAGACCTCCTTGCCCGGCCTCACCAGTGAGGCGCCCACGGCAAAGCCGCCTCCGACACCCAAGGTGCCGAAGACGCCAGGATCGAGCCAGGACAGCGGTTTGCGCGGTCGCAAGATATAGGATGCAGTCGCGACGAAGTCGCCGCCATCGACGACGAGGATCGCGTCGTCCGACATCTTCTCCTCGATCCGCTGAAACAACTGGAGCGGATTCACGAGCTCCGTTTGGGCCGTGGCTTGCTCTGTGATTTCGGCGTCGCGCGCGGCCTCCCGTCCGCGCAGCTTGTCGAACCACGTGCTCCACGGCCCAAGTTTCCCTCCCGCAACGGCAGACAGATCGCGCAGGAACTCTCCGGCGTGCATGTGTACCGGAATCTCGGGTCGGCGATTCTTGCGCATCTCGCTCGCGCTGAGGTTTGCCGCGATGAGTGTCGCGCGGCTCGAGATCGCCCGGCCGTACCCAAGCCTGAAGTCGAATGGAAACCCAGCCACGATGACGACGTCAGCCTCCTTCAACGCCGCGCTTCGCTTGTGTCGGAACTGAATGTTGCTGTGTCGGCCGAGCAGCCCACGAGCCATGCCGCCGAGCCAGGTGGGTATCCCAAGGGCCTGCACGGCGTCGGCGATCGGCTGCACGTTGCTAGAGTTGACGAGCGCTTGGCTGCCGATCACCAGGGCCGGCCGTTCGGCCTTCTCGAGCAGCGACGCGACCTTGTTCGTGTGCGGGCTTCGATCGGTGGGCTTGGGCGGAAGGGATTCCCGAAGCGGCGGAACGATGCTGACGTGCGGCTGATTGAACTGCCGGTAGAGGTGGCCGCGCATGTAGAGCTCGAGCGCCTTGCCGCCGAGGTTCTTGGCCGTTTGTCCTCCAACCTCCTTCATGAACATCTCGCGCACCATCTCCTCCGAGTAGAGAAGGTCGATTGGGAGCTCGACGAACACCGGCCCCGGCACCCCTTCCTGGGCGATGTCGAGCGCCTTTTCGACCGTCGGGCCGATACTGCGGACTTTCTTCACCGCCACCGCCCATTTGGTGATCGACTCCAGCACGGAGATCTGGTCGATGTCTTGGAGGGACCCGCGGCCTTTGAGCAGGGTCGCCGCCGCGCCGCCAAAAAGGATGACAGGCGATTGCGCCATCTGCGCGTTTTTCAATGCGGTGACCGTGTTTGTCACGCCCGGGCCGGCGGTCACGGCAGCTGCACCGGGCCGGCCTGTCATGCGGGCCACCGCGTCGGCTGCGAACACGGCGTTGCCCTCGTCACGAACGTCGACGATCTTGATGCCGTTCTCCTCCGCGCCGACCAGGATCGGCGAGATGTGTCCGCCGCACAACGTGAACAGATGTCGGATACCCCTGGATGCAAGGATCTCTCCGACGATTGCGCCACCATCGCGTGCCATTACTTGCTCCCAACTGGCTCGAGCACGTGACGCTCGAGCACGATACATGTAAACGTTCCGTCGAACACGGTGTCCGGACCGACGCTTGCCTCGACGCGGACTTCGTGCTTGCGGCCCTCGCTTGCGGTGGTCCGGGCGCGCGCGACCACACGGGCGCCCCGCTCTACCGGCTTGAGGAACCGGGTTTGCGCGCTGCCGAGCACGACGTACGGATCGTTGACCGCGAGCATCGCGGCGTAGTCGGCAAGGCCGAAGACGAAGCCGCCGTGGACGAGGCCCCGTGCGTCGACGACCATGGCGTCAGTGGTTTGGAGGGCGACCTCCGCCGAACCCTCGCCGAGCGCGACCACCCTTCCGCACATGGCTGGATCCGCCGCTAGGTGGGTTTTAGGCTCCATGGGCGGCCACGATTGCACGAGCCGTGGGTCCAGAAAAGCGGGTTCCGCCGTGGTTGCCGCCCTTTATTGCTTGCCGTTTGGGCGATCGGGTGTCTAATAGATGGCCAAATGACGACAAGATGGAGGGTCATGTGAACGAGCTTGCGCGTTACCTGATGGAAAACGCTTACATTGACTTCCAGGGCGGTATCACAATCGAAGAAGTCCGGAAGTTCCTACGAGATGAAGACAGCCGCGAGTCCCGGGCGCTCTTGTCCCGGCTGATCGAAGACAATGGAATGGATGACCTCATGGTGACCATTGCGGATTGCTTGAAGGAGTACATCCGAACAGGAATCAATGAGGACATCGTCAAAGCCCAGCTCGTCACCTACAGCGATTCGTAGCGTCACGGCATTACTGGGAATCTCTGCTAGGATCGACAGTCTCATGCGCCGCTTGGTACTCTGCCTGACCTTGGCTTTCGCGCTGCTCGGCTGCGAGGGATCAACCGAAGCCGACAGCGGCCCGAATCAAGGGAGCGGTCCCGAGGCGAAGCCTGCGCCGAAGGCCTCGAAAGCGCCGATTCGAAACCTACCGCAGGTCGACACCGGTGCGCTCGACGAATTCTCCGAGGGCATCTGGATCGACATGGTCAACGAGCTCCTGTCGCCCTGCGGCGAGCCGGTGAGCGTGGCCCGATGCATCGCTGACAGCCGCAACTGCAAGAAGTGCGTGCCTGCCGCGCGATACGTGGCCCGATTGGTCGATGACGGTTACTCGCGCGACGAGGTTCGCGACATCTACCGAATTCGCTACGGAGAAGACACCAAGGTGACGGGGATCACCACCGGCGACTCGCCGCTGCGCGGGTCGCCCATGGCGCCGGTGACCCTCTATGAGTTCAGCGACTTCCAATGCCCTCACTGCAAGATGGCGGCGCCGATGCTCAAGAAGGTCGTCGAGGAATCGAACGGCAAGGTCAAGCTCGTCTTCAAACAGTACCCGTTGCCGGGGCATCCGAAGGCGCGCGAGGCCTCCAAAGCCACGATAGCGGCGCAGAAGCAGGGAAAGTTCTGGGAGATGCACGACCTGCTCTTCAAGAACCAGGACAAACTGCCGACCGCAAACTTCGCCGACTACGCCAAAAAGATCGGACTCGACATGAAGCGGTTCGAGGCGGACATGGCATCCAAGGAGACCGAGAAGAAGATCGAGGCTGACATCGCCGAAGGTCGCAAGGCGGGGGTCGACTCGACGCCTTCGGTCTACGTGAACGACCGCCGGTTCGTCTTCCCGCCCGATCAGCTCGGTCCCTATGTGCAGGAAGAGCTCGACCAGTGAATCATACTGCGGGCGACTGAGTCGCGGCATCATGAGGCATTCGCCCTCGGTCTTGGTCGCTGCGCTGCTCTTCGCATCGACCGGTGCGGCGCTCTCGGTGGGCGATGATCCGCCCCCAATCGACATGCCGGATCAACACGGAGAGAAGGTCGATCTCGAGGAGCTCCGGGGCAAGGTGGTGCTCGTCGATTTTTGGGCGTCTTGGTGCGGCCCCTGCAAGCAGGAGATGCCGGTCCTCGAAGCGCTTCACAAGAAATACGCCGACCAAGGTTTCGTCGTCGTCGGAGTGAATATCGACACCAGTGCGAAGAAGATGCGGAGCTTCCTCAAAAGCGCCCCCGCGAGCTTTCGCATCGTCCACGACCCAAAGATCACAATCGCGCAGCGCTACGAGCCTCCGACCATGCCAAGCTCCTACTTCATCGGCCGGGACGGGAAGCTTCGGTACGTACATCAAGGGTTTCGGAAAAAGGACGCCGAGGGAATCGAGGCCAAAGTGAAGTTGTTGCTGGCAGAAGAGCCGCCGGAGATCGAGGCGCAAGACTGAGCTCCAAGAACTGAGTGGGCCCGGGATGCGCAGTGAGCCTGCGTCAGCCCTCGTTCACTGCGGCGACTTTGGGTATCGACGCGCCCTTCGCCACGAAGATACTCAGCTGTTGCGTGATGTAGTCGACGACCTCGCAGTCCGCCTCGGTGAACACCTGGCCAGTTATCCCGTTAGCGAGTTGGAGCACGCCGAAGAGGCGGCCTTTGTGGACGAGAGGTCGGTAGAGCAGGGCGCGGGTGTCCATCCCGGGGACACCATCGATGTTTTCGTCGTACCTTGGATCAGCCGCGGCGTCCGCGAGCACGAGGACCGCGTGCTCGGCCAGGCCGCTCGCTGCGCCGAGCAATCCGGCCGACGACGGAAAGGCCTTGCCCCGACGTGATCGAGCACCGGTGCCTCTGGCGGCTACGATCCGAAACTCGTCGGTGTTCACGTCGAGCAAGAATGCCGCGTTGGCCTCGCAGGGCACGAGCTCCTCGAGCAGATGCACGGCAAACTCCAACGCCTCCGCGCGGTTCTTCAGGAAAAGCAGATCGTGACATGCCTCGAATGCGGCACCGAGGCGATCTTCGGTGGGAGGCGGAGGCACGCTGCTGATCTGCGGCATGTCGGAGTGCCGAGTCTCGTCTTCGAGTGGAAACTCGATTTCGATGCTCGTGTTCCAATCCTTCCATTCTAGCCTGACCACCGCGGCGCGTTCCGGTGCGCTCTTCCAGATGTGGTCGAAGAGCTCGATACGCACGAATTTTGGTCCGCGCACTTTCTCGAGCTCTTGTTGAACACGGCGGAGCAGCTTCGTCCCGAGCTTCTCCCCGGTGCCGGGCTCCAAAGGCACCGGCACGGCGTACATCCGTTCGCGAAAGTGGATCGGGCTCGAGGCGTTCGGCGTCTCGTCACGCGCCGCCAAGAGAATCAATTTGCTCTCGACAGTGTCCGGGGGCGGCGCGCTCGGTCGTGGTGTTCGCGCTCTTGAAGCGGCCACGGAGCTTGGAACCGGCACTTGCGGGGGCATTGGCGCTGACACGGGCGCTGGCGCAGGGATCTCGGGGACGCTCGCGATGGGCCGCTTGGTTCCCGGGGGCGCTGAGGGCTCCTCCGCCGGGAGAATCTGATACCTACGCCGCTCGCGCGCGTCCTGAATCGTGACAGTCCCATTGGGCTTGACGTTGCAGCTCGCCCCGGCCGGGACGCCGCCGGACTCGCCGAGCTGCGCGCGGCCAGCTTGGAGCGCAGCCGGCCAGGTCGACGCTTCGACGGTTCCGAGGAATAGCGGATCCGACGCGCCGAGCCGACTGATTTCGACTTTCCAATACTTCGTTGCCACCAGGTCCCGTTGCTGCGCTCCTGATGATAGCCGGGATCGCTGACGAAGTCGCATCCGCGACTGGCATCCTCGGCTAGTGCAGAGTAGGACTCGCCCGTGTGGATCTTGGTCATAGGCCGTGAGGGTGTAGAGGAACGAGAGGGAAGCGCGGTTTCGTGCCTTCACGAGCTCGGATGCGAGGTCCAGACTGCGAATCTCTGGGACAAGCTAGACACCGACGAGCTGGTGAAGAACCCACCGGCGGCGGTCCTCATCGAGGCCGGAGATGAGGCCGACGCGGGCCGCGCCGCCCTCGTTCGGGTCCGCTCCGCGGAAGCGTTGCAGGAAGTGCCCGTCATCATTGGCATCACTGTGAGCGCCTTGACCCGCCTCGATGTCGGCGACGGGTTCGACGACTTCGCGCTCATGCCCTACGTCCCAGCTGAGCTCTATATGCGCATCCGTCGCGTCGAGTGGAGCCGAAGCGACTTCGCCCAGCAAGAGCGGATCAAGATGGGTCCGTTGTGCATCGATCTTGCCGCACACGAAGTGACGATCGACGGACGGTCGCGTCAGCTCACCCATCAGGAGTTCGCGCTCCTGAGCTTTCTCTGTCAGAACAGGGGGCGCGTCTTTTCGAGGCGGCAGCTCCTCGAGCGCGTGTGGGGAGTCGACTACTACGGCAGCAGCCGCACGGTCGACATCCACGTGCGGAGATTACGCATGAAGCTCGGCCATTCGGTGAACAATCTCGAGACGGTGCGCGGCGTCGGCTACAAGATGAAGGAGCCGTGATGCTTTCTCCGCTCGCGATTTCGGCGGGTGATCCGGCGGGCGTCGGCCCTGTCGTGACCGCGGCGGCGCTCGCCCAGTGCCTCGGCTCCGACCGTGCGCTGGTGTACTGCGATGCGGGATGGATGGAGCGCGCGCTTCATCGCTATGGCTTCGAGTCAATCAGGCGCATCGAGACGACGGACGCGGAGACGCTGGGGCCCGGTGAGGTGGGCTTGGTGCACGTCGCAGAGTGGTCCATTCCGATGGTGCAGGCGAGGGCGCCCACGATCCATGGCGGCGCGGCTCAGCGAGAGGCACTCGAAGCAGCGTGCGATGCGGTGCTCTCAGGTGCGGCGAGAGCGATCGTCACGGGGCCGGTCAGTAAAGAAGCAGTGAGCCTTTCGGGGGTATCCTTCAAAGGGCAGACCGAGCATCTCGCGCGGCGGGCGGGCGTTAATGTCGAGAACGTCACAATGATGTTCCTCGGACCTCGGCTCAGAGTCGCCCTCGTTGCCACGCACTGGGCGATCAAGCGCGTGCCTTCGACGGTCACGCGCGAGCACATCGACCGAACCGTGCGCCATCTGACAGACGCGCTCAGTCGATGGACACCCGATGCCAAACCACTCCGGATCGAGGTCACCGGCCTGAACCCACATGCGGGCGAGGGAGGCCTTCTCGGCACTGAAGAAGAGACGATCATCGGTCCGGCCCTCGAGCACCTGCGCGAGGAGGCGCCGTACTCCACGGGCGAGGTGGAGCTCCTCGGTCCGACTCCGGCGGAAGCCGCGTTTCGGTACGCCGCCGACGGCCGCGTACACGGCGTGATCGCCATGTTCCACGACCAGGCCACGATTCCCTCGAAGATTCTCGATTGGGGTGAGGCGGTGAACGTGACGTGGGGCTTGCCATTCGTCCGCACGAGCGTCGACCACGGTGTCGCGTACAATGCTGCAGCATCTGGGACCGCCTCCGAGAGCGGGATGATCGCGGCGATTCGGGCAGCGCAGCGCCTCACCGGCAGGCCGGGAGAATGACGGCGGACATCGTCATCGTCGGTGCTCGCGAACACAATCTGAAGAACCTCACGGTGACCCTACCCAAGGGGCGCCTGACCGTCGTCACCGGGCCGAGCGGCAGTGGGAAGTCGAGCCTCGTCTTCGACACCCTCTACGCGGAAGGCCAACGGCGTTATGTCGAATCGCTAAGTGGTCATGCGCGGCGCATTCTCCATAAGCTCCGACGTCCCGACGTGGACGTCATCGAAGGACTTTGCCCGGCGCTTGCCGTTCGCGAGCGCGAGCCGTCTCGCAATCCGCGTTCGACGGTGGGCACCGCAACGGACGTCTACGACTATCTACGTGTGCTGTTCGCGACGCTCGGGGAGGTGCACTGCCCGACCTGTGGCGAGCGATTGTTCGCGCATTCGGTCGCGGAGGTGGCGCAGGCGGCGCTCGATCTCGGCGACGGCACGAAGTTTTCGGTGCTGGCGCCGATGGCTCGCGCCGGCGCGAACACTCCGAAGACGCTACTCGACGACCTACGAAGCAAGGGGTTCGTTCGTTTGCGCATCGATGATGCGGCAGCAGACCTCGACGACGTTCACTCGATCCCGAAGGGCGCTTCGGTCGACGTCGTCATCGACCGGCTTTCGGTGAGAGAGGGGATCCGTTCGAGGTTGGCCGAGGCCGTCGAGCTCGCCTACCAACTCGGTGACGGCGTGCTCGTATTGCGTGAACAGGACGGCACTCGGCACCGGTTCTCCGAGCGCTACACCTGCTTGCTAGGGCACGCGTCGATCCCAATTGTCAGCCCGCAGCTCTTCTCGTTCAATACGCCCCTGGGCGCATGCGGTACGTGCGATGGGCTCGGGCTATCGCGCCGATTCACGGAGGCGCTCGCAATTGCCGATGCGAGCCTCTCGCTTCGGAAGGGCGCCGTCACTGCTTGGGGCAAGCCGAGCCTCGCGTACTACCGGTCGATGCTCGAGAAGCTCGGCTCTGCCGGGGTGAATCTGGACACCCCGTTTTCGAAGCTCGACCCGGTCCAGCGGAAGACAGCCCTCCAGGGCGGGAAGGGGTTCGAGGGAATCCTTCCAGGGCTCGAACGCCGCGCGACCGAGTACGCGCGACGGAAACTCGCAGAGGGCACGGACGAAGAGCGTGTGCTCGAGTTCCTCGACGAAGAGCTCGGCCGGTTCGCGACGATGGAGACATGTCCGACGTGCCGCGGCACGCGACTCAATGCGAGCGCGAGATCGGTGCGCATCGCCGGACTTTCGATCAGCGAGGCGAGCGCCATGGACGGCCGCGCGCTTCGCGATTGGGTCGGAGGGATCGAGGCATCCGATGCGCTTGGTGCGGCGGTCAAGCCCCTGACTCGCTCCATCGAGGATCGCCTGAGGTTCCTCGACCAGGTGGGGCTGGGCTATCTCAGTCTCGACCGAAGCTCCGCGAGTCTCTCGGCTGGCGAGGCGCAGCGAGTCCATCTCGCGACGCAGCTCGGCGCGCGCCTCTCCGGCGTGCTCTATGTGCTCGACGAGCCCACCGCCGGTCTTCATCCCGTCGACTCGACCCGATTGAACGAGACCCTCGCCAGGCTTCGGGATGACGGGAACACCCTCGTCGTGGTCGAGCACGACGAGCAGACGATTCGCGCAGCTGACCACCTCGTCGAGCTTGGTCCCGGCGCAGGCGAGCGTGGGGGCGAGTTGATCGCTGAGGGAAACCTAAAAGCCGTTTCGGGCAATGAGGCCTCGCTCACAGGCGCGTTTCTCTCGGGTCGCCGTCGAATGCCGATCCCGGATCGCCGTCGGCCGGCATCATCGGGGACGATTGCGCTCCACGTGAAGGCGCTTCACAACCTACGCGACGTGCGCGTCGAGCTTCCCATGCGCGCGCTTTGCTGCATCACCGGCGTCAGCGGAAGCGGCAAGAGCTCCCTCGTCGTCGATGCGTTGCTGCCGGCCATGCGCGGTGCACTCGACCTCGTTGCGGACGTACCGCCCGGGGTGACGCTCTCGGGCGGTCGCGGTCTCGGGCGCGTGTCGTTCGTCGACGCAACGCCGATCGGACGGAGTGCGCGCTCGAATCCGGCGACTTATCTCGGGATCCTCGGCCCGTTGCGCGAGCTGTTCGCAGGGCTTCCCGAAGCACGGGCTCGAGGGTATCGACCCGGCCGATTTAGCTTCAACGTCAAAGGCGGCCGGTGTGAGGGGTGCAAAGGCGAGGGCGTGCAGCACATCTCGATGCAATTGCTACCTGACGCCGAAGTCGTGTGCGAGGTGTGCGGTGGCGCCCGCTACAACGAGGAGACCTTGCAGGTTCGGTATCGAGGTCTCCACGTCGCCGAGGTCTTGGAGCTCTCGGTCGACGAAGCGCACGCTTTGTTCGAGGCGGTGCCGACGATTCGTTCCCGCCTCGAGGCGCTTCGCCGCGTCGGCCTCGGCTACCTGGCGCTCGGCCGTCGCTCGACGACGCTCAGCACTGGCGAGGCGCAGCGGGTCAAGCTCGCCAGAGACCTGGCCCAACCCGCGCGCAAACCGACACTCTACATCTTCGACGAGCCTACGCGGGGTCTACACTTCGTAGACGTCGAACAACTCATCGGCATCCTCCACCAACTGGTCAACGACGGACACAGCGTGATCGCGGTGGAGCATCAAATGGACGTCGTGCGCAATGCTGACTGGGTCGTGGATCTCGGGCCGGGCTCCGGGCCCGAGGGGGGGAAAGTGGTGGCCGTTGGAACGCCGGAGGAAATCCGCGCTGCCGGAACTCCAACTGGGCGGCACCTCTAGCAGCGCCAGCGTTACCCGCTTGCGTTCAGCGAGCGACTGAAGGCATCCCCGACCGTCACGCACGCTTCCCGCACCTCCAGCTCGCCGCCTACCAAGATCGCGAGCGGGTTCACCTCCACGGCCTCGATCTCGTCGCGCCATTGGTGAACGAAGGCCGCCAAGCGCATCAGGACATCGCCGATGGCGCTCACTGCTGCGCTTCGCTCCTGGGGGGTGCCTGAGAGCAGGAGCGAGCTTCCGCGAAGCCTGAGTAGCACCCGCTCGAGGGCTTTGGCCGTCGCGGGGAGCACGGTCTGAGTCGCGTCGGACGAGGCGCGGCCATGCGGATCGGCGAATCCAATCTCGGTGAGCACCGGTCCAGCGGCGAGCGGCTCCATGCGAACGTGTAAGAGCGTCCGCGCCATGGTCGACGCGCTCACGGTGACGCCGAGCAGCCTTGCGTCCTCCGAACGGGTCTTGGCGACCGCCAGGATCTGCCGGAACGCGTCGCGCGCCTGACCGCCCGAGTAGACCTCGGCGGCCAAGTCCGGGTGGTCCCACAAGCGAAGATCGGGTGACGCTAGAGCGACACGCACCGGGAAGCCGATCCGCGACGACTCCGATGCGGCCCGAGACGGCGTCGCACAGAGCTCCTCGAGTGGGAGCGGAACGTCGTATTGGCGAAGGGCGGCCTTGCTCGCCGGATCCGAGAGCGCTCGCCTCGGCCCTAGGATGACATCCATCACGGCTTCCGACTCCACACCCTCGACGACCGGCACCTTGGGTCGGGATGAATCCTGTGATGCCCGCATGGCCCGGAGTGCGGCGGCGACGTCCCAGGGCGTGCCGATAACCCGCGCCGCAGACTCGTCGCTCTGGTGCCCGATGAGGCCGTCGTCGGCGCGGATGAATCGGCCGTCCTGCTGGTGGCTCACGCTCTCGCCCAAGCGGACCCGATCGACTGCCGGGAGCTCCTTCGTGGTCGCGGCCCAGGGGCGCTCGGCGCCGACATCGAGGAGGGCAGCGACCGCAAGGAGCGGCCCTGTCTCGTGGACCGCCGGGAGACCCAAATCATGAAAGAGGCCGAGCGGTTGCGGTCCGATGACCGCCAGAGGGACCTTCCGGTTCGCGGCGCGTCCAGCTTCCGCGAGTTGCACCGCGGTGTCCGGGGCGAGCGGCTCGCTCACAGCCAGAGCAACCGGAGCGCCTTGCCTGAGCGCATCGATCGCCGGCGCGGAGGGCTCGTCGCGCACCTCGGGCTCGACAGCCAAGCCGATCCGGGCCGCGTCGCGCGCCAGATCGACCGCCAGCTCCGGGCAGTCAGAGAAAATGCTCCACGCTTTCGGCATCGCCGTGAGGCCAAGCATACTCGCCGGGCGCCTTCTCGCCCACTTCCTCGAACGGGGGCTCTTCGGCGAATTACCCTGTGTGCACAGCTACGTCGATCCGAAAAATCGGATCAGTTCGAACTTTGGTGAGACACGAGCTTGACGCCCTGAACGGCCCAGTGATAATCCGGGCTCGGCCGCTGTAACCCCTCTTATCGACAGGGGGATCACCGGGCGGTGGGGGTCGTCCTGAGGAGAGTCGCGAAATGCGTCTAAAGCTGATTGCGGGCAATATCGTCATCGTGTTGCTTGTGGGGTTGGGGTCGTACCTGGTGGTGCGGACGCAACTACGGTCCGAGCTCGTGCGCGAGCTGAAGGATGGTATCGGCGACGATTCCGAGCTGTTCGGGCGCTCATGGCGCGCCGATGGCGCGCGGCTGGCCGAGCGGGTCGCCAGGCGCGCGTCGAGCAAGTCGGTGCAGACCGTGTTCACCGCGTCCGGGGAATCCAACCGTAGGCGGCGAGCCTACGACGCTGTACAAGGCGTCTCGAAGTGGTTCGGCGATCCGGCGCGAGGAAGAAACGAGCCCCCGCACATCGTGGCCGTGATTGACGAGACCGGCCGGGTGATTGCCCGCGACACCGACCCGAACCGAATGGTCGGCGAGCCTCTGCTCGGCCAGGTCCCCGTGCTTCGCGGGATCTTCAAGCGCGGCGGGTCACGCTACGGCGTCTGGCGCTACGACAACAAGCTTCTTCAGATTGGCGTCGCGGCGGTCCGCAACGAGGACGGCGGGATCGTGGGCGCGCTCCTCGTGGGCTACGACCTCTCGAACGGCTACGCGAAACAGGAGGCGCGGCTGCTCGGGCACGACCTGCTGTTCATCACGCCGGAGGGTATCTACAGCACGTCGACCGCGGTCGATGTTCGCGACGCGCTCGAGAAGGCGTTGTATGCGAAGCCTCTCGATGACCAAACCGCCGCCGCCCTTCAAGGCAAGCCGACGCTACCCTGGAGCGCGGATCTCCGCGGTGCGCGGTACGTCGGCACGACTACGGCGCTGCCCATGGCGCAAGGCGTGCAGGCCGGGTACGTGGTGCTCGCCCGCCAGGACAAGCACACCCAGCTCGCGTCGCTCGCGGACATGATCCTCTGGCTCACGTTGCTCGGGCTCCTCGGCGTCGCGATCTACGGCTACATCATCGCGAACAACATCATGGAGCCTATCGAGCAGATGGAGGATGACCTTCTCGCTGTCATCAACGGGCGGGGCGACGTCCGCCTCGAGGTGGAAACTCAGGAGCTCGGCGGGCTTTCGTACCGCATCAACCAGCTCATCAACATGTTCACCGGTGTTGCCGAAGAAGACGACGAGGGGCGCGCCGTGACGAGCAGTGGCGGCTGGGAGGCCGTGAGTATCACAGGGCCCGGCGGTAGCACTCGCGCGAGCGTCGCTGGGTCCGAAGAGAGCAACGACCCGGAAGCTGAAGCGCTCGCGGCGATCCCCGAGGGGCAGTACTACGCGCGACTCTACGCGGAGTACGTCGCCGCCAAACAGGCCGTCGGTGAGGATGTCTCCAACGTTCCCGAAGCCCGCTTCATCGAGCGCATTCGAGGGAACGCCGAGCATTTGGTGGCCAAGCACGGCGCGAAAATGGTGCGCTTCAGGGTAGAGACCATCGGCGACCAAGTGAATCTAAAGCCCGTGGTCATCCACTGAGCCTCTCGTTGCGCCTGAGGCCGCTTGGGCTTAGGGGTTGACCCGCTATGGGACTTTTCGACGTGTTCAAGGGCGGCGGTGGGCTGAAGAAGCACATCGACCGCGTGGGCAACAAGCGGGCGCAGAAGCACGAGCGCTGGGAGTCGATTCAGGTGCTCGCTGCCGATGGATCCGAGGAGGCGATTCGCGCCCTCCTGGTTCGCTTCACGGTCCGTGTCGACCCGAGCATCACCGACGGCGAGGAGAAGAACGCGGCATTTCACGGTGTCGTTCAGCACGGAGAGGCCGCGCTAGAGCCGGTACGCGACTTCCTCGAGTCGTCGGATACGCTGGCTTGGCCGTTGAAGATTCTACGGGAGATCCAGTCCGAGGAGCAGGTCACTACGACTCTGCTCGAGCTGCTCGCGAAGATGCATACCGAGTACGAGCGCGACCCGCAGAAGAAGATCGACCTCATCGCAAGCTTCGAGGAGCAGAAGGATCCGCGGATCGTCGAAGCCGTGACGCGCTTCCTGAAGGACATGAACGAGACCGTTCGCTTTCATGCGGCCGGGGCCATCTTCCACCAGGACGACGCGGAGGCCGCGCACGAGGCGCTGACGAATGCCTTCCTGGGCGAAGAGAGCGTCCGTGTCCGAATGAGAATCCTAGACGGCTTCATCGACCGTGGCTGGAAGCTGAGCGGCGTAAAAGAAGAAGCGACGAAGAAGATGCCGAGCGGTTATTCCATCGGGAAGAAGGGTGAAGTGCGGAAGAAGGCGTAGCGCTCTTCAGCGTCAGCGTTCAGCGTCAGCGTCAGCGTCAGCGCCAGCGTCAGCGTCAGCGTTCAGCGCCAGCGCCAGCGCCAGCGTTCAGCGTTCAGCGCCAGCGCCAGCGCCAGCGTCAGCGTTCAGCGTCAGCGCCAGCGTTCAGCGCCAGCGTCAGCGCCAGCGTCAGCGTCAGCGTTCAGCGTCAGCGCCAGCGTCAGCGTGCAGCGTCAGTGCCAGCGTTCAGCGCCAGCGCCAGCGTCAGCGTTCGGCGTCAGCGCCAGCGCTGCATCGCAGTTGAGCGCTCGTGATCTCCTTTCGCGAGCGCCTGGGGTCCAGATGGGTGAACCCCAGTCACTCGCGAAAGGAGATCACTCATGGGACTCATCGTTCAACGAAAGGCGCTTCAGGCAGCTCAGGTGCTGCGGCAGGTGATGCCGGTGCTTCGGAAGCGGGACAAGTCGCTCTTCGAGCAGATTCACCGGGCGATGAACAGCGTCGTCCTCAATATCGCCGAGGCCGATGGCAACGATGCGGGCACCTCGAAAGCCCGGTTTGCCAGTGCATGCGGCTCGGCCAAGGAGGTCCGAGCGGGGCTCCAGCTGGCGTTGGCCTACGGGTACGTCGGGAGCTCATCCGTGGCAAAGGTCGACACCGCGCTCGATGAAGTCTGCGCGATGTCGTGGAAGCTCTCCGGCCGCTAACGAGCTCGGCTCAAGCACCAGGTAATGGCGCACACCCGGTCGAGCCGCCGATCGAGCTGCGCCACCCGCGGCGCCTCGAGGTACCCCCAGTCGCTCGCGACATGAAGCGCGGCGCGGACCTCCTTCGCGGACCCGCACGCCGTCGCGAACCGAAGCCGCGCATTGCCGGCATCGTTTCCGCGCCCCTCGGCAATGTTCAGCACCACGCTCTGCGCCGCTCGCCGCAACTGATCGGCCAACTTCGCATCCCGCTCCCGAATCCTCTGCACGAGCGGCCCAAGCTCCCGCACGACCTCCCGCGCCCTGACATACACATTCTTCTTCTCCAAAACCAAGGACAAGCGGCGCGTAAGAAGGACAGCGTCAGCGTCAGCGTCAGCGTTCAGCGTCAGCGCCAGCGTCAGCGCCAGCGACGTTATGTCGACCCGCAGGGTCGAAATTCGGCTGGCGCCCTAGTTCGTGGTCTTGATCTTCGGCGGGAACGTGAGGATCAGGCCCACCGAGAACATGTTGTTGAACTGACGGATGCGGTCACTGCTGTCAATTACACCGTCGCCATTGACATTCTGCCCAAACTCGTTCTGAACCACGTTGTTGTCCGTGCCGCTCGTGTTGTACTTGAACGGGATGCCGCGCCAACGGAAAGACAGGCCGATGAACTCCTTGAAGAAGGCGTTGAAGGCTATGCCGAAGGACGGAGCAACCACCGTTCGCTTCGAACGAGCCAACTGACTCCCAAGGCATTCCTCATCGATCGCGGTCTGCCCCTCAATGATACAGTTCGAGACGTTGCGCGACGGATTGCCCTCGGCATCTACGCCGACGACATTGGTGCGCTCCTCGACCCCGACGAAGGCGGCGCCGACGAACACGTCGATGTCCGCATCGACGAACACCTTTTGGAACATCGCGAGCTTGCCACGGAAAGGCACGAAGTGAAGCTCGACGCCCGACCACCAGTTGATCCGCCCAACTTGATTCGGGTAGCCATCGGCCGAGGGCAGGTCCAAGCGGTTGGCATTCGTCGGCCTGGCCTCGTCACCGTTCCTTATTTCTTTCGTGAGATTCGTGTCAAGGGTGGCGACGGAGTAGCCACCCCAGCCGCCAATGCCGAGCCAGTCGAGGAAGTGGAATCGAACTTCGCCGCCTACGATCAGCGAGCGCGAGTATTCATCGGCGATCGTGAAAGCGAAGAAGGGCTCGACGTGGAGTCGCTTGTCACGCCACAAGCGCTGGTTCATCACCGCGGGAGCCCCCGCAAGCGGCCCACTCACTTGGACATCCTGCGCGCTCGCCGTGTTGTGCGCCCGAAGCCCCTCGACCATCAGGAGGCCTAGCGCCAGAGCAACTATGAAGCCGATTCGCAAAAGCGTCTGTGGTGCGGGGATCATCATTTCGGCAGCCTGTATTCGAACTTGACGGGCAGAAAGAGCGTGAAGCCGATCTGTATCGACGTATTGGCGACGAAGGTCGAGCCGGACTGCAACCACGTATCTGGATTGAATCGTTCCGGTTCGGGTCGGCGGTCTCCATTCTCAAACTGATCTGGCCACATGTATGCGCGGAACTCGGTGAAGAAGGTGAGGTAACGCGTCAGGAAGATGCGCAAGCCCGCTCCGACGTTGAACGCAACGTTGGTCTGCCAATCAAAGCTTCGCACCTCGGGATCGAACACCGCAATCGGTTGAGAACGCATCAGCCCGACGCCTCCGATGAGATATGCGTCCCATTGGAAGATCTTCTTTCGGACCTTGAACTTTCCGTAGAAGGGCACGTAGGTGAAGTTCACCCACAAACCGAACTGCCAGTCGTTGATCGGAACTCCCAATCGAAACTGGTTCTGGATTCGCGGCACGAGATCCGTGCCGCGGCTGAGCGGGTCCGTTCCCCAGTCATACCAGATGAAGTTGAACCCCAATGCCAACACGTTGGTGAACCAATAGTTCGCCGCGAGCCCCAGTCCGTAGTGTTTGAGGTACGGATCATTCAGCGTGAACGCCATAGACGGCGCCAGCTCCAAACGCTTCAAGCGAAGCGCATAGATCTGCTGAACGGCGTAAATCTCCTCGGCGAATTCTTCTCGCTGAGGTTCAGGCTCCACCGGTCGATCCGAAGCAGTGTCGTCACCCGCGGCGAGCTCTTCGATGAGATCGCCTTGGCTCTCCTGCTTCTTGTCCGCCGGCTTGGCTTCCTCCTCATCGACTTCGTCGAGGGAGAACTCCATCTGGGCCTGGACCGCCGGCGGCAGCG
>JAHEEE010000072.1 GCA_024640845.1 Myxococcales bacterium | reverse complement strand
GCGGGCCGTCAATTCCGGATCGGGCTCCCTTTGTTGGGGTCACGTGCTATTCTTCAGGTGTGAGCTACGTCGTGCTCGAGCGCGAGTTTCCGGAGCCATTGACACCGGAAGAGGTCCGGAAAATGGCCGCGTCGATGCAGTGTCTCGAGCTCTACCGCGTGAAGCCGGTCTGCAGCTATCTGATGCCCGACGGCAAGCGGATGCTTTGTGTGTTCGAAGCGCCAGATGCCGAAGCCTTGAGGTCAGTGGGCCGCGCAAACGGCTTTCGCCCGGACTCCGTCGTATGGGCGTCGACCCTCCATACGCCGTGATTTCGCTGGTTTAGCGAAAAAAATCGCGAGCGCTGCTCTTTCCACGGTTCCTCACACGGAGGCTCACACGCTCGGTCCGTAGGTTGATTTGCGTGGACGGGAAGAGGTCCCGCCACCCTGAACCAACCGAAAGAGGAAAGCCATGGAAAGCAACGCAACTCAGACCCCGAGCAACCCCAAGCCGCGCCGCGAGAAGGTGGCGATGAATGGGGTCGACGTTCCCACCCTGTTCGCGACCATCAACGCCGTAGGTGAGCAGCCGGAGCTCGCGAAGTTCCAGTTCCGCGCCACCAACAAGTGGGTCAGCGGTACCCACAGCCGAAGCCGAATCGAGGGCTTCAGCGGCGCCGGTGGCGAGCACGAGCAGACCCAGGACTTCGTCTACGACGGTGACCACCCCCCGGTTCTCTGCGGCAAGGGGAACGCCCCGACGCCGGTCGAGTTCCTCCTGCACGCCATTGCGGGCTGCATCACCGCCGGCATTGGCAACGTCGCTTCGGCGCGCGGCGTTGCGCTCGAGTCCGTGGAGTGCACGGTCGAGGGCGATCTCGACGTGCAGGGCTTGCTCGGACTGTCCGACAGTGTCCGCAACGGTTACCAGGCACTTCGGCTGAGCTACAAGATTAAAGGCGACGCCGACGAAGAGACTCTTCGCAAGATCGTCGCGCAATCGCAGGCACGTTCAGCCGTCTACGACGTGCTGACCAATGGGGTGCCGGTTTCAGTCGAAGTGGACGCCGCGTAATGGGCGCACCGATGGACGCCGACCGGTCTTGCTGAGGAAGACCGGTCGGCGGGACCCACGGGCGCAAAAAGGAGTGAGTCATGAAGCGTACAGACACGATCATCATCGGAGGCGGGCAAGCTGGCTTGGCCATGAGCCGATGTCTCACCGAACAGGGAATTGACCACGTCGTGCTCGAGCGAGGTCGAGTAGCCGAGCGCTGGCGAAGCGAGCGCTGGGATTCGCTCCGTCTACTCAGTCCAAAGTGGCACAGCAGGCTCCCGGGCTTTCACTACCGCGGCGCCGATCCGGACGGCTTCATGACCATGCCCGAGGTCATCGCGTACTTCGAGCAGTATGCCCTGTCGTTCAGCGCTCCGATACAGGAAGAGACGACCGTGCTTAGCGTCAAGAGGGCTCCGGAGGGCGGCTACTTCGTGCGCACGAACCAGTACGATTGGCATGCGCCGACCGTCGTCATCGCGACCGGTCACTGCGACGTGCCGTTCGTGCCCGCGATGGCGGCGAAGCTTCCTTCGGACGTTCGACAGCTGGTACCGTCCCGCTACAAGAACCCTAGCCAGCTTCCGCCCGGCGGTGTTCTCGTCGTCGGCGCGTCGGCCTCGGGGATCCAGCTGGCGCGAGAGATCCATTGTTCCGGTCGACCGGTCACGCTCGCCGTGGGTCGCCATACCCGCATGCCTCGTCGATACCGCGGCCGAGACATCACTTGGTGGCTCGAGACCAGCGGCATGCTCGACGAGCGCGCCGACCGTGCGTTTGACCTCCAGTCCGCGCGTCGGCAGCCGTCGTTGCAACTGGTCGGTACACCGGACAACGAAACCATCGACCTCGGTGTCCTTCAGGCGCAAGGCATTCGCTTGGTTGGTCGCGTTTCCGATGTCGACGGCTCGCGGGTGACCTTTTGCGACGACCTCAAGCAAAACATCGATGCGGCCGAGCGCAAGCTGGATCGCGTCCTCGGAAACATTGACCGCTTCATCGATGAGACGCTGATGGACGCCGATGTTCGCGATCGGCGACCTGCAATCGAGGTGGCGAATGCACCTAGAGAGCTCGAGCTTCGACGCGCAGGCATATCGAGCGTGCTCTGGGCGACGGGCTACCGCCGCCAGTATCCATGGCTGAAAGTGCCCGTGCTCAACATTCGAGGCGAAATCATTCACGACGGAGGAGTGACCGCTGCGCCCGGGCTTTACGCCCTCGGCCTCAACTTTCTTCGCACGCGCAAGTCGAGCTTCATCGACGGGGTCGGAAACGACGCTCGGGTGCTCGCAGAGCACATCAGTCAACGCTTCGATCGTATTTCCATTGCTGCCTAGGAGTCACGCCATGATCATGCAACCCATCCGCGACGCTTACGACGTCGTCATCGTTGGTGCCCGATGCGCGGGAGCCGCTACCGCCATGTTGCTTGCTGCGCTCGGCGTTCGCGTGTTGGTCTTCGACAAGAGCCGTCTAGGCAGCGATACCATGTCGACCCACGCGCTAATGCGTCCTGCGGTGCTTCTCCTTCATCGCTGGGGCATCACCGATCGGCTCGACGCGGAAGAGACACCTCGGATCCGTAAGACCACGTTCGTGTACTCGAGCGAGGAGGAAAGACGCTGTCTGGAGATCGACATCAGGCCTCGTCACGGCGTAGGTGCGCTTTATGCGCCGAGACGCACGGTCCTCGATCGTCTCTTGGCAGAAGCCGCTCGTGACGCCGGCGCCGATGTTCGGCACTGGCTTCAGATGCTGGACTTGCTGCACGACAGGGGAGGCCGCGTCCGCGGTGTGAAAGTCCGCGATGAAACAGGGCGCGTGCAGGAGGTTCGCGCCGGCTTGGTGATCGGTGCCGATGGCCGCCGATCGAACGTCGCGCGCCTCGTTGGCGCGACGCCCTACGTGTGGGGCCGCCACGGCACGAATTGCTCCTTCGGCTATTTCGATAACCTCCCGGTCGATGGGAACCGGTGGTATTTCCGACCAGGTATGGGCGCCGGTGCCATCCCGACCAACGATGGGCAGACACTCGTGTTTGCTTCGGTGCCGGAGGCGGCCGCCCTGGGCTCGGCCTCGGCGCGCAACGACGCGTTTCACGAAGTCATCGCCGAAAGCGCTCCGGACGTCGCCGATAGGCTCCCTCAGGCTCGGCTCGACGGCAAGCTCCGGTTCTTTCCGGCAATGCGGGGCTTCCTGAGGCAGCCATGGGGTGAAGGATGGGCGCTGGTCGGGGACTCGGGCTACATGAGCGATCCGATCACCGCACACGGAATCACCAACGCCCTTCGTGATGCCGACATCCTTGCGCGGACGATCGCCGAGGACGCCAAGCTCGCCGACTATCAGACCGCCCGCGACGATCTCTCGCTGAAGTTCTTCGAAATCTCCGACCGAGTCGCTTCGCTCGACTGGGACATCTCCACGGTGCAGCAATATCACCAACTGATGAGCCAGGAGATGAGTCGCGAAGAGGACGCGATCACGGCAGCCGCAGGCGCTTCCGCGACGGCGGCGTGAGGTGGGCGGCCGAAAGGGCGTGTGTTCTTAGTGCGCTCTCGACGAGCTCGGTTGTCGTCGTTACGAATGGAAATGCGACAGCCGCAACGCTGCGTCCCGGGCAGCGGCGGAACGCCTGGGGTTCCGCTACGAAGACACCTTTCGGAACGCCCTGGTGATGAAGGGCCGCCAAATTGACGGCCCGCTATTCGGGCAGAGCGCAGGACATCTTCTTCAGCGTCGAGGACTTTGGGTACCATGCGGTCGCCGGTCGAGACGTGTAAGCGACCCACACTTGGCCTTGCCGGTCGACGAAAAGGTCGGAGACATTCGTGCGGTGCGACCCATCTCCGCCCCGAATGAACTGGTCGGAGCTCTCGAACCCCTCTGTCGTGCCTTTCCGAACGACGCCCCATTGCCAATCCGCGCTGTCGAAGGCGTAGCCGCCCATGAACACGGCGCCGGAGGGGTGGACCACGATTCGGCGGGGCACGCTGGATTTGGTTTCATCCAAGCTGAACTCGTCATTCAAGACGAAAGAGCCTTCCGGGGCGTCCACCGTACCGTACCCGCCCCGCCATCGGTTCTCGCCGTCCTGAACGGTGTAATAGGCGCCCCAGTACCGCTCCCCTCCCTCGAACGCGAGCGCCATGATCGTGTCGCTCTCCTGAATCCCCGGCGTTCGTTCGATGTCGGCCAAAAGCGCAAATCCGCTCTCGCCTCCCTCCCAGATCGTCGCATGCCAGAGCCCCGTCTCGGTGTCGTACCCCTGGCCCGTCGCCCAGATCGTTCCGCTCGGGGATACCGCGAGGTCGCGGACGTAGACCTCGTTGGCCGGGTTAGCGTATCGGATCACATCGACCGATTCGAGGGCTCCTTCTTCATATTTCATCATGTAGTAGTCGGGTGGGAACGGAGTCGCGTCGAACGCGATGAACCAAGCTTCGCCCCCTCGAGTGATCACACCGTTGGAGCGAGTATCCGTGCTGCCCTCCGGTTGGAACTCACCAACCTCGAGCAACGCTCCGCCGGGGGGGCGACGCAGAAGCTTCACGAGCCGGTTGGGGGGCAAGCCGTCTGCCTGCACGACTTCGCGCACGACCACATAGATGGTCCCGTCGGCCGCGATCGCGGCACCCGAATGCACGCCGATCGCGCCTTCCGAAAGCTCCCAGCTCTGAGACTCGGTCCAGCTCGTGCCACCGTCGTCGGATCGAAACAGCGCAACGTCGGCGTACTCGCGAGGCCCGCCTCGGAATGCCCGAGAAACGACCTGCCACAGACGATCGTCGCTCGGGTTCTGGAGGATGACCACATCGCCGTAGCCGAAGGTTTCGTCGCCCCAGCTCCCAACGGTTTCCCAATCGCCGCTCAGCACACAATCGCCTGGGGTGCCGGCCGCTCCGCCAGCTCCCCCGCGCCCCGAATGTCCCCCGGTACCACCGATGCCGCCGTGTCCACCAACGCCCCCGGCGCCACCGCCTCCACTGCTACATCCTGCACTAGCGAGTAGCAGCGCACCCAACAGGTAAACCGATCGCATACCTTGGCTCGGAGCAAGAAGCGCGCCACCCCATTCTCGCGTGATTTGGAAAGAGGTGCGAGAGACCAAGTGAAGGTTCTGCGCTTGCCGGGTCTAGCGCGTAAGTCCTGCGCCGCGCCGGCTCACTGGACTTCGACTTTGCATTCCTCGTTGGAGGTCGAGCCCGGCTGGCCTGCAACGTTACGCCAAG
Source organism: Myxococcales bacterium (assembly GCA_024640845.1). Classification (GTDB taxonomy): domain Bacteria; phylum Myxococcota_A; class Polyangia; order Polyangiales; family Houyiibacteriaceae; genus SG8-38. Next base: position 12,493 of record JAHEEE010000072.1, on the reverse strand, counting down.
CAGCTGGGTCTCCATCGCGGGGAACGGCGGCGGCCCAGGGGCGTTCGTCGATCCCGCGAGCGGAAACGTGGTCCCGGAAAGCACCAGCTCTGACTTCGAACTCCAGTACCTCCCCGGTGAAACCTAGCCGACCGCGGAGCGGAAGCCGAAGCGCTCGAGGGGGGCGCGCATCGCGATGGGGGTCCTCATCCCCGTGATGATAGGCGGATTGGCTGTTGGGATTACGGCTGCGGTCGCAGTACCCAGGTTGTTTGAGTGATGACTTTGGACTGACTCGAGGTGTTTGAGGTGCAGCCGTCGGCGATTTGTCCTGCAGCAGTGGTGACCCTAGATAGCCACGGAGCGAGCGGGTTCTCGATGCAGTGGTTGATTGGCTTTGTATTGTTTGTCCTCGCGATCGGCACGCCGCGACTGATGGGGTGCGGTAATGATTGCTACTCCGACAGTGACTGCGATGATGGGAACGATTGCACTCGCGAGTACTGCAAGTGGTACGATGGCGGTCCCTACGACGGCTTCAGTTTTTGTGGCCCGGAGTTTTACGCGTGTGCGTACAGGCGCGTGAAGAATGGCTCTCCGTGCGAAATAGATGGCCAAAGCGGAGTCTGCGACGCCGGGGAATGTCGGCTAGAGGACGAAACATCCGAGCCTGAATCTGACGAAAGCGTCTAGCACAACGTTTGGCGCGTTTGAGGTGCAGTCGTAGGCTTCGCGATCGGAGACGGCCCGGGGGCAACCTTGGGCCGTTTCTTTTAGGCTAACGACGCGCACACGTACGCCAGCCGCCGCCGTTCTTTCCAATGTTCCCCCAGGCGTTCCCCGGCAGTGTTTCGTGGTTGGCCCGAACGGTGCGTTTAGCCCGGTTTGCTGGGAGCCGCCGATTGGATTCGAACCGCGCTACGCGCTGCTGCTACGCAGCCCTACGGTTTACCAAACCCAAGGTGCACTCAATGCTTTCAAGAGGTTAGGGTGCCTAGTGACCAATCGTGTCCGTTGGAGCGGATTGAAGAGTTGATCGGCGAGTTGCGGAAGCTCATGAAGTGCTGTCCGAAGTGCCCGGGATGTCCGATGTGAAGGCAAGTCGCACCCAACCATTTTCCGGCCCCATAGGAAAGCGTGAGACTACGTGCCGTTCGTGTAAGTCGTTCTCGCCATAAGGGTAAGCTGACTAGGTGTATCTCTGTGCCGTCACGAGCCTCATTGCAATCCTTTGTCGATGAAGTCTTCGACTAGGTTGGACATGTCGAAGCTCTTCCCGCCCTGTACTGGCGGGTACTTGGCGAGAGATTCGAGATGCTGGCCTATGAGGACGCCCATCGGCTGGATCAGCCAGGACACTTTCTGCATCAGATGGCCGTACGAATCCGGGCTGTCGTAGCTCTCGTAAGGATCCATCCGGATGTTGAAAACCAAAGGCACGGTGCGCGGGATAACGTTGGCGTAATAGTCTTCCTTGGTCGAGAAGTGAAACTTCCACGGACCCATGCGTACCGCGGTGAGCTTGCTCTCGTAGTAATAGAAGATGTGGTTTCTATTCGACTGGTCCAATTTGCCTGTCCAGTAGGCGAGATTGTCGACACCATCGATCACCTGCTTCTTCTCTTTCATAATCTTCTCGGCGACGTCGGGGACGCCGGCGGCGCTCGCCAGCGTGGTGAACACGTCCTGATGCCCCTGAATTCCGTTGAGCTTAGTCCCAGCTGGAATGTTGCCCGGCCACCGCACCATCATCGGCACGCGGACGCCGCCCTCGTAAGTCGTCATCTTTTCGCCGCGGAACGGTGTCGTTGCACCATGGGGCCAGGACGAATGCTCGGGGCCGTTGTCCGTCGAGTACACGACAATCGTATTTTCGGTGAGACCCTTCGCGTCGAGCCAGTCCAGCACGATTCCGATGTCGTGATCGTGTTGGAGCATCCCCGCGCCATGGTAATCGGCCTCGCTGGTGATGGTCTCGACCTTGCGTAGCCATTCGTCTCCGATGCGTGTGTACAGATGCATTCGACTCGTGTTGAGCCAAACGAAGAAGGGATCGTTGGCAGCTCTTGATTTGTCCATGAAATCGAGCGCCTTCGGAATGACCTCGCCCGCGTCGAAATTCTTCATGCGCTCCTGGGTCAGCGGACCCGTGTCTTCGATTCTCTGCTTTCCAACACGGCCAAATCGCGGATGGACGGATCGGTCTTTTTTATCGGTGGCGAAGGAATGAATCACTCCCCGTGTGCCGAACTGCTCTTCGTATTCTTCGAGGTCTCCCGAAAAGGCCCTGCCAAAGTTCTGATAGTCGCGCTGCTCGGCCTCTTCCTGAGTGTTGAGATGGTAGAGATTGCCGAAGAACTCGTCGAAGCCATGTACGGTTGGAAGATGCTCATTCCGGTCGCCGAGATGGTTCTTGCCGAAGTGTCCCGTGCGGTAGCCCTCGGCTTTGAGAACTTCGGCGAGAGAGGGCGACTCTTTCTGCAGTCCAAGTGCATCACCGGGCTGACCGACGGTCGTCATTCCCGAACGAATGGGATACTGACCAGTGATGAACGCCGCACGTCCCGCCGTGCAAGACGGCTGAGCGTAGTGGTCGGTGAACATCACGCCCTCGTAGGCAATGCGGTCGAGGTTCGGTGTCCCGTAGCCCATCACGCGATGGTTGTACGCGCCCAGATTCGACCAACCGATGTCGTCGCCCCATATGACGAGAATATTTGGCTTGCTAGGTCGTTCTTGCGCTTGCGAAACGCTGGAACACCACAAGGTCGACACCACTACGAGCAACACGAGAAACCGCATGAAAACCTCCAGTATCGTCACTTACCCTACCACAGACTCCTTCGACTCGGAGTCCCCGCGCCGCGTCCGGGGAACGGATGCGACCGCATGAGGATGTCGTGGACAACGAAACGGCAAAATCCGCTGACCTCGTGCTCAACAGCGCTGCGCATTGCGCAGTTCGGACACGAGAGAGATGGTTCCTGAAATGACCCCAGTGGGCAGTAGAGGAGCGCCTGGCTTCGGCACCAAGCCTTCCCGACGCGGTCGTCAGGAAGGTCACCTCAAGCGCCCACGACTCGGTTGCGTTCTGCGCCGCGCTTCGCTCACGTGTTGAGCGTCATCCTGACCCCTTTCATTTTTCGTGCGAGGAACAGGAGCGCCGCCGCCGAGATGAGGGCGCCAATGCCGATGACCCATGCCAGCGCGACCTTTCCAGCCGTGGGGAAGAACACGAAGACCAGGCCGACCGCAGCCAGGACCACCCCCACGGCCTGCATCGCGCTGCGTACGCGATCCAGGCGCTCGAGCTTTCGAGATTTCCAGATGAGGCCGCCGCCTGTGAAGAGTGCCCAGGCGCCCAGCACCAGCATCACGGCACCGTCGGTGAACTCGGGTTGGATGATCAAGAGGAGCCCGAGGCCGAGGTCTACGAAGCCTTGTGCGAGAAACTCGCTGCGGTCTTTGGCAGACAGCGCATTGAAAAGCCCGACGGCACCGTCGGCGATCAGAAAGAGACCGATACCGCGGGCGAGCACCCCGAGGCCGGAGCTTGGAGAGAAGATGATATACAGCCCGAGCGCCCCGATGATGAGGCCCCGAACCAGCAAACCCCACCACAGCTCGCCCAACTTTGAGTCGATTCCCTCCGTCAGGTGCTCAACCCGGTCTTGCACGCCGTGCTTTACGTTTTCGATGCCTTCCTGCACGCGGTCGACACCTTCTTGAACACCGCGCTTCGCAGCATCGACGCCTTCTCCCACGCCCTCCTTCACATCGGAGACGACTTCGTGTACTCGCTCACCTAGTTTACGATCCTGGTCGTTCATCCAGTACTCCCGAGTTGCCCTGGTGTCGGATAAGCCCAGTCAATCACTTCGGCGACGAAATTGGAAGAGGCGGGCACTGTTCTTCTGGCAGATCACATGCGCGCTGAGATTTACTTCTTCTTGGCGAGAACCAGCAAGTTCACTTTTTCCTCGGTGTCCGTCTCGTACTTCACGCTGATCTTCTTGATCGTGCTCTTGAGCGCGACGCCTACCGTGATCGGCCGACTCTCTTTGCCGTCGCGAATCTTACCCAGTCGCTCGACCTTTTGATCGTCGCCGGTCAAAAAACTAATGGTGACCTCGTCGAGTTTCACGTCTCCGCCCTCTGCCCTGAACTTGATGAAGCGGTAGCGGCCGTCCTCGACTCCGATACGAAATGAGGTTTCCCCCTGCTTGTCCTTCAGCTTCTCCTTGCCGATCTGGTCCCATTTCTCAGCGGCCGAGACAGGCAAGGCTGAGAAAGCGCCAAACGTTGCAGCGACGACGAAAATCAAAACAGTTTTCATGGTTCCTCCTACTCGAGCTCCCTTTCGTGCACTCTGTCTTCACGACGAGCGCCACTCGACAAAGCAAATGAGCGCACCGCGTCAGGGGAGACCGTTCGCTGCGTTTCAAACACCGCGAGCCCATGGTGTCAATGCGATTTCACGTGACGTTGATCAACGCCAAGTTCGCCAGCCACGTAAGTGCCCGAAACTACGGAGCCACCGATTGGATTCGAACCAACGACCTACGGTTTACGAAACCGTTGCTCTACCAACTGAGCTACGGTGGCGATCAGGGCGAAGCTGGTAGCCTGTGACCCCGAGACTGTCAATTGGGCGACGGGTGGGCGACGGGCCGCTTAGAGCTCCTCTTCGTCCGCGTCGTCTACGATGAGCTCTTCCTCGGTTTCGTCCTCGTCTTCGACCTCTTCCTCCTCGTCGTCGGTTTCCGGCGCGGTGTATTTCAGTTCCACGTCGGCGTCGGCGAGTTGGGTTTCGAGAAGCTCCATCAGCTCGTCCATGTCTTCCCCGGACCATTCATCGAGAATTTCGGAGATGAATTCATAGAAATCGCCGCTGTCGATGCGGCGCTCGATTTCCTCGATGTCGTCGTCCGAGAAGACGCTCACGAGGTCTTCGCGCAACGCATCGATTTCACCATCCTCGATCGCGTCGGCAACCGAGAGCTGGATTTGCCGGATTACGCGCTTATTTAGGAAGATCTCCATCCGAAAACCTCAGAGAGCGGGTCGAAACGGCGCTACTATAAGAGAGGGTCGGGGCCTGTCAATCTTGGCCACGCGACTTCTCAGACTTTCTGAAAACGCCCCAGATCTGGCCGGATTCGGCCCCTGGAGGCGCAGATTTCGACAGTGCGGTGGAAGGCTGTATCGTTATAGTATTTAAGTGGGGCAGCGGATGCATTCGGGGATTGAATGAGCGGCGACGCACATCACGAGGGTGATGGTCGGCCGAGCGTGGACGAGGTTGGCGAAACGCTGGCCCCGGAGCCAGGCGTGGAGAGCTGGAGCCGCGCGCCTAAGTCCGCTCTCGTTCCCACGCCGGATGGGCTCGTTTTCAGCTTCTACGGCAAGACCGACGTAGGCCTCGTGCGCGAGCACAACGAAGACAACTTCATGATCGCGGACCTGACGCGCGAGGATGGGCCGCTTCCCGGGGAGGAACAGTTTTTCGGGGTGGTGTCGGAGCGCGGGGTGGCGCTTGCGGTGTGTGACGGGATGGGCGGCGCCGCGGCCGGAGAGGTTGCGAGCCACATGGCGGTCGACGCCCTGTTCGAGACCTTGCGTGGCGATCGCGCCGCGGAGGATCGCGACGACTTTGCGCGACGGCTCGTTGCTTCCGTGGAAGAGGCGGGCGCGCGAATTTTTCTCGCGGCGAAAAAAGACCGTACCCGCCGGGGGATGGGCACCACCGCTACGGTGGCGGGCCTCATCGACAAAGTCCTCTTCATTGGACAGGTCGGTGACAGTCGCTGCTATCTACTTCGAAATGGCCGGCTCACCTTGGTTACGAAAGATCAGTCTCTGGTCAATCAACTCATCGAAGCGGGCCAACTCACCGAAGCCGAAGCCGAGGCCTTCGAGCATTCGAACATCATCTTGCAAGCCCTCGGGACGACCGAGCAGGTCGCAGTCGACCTCACCTTCGTGGAGCTTCGCCGAGGGGATCGCGTCCTTCTGTGCTCTGACGGCTTGAGTGGCCTGGTGAGCGACGACGCGATCCGCGAGGAGATGGCATGCGTCGGTCCGCTTCCTCAGCTCGCCAACAGGCTGATCAATCTGGCCAACGCGGCGGGCGGGCACGACAACGTGACCTGCATCGTCGCGGATTTCGACGGCGACGCATTGGATCCGCCGGACGAAGCTGGAGTCCCGTTTTACCAGCAATATCCACTGCCGCGACGCAATGACGATCGGCCGGCGTCGGGACCGACGCTCCCGCACGCCGTGAGGAGCATGGTGCCGCGCGCGATGCCGGCGAGAACAGCGCCACAAAGCACCGAGCAAGGCGAGCTTGCAACATTCCGCTGGTCCACCGCCGCTTCGGTTCTAGCGCTCCTCGGGCTTGCAGCCGTCATCACCATCGTGAGCGCCGGCCGCCCGGGGACTCCCACGAACGCGGCGCCGCCGCCTCCCGCGTATGCGGACGGTGACGTTCCCGTCGAGGTCAAAGTTCGTGCTGCTCTCGAGGGCGGCGAGCTCTTCGTCAACGGCCGCAGCTACGGCCCGCTCCGCGAGGACGAAGTGATCCTCCTCCGACTGCTGCCGGGCGCGTACCATATCGAAGCTCGTGAGCGCGACGGGACGCAGGTCGGCAAGGACGTGTTCGTCGAGCCAGGCCTGCCCGAGGTCGTGCTGATCCCTCCTAGCGATTGAGTGGCTCCGTGATCCGACTCCGCCAAATCACCGGCGCCGACCACGGACGTGAGTTCGAGTTCGAGCAGGACTTGATTCGCATCGGGCGCATGCCCGACAGCGACGTCAACTTCGATCCGGAAGTCGACTTGGATGCATCCGGTCGCCACGCGGAGATCCGCAACGAGGATGGGCGCTACCTTTTGATCGACACGGGGAGCCGCAACGGCACTTGGCTCAACGGGCAGCGCATCAAGCACGCCGCTTTGAACAAGGGCGACCAGATCGAGTTTGGGCGAGGTGGTCCCAAGATCGAGATTGAAATGGTACAGAATCGCTTCGACAGTCGGGAGCCCACGCGCCGAATGACGCGAAGGTCGGACGAGCGCGAGCCGCGTTTCGATCCCCTCGCTATGCCCGTGACGACCGCAACCCGCGTCGAAGACCTCACCGGCTCCCCGGAGCTTCTTCCCGAGGGGTTGCGGTTCTTGGAACCGGCTTCGACGGCCCCCAACAAACCACCTCGAAGATCGCGCAACGCCGCGTTGTGGGTGGCAGTAGGGGCGGTTCTGCTCGTCGCCGTCGTGGTGATCGTTGGCGCTGTGCTCAAGTAGCTTTGTTGACGCCAACACGCGTCGTCCGCGAAAACCGGGACAAGCTCATGCTACGCGCAGCCATGGCGAGCTGGTTTCGACCCGCCTCTGAAGACACCGAGCCGCCCGAGGGCCGCGCCGCCTACCACTCCGACATCCGCGCACTTCGACCTGATGCGTGGAGTACCGATGCCCCGGTTGCGCGCGGGAGAGACGTCGAGCAAGCGATGTGGCTCGCCGGCGTGAGCTCGCGTGATTTTGCAGAGGTGATCGACCTCGCGTTGGCTCCGCATCTCGTGACACCCGTCGATTCCATCATCGAGCTTTGCAGGAGGCGGGCGATGGCCTGCAAAGAGAGGGCCGATGCGCTCACAGCGCAGCTCCCGCCGCCGAACCCCTATGGCAGGCCTCCCTTGCCGTGGCATCGGAGGCACGCGCGCGAGGCGAGCGAGCTTCACCGCGCGGCACAGGCGTGGGATACGCTTCGGCGGCTGCTGCTCAGCAACCGCTGGCAGCGATGAGCTCGTCGGCGATGCGCTGGAGAAGCGAGCGTGCCTCTTCCTTTGCGGCTTCGAGATCTCCGTCGTCGACGCGAGCGACGGTGTAGAAGTAGTACTTGAGCTTTGGTTCCGTGCCGCTCGGACGCAGCATCGCGCGATGGCCGCCTTGAAAATCGAATACGAGGACGGTGTGGTCGGGCTCGGAAACACGAACGAGAGGAATGCCACCGATGCGCTTCGGAGGATTCGACCGCACCCGGTCCACGACCCGGCGCATCCTCGACTGCGCATCAGGGCCTTCGAACCGGATCGACACTTGCCGGTCAGCAAAGACGCCGTGCTGGCGCCATAGCGCGTCACGGGCGTCGAGGAGCGTTTCTCCGCGGTGTTTCAACCTCGAGGCGAGGTCGGCCAGACGAAGCGCTGAGCTGATGCCGTCCTTGTCTCGAACCAAGGTCGATGGCGCGTAACCGAGGGCCTCCTCGTAGCCGAACACGTACGTGTAGCCCTCGTTCTCCAGCTCGAGTGCACGGTTTTGAATCCACTTGTGGCCGGTCAGCGTTTGCTCCCATCGGGCGCCGTGGCTTGCAGCGACCGGCCCCAGCATCGGGCTACTGACGACCGTCGAAAGCACCAGGGGCTTCGATGCGTGGGTTTGGCGCAGGAGGTCGTCGGCCAGAACCACGCCGATGTCGTTGCCTGACAGAACTTCGAAGCTTCCGTCACGCGGCGCGGCTGCGGCCACGCGATCGCCGTCCGGGTCGTTGGCCAGGACCAAGTCAGCTTCGATCTCACGGGCAAGCTCGAGCACGCGGCTCATGGCCCCGGGCTCCTCGGGGTTCGGGAAGTCCACGCTGGGGAAGCGCCCGTCGGGCGCGGCTTGTTCCGCGACGCTTTGCACGTCGTCGAATCCATTTTCGAGGAACACCTGGCGCAAGGTGAGCTCGGCCACGCCGTGCAAAGCGGTGTACGCGATACGAAGCGGCGCGCGGTCGGGCGTGGCCTTTACCTCGCCCGCGATTTCGGCGATGTAGTCAGCGCGGAGCGCATCGATCTCGTGCACCAGCCCGGCCGCGCGTGCATCGCGAAGTGGCAGCCGGGCGATGGCCTTCGCTGCCGCACGCTCGATCTCATTGGCGATCCCCGCGTCGTTTGGAGCAATGATCTGCGCAGCGTTTTCCCAATATACCTTGTACCCGTTGTATCCAGGCGGGTTGTGGCTGGCGGTTATCATGACGCCGCCAGCGGCATGCAGACGAAGCGTCGCAAACGCCAGCACGGGCGTCGGCACGACCTCGGTGAATACGAACACGGGGATCCCGGCGCCGGCAGCGACCTCGATCACGTCTCGCGCGAAGATGTCGCTCTTCGGCCTGGCATCCCGGCCGAGGCAAATCCCTCGTACCGGCGCATCTGGAACCTGGCTGAGCAACCACGCACTGAGACCTGCTGTCGCGCGCGACACCGTCACCCGATTCATTCGATTCGGCCCCGCACCAAGCAGCCCGCGCAGTCCCGCGGTTCCAAACTGGAGTGTCCCGGAGAACCGCTCTTCGAGCGCAGCGAGATCGTTTGCATCGACCAGAGCCTGAAGCTCGGCACGGGTTTCGGGATCGGGATCTCGTTCGATCCACGAGCGCGCCTCGTCGAGGATGTTCACGGTAGCGCCTCCACCACGGCCTCGTCCTGAATGTAGGTTTTCTCTTTGAACCGGATCGCGAACGGAATGAACAGCGCCGCGATCAGCGCCATCGCGCCAGCGAAAAACAGATAGTAGCTGGGCCCTTCGAGCTTGCTCGTCCCGTCCGAGCTCTGGATGAAGAAGTTCACGCCGGCCGTGAAGAGGTTACCGAGCGCAACGCTCGAGAAGAAGGCGCCCATCACGAGCGACTTCATTCGCTTCGGCGCCTGCGTGTAGGAGAATTCGAGCGCCGTGATCGAGACGAGGATCTCCGCCGCGGTCATGAGTACGTAGGCGCCGAACTGCCAAGCGATGTTGACGCTCTCTCCTGCATCGAGTCGGGCTTCGAGCCATGCAGGCAATAGGAACGCCGGGACCGTGAGCATCAGTCCAAGCGAGATTTTCCGAAGTGGAGTCAGCGGCCAGAACCGATCGAAGGCCGGGTAGATCGCACGGTTGAAGAGGGGGATGAACAAGAGCACGAGGGCCGGGTTTAGCCACTGCGCTTGTGACGGGTCCCAGTCGATGATGAAATGACGGTCCATGCGTTCGGCTTGAAGCACCCATGCCGACCCCTGTTGGTCGAAGAGCGCCCAGAACATCGCGATGAAAGCATAGATGACGAACAGCCGGCCTAGCGCACGCAGCCCTTCGGCGCCGTTTCCGAAGACCTCTCTCTTCAGGCCCTCTCGATCGGGCGGAATGTGCGCAAACTTGTGTCGGCCCGACCAGAACACGACGGTTGCAAGCGCCATCAGGACGCCAGGAACCCCAAAGGCCACCGAAGGACCGAAACGATGAAGGAGCGGCTCCGCAAACAAGATAGAAGCGAGCGCGCCAACGTTGATTGCGAAATAGAACCAACCGAAAACCTTCGTGAGCAGGTGGGCGTTGGTTTGGCCGAACTGGTCGCCGACGTGCGCCGATACACAGGGCTTGATTCCCCCCGAGCCAATGGCGATGAGACCGAGCCCAATCGCCAACCCCACTCTGGTGTCATCGATTGCGAGCGTGAGGTGCCCCAGGCAGTAGACGACCGAAAGCGTCATGATCGTTCGGTACTTCCCCAACAAGGCATCAGAGATGACGGAACCGATGATCGGGAACGTGTAGACGCCCGCGACGAACGCGTGAAACCAGGTTTTGGCCTGCTCGTCCGTCATCACGTCGAGCTCGCCCTGGGCGTTCATCAGGAACTTGGTCATGAAAATGACCAAGATCGCGCGCATGCCATAGAAGCTGTACCGCTCGGCCGCTTCGTTCGCGACGATGTACGGAATCCCAGGGGGCATCCCGGACATCGGCTCAGGGGCGGTGCGGTAACGGGCCTTGATAGACATCTATGCGATCCTAGCGGATTATTTCTGTATCAGCGGCCTTTAAGCTCGTTCCTACCGCTCGAAGTCTCTCCGCTTTTTTTTACCGGGATGGTAGTAAAAGCAACACTTATGCGGCGATGGGGGGCCACGGCTCGCCTCGCGGATGTATCGGAGGAGAGCGTGAACAAGAGCGATGACCTGAAAATGCGCAACCGGGGTGGGGTCGCGGCGTTGTTGGCGGTGTGTTTGAGCGTTTTGGCAACAGTGTCCGGCGCTTCTGCCCAATCCACCCAAATCGATTTGAACCAGTTTCGCCCCGCCGAGCTCGCCACAGACGGGTTTTCCTTGAGCACAGCGGACGGCCAGGGCCACAAGCGCTTCGGGTTCATGATCTACATGGACTACAACGACGATGCGCTCGTCTTCGAGGATGCTCGCACCGGCCTTCGCGCCGATGTCGTGCATCGGCAGCTCACGGGTCATCTCACGTGGAACTTGGGCCTCTTCGATCACCTCGTAATCTTCATGGACGTCCCGTATCACTTCATCGTCGACGCAGGGGGCAACGCGGCGGATTCGCTTCCCAATGGTGGAGCCTCGGGTCCGTTCGCCTATCTCCTACCCAATGGCCGAGGGCTCGGCGACTTGTACTTCGGTGCTCGCGGCAACATCGTCGGCACGCGCGCGGACGTCTTCCAACTCGCGCTTCAGGCCACGATGACGGTCAACACGGGATCGCTCTCGGACGAGGTTCAGGCGTACAAAGGACAGGTCGACAAGAGCCCGTACCTCGGCGGGTGGTTCGAGCTGTTGATGACGTTCAACGCCGGCGACGTCGTTCGTATTCCAATTCAGGCCGGCTACAAGCTCGGCACGCAGGGGCAGCGGGTGACCGACAACCTCTTCGTGGGCAACGAGTTCACGTTCGGCGGCGGTCTCTTGCTGATGTTTGCCGACGACAAGTTCATGGTGTCCGCGGAGGCGTTCGGCCGGACGGCCGCGAACAGCACGGTGAAGTTCTGGACGCGTGAGGAAACCCCGGTCGAGGTGCTCGGCGGCTTCAAGTACCTTCATCCGAAGGGTTTCGTGGTGGGTGCGATGGGTAGCGCGGGCGTAGCGCCGGGCTATGGCGCGCCAGATTGGCGCTTCGGGGGCGTCATCGGGTTCACGATGCCCGGCGAGCCCGAGATCGGTGACGCCGACGGCGACGGCATCTTGGATGACGTCGACGACTGTCCGAATGAGCCAGAAGACTTCGACGGCTTCCAGGATGAGGATGGCTGCCCGGACTTGGACAATGACGGTGACGGCGTACTCGACGTCAACGATGGCTGTCCGCTCGACGCCGAAGACATCGATGGTTTCCAAGACGAGGACGGTTGCCCCGATCCGGACAACGACGGCGACGGCATCCTCGATGTCGACGACCAGTGCCCGAACGAGCCGGGAACGATCGAGAACAACGGGTGTCCCGATCCGGACCGCGATGGTGACGGCGTTCCAGACCGCGTCGACAACTGCCCGGACGAGCCGGGTACGGTCGAGAACCAAGGTTGCCAAGTGGCTCAGCTCGTCAAAATTGGCGCCGGCCGCCTGGAGATCCTCGAGAGGGTGTACTTCAAGACCGGAAGCTCCAAGTTGCAGAAGCGCTCGTGGGCGCTCTTGGACAACGTCGCGGCGGTCATGAACGCGCACCCGGAGATCGAGCAGGTCCGCGTCGAGGGTCACAGC
>JAHEEE010000128.1 GCA_024640845.1 Myxococcales bacterium | reverse complement strand
TGTCGCGACCCTCGAGCGCACGCATCACAACGTCGCGGTCGGCCAGGTCGCCGTGCAGGGTCTCGACGCCTAAGGCGGTTAGCTCCGGGTAGTCGCCGCGCGCGAGGCTGCGCACCGAGTCTCCCCGTTCGAGCAGCCTGCCGATGATGGCCTTGCCGAGAAAGCCGCCGCCGCCGGTTACCAGCGCCTTCACGTCTGTGCGCTCCCGCTGGCCAGCCGTTTGAGCTGCTGGTTCGCCCAGTGTGCGAGCTTCTCGCGTCCGATCTTGGCGTTGTGGCGGGCGTCGACGGGAAACTCGGGGTGAAACAGGAACTGGCGGATGTTGCGCGTGTGCTCGTGGGCGGCGCCCAGCTCGAGTAGTTCGGCGATCAGCGCGGCGTCGGAGGGTGTCGCTGCTCCGTCTCGCTTCTCTACGCACAACACCGGTAGAGAGTACGCGCCCCTCGAAACACCCACCAAGGCCGTGCGGCGCACGGCAGGGTGTGTGTTGAAGACGGCCTCGCAGGGGATCGTATAAAGCACACCCTCGGGCGTCTGTACGCGGTGCACTTTGCGACCGCAGAACCACAACAGACCCTCGTCGTCGAGGTACCCCACGTCTCCCATGCGGTGCCACAGGCTGCCGTCGGCATCTGCGATTTTCGCGAGGGCGGTCTCGTCGGGGCGGTTGTAGTAGGCCCGGGTGGCTTGGGGTCCGCGCACGACGATCTCTCCGATCTCATGAGGCCCGAGCCCCCTCTCGTCGTCCCATTTCTCGATCGGCGCATCGTCGATGCGGATGATGCGAAGGTCGATCGAGGGGACCGGTGCGCCGACGCACACGCCCGCGCCGGCGTCGGTCGCGGCGTCGGTGCCGCCCAGCACCTGCCGGCTCGAGATACAGGCCACCGGCAGACACTCCGTCGCGCCGTAGGGAGTCAGGATCTCGGCGCCCTCTGGCAGCATGTCGAGGAAGCGCCGCATCACCTCGGCGGGCACCGGCGCGCCGGCGGAAATTACGCGCTTGAGTGTCGGAAGCCGCAGCCCGTGCTTTTCGCCGTAGCGACCCACTGTGTCGAGCAGCGCCGGAGAGGCGAACATATTCGTCACCGCGAACTCGTCAACCGCCTCGGCAATGCGCCGTGGATCGACATCCGCAGGCCGGGTTGGATCCATCTCGGGGATCACGGCTCTCATGCCGAAGGCCGGGTCGAAGAGGGCAAAGAGCGGGAAGGTCGGCAGGTCGACCTCGCCCGGGTCGATCACGCTGAGGCCGCGAATGGCCTCGACCTGGGCTGCGAAATTTTCGTGGCGATAGACGACGCCCTTGGGCAAGCCGGTGCTACCGCTCGTAAACAGAATCGCGGCCACCTCGTCGGGGCGCGTGTCGGCGACAGGTTGGGACTCGGCGGCGAGGGGTGCACGCCGAATCTTCGCAAGCGTCGTTCCTCCCCAGAACCAGCGCCGGCCGACCGTCAGATTCCTTCGTATCGTGCGTCGCCCCCATCCGAGTACGACCCGCGCCGCATGCGCCGCAGGTACGCCGATAAAGGCCTCTGGCTCGGCCTGATCGAGGCAGGTTTTGAGGCGGCGTGCGCCGATGCCTGGATCCACCACGATCGGCACCGCACCCAGTCGAAAGATCGCCAGAGTGAGGGCGAAGAACTCGAGGCTGGGCCGCACCAGCAATGCCGTGCGCACACCTCGGCCGATACCCAGTGCGTCAAGGCCGCGCGCGATTCGATCGCTCTCGAGATCGAGCTGTCGGTAACTGTAATGTGTGTAACGCGCAGTGCCGTCGCGCCCGCGTCTGTGTGGGTAGGAGACGGCCGGAGAATCGGGGGTCTCTTTCGCGCGTTCGACGACGAACGATGCGATGTTCATGACGGCTAGTCTACGACAGAGGGTGGTCCTCGACGAAATTCCGAATCAGACCGGGAATTTCGTGCCCGGCATCCTCGAGCACGTAGTGGCCGGCCTGGGGAAAACGATGGACCTCGGCGTGAGGCCAGTGGCGCTCGAATATCTCGAGCACAGGTTCTCCGAAGACGAAGTCTTTCAAGCCCCACAGCAGCAGGATCGGTGTCTCACGGAAGCGCTCGAGGCCGGCCTCGACCACGCTCACCGTGTCGTAGGCGGGGTCGCCGGGCGCGAGCGGAACGTCCTGCACGAAGCGCAGCGTTGCGAGTCGATCGTCGAAGGTCTCGTAGGGTGCGCAGTACGCGTCACGGACTTCCTTCGGCAACCGCTTGACGGTGCAAAGCCAAGAGGCGCCACGGCAGAAGAGATTGAAGCGCTGCACACAGTAGGCGCCGAGACGCGTGTTTCGAACGAACCAGAGCGCCGCCGGAAGCTTCATCGCTTTGGGCAAGTGGAATGCGGCGGTGTTCATCAGCACCAGGCGCTTCACCCTTTCGGGGTGGCGAATGGCGTAGGCCATGCCGATCATGCCGCCCCAATCGTGCAGTATCAGCGTGAGCCCATCGCCGGCATCGACCTTGTCCAAGAACAGTTCGAGATCGTCGACGCGCTGGCAGAGGGTGTATCGGTACTCAGCGTCGCTCGGCTTGTCGGAAAGACCGCAACCGATGTGATCGGGCACCAGCACGCGGTGCCGGTCACGAAGTGCTTGCACGAGATCGCGGTAGTAGAACGACCAGGTCGGGTTGCCGTGGAGCATCACGAGTGGCTCGCCCGAGCCCTCGTCGAGGTAGTGGTAAGCGTGACCTCCGATGTCGATGCGATGACCATCGAAGGGGTAGAGCGACCGCGGGATGCGGTCGCTCACTGTCACCAGATCACCTCGCCCACCATGCAGTTGAGGCCGCTGCCGATGCCGGCGAGCACGATGCGATCTCCGCTCTTGATGCGCCCCTTGTCCAAGGCCATCGACAGCACCATCGGAACGGAGGCGGGACCGACGTTTCCATACTCCCTGACGATTAGTAGCGCCTTCTCGAGGCTCACTCCCAGACTTGCCGCGAGCTGATGGGCGTGCACGGTGCTCACCTGGTGCAGGCAGTACTGGTCTACCTCGACATCACTCAAGCCGAGCTCTTCGTGGGCCTTGATCCAGGTGCGTTTGGACAACTCGATGCCCGCCAGCATCAGGCCCTTGGTATCGGTCCAGCCCCGCTCGATCTGCCCCAGACACAGGCGGTTGTGCTCGGTGGCGGCCAGGCTCACGGTGCCTTTGAAGCGATGGCCGTCGGGCGCGAGATCGGAGTTGGCCAGCAGCATGGCGACGGCGCCGGAGCCAGTCGTCAGCGACGCGAACTCCTCGTAGAAGGTCTTCATGTCGGTGGACGACCGCTGCAGCCGCGCGATGGTCGATTCGGTCAGGAAGCGCGACGACTCCGCGTCGACGACCATTCCGTAGTCGATCTGGCCGCGCTCGATCATGTTGCCCACGATCTCTATGCCGTTGAGGAATGCCAGGCAGGCGTTGCCCACGTCCATGTTCGTACAGCTGGCGGGGAGCTTCAGGTTGCCGTGCACCAGGCAGGCAGTCGACGGCTCGATGTAGTCGCGACAGACCGACGTATTGATGAGTGTCCCGAGCCGGGCGGGATCGATGTCGCAATCGTCGAAAACGGCGCGGGCCGCGAGCGTTGCGCCGTCGCTCGGTGCGAAGCCTTCATCCCAGTAGCGTCGCTCGCGAATCCCGGCCACCGATTCGAGCAGGTCGGGCTTCACGTTCAGTCGCGCCATGGTTTCGGACAGGCGTTCCTGGATCTCCGCTGACGTCACCCGGTGGGGCGCGTCCACGTGGCGCACGCTGACGATACTCACTTTCTCGAAGTTCATTGCTCTGCTTTCTCTTCGTCGCGTCTACGGCACGGCATAGGTACCGCACCCGCTCTGATCTGTTGTCGCGGCAGCGCATTGTACCGGAAAATGAGCCCACCGAACGCCCGCGCAAGAGCCACCAGGAGAGCGGAGCTTATGTTGCGATCCGGGCTCTGCGGGCGATGGGGCTTGCGGCATGCAACGCCCTCCTGGGGGCAGCCCGAGTTGTCCCTCGCCATGGCTGGGGCGTCCGCGGGCGTGCCGGCCTCCTAGCGGGGCTTTTCCATCTATCCAGGGAATCTGGCTAGATCCCGAAGGCGGGCGTTGGGGGAGGGAGGGCCTAGCGCTTTCCGAATGGAGCGGCTCGCTCGTCGATGAAGGGGCGAATCGGAGACGCAGCCTCGCCGGAAGCCCCGTGATCCGGGTGGCTTCCCTGTATCTTCCCATTAGATCAGGGATTTCGGCCGAGAGACGAGTTCGCTACAGACTGCACGCTCCGCGCTCTAGTCCGTGTCTCCCCGGTTCGTTGAGCCGAGTCACGAGTCAGCAGGGAAATTCCCGCCCTTTCGCGGGGTTTTGGCCGGGAGGTCTGGCGCATCGAGCAGAGACGCGTGGGCGCCGCCGGATACTACGGTGCTGCTGAAGCTTCCGAGGGTGTGGCGGGAACATCTCTACGCCATCGCGAGCGAACGTGGGCTGTCGGGATGAAAAAACCTTGATGCGAATCGTCAGCCTGCCGTGGTACGACCTTCCCTCGACGCGCCAGCCGTTGCAGACTTTCTGGTCGATTTTGCGTGACGCTCTGAGGGATGAGGGGGTAAATCGCCTCCCGAGCGAACTCGACAGGTCGACTCCGGTGGAGGTTCAGTGGTCGGACCCCTCCCTGTTGATCAGTCAATCTTGCGGCCTGGATCTGTTCACGCGCGTTGCGCGGCGGGTGTCGCCCATCGGGAGAATGATCTTCGACGATCTGCCCTGTGCACCCGGTAACTATTTCAGTCATGTCGTCGCGGTGCCTGGGGTTCAGCGGCCGCCGAGGCGAATCGT
>JAHEEE010000071.1 GCA_024640845.1 Myxococcales bacterium | reverse complement strand
ACGCTCTGTGTGACGTCGAACCCGACCGGCCCCTCGCGGTTGCCCGTGTTCATGTGCATCTTGCCGTCGGTCGTCCACACGACTTGGTGCATCTTCACGCTGTCGTAGATCGCCGGATGTTTCGTGCCGGTCCCCTCACGGAGCACGACGCATCTAAGGCCGGAATCCATCTTCTCCGCGTTCTCGGGAGGAGCCGCGACGTCAGGCGGTGCCGGAAGCTCTCCCGCTTCTGGCGGCGCTCCGACGAGAGGCTCTGCCGGCGTCGGCTCCGCCTCCTCCTTGCTCTTGCAACCCACCGATGCGACCGCGAACAACAGCAGCCCGCTGATCGAAAGGAAGCGAACGCTCATCGTCTATTTCTGGATGTCGAGGAGCTCGACATCGAAGACGAGCATGCCTTGCGGACGCCCCGGGCGGCCCCCGTAGGCCAAGTCCTCCGGAATCCAGAGTCGGCGCTTTTCGCCAACGACCATGAGCTGCAAGCCCTCGGTCCAGCCGGGAATGACTTGTTTCAAGCCGAACGTCGCGGGAGCGCCACGCACGATCGAGCTGTCGAACAGCTTGCCGTCCGTGGTCCAGCCGGAGTAGTGAACGGTCACCATGCTGTCTTCAGTCGGATGCACCTTTCCGGTGCCCTTCTCCAAGACGCGGGAACCGAGGCCTGACTTGGTCTTTTTGGCGTTCTTGGGGATCGCCGCCACATCCTTTGGCGCCTCGGGTGGCTTCGGCGCCTCCTTGAAGCTGATCAATTCCACGTCGAACACGAGCGTTCCGCGTGGCGGGCCAAACGCGGCATGCGGGTCGTCCTGCTTCGCCTCACCGTAGGCGAGGTCGCCTGGGATCCAGAAGCGCCGCTTCTCGCCTGCAGTCATGAGCTGCACACCCTCTGTCCAACCCTTGATCACCCGGTTGAGCGGGAACTCCGCGGGACGCCCGCGCTTGACGGAGCTGTCGAACATCCTGCCGTCCGTCGTCCAGCCCGTGTAGTTGACGGTGACGATGTCCGCTTCCCCTGGATGCGTGTCGCCAGTGCCCTCTTGCAGCACGGTCCACGCGAGACCCGACTCGCTCTTCTCCGCGTTCTCTGGAGGCGCGGCTACATCGGGAGGCGCTTCAATGTCCCCCGGGTTCGAGCCCTCCGCGACGACTTTCTCCGCCGGGGCTTCTTCTTGGGTCTTCACTTGTTCGGCGGGCGCGTCGGACTCCGCGGCTTCGCCTTCGGCGGGGGCGCTGCTCTTGCAGGCGGTCAGCGAGGCGCCGAGCGCCACGCAGCAAAGAAGGGTCCAGATGATTCTCATGCGGGGGGTCCTAGCCGACACCGCCCGCTCTGTCTACTTCTCTAAGCGCTTGGAGGTGTCCTGCGCATCGACCACTTCGACAACCTCCACGACCTCACCTTCGACGTCGATGACGCCCGGGCCCTGCGAGGGACCGCCATTGTAGCCCGGGGCGTACACTTGTACGCGACCGGTTGCAATTTGATGCTCGACCCAACGTCGAACGGCGCCGGCGATGACACGCCGTGTCGGCGGGACGACCATGGAGAGACCGGCGATGTCCGTCAGGATTCCGGGTGTGATCAGAAGGACGCCCCCGAGAAAGATCAAGAGGCCGTCGATGACACCATCTTTGGGAAGTTGCTGACGTGCCATGGCTTCCTGCCATCGACGAATCACGCGCGCTCCCTCGAGCCGCGCAAACCAAGCGCCGAGCGCGCCTGTCACAAGAACCAGCGCGATGGTGGGCGCTGGGCCCAGCAGCCGTCCGATGGCGATCAAAAGGTAGAGCTCAACGAGCGGAACGACGGTGAATAACAGGAAAAGACGGCCCACTCAGGGAACCTAGGTCCGTTCCCCGGACCACGCCACCCACCCTTTGTTTGGCGCCACCTTTGTTCTCCTTGTAAACCCCGCGCCATGAATACGAGGGTGCGCGACGAGGCAATCAGCCCCAAATGGGGGCTGCGGTGCATGCTGGGCGGGATCTTGATGGGCCTCGCGAACCTCGTGCCCGGCATCAGCGGCGGGACGATGCTGCTAGCCGCTGGCATCTATCCTCGGTTCATCGAAGCGCTCGCAGATCTCAGCGCGCTTCGATTTCGAAAAGGCTCGTTGTTCGTGCTGGCCACAGTCGGGACTGCTGCCGTTGCGGCGATCTTACTCGGGGCCGGCCCGGTCAAGGACGCGGTCGTCCAGCACCGTTGGGCGATGTACAGCATCTTCATCGGTCTGACGCTCGGCGGCGTGCCAGTGCTCTGGCAAATGGCGCGTCCGGCTACGAACGCGTTCTGGACCGGCATGGTCGCGGGCCTGATCGTCATGGCCGGGTTGGCATGGCTTCAGGTCTACGGCGCCAGCTCCGGCGTACATCGCGAGGGGATGATGATGATGTTCTTCGCGGGCGTTGCAGGGGCGAGCGCGATGATTCTGCCGGGCGTGAGCGGCGGCTACCTACTGTTGGTGCTCGGCGTGTACGTCCCGGTGCTGAGCGCGATTCATGCGCTCAAGGAAGCGCTCAAAGCAGGTGACCCCGCGAGCGCGGCCGATCCCTTCATTGCGGTCGTGCTTCCGGTCGGGATCGGAGTCGGCCTGGGAATCCTAGTCGTGAGCAACCTCCTGCGCACCGTGCTCGAGCGATACGAACAGCCAACACTCGGGGTTCTGATGGGCCTGCTCGTCGGAGCTGTCTTCGGACTCTGGCCGTTTCAGGAAGGGGTGCGACCCAAGGTCGGCGAAATGTTCAAGGGCGAGCTACTGACCGCAGAACGGCTCGCCGAGCTAACCCCGGACAAGTTTCCAACGGAGATCTACACCCCGACGTTTTCAGGTGTGATGATGGCGGTGGGGCTGGTGGGGCTGGGCTACATGATTACGACGCTGGTGGCACGGGTTGGCGGAGCAAGCCCGAAACGGGGCTAGCGCACTCCCGAAACACGCCCGGGCGTCGAGGTGCACACGGGTCTCGGAAAAACGCGACACGGGGTTTCACGGGACGGGCGACTTGCAGATGCGGCCTCGGAGGACTGGGAGAGTCAGGCCGCGCAAGCCGCCCTCGGACGGCGCGCCAATCGCGGTGGCTGCTGTCTTGCGATTGGCACTTCGTACGCCCGCTCCACCCCCTGTCGCGTTTTTCCGAGCCCCTTATCGACGACTCTTTGCGAAAGAAGGGCTGCGACAGTCAGTGCACGCAAGAAACCCGGCCTCAAGACATGCGCGGCAGCGCGAGCCCGAAGGGCGAAGCCCGGCGCGAAGCGCCGCCAAGGCCCGGCGAACATTAACTCAACCAAACCACTCAGGCAGCTCAGCAACACCACCCCAGGGCACCCCCTACTTGTACAACGCGTCAATCGCATCCCCATAGCGCTCTTGGACGACGCGGCGCTTGAGCTTGAGGGTTGGGGTCAGCATGCCGTTTTCGGTCGTGAAGTCCTCTTCGCCGATGTAGATCTTGCGAGCCTTTTCGTAGCCTTTGAAATCCGAGGAATACTTTTGAACCTCCTCTTCGATCAGCGCACGCACCGCATCGCTCTTGGCGAGAGAAGCGGGATCGGGGTCGAGACCCTTTTCGACAGCCCATCCCTTGAGCGCCTCGTAGTCGGGAATGACGATCGCGACGTTGTACTCTTGGTTCATTCCGTGAACCATCGCGTTGGAGATGTATGGCGAGAGCTTCATCTTTTCTTCGAGCGGCGTCGGAACGACGTACTTGCCGTTGAGGAGCTTGTACTGCTCTTTCACACGGCCGGTGATGTGGAGGAACCCTTCGTCGTCGATCCTTCCCATGTCGCCAGAACGAAAGCCACGGCGCCCGTTCTTCTCGACTAGGACCTCGGCGTTCGCCTCTTCGAGGTGGTGATAGCCCTCCATGACGTTGTGGCCGAAGATCAGGATCTCGCCTTGCGTCGGGTCCTCGGTGGCCGACAAGTCGATCTCGATCTCTACGCCGGGAATCGGCTTGCCGACGGTGCCGATTTTGCGCGCACCTGGGTAGTTCGCGGTGGCGATAGGAGACGTCTCGCTCAACCCATAACCCTCGTAAACGGTGATGCCGAGGTTGTCGATGAACTCGGCAACCTCTCTTGAGATTGCGGCGCCTCCGCTGAACGCGTACTTCAGGCGACCACCGAACCGTTCGCGCACCTTCGAGAACACCAGCCGATCGAGGATATTGAACTTCAAGTCGAGCCAGCCGCTTTGCTTGCCCTCGGCGGCCAGCCGCTTGCGCTGCTCTGCCGTCTCGATCGCCGCTTCGAACAGCTTCTTCTTGAATCCGCCTTCTTCGTTCATTTTGGCGTGAAGGCCATCGTAGATGCGGTTGAACACGCGCGGGACGCTGATGAACACCGTCGGCCGCACTTCGGCCAGGTTGGCGACGATCTTGTCGACGGCCTCGGCGAGCCCGAGCGAAGCGCCCATGGAGAGCATTCCGTGAAGCTCGACGGTCTGCCCGAACGAGTGCGCCCAAGGGAGGAAGCAGAGCGACCGGTCATCCGGCTCCAAGGGGAATACCGCGTGAATCGCGCTCACGTTGTAGGCGAGGTTCTTGTGCGTGAGGCGCACGCCTTTGGGATCGCCAGTGGTGCCGGACGTATAGATGAAGACGGCGATCGCGTCGGGTCCGGGGTCGACAAGATCGGACGGCTCGTTGTCGAGCAAATCCGAAAAGGCGCGGTCGTCCCCCTGTGGCGTGCCCGACAAAACGACGACTTCCTCGAGCTCGGGGAGATCGTCACGGAAGCCACGGACGCGTTGTGCGATTTCCGCGTTCGCGACGAACAGCACCTTCGCGCCACAGTCCTTGATGATGTGCTTCCAGTCCTTGTCGAGCTGCGACTCGTACATCGCGACGAAGGCCGCGCCCAACCCGTAGGACGCGTAGGCCGCCATCGCCCACTCCGGGTTGTTGTTCGAGATGATTGCGACTCGGTCCCCGGGCCCAACGCCGAGCTTCTGAAGGCCCGTGCGCAAGCGGCGTACGCGATCGCCCCATTCGCCATAAGTCATCCACTGCCATTGGCCGTCATGCTTGACGCCAAAGAGAGGTCGGTCAGGGAACTTCTCCATCGACCGGTTGAACACCTGGACGAGGCTTTCGAACTTTGGCTTGAACTCGGACATGCCGGGGGATCTACCAATAGATCTACAGCGTGCACGCGAAAAGATTGCGCTAGTTACTGAGGAGTTCGTCGCATTCAGCGCTGATGTAGCCGAGGGCGACGAGCTGCTTGCATAGCTCGGGCGTCATCTCCTGTTTCTCTTGCCGAAGACCGGGCGCCTTCTTGCTGGGCGAGCTTGCTGACGGCGCCAGCCAGTGCCCGCGATCCTCGGCGCCTAGGAACTGACCGTGCAGCGTACGGAGGTAACGCTGGGCGATCGGGTGCTTGGTCCCGTCGAGCTCGGTCTTTTCCCAGTAGTCGGAGTCGAGGTCGAAGATCACGTGGGAGAGATTGCCGCGAATGATCAGCTTCCAGTCGCCCCCGCGAATCACGCGGCGGTGGTCGAGGAAATCGCTGAATGCGACGTAGGGCGCCTGCGGCCAGTCACCGAGCATGAAACCGAGCAAGCTCCGACCCTCGAACTGCGCAGGAATCGGGACGCCCGTCGCCTCGAGCACCGTCGGGCCGATATCCATCGTGCTCACCACAGGGGCGACACGAAGGTTCGCCGGAACGACCCCAGGCCAACGAAAGATGAGCGGCACGCCGAGCAGCTCTTGATACACCGAGTGCCCGTGACCCCAGGAGCCGTGCTCTTGGAACTCCTCCCCATGGTCGGAGGTCACCACCAGGATGGTGTTCTCATCCAGACCGAGCTCGGTGAGCTTCGCGAGGAACCTTCCGAAGTACTCGTCGTGGTAGCTGATCTCTCCATCATGGAGAGCCTCGATTCGTTCCTTGTCACGCGCAGTGAACTTGTACTTCTTCGGGTTCTTCTTGGCTTCGTCGAGCATGAGGTGCGTGCGCCGGTTCTTAACCTGCCCGTTGTAGGGCGCCGAGTCGTACATCTTCAGAAACTTCTCGGGCGGGTCATAGGGCACGTGGGGATCGATCGTCTGGATGTAGACGAAGAAGCGCTTGTCTTGGTTCTTCTCGATCCAGGCTTGCGCCTCGCCAAAGACATTGGACGCGTTGGTGTTGCGCTGTTCGCGAATGTAGTTGGTGTAGTGGTCCCATCCCTGATCGAAGCCGAAGGCGTTCGACACGTACCCGTTGGCAATGAAGCTCGCGGTCTTGAAGCCTGCCTTTTGATACACCTCGCTCAGCATCAGCGCCGAACGTGGTAGCTTGGAGGCGTCCTCTTTGGTTCTGTGTGTGGCCGGGTGAAGAGAGGTCAGCACACTGGCGACCGAGGGCTTCGTCCAGTTCTCCGGAGATTGGGCGCGCTCGAACAACGCGCCTTGTGATACCAACTGATCGATCGCCGGCGTCTTTACTCTGGTCTTTGCATAGTACGCCTGAAGCTTGCTCGCGCGCAGAGTGTCGATGAGGAGCACCACGACGTTTCGTGCGGGCGCGTCGATATCGACCACCTCGCGCGCGCGGCGCAGAGCTCGAACGTCGCTCAAGGCGAGGTCGGCATCGCCTTCGTTGGTGAATCGGACTCTCGCGATTTGGCCGGCGACGCTTCTCAAGGACAGCTGTTCGTCGTTCCACGATCGGTCGACTGCCATGCGTTCCCGCGAGCTTGCAGCGTCACTCTTCACCTCCACGGCAAGGGTCGAAGACTCGGAAAGCGCCGCCGCGCCAAACTGCAAAGTACCGTCCGCGGGGGCTTCCACGAACCAATCGAGCCTCGCCCCGGGTGGGAGTACGACCGCCCTCCGGTTCGAGCCCGCGTCCACGGCCTGCACGACGAGTGTGCTCGGAGCCGAAGGGCTTCCCTCTTCCGCTGGCTTCGGCTCGAGCACCAGCCAGTCGACGGCCATCGAGCGGAACTGGCCGCGCACGGGCGCCGTCCGAGTCGCGCGCAACATGATCGAGTTCTCGCCGACGCGAAGCGCGTCCTCGCGAATGGGAATGACGATCTCCTGGAAACCGTCTGCTTTCGAAATGCGGGCCTCGCCCGAAGTCTTGCCGTTGACATACGCGATGATTGCGCCGGTCGCGTACGGCTTTGCGCGGAACCGAAGCTGCATCGGCTGCCGCGCCTCGACCGGTAGATAGAGCCGCGCCGTCTTGCCGAAGGTCGATACGCTGACACCACCCTCGCGGCTCTCACCGAGCCAGCCACTGTTCCAATTGCCAATGGTGTACTTCAGCCGAGCGGCCGTCCCGAAATCGATCACGAGGCCGGACCGGTCGTAGAAATCAGCGAGGTGCACGAGCGCGAGAAGGTCCTGGTGGACCTCCGTTCCGGTCGGAGGTTGGGCCAGCGGGGCGACAGGGGTCGGCTCGGCTCGCTCGGCGGCCGGCACATCAGCGGCCGCGGGTTCGGCCAAGCGACCGTGGGCCGAGGGATCTGGCACTTCCCCCTCCTCGCACGTGACTCCCGACAAACAGACGACGACAACAAGCGCCAGGCGGCTCTTCATAGGCCTTCCCCCTCGGGCGTTCGGCTACCACGGCCCGGCCCAGGGAGCAAAGTCGCCGCCGACCCCAAAGGCCCCGTATGTGCTACGCCTGGGACGCAATGGACGGCAACGGCGAGCCACGCACCTGGAGCGTGAAGAAGAGCGCCAAGCTCTACCAGATCAAAGGTTGGGGAGAACCGTATTTCCACATCAACGATCGTGGCCATGTGGAGGTCCGCCCGGATCCAGATCGAGACCGAGCGATCGACCTTTACGAGCTCACCGAGCAACTGGGTGAGCGAGGTATCGACCTGCCGCTTCTGATCCGCTTTCCCAACATCCTTCAGGAACGCATCCGCTTGTTGAACGAATGCTTCGAGAAGGCGATTCGCGAGTACGAGTACGAGGGCAAGTACCGCGGCGTCTTTCCGATCAAGGTCAATCAACAGCGGCATCTCGTCGAAGAGATTGTCGAGTCGGGTCGACCATGGCGGTTCGGCCTCGAAGCCGGCTCCAAGCCCGAGCTCTTGATCGCGCTTGCGGCGATGGACGACGAAGACGGATTCATCATCTGCAACGGCTACAAAGATCTCGCATATCTCGAAACGGCGCTCGTCGCGCAGCGATTCGACAACACCGTGGTCGTGGTCCTCGAGCGCGTCGAGGAGCTCGAGCTCGCGTTTCGGGCTTCGGAGAAGCTCGGCATTCGCCCGTGCCTCGGCGTGCGCGCCAAGCTGAGCAGCAAGGGTATGGGGCGTTGGGCCGATTCGGCAGGCGACAGGGCAAAGTTCGGACTGACGATGTCGGAGATCGTTCACGTCGTGGACGAGCTCGCGAAACACGACATGCTCGACTGCCTCAAGCTGCTGCATTTCCACATCGGAAGTCAGGTCTCGAGCATCATCCCGGTGAAGAACGCGATGCGCGAAGCCGGACAGATCTACGTCGAGCTGGTGAAGATGGGCTGCGACATGGCCTTCATCGACGTCGGCGGCGGCTTGGCGGTCGACTACGACGGCTCCAAGACCGATTTCCGTGGTTCGATGAACTACGACGTTCAGGAGTACGCTTACGACGTCGTCGCGGGCGTGCAGGGAGCGTGCGAGAAGGCAGCAGTGCGTGTGCCGACGATCGTGAGCGAGAGCGGGCGCTCGATCGCCGCGTACCAGTCCGTCTTGGTGTTCGACGCGCTCGGGGTCGATCATGTCGATTTCGAAAACCCCACAGAGCCATCACCCGACGATCACCGCATCCTCGACGAGTTCTACGAGACCTGGAAGGGCATCCAGCCGAAGAACGTGCAGGAGTCGTGGCATGATGCGCAACAGGCGCTCGAAGAGGCGCGAAGCCTTTTCAAGTTCGGCTACCTCGGCATTCGCGAGCTGGCAAGAGCCGAACATCTTTTCTGGAGCTGCTGCGAGAAGATCCGCAGGTGCATGAAGCGTCTGAAGTACGTGCCCGAAGAGCTGAATGCCGTCGAAGAGCTCATGGGCGCGCTCTACTACTGCAACTTCTCGCTGTTTCAGTCGGCGCCAGACATCTGGGCCATGGACCAGTTGTTCCCCTTCATGCCAATTCATCGTCTTGACGAGGAACCCACCGTGCGGGCACGGCTCGCGGATCTCACCTGCGACTCTGACGGCATCGTCGACCACTTCATCGACGTCGAAGAGGTGCAGCATTCCGTCGACCTTCACACGGTCGAGCCGGGGCAACCCTACTACCTCGGAATGTTCCTCGGTGGGGCGTATCAAGAGATCTTGGGCGACCTCCACAACCTATTCGGTGACACGAACGCCGTGCACGTCCGGCTCGAAGACTATGGCTACAGCGTCGCCAACGTGATCAACGGCGACGCGATCGACGAGGTGTTGCGCTACCTGCAATACGACCCAGAAGAGATGGTCGAGCGTGTTCGCAAGCAGGCCGAGCGCGCGCTCAACCAAGGCCGCATGACGCTACCGCAGCTCCGCACGTTCATGAAGCACTACGAACAGAGCCTGCGAGGGTATACGTATTTGAAGCGGGATGCGTAGCTGGTCTAGGCGGTCAACGCCATCGTGTCTCGGGTGACCCCGCACGCTTCCGCGACGCCATCCCGATACGCGCGCCAGGCATCTACCGCCTGCCTCATCGCTGTCACGACCCGCTCACGCTCGTTCGCGGGAACATGGTCCAGCATGACCCGCCATGCCGCCTTCCGATGCTCGCCCTCGACCGATCGGTGGGCCTTGGTGAGCGCCAAACACTCGACGGGAAGCCCGTAGTGCTTCACGAGCGGATGGTCTTCCAACGCTGGCTGCGGGCGCGCTGGTGCACTGTTGTCGAGCTCGTGTCGCTCATACGCAGTACCTTCGATGAACAGCGTCGCGATCGCGGCGGCCACTGACCACCCGCGATTGGTCGTCGAGTCATCGAGAAAAACTCGATACGCGCGCGCGGCCGGTAGGAGCTCCACACTCTCGAAGCGCCCGAGGTCCATGCCGAGCCCCTTCGGGTACATCATGAACAGCTCCGGGTGAGGCCTCCCCGCCGCAAGGCCGCCGGTCTCTTCTTCGTAGAGGTTCTCTGCCAACTCGCGACGCACCTCGGGGATGGGGCACTGTACGTACGCACGCCCGACCATCACCGGAAAGTCGCGCACGTAGACATCCCACTCGTGCTCGAGGTGAATGTGAAGCTTGTCTTTGGGAACCAGCCCGCCCGTAAACGCAGGCCAAGCCCAGTGTGTTTTGCGCTCCATTTGCAGGAGAAGCGCTTCTCGAAAGTCCGCGAGATTCACCTCCTCAAGGTAGCGGTTCGAGACGGCAGTGTCGAAATCGCCCAGAGGTCACACCAGCTTCTTCTTCTCTACTTTGCCCATTGCGTTCCGCGGCAATTCGTCGAAGAAGTGCACTGCTCGGGGCCTCTTGTGAGGGCTCAGACGCTCCGCAACGAAGGCAACGAGCTCGTTCGCGTCCACGTGGTGGCCCAATTTCAAGACGACGAACGCCTCGATGCGTTGTCCGAGATCGTCGTCGGGCACGCCTACGATCGCGACCTCTCGGACGGCCGTGTGCTCGAGTAGGCAGGCCTCGATCTCGCCGGCACCGACTCGGTAGCCTCCGGTCTTGATCAGGTCGGTGCTACGGCGACCGAGGATGCGGATGGCGCCCTCCTCTGTTCGAGTCGCGAGGTCCCCCGTGTAGAACCAGCCGTCGGCGTCGAGTACCTCGGCGGTCGCATCCTCGCGATTGAGGTAGCCAGAAAACACTGCGGCGCTGCGCACCGCCACTTCTCCGATCGTCTCGTCGTCGTGCGCGTCGAGCACCCTTCGCTGCTCGTCCACCAGCTCGAGCTCGACGCCGGGCAATGGCGGCCCGACGTATCCTGGCATTGGCGCGTGGGATGCCGGGACAGCGCAATTGATCAGCGTCTCGGTCAACCCGTACCGCTCGTGGACACCGCGGCCGGTGAGCATCTGGATGTGTTCATGCTCACGAAGCGAAAGGCCTGCCGAACCGGACACCAGCAATCTCGGCTTCCGAAGCGCCTCGCACAGCGCCGAGCTCCCCTCCGCGGCTTCCGCGATGCGGTGGTACATCGTTGGCACCGCGAAGCCCATCGTTTGCTCGTGTCGCGGGTCCGTGAGCGCTTGTGCAAGGGCTTCGGGCGTGAACTTCGGGACATAGTGAAGCGCCCCTCCGGCGCGGAGGCTTCCGAAGAGCCCCAGCACCAGGCCGTGCGCGTGAATCAGCGGCAGCGAATGAACGACCGTGTCCCGCTCCGTCCACGACCAGGCCTCGATGAGGGAATCGAGGTTGGCGGCGATGTTGCGGCGGGTGATCACAGCGCCTTTGGGCGGACCCGTCGTGCCCGAGGTGTAGAGAATCAGACCCGCCATGTCGTCTTCGGGAATCCGAGGAAGCGAGCCCGCCCCGGGGGCGTATGCGGCACGAAGTGATGGGACGTGGAGGACCTCGTGGGGCACCTCGAAGCTCTCCGCGCAGAACGCGAGCTTGGGCTTCGAATCGGCAAAGATGTGGGCAACCTCGCCCGAGCCCAGCTTGGGATTGAGCGGGACCGTCGTGACGCCCGCGCAGAGGTTCCCGATCATCGCGGCCGCCGTCGTTGGACTAGCCTCTGCCCAGACCGCAACTCGGTCACCAGCCGCGGCGCCGACCCGCTCGAGCAGCGCCATGTGTTGAAGCGCAGCGTCGGCCAGCTCGGAATAGGTCCACGCATGATCGTCGATCACCAAAGCGAGACGAGAGTCGGCAGCGGAGAGACGAGGGAAGAGCGAGGACACTGGGGATCGATACCAGCTCACCGACCCATTGTCAGCGACGCTAGCGCCGAAGGCCCGTGGGCGATGCGAAGCATCGGCTTTACGGGCTGACGCTGTTATTGCTCGATGGGGAAAGCTCCGCTTCCCCACTCGTTCCACGAACCGTCGTACAAGCGAACGTCTTCGTAGCCGAGCGCCGTCAAGGTCAACCAGGCGAAGGAGCCTCGCCAACCGGAGACGCAGTACGTCACCGTCGTCACTGTCGGATCGAAGCCGCCGTAGAGGAGCTCGAGCTCTGACTCGGGTAGCAGAAATCTGCTCCCCAGGTTTCTCCTCCAGTCGACGCTACTCGCGGAGGGGACTCGGCCGCGGTCGTATTCGCCTCGAGATCGAGCGTCGACCAACTGAATGGCGGGAGCCAGATAGGGGGCCTCGCCGAGCTGTTCGAGCACCCATTCGCCCGTCACACGCAAGTCCTCATCGATTCCCACGATGGTGTACTCGCTCGCCTCGACGCTAGGCGGGTCGGTATCGAGCTCGCCACCCGCATCGAGCCAAGCGGCATACCCGCCATCGAGGTATCGGACGTCACCGTGACGGTAGTAGCGGAGACTCCAGACGACGCGAGAGGGGTCATACTCGGGGGAAGTCCCGTATATGACGGCGACCGTGTCGTTGCGGAGGCCTGCTTTGCGGAGCACAGGTTGCGCATCTGTCGGCGCCTTGATCTGTGACGAGACACCATCGATCGAAGTCGATAGCTCGCGCGGACGAAGCTGTAGCGCGCCCGGAATGCGGGACACCTCGTACCCGGAGGCTCGTGTGTCGATCAGCTGAACGTCCGAATCGTCCAAGTGCTCCTCGAGCCAGGCGGTGTCCACGATTAGAGCGGCCGCCGGCGGGGTGCACTCCTCGGTCGTGAGATTGCCGCACTGGTTTGGCGCGCTGTCCCCTCCGCAACTGAGCGACGCGACCAACAAAGCAGCAGCGGCGCTTCTAAGGAGCATCGGGTGACTCTACCGCAAACCTGCGAAATGCGGTACGAGATCACCAGCGATGTTCGACCCCACAAAAACCATCGTGATCGCCAACCCCATGGCGCGGCATGGATTCGTCGGCGAGAACTGGCCCGAGCTCAGCGCCAAGATTCGCGACGCCCTCGGGCCGGTCGAGCTTCAGCTCACCGCCTCACGGGGTGACGGCCTGCGAATCGGCAAGGAGGCAATGGCTAGGGGGGCGCGCACGGTGATCTCGTTCGGCGGCGACGGCACCCACAGCGAGGTCGTGGATGCGATCATGCAGTCCGAGCTCAACAGGGAAGTCACCATGGGCGTCCTTCACGCCGGCACCGGCGGTGATTTCAGACGCATGATTCCCGGCGCCGAAGAGCTCGACAGCGCATGCAAGGTCATCCGAGACAAGCCTGCGGTGCCCATCGACATCGGTTGGGTGCAGTATGTCCACGACGAAGGCCACACGGAGGGTCGTTACTTCCTCAACATCACCTCGATGGGGATGGGTGGCCTCGTCGATCGGCACGTCGCAGCCTCGAAATCGAAGAGCAGCGGAAAAGCGAAGTACTTCAAGGCCGTGCTGCAGGCGAACATGCAATACAAGCCCGCCAAGATCCGATTGCGAATCGACGGGCGAGACGAAGGCGAGCATGAAATCAGCAACATCTGCGTCTGCAACGGCCGCTGGGCAGGGGGCAGCATGATGTTCGCACCCGACGCGCGCGTCGCCGACGGCATGTTTGACATCATCCTGATCCGCGCAACGTCCACGCTCCGTGGCCTCCCCATCATGCTAGGCCTTTACAAAGGCACCCACGTCCGCTCCCCGCTCGTCAGCACCTATCGCGGACGCCACGTCGAGGTGGACATGATTGCGAACACCGCCTGGATGGACATCGACGGCGAGGCTCCGGGCGTCGGCCCTGCCGAGTTCCGCCTGCACGAGCGAGCACTCCGGGTAATCGGCATTGGCGCCGAGTTCATTTGATGCCTCGTCCCTATTTCGGTGCGGTCACCCCGATCCCATTCGCGCACCGCGGTGGCGCAGGACGCTGGCCGGAGAACACGCTCCTCGCGTTCAGGAACGCCGCCCAACTCGGCTACCGGCACATCGAGACCGACGTCCACGAGACGTCGGACGGCCATTTCGTCTGCTTTCACGACCCCACTCTCGAGCGGACGACCAACGGGCGCGGCAACCTCGCCGACCACACGCTAGCGGACCTTCGCCGACTCGACGCGGGGTACTGGTTCATCGAGCACGGAAGCTACGTGTTTCGAGATGCAGACCTGCGTATCCCGACCCTCGACGAGGCGCTCGAGCTGGACTCGCGCCTTCACTACAACCTCGAAGTGAAGCCCAAAGACCCGACTCTCGCGAAGCGGGTTTGGGATTACATCGATCATCATGGGATTCACGATCGCGTACTGGTAGCCTCCGAGCACGACGAAGTGACCGAAGCGTTCCGGACACACAGCCGAGGGCGGGTCGCGACCTCGGCCGGCAGAAAAGGCGCGACGCGCTTTTGGGGGCGCGTGCTTTCCGGCACCTGGAAGCACGCGATGTTTCCATTCGACGCACTCCAAATCCCACCGGTCTTTCGGGGCAAGAAGGTCATCACTCCCCAGTTCCTGCATGCTGCGCACCATCACGGGATTCAGGTCCATGTCTGGACGGTCGACGACCCCGCGCAGATGTACCAGCTCGCCAGCGCGGGGGTCGATGGCATCATGACCGACGTGCCCGACGTACTTCTGGAGGTTTTGGCCAAATGCTAGCTCACTGAACGAACCTGTGTTGTGATGGGGCTGGCATGAGACCACCGATGCTGCTGTTTGCGACCGAACGCTATCGAGAGCTCGGGGAGGACATCGCGGGCGCGGGCGATTTCGACTTGGGGGCCATCGAGCGCAAGGTCTTTCCAGACGGGGAACGCTACCGACGGATTGAAGCCGACTGCGCGCGTCGAGACGTGGTGCTCGTCGGCGGTACGGTGGATGACTTCGACACGCTTGAGATCTACGACCTCGCGTGTGGTCTCGTACATCTCGGGGTCCACACGCTGACGCTCGTCTTGCCCTGGTTCGGCTATCAAACGATGGAGCGCGCCTCGAAGCGAGGAGAGATCGTGGCTGCAAAGAACCGCGCACGCTTGTTGTCGTCCGTGCCGACGGCAGGCTCGGGGAACCGGGCGGTGCTCGTGGACCTGCACTCCGAAGGCATTCCACATTACTTCCAGGGGAACATCCGTCCGGTGCACCTGCACGCACGCTCGGTCGTCCTGCAAGCCATCCGCGACTTCGGCGGCGAGGACTTCGTCCTCGGAGCAACCGATGCGGGCCGCGCGAAGTGGGTCGAGAGCTTGGCCAATGATCTGCTCGTCGATGCCGCTTTCGTCTTCAAGAGACGACTCTCCGATACCGAGACCGAGGTCACCGCGTTGGCCGCAGACGTAGAAGACCGCGTAGTCGTGATCTACGACGATATGATCCGCACCGGCGGCTCGTTGATCTCCGCTGCGATGAGCTACAAAGACGCCGGCGCGAGCGAGGTTTACGCCGTGTGCACCCACGGCGTGTTCGCCCAGAAGTCGCTCGACAAGATCCAAGACAGCGGCGTCCTCGAGGGCATCGCCTGCACCAACACGAGACCTCACGTCCAGGATCTCGCAGACGGTGATTTTCTACGCGTGTATTCGGTCGCGGACTTGATCGCGCAGTTTCTAAGCGAGAGCGTGTAGCGCCAGCGCCAGCCCGTAAAGGCGCTGCTTCGCATCGCCCACGGGCCTTCGGCGCGGAGCCCCGTGGTGACGAAGTCACTTTACGGGGTCGGCGCCAGCGCCAGCGCCAGCGTTCAGCGTCAGCGCCAGCGCCAGCGCCAGCGCCAGCGTTCAGCGTCAGCGCCAGTGCCAACGCCAGTGCCAGCGCCAGCGCCAGCGCTGAATCGCGATTGAGCGCTCGTGATCTCCTTTCGCGAGCGTCTGGGGTCCAGACGGGTGAACCCCAGTCACTCGCGAAAGGAGATCACTCATGGGACTCATCGTTCAAGACAAGGCACTTCAGGCAGCCCAGGGGCTGCGGCAGGTCATGCCGGTGCTTCGAAAGCGCGATCGGTCGCTCTTCGAGCAGATTCACCGGGCCATGAATAGCGTCGTCCTCAACATCGCCGAGGCCGATGGCAACGATGCGGGTACGTCCAAAGCGCGGTTTGCCAGTGCGTGCGGCTCGGCCAAGGAGGTCCGAGCGGGCCTCCGGCTCGCGGTGGCGTACGGCTACGTCGAGAGCTCGTCCGTCGCAAGGGTCGACACCGCGCTTGACGAGGTCTGCGCGATGTCGTGGAAGCTCTCGGGCCGCTAGCGAGCTCGGCTCAGGCACCAGGTGATGGCGCACACGCGGTCGAGCCGCCGATCGAGCTGCGCCACCGTCGACGCCTCGAGGTACCCCCAGTCGCTCGCGACATGAAGCGCAGCCCGCACTTCCTTCGCGGACCCGCACGCCGTCGCGAACCGAAGCCGGGCATTGCCGGCGTCATTCCCGCGCCCCTCGGCGATGTTGAGCACCACACTCTGCGCCGCCCGCCTCAGTTGATCCGCCAGCTTCGCATCCCGCTCCCGAATCCTCTGCGCGAGGGGCCCGAGCTCCCGCACAACTTTCCGCGCCCTGACATACACATTCTTCTTCATAGCGACTCCTTGGTTTTGGGTTTTTGGTCTCACCCGCGGAGACCAAAAACCCAAAACCAAGGACAAGCGGCGTGTAAGGACGACAGAGTCAGCGTCAGCGTTCAGCGTCAGCGTTCAGCGTCAGCGTCAGCGCCAGCCCGTAAAGGCGCTGCTTCGCATCGCCCACGGGCCTTCGGCGCGGAGCCCCGCTACTCGGGTCGGCCGCCGAACTTCCGTACTTGTTTCACGAGCTCCTGGATCTGCTCGGGAGTCAGCAAGTCGGCGAACGCTGGCATCGTGGGCGGTTTGCCGGCGGCGATGGTTCTTGCGACCGTGGCGTCGTCGACGCTGCCCTGCCACTCGGCGGTTGCGAAGCTGATCGCCGCTTCGCGGCCACCCCGTCCGTCGGCGCCGTGGCACCTGGCGCAATTGCGCATCCACAGGAGCTCGCCGACGCTCAGGTCCGGGGCGTCTTTTTGCGGCACACGGTTGGGATCGATTTCGGTCTCGGGTGGATGGGCATGATCCGCGGGGGTCCATTCCCTCAGGTCGTCCGAGCCGTTGGAGCATGCCGCCATCAACAGGCAGGTGATCACGATTCTGAGTTGCACCCGGCCCCCTTAGCCTATCCGCCGATGAGGCTCATCCCGACGCGCTCGTGCTCATGCTCGTCGGGTTCGAGGAAGTGGTGGCCGCGGTCCTTGCCCGAAAGCGACCACACCATCGCCCAGGCCAAATCGAGGTCGCTGCCCCCGGCCCGCATGATGTCCCTGAGGCTAATTGCCCGACGGGCGGCGAGGCAGGCGCGCACGTCGCCGCGCGCTGTGACCCGTACCCGGTTGCAGGTGTCGCAGAACTCATTGCTGATAGGCGTGATGAACCCGACCCGTCGGCCCGAACCGTCGCTGGCATCGAGGTAGCGCGCCGGACCGTGCCCTTCGACACCGATCGGGGTGTCGCGGCAGACCTGGCCGCCCAGCGCCTCGACGACGTCATCTGCGTTCATCCGCATCGAAGAGGGCAGTTTTGCGCCCTCCCCGAGCGGCATCAGCTCGATGAAACGGGGCGTCGCCCCAAGAGACCACGCCCAATCGACAATCCGGCGAAGCTCGCCGTCGTTGCGACCGCGAAGCGGCACGGTGTTGAGCTTGACCTCGAGCCCGACGTCGAGCGCGGCGTGAATCCCAGCGAGAACCCTCCCGAGATCGCCGCCGCGCGTCAGCTCTCGGAAACAATCCGCATCGAGCGTATCGATCGAAACGTTGACCCCAAAGAGGCCCGCGTCTCGGAGTGGGCGCGCGAGCTCGGCCAAACGGGTCGCATTCGTCGTCATCACCAACTGCTCGACGTCGGTGCGCCGGTGAACGAGCTCGACCAGACGAACGATGTCCTTGCGCACCAGGGGCTCACCGCCGGTGAATCGCACCCTGCGGATCCCGGCCAACGCGAACACCGACACCAGGCGCGACGCCTCCTCGAAGGTC
>JAHEEE010000070.1 GCA_024640845.1 Myxococcales bacterium | reverse complement strand
AGTTGGTGATCAGCATGAGCCAGCGATCTTTGGAGGAAGCTGGAATTCCATTGACGACCCCGAAGAGGATTTCGTCGCCCCGTTCGTTGATCATCCGACTCAGCCACATGCCACCAAAGAACACCGCAATCATCACCGCGAGGATCCAAAGAAGTGTTGGATTCGGCATGGCTGCTCGCGAAGCTATCCGGCTTGGGCTCGCGGATGCAAGAGTTCCCTGAAGCGGCGAGTCTCGATGGATCGGAGAGGCTTGCCAAGGGAACGCTTTCGGAAGAACATCACGCTCGTGAGTCGCGAACGTCTGACCGGGGTCATCGTGGGTATGGGGTGCATCGGTGTCCTCCTCACTGCATGGCTGGTGATCTCCCAGCTCTTCCGCGGGCCGACATGTCCCGACCTGTTTGGAATTCCTGCGTGCTTCGCCGTGTTGGGCGGTTACGTGCTCGCGACGGGAGCCGCCTGGTTTCCCGACTCTCGCCGTGCCGCCGTGGTGTTTTACGCGAGCAC
This sequence comes from Myxococcales bacterium, assembly GCA_024640845.1. Classification (GTDB taxonomy): domain Bacteria; phylum Myxococcota_A; class Polyangia; order Polyangiales; family Houyiibacteriaceae; genus SG8-38. Next base: position 17,672 of record JAHEEE010000070.1, on the reverse strand, counting down.
GGGTGCGACGCTCGTCATCGCGATCTGGTTCTCGTATTGCGAGGCAAGCGGGACGGCGTCCTGTCCTACATTCGAGGGACTCCCCATGTGCTTCACATCGTTACTGGGCGCGGCCACGATGATCGGCGTCGACCTCGTTCGTCGACGGCTGCCACAATAGCATCATGGCTCACCGAGAGCGCGATAGGTCTCGCGGAGAACGCATTGGCTGACATCTTCATCTCCTACAGTCGTACGGACCGCGACCTGATTCAGTCGCTCGCCGAAGCTCTTCAGTCGGAGGGGCTCTCCGTCTGGTGGGACCGCAACATCGGCGGGGGCGCCGAGTTTGCCCGGGCCATCGAAAAAGAGCTCGACGCCGCCAAGACGATCATCGTCGCCTGGTCGGAGGCGTCGATCGGCAGTCACTGGGTGCGCGACGAGGCGGACTATGCGCGTGCAGAAGACAAGCTACTGCCCTTGTCTCTCGACGGCGTGCTTCCCCCGCTTGGGTTTCGGCAGCTCCACGCCCTCGAGTTCCAAGGATGGAATGGTACCTCCGACCACCCGGCGTTCGCCAAGCTGCTGGCTTCGCTGGGCGCGCAGCAACCCGTTGCTGAGAGCTCCGCTCCAAAGACATCTGCTTGGGTGAAGCCGAGCATTGCGGTCCTTCCCTTCGTCAACCTATCGACCGACAAGGAGATCGAGTTCCTCGCTGATGGCATCACGGAGGACGTGATCGCGGAGATGTCCACCAACCAGCACATCTCGGTCGCTGCGCGCTCATCGAGCTTCGCCTACAAGAATCAATCCCCCGATGTCCGCGAGATCGGAAAAGCGCTGGGCGTCCGGTACCTGGCCGAGGGCAGCGTGCGCAAGATGGGCAAGCGCGCGAGGATCAGCGCCCAGCTCGTCGGCGTGGAGACCGGGGCGCACATCTGGGCCAACAAGTTCGACTGCCTGCTCGAAGACCTCTACGAAAACCCTGATGATCTCGTGATGCAAGTGTCGGGTGGTCTCCGCGCACAGTTGATCAGCGCGGAGCAAGACCGTGCGAACAAGCTTCCCGTCGAGGCGCTCGGGATTTGGGAGCACTGCCAACGTGCCTTGTCCGTGTTTGGGCGCGGGTTCGTGTTCGTCGACCGCATTCGCCAAATGTTGGAAGACTTGGAGAGGGCGATCGGGCGCGCGCCGGACTATAGCCTCGCCCACGCGGTGTTCAGCTTTGGAGCCAGCGGAGCGCTCAGCAACGGCGCCTACGAAGACGACCAGCGGGCCGTCCTGTTCGAGCGATCAAAGCGACACTTGCGCATCGCGCGCTCCGGTTCCGAAGAAGACCTTTATTGCTTGACGTGGATCGCGGCCGCGGAGATCTTCACGGGCAAACACGACCGGGCCAAGCAACGCCTCGAGCACGTGCTTCGGCGCAATCCGGCCAACCCGGCGGCGCTGTTCTGGATCAACCAAGCGTACGCGTGGTCTGGGCAGCACGTCGAGGCTCGCGAGGCGCTCGACCGCGCGATGTCGATCGCTCCCGAGGGAGGGTTCGCGAGACTTCACCCGTGGTATACCGCCCTCACGGCGTTCGCTGCCGGCGATTACGAAGGGGCGTTGCCTCCAGCCAAGGCTCAGCTCGTGATCTCCCCCAGCTACGGCGCGTGCCTCGCGATCGCAGCGGTTTCTGCATTCATGTCCGGCGATGAAGCGGCGGCTCGTGCGTTCGTCGCGAGAGCAAAGGCGGAGAACCCGCATCTACGGCCCGACAAGCTCATCGGCATGTTCACATCTCAGCACGACCGCGAAAAGGGCGCGCGCGACCATCAGATCTTGGAGCAACTCTGGGCGGAGCCATCGTGACCGTGCGGCGAACGTCAACCACGCTCCAACGCACATCTTCCAAAAGACGGCGCAGGTCTCTCTTCCTTTGGGGAGCGATTGCCGTCTGCGCCGTCGCCGCACTCACATTCGGAATCGTGGGGTACGCCGACTACTACGCCACGCGAACCGAAGAGTCGGGGGGCCGAGGCTTCTTCGGGCACGCATACGACTCGGTGCGCTTGTTCTTTGGCGATGCCTCGGTGGACGAAACGCTGCCCAGGGCTCTGCGACTGGCACGCACGTTGGCGTTTCTCTCATGGAGCGCAGCCGCCGTGAAGGGCCTGTTCACGCTCGCTGGCCGACGTCTGGAGCGCTTGCGGTGCCGACTGTATCGCGACCACGCGGTCGTGTGCGGGCTCGGGCGGCAGGGCCTCCAGCTGGTGGACGATCTGCTCGAGCAAGGCCTGCGAGCCATCGCCATCGAGATCGACCCGGACAACGCCCACATCAACCGAGTTCGAGCCGCAGGGCTGCCCGTGCTCATCGGCGACGCCGCTGATGTCCAGATGCTGGGCGACGCCTCCGCGAAGCATGCGCGTTTCATCTTCGCGGTGGCCGGTGACGACAAGTCCAACATCGAGATCGCTGCAAAGGCGTTCGAGCTCAGGTCCGACGGCGCCGCGACGAGCTCGCCGCAACGATGTGCAGTCAACATCGAAGATGCCGAGCTCTCGGCGCTCTTTTCTGGCCGCCCTCTGTTCAGGGCCCCGACCGACGGTTTCGACGCACACATCTTCGACGTCAATCGACTCGCCGCGCGCGTCCTTCTCGACCGCCATCCCCCCGATCGCGCGCAGCAAGTTCATGGCCCGGACGATCCGCCGGCGTCCATCCTCGTGTTTGGAACCGAGATGCTCGCCCACGAGGTCATCACACAGATCGCGCGCATGGGGCACTATGGGAACAGGCAAAAGCCCATCGTTCGTCTGATTACGAGTGAAGACGATTCCCTCGCCAAGGTGGTGGAGAGGCGTCGCGCAATTCTTTTGAATTTCTTGGACCTCGAAGTCAGCACGCACGACTTCGAGATCCTCCTGACGAACGACGACGCGCTCGAAGAGGTCGTGTCGCGTCGCTCACCGAAGCTCGTCTACACGTGCCTTTCGAGCGCCGTGGCCAGCCTGAGGTTGGTGGCGGGCTTGCGGCGCATCGGCGCGACCGAGGGCAAGAAGGTGGTGGTTTGCGCCGCGGATCGAAGTGATTTCGCCCTCCTCGGGCCGGGCCCCGGGGAGTCCGGCGACCTGGGCTATGTGCTCTTCGATGTGATGCGAGAGACCTGTACCGTCGAGAACGTCATGCGGGAGGGCTTGGACGACGTCGCGCGCGCGATACACGAAGACTACGTGGCGCGGCAGACGGGACTCGGTCAGAGCGCGGAGACCAATCACTCGCTCGCGCCCTGGCGTGCCCTCCCGGAGGTCTTGCGTGACGCAAACCGTCACCAGGCAGACTACCTCGCCGTCAAGCTCCGAGTGCTCGGCTACGACCCGCCGGACAACCCGCCTCCGGAAGAGCTTCGCTTGAGTGACGCGGAGCTAGAGCTGGTCGCAGAGCTCGAGCACCGGCGTTGGCTTGCGGAAAAGCAGCTCGCCGGCTGGCGCCACACGTCCGGCCCGAAGGACGCCGCCAAGCGACGCGCCCCGACGATCGTCGAATGGGACGCGCTGACCGATGAAGAGAAGGAGAAGGACCGCGACACGGCCCAACAGCTTCCTCGTCTCGTCGCGATCAAGCTCGGCAATCGAAACGAGAGCACGGAAAAGGTATGACGTGACGCTCGCCGAGCGACTCGCCCCACCGGGCCCGAAGCGGATCCTCGCCTTGGACGGCGGCGGCGTGCGGGGGCTGGTCACCCTGGGTTTCTTGGAGCGGATCGAGCGCGTGCTTCGAGAACGGTATGGGCGCCCGGACTACCGTCTCTCCGATTACTTCGACCTCATTGGCGGAACGAGCGTGGGCTCGAGCATCGCGGCCGGCCTCGCTCTCGGAATGAGCGTCGCGGAGCTCCGTGAGCCGGCGGTGGACATGCTCGGCGTCTTCCATCGAAAGCGGTGGAAACGATGGCATTCGGTCTTTTCCGCGAAGCATCTTCAAGCGGTTTTGGCGCGCGTGCTCGGCGACCGGACACTCGACGATCCTTCGATCCGAACGGCGCTCTGCATCGTCGCAAAGCGCGCCGATACCCGCAGCACATGGCCCGTGACGAACCATCCTCACGGTCGGTACTTCGAGCACAATCGGCACATTCGGATTCGCGACCTGGTGTACGCGAGCGCGGCCGCACCGTTCTTTTTCGTTCCGACGCGTGTCGAAGTCGGCGAGGGGGAAGTGGGCGCATTCGTCGATGGCGGCGTCAGCATGGCCAACAACCCGGCGCTCCAGTTGTTCCTGATGGCGACGCTAAAGGGCTACCCGTTTCACTGGAAGACCGGCGAAAACGATCTTCTCCTGGTCTCCATCGGCACCGGGACCTTCGAGCGTCGCGACACCGTCGACCAGGTCATGAGGGCTAGGGCCTGGGATTGGACTCGCGAGGTTCCCACGATGATGATCGAGGACGCCAGCGCTTGGAATCAGCTTCTGCTGCAAGCCATTTCGCGCTCTCCGACCTCGCGTGTGATCGACGAGGAGGTGGGCGACCTCTCCGGCGACCTGCTCACTGCCGAGCCGGCGCTGAGCTACCTCCGATACGATGCCGTCATGAGCGCGTCCATCGCCGCCGAGATCGGGCTGCCGCAGCTAGCTCAGAACATGGCGCACCTACAGAACATGACCAACTTCGACAATCGCGAGGTCCTACTCGAGATCGGCCAGCGATTCGCGGAGTTGCAGGTGCACGCGGAGCATTTCGCTCCCGCATTCGACCGAGCCCCGACCGAGCCCCCAACCGGAGGAGATCCGAGGAGATCCGACCGACGTTGACATGTGCTGGGGGAGATCCGACCGACGTTGACATGTGCTGGAAAAGATCCAGCGAGGAGATCCGACCGACGTTGACATGTGCTGAAGACGTGAACCGTGGTCTTGAGCGAACCACGCGGCGTCTAGCCGAGGCTCCGAGCGCCGATTCCGATGGGCATCCGCCGCTGCGAGAGCGCATTCTCGAGACTTCGGGTGTTCTTCATGGCGCGAGCTCCGAGGTCTCGATGCACCTCACCAGGGGCACCCGCCGCGGGGCGCGCACGCGTCGGCTATCGCGCTTGTCGTCGGCCGCTCAGGGCGCCGGTCCGCAGCGCGCCCCGTGGCACACGCGCATCCACCACGTCCCCGTGGGAAAGCGCACGGTGCGTTTGCCAGCGCTCCACGCCGCGAGTGCTTTGTCGTACTGGGCGTTGAAGGCATGAAGGCGTCGGACGGCTTCGGCAGCCGCCCCTCGGTGGCCCACTGCCGCAAACTGCGGATTGAGGCTCCCGAACGCTTCGTAGCTCCGGGCTCGCTTGGTGTGAGCCTGCCGGAGCACTCGCCTCGCTCCCACAAACGCGACGCCGGTGCGCTTCGATTCCTTCCAAGCGCAGTGCTCCCGCTCTTTGACCCGCCGGGCAATGCGCTGCTGCGCTAGCTCCATGCCATAGTCGAGCTCTAGGGCACTCGGCATCTCGAAGCGGAGCTCGACGACGTCGGGCCATTCAGGGTTGTCAGGGTCGAAGTAGTGTGATGGGCGCTTCACGTTCACGATCCGAGCTCCGACGTCGCGGGGCAAGGTGTGGGCGCCGGGCCAGTCTTTGGCGTAGCGGACGGCCCCCGCCTCGACCGGGTTACTGATGAGATAACCGAGCGCTTCGATCGTGGCCTCGGGGGTTAGTAGCGCGTGCTGCCCCGTGCTCCGTTTGTCGAAGACCTCTCCGGGCCACCCGCGAAGTGCCTTCGTCGTCAGGGCCAGCAAGCGATGGAACTCCTGAAGGAAGCGGGGCAGCACGCCGCGGACATCGGTGACGACTTCATGTGAGTGCGTGCTCATCAAGCAGCCCGCATGCACCACCACGCCAAAGCGCTGCGCCGCAAAGCCCAGACAATACCAATAGCACTGTTCGAGCTCACGGGATTGGTCGGGATTGAGGAGGAAGTAACGCCGCGTGGTTCGGCGAGAGAGGGCCCAAGTCGTCCCGGCCTCGATGATGCGTCGTCGAGTCATGCTCCGAGCCGGAGCGAGAAGCGTGCCGATGAGCGCCGTTGCGTTTCTTCGACGATTCGCCCGGGTGAGGACGTCAGGGGCTGGCGGCCCGCCACGATTCGCCAGCGCCCGCCAGCTCAGAACAATTCAGCGGAATCTCCGGCCGCTCGCCGTCCTTTCGGCAACGTCGGTCGGATCTTTTTTTTCTCGGGTGTTCTTTTCTAAGGCCAACGGCCTCATAGGGCGAGCGCACCGCCGAGCGAATCGAGCAACGCCCGGCTGTCGGCGTCGGCATCGTAAGGCAGAGCCTCGACGAATCGCGCGGGATCGAAGCTCGGTTTTGCCTCGCGGAGGGCGTCCACGCTCTGTTGTGTGAGGCGCTTGTCTCCGAGCGCGTGGCTTGCCGCCACCTGGTACGCCAGCTCGCGCACACGCGGCGTACGGATGTTCTTCAGCGCATCAAGCGCCTCCTGGAAACGTCCCAAATGAAAGAGCACGCGTGCAAGGTGTGACCAATAGCGCGGCGGGTGATACGGATTCAGCCGCATCGCCTTGCGAATCCAGCCTTCCGCTTCTTTGGAGCGGCCCCAAAACGAGAGAAACTCGCCCATCGCGCACAACGACCGATCATCGTTCGGGTTGAGGAAGAGCCCGCGCTCCTGGTGCCGCACGGCGAGCTCGAGGTTTCCGCGCAGCATCGCGATCTGCGCAAGTATTCGGAGGCACTCGCTATCGCACGCATCGAGCTCGAGGCCTCGTTGCGCAGCGGTCTCGGCCTGGTCGAGCAGCGCATCGTACTCCTGAGGCCGATACGCCATCGCCTGCCCAAGCCCGCATGCCAGCCAGGCATGCGCCTGCGAGTACGCGGGGTCGCGATCGACGGCTCGCTCGAACATGTCGATGGCGACGCGGCAGTCTTCTTCCGTGTAGCGATGATGGTGCTCCTTTCCGCGGAGCACATAGTCGTATGCGTCGAGACGCTCCGGCGGGGCCCGGCGCGCCTTCTCGAGCCGCGCGGCTTCCACCCTCCCGGCCAACGTCGAGACGATGGTCGACGAGAGCTCGTCCTGCACGACGAAAACGTCTTCGATCTCGCGATCGAACCGGTGGGCCCAAAGCGTCGACTCGGCGTGCGCGTCGAGAAGCTGAACGCTGAGTCTGACGCGGTTTCCGGCGCGTCGGACGCTGCCCCGAACGATGAACTGGGCGCAGAGCTCGTCTGCAGCTTCACGGTCGGAGATCTCGCGACCGCGGAGCGCGAACGTGGATCCGCGCGAGATGACCATCAGCGAGCTGAAGTGTGAGAGAGCCGTTATGATGTCCTCTACCATCCCGTCGACGAAATACACGTCGTCAGGCCCTGAGAGGTTGTCGAAGGGCAGCACTGCCACGGTCGGGAGCTCGCGCTCGGGTCGCGTCGGGGCCACCACAGGGGGACTCGGCGGTGACGCGGTCGACTTCGCTGATGTCCTGCTCCGAATTCGTTCGTAGACCGCAACCGACTCGGGCTCGGGCGCCGCGCCGAGGTGATGCTCGAGCGCCTCGGTCAGATACTGGTATTGACGGAGGGCGTCCGAACGACGGCCAAGGCGTTCGTAGAGCTCCATCAGATGGCGATGCGCGGGCTCGCACGCCGGGTCGATGGCAATGCGGCGATCGAGGACGGCCACAGCCTCATCCGCGCGGTCCGCGTTAGCAAGAGCCGCGGCCAGACGCTCGATCACGTCGCACGCGGTTCGCCGAAGCTGGTGTTGGGCGCCGAGGAGCCACTCGTCGTAGAGCGCTTCGCGAAGCACCAGACCGTCGAGGAGGTCGTCGCGATAGAGCGCCATACATCGAGAGAGCTCTTCGACGTCGGTGCTTCGGGCGAGCTTGCCAAACTCCTGGACGTCAACCGAGCAAAGCTCGCGATCCAAGGACAGGTTGTCGCCGTTCGAAGCGATCAAGGGGCCGTACTCGCGCCGGATCTTCGACAAGGCCTGGCGAAGATTGTGCCGTGCGCGCTCGTCGCCGGTTTCGCTCCAAAGGAGCGCCGCGACCTGCTCCCGGCCGTGCGGCCGGGCGCCCTCGACTGCCAGATAACCCAGCAACCCCTGGATTTTCTTGCCAGTCACCTCCAGCGGCGTCCCGTCGGACCACTGCGCTTGGAAGGGTCCGAGAACGTCGAGGCGAAGCGTCCTGCCCATCGGAGACGGATTATAGACGAAGAATAGACGCCTGTTAGGTCTTCCCGCTGACGCTCGATAAACGGTGGCGCTCGAAGATGGATGTGTCCCGAGCTGGACCAATCACCAACGAGGAGCCCACCATGACCATCGAAAACGTCCTTCCCACCAACATTCAGGCCGCACGCACCTGGGGCGCCGGCGGCGAACGCTACGACCAAGTGAGCCGAGGCATTGCCGACGCGATCGAGCACGCTGTCGGCGCGCTCGACCCGCAACCCGGCGAGCGCGTGCTCGACATCGCCACGGGCACCGGCTGGGCGGCACGCAGCATCGCAGCACGAGGCGCCGCCGTAACCGGCATCGACCTCGGCCCAGGCGTGATCGAGGCGGCCAAGCAGCTCAGCAACGGCGCCGGCATCGATTTTCGCGTCGGTGACGCCGAGGCGCTGGACTTTCCCGATCACCATTTCGACGCTGTCATTTCGACATTCGGCGTGATGTTTGCGCGTGACCCCGAGGCGGTCGCTTCCGAGCTCGCCCGCGTCGTCAAGCCGGGCGGTCGCATCTCGCTCGCCAACTGGGCAGTGGGCGGGAGCGTGCACGAGATGTTCAAGCTCATCCGTTCCTACAAGCCGGCCGAAGAGAACCCCGCGCCCTCGCCCTTCGAGTGGGGTAAGACCAGCCGTGTAATCGAGCTGCTCGGCGAGCACTTCGAGCTCGAATTCGAGGTGGGCACGTCGTTCTTCCGTCCAGAGAGCGGAGACAAGGCTTGGGCGACCTTCTCCGTGGGCTTCGGTCCTGTCGTCAGCCTGCTCGGAGCGTTGAGCGCGGACAAGGCCGAAGCGCTGAAGAACGACTTCATCTCGTTCCACGAGGAGCACCGCCAGGGCGCCGGCATCGTGATGCGCCGCCCCTACGTGATCACCAAGGCGCGCCGCGTGCTCGAAAGTCGAAGGGCGTCATGAGCATCGAGCTCATGCCGCGCGCCCGGAGCCGAGACGTCAGTGGATTCGCCGTGTTCTCGAACGGCGACGCGGGGGAGGCACACGTGATGGCGCACCGCATGCTGGACGAGGGGCGGCATGAGCTCGGCCATCGGCTGCTCGGCGCCTGGCTCGACTCCCATGACGGCGCCGGGAGCGACTGGACGCACCTTCAATGGCACATGGCGGTGTTTGAAATCGCCGTGGGCCAGTGGGACGCGGCGCTCACACGGTTTGAACGGGAGATCATGCCGGTCGCGATCAGCAGTGACGACGCGCTCACAGACGCGCCGGCCATGCTCTGGCGGCTTTGGTTGTCTTCGCCGCGCGCGGTCGAGCTTCCATGGGAGCCGCTTCGGTCGCGGGCCGTTCGGAACCTGGGCAAGCGCGACTGCCCTTACGTGGAGCTTCATTGCCTGCTCGCGCTCGCGGGGGCACGGGACCTCGAAACCCTGGACGAGTGGTTGCGAATCAAACGTCACTGCAAGGACGAGCGCACGCAGCTCCTCGCCCGACTGGTGGTGGGATTGCGTGCTTTCGCCGCCTCGGACTTCGCGATCGCCGCGTCGGTGCTCGACGAAGTGGTCGCGCGCATCTCGGAGCTGGGAGGGAGCCACGCCCAGAATCTACTGTTCGAGGAGATCGCCGCGTATTGCTGGCAACTGGCAGAGGTCCGCGCCGCCGCCTGACCGCTGACACTGTCGCTGTGAATGCTGTACAACCGCATGATGCCGACAATCAAGCTGATATTGCTCTGGGTCCTCGCGATCACGATGGACGGCATTGGGGTCCTTCACTTCATCCAGCCGAAGCCGTTCGTTCGCATCGTCCCGAAGTATCTCCCTGCGCCACTCGCGCTGGTCTACATGAGCGGCTTCTTCGAGATCCTCGGGGGCGTCGGGCTTCTGATTCCCACCACGCGAGCTTGGGCCGCATGGGCCCTGATTGCGCTCTACCTCGCCGTGTTCCCCGGGAACATCAACATGCTCACCGACAACATCTCACTGAACCCCCAAGAAGCCAATCCCTCGCTCTTGGCCCATCGGGCTCAAGATGAGTGCCGAATTGCGCGGTACTAGCTGGTTATGTCGACTTGCAGCGCACCTCGTCTCGCGTGCGGATCGCCGAACTGGATCTCCACTCCCTCGCTGAATCTCACAACTCCCTTTCCTCGCTGGACCGGTCGCGTTCCCGCCGCCGGCTCTTCAGAAGGCGAATCGCTGCCGAGCATCGCGCTCGGCAGCGCGGGTGGTGATGAAATGATGCCCGGTGCCGGGGTGCGGGGTCTTCTGAAGCCCCCACCGCTGCGTGGCGTGCTTCTGCTTGAGCTCCTGGCGCTCGCGCGCGGCAGCATGCCGGTCGCTGTCCCATACCTCTTGGCGCTGCGTACGAGCTTGGATCAGGCTCTGCTCGTATTGCTTCAACAACCTCACCCTGGTTGGCGGCGATGTCGCCCGCGCGTCCGTTTGTCTTGTCGTCTCGGGCGTGGCGGCCGCCGGCGGATCGCCGCAATTCGCCAAGGCCGTCTCTAGTTCAGCGAACGGCTCCGCACGTAGTGACCGTTCTCGAAGGCGTCGAAGAAGGCGTCCAGCAGTGGGTGCTCGATTGGAGTGCCTGAATCGTCTTCCTCCAAGTTCCGCTCGGCGACGTACGTTTCGTGCGCCGCGCCGCCAACCAAGACGCGGTACCATGGCGCGTCCTTGGGCGGCCGGCTGCGCGCGACCTGTTCGTACCATTCCTCGCTGAGCGAGAACGTCGCATCGATGTCGACGACGACGCCCCGGTAGCCGAAGAGCTTGTGGTGAACCACTTGCCCGATCGTGAATCTCGGTCCGCTCGCCATGGGGCTCGATTCTGCCTCCATGCAGGTCCGATATCCAGGCGCGGCGTCGAGCTAGTCATTCGATGGAATTGGACTAGAACTGAGGTCTGGCTTTAGGAGGTTTGGACATGCCGCGAATCAACACTTGGTCTGTCTTGTCGACGGCCCTTGTAGGCCTCGTCGTCGGTTGCTCGAGCGACGCGGCAGCGCCGGAGGACGCTCAGGATCGCGTGCTCCGGATGAACGAAATCCAGGTCCTCGGGACGCACAACAGCTATCACATTCAGCCGCAGGCCTCGATTCTCGAGAACATCGCGCGGTTCGATTCTCAGGAGACGGCAGACAGCCTGGAGTACACGGCGCTGCCACTGTTGGAGCAGTTCGATGCCGGCGTTCGGCAGCTCGAGATCGACATCTTCGCCGACCCCGAGGGGGGGCTCTACTACCCGAGAAGGGGGCTTCGGGTCGTGGGCCCGCCGCCGTACGTCGGACCCGAATCGCTCGAGGAGCCGGGTCTCAAGGTCTTGCACATCCAGGACATCGACTTCGAAACGCATTGCCTGACGTTCATCGACTGCCTCTCCACCGTGAAGGAGTGGTCGGACGCCAATCGGGGCCATCTGCCGATCACGATCATGATCGAGGCGAAGGAAGAGACGATCCCAGATCCGCTCGATCTCGGTTTCACCGTGCCGTTGCTGTTTGGGCCGGAAGAGGTCGACGGCATCGACGCGGAGATCCTTCAGGTCTTTCCCAAGGAGCAGCTGATCGTGCCCGACGACGTACGGGGTGACGCCGCGACGCTCGAAGAAGCGGTACTCGACAGCGGCTGGCTGACGCTCTCCGAAGCACGCGGGCGCGTGATGTTCGTGTTCCTGAACCGGAGCGAAGCACGCGACCACTACATCGACGGACACCCCTCGCTCGAAGGGCGGGTCATGTTCACCAACTCCGACGAAGGGGATCCCGAAGCGGCCTGGTTCAACGTGAACAACTCGCTCACGGACGGAGAGCGCATCGAAACGCTGGTCGACGCCGGCTACTTGGTGAGAACGCGCGCCGACGCGGACACCCAGCAGTCGCGCGACGATGACTACACGCTTCAGGAAGCGGCCTGGGCGAGCGGTGGCCAGTTCGTCAGCACCGACTACGTGGTGCCGGACCTCGACTTCAGCACCTACTTCGCGGAGGTCCCTGGCGGGTACGTCGGACGCTGCAACCCGATCTCGGCCCCGCCGGAGTGTGATTCCCAGCTAATCCGTCCGTAGGCGACGAACCGAGCTCCCATCGGTTGCGCTATCCGCGGCGTGTCGAATGCAGGTCGCTTCCTTAGCTCTCTTAGCCCATTGGGCCCAATCGGAAGTCCGAATTACGCGGTACTAGACGTTACCTCGCCCGCGACGCGAATCTGAAACGGCGTTTATTTCGACTACGCTCGGACTAGCCACTCCCCAGCAACGCGACACCGAAGTAGGACGTTGCAAAAACGGTGACCGATCGATAGCGTTTTCGTTCCGACCAACACAACTGACAGTGCCCGTTTCACTGCCGGGATTGAAACCCAGGAGGCACGTCATGAAAACATTTCTATCAGGGAGCTTCATCCTACTAGCGACCGCACTGATGGTCACCCTTTCTTTCGGATGCGGAGAAGGCATCGAGGGCGAGACGGGTAGTCAGTCAGCAGAGCTCAGCGTGGGGCAGTGCAACGCGATCGTGGCCACGAACCTTAGGTCTGCGCAACGCTGTGCTCAGGGCACATGCGGGGTTGAGGAGTGCACGAATGTGACGGGCGCCTTCGTTGACTTCTTCATCAATAACCCAGAGTGCGCGGGCTTCTTTGCCACCGGCGACATCAACGGTCTTCCAGAGAATGCCTCGATCCACCCCCAAACCGGCGAAGGCAAGCACATAGGAGATGTGGTCTGCAGCTCGATCGTCCAGTGCGGCCTCTGCCCCCAAGCATCGGCTGTTGTGTGCGGAGACGCCTGCGCATCAGCAGAGGAGTAGGGACGGCCGGCCGCCTTCACACCGAGTGGGCTCGAATGGTTCAAGCGATCTGAACGCGACCCCCAACTGCTCGGCAAAGCCTCGCCTCACGGCGGGGCTTTTGCTTTTCTGGGCGGTCGAATTCTGGATGATGCCCAGCACCCGCTACGCACCCACGCACCCGCCCCCTAGCCCATCGGGCTCAGGATGAGCGCCGAACTACGCGGTACTAGATTTCATGTCGCCAGCGACGTGAATCTGAAAGGGCGTTTATCTCGACTACGCTCACCGTCGTGGGCCAAGCGAAGTGAGAGGCAACGTCGGGGCGTTTGAGGCAACGCACTCGCTGCGCCCGGACGCCAGGAACGCAAAGGCTGCGCCGGACTGTGATTCCCAGCTAATCCGTCCGTAGGCGACGAACCCGATCGCCGTGAGGTGGGCACCACGCTCCGGAGCACTGCGTGCGGGCTGTTCTTTGGCCACGAATCCGGCAAGGCTGGCGGCCCCAAGCCCCAATGCGTGCCCGATGCCCAAGGTAAGCGGGATCACAGCTGGGATCCGCAGTGGACGCGAGCCGGTACCCTATGAGCATGGGGTGCTTCGTTCGCAAGCTGCGCGTGGCCGTGGCCTTGGGCTCGGTCTTGGTGGCGGCGACGCCGTCGAATGCGCTGGCTGAGGTGTTCACCGCAGGTCCGAGCGACGGCATCGACAACATCGAGGCGACCATCAACGCGCTCGAGCCGGGCGACGAGCTGGTGCTTTCGGGCGGCACGTACACCCTCGAGGGGCGGTTTTCGTTTTCGATTGCGGGAACGGAGGACCAACCGATCGTCATTCGCGCCGCCGAGGGCGAAGCCGTGCACTTTCATCGCCCGAACGCCAACCAGAACATCATCGACATCGACGATGCGGAGCACGTGGTGATTCGCGGCATCGAGTTTTCGGGAGGTTCGGCCGGCATCCGCGTGAGTGGCGCACGCTTTCTCACCATCGAGGAATGCGAGATTCATGACACTGGGGACGTCGCTCTTCGCGCCAACGACACCGGAGTGACCTACGAGTCGCTCCGAATCCTTCGCAACCACATCCACCACACCAACAATACGGGCGAGGGGATGTATCTCGGCTGCAACAACGCAGCTTGCGAGGTGGTCGATAGCCTCATCGAGGGCAACTACGTGCACCACACCAACCAGCAGTCGGTCACGCAGGGTGATGGCATCGAGCTCAAAGAGGGAAGCGCCGGGAACTTCATCCGCGACAACGTGATCCACGACACGAACTATCCGTGCATCCTGACGTATGCGAGCAACGGTGCGCCCAACGTGATCGAGCGCAACCTGCTTTGGGGTTGCGGCGACCACGCGATTCAGTCGGCAGCGGATGCGACGATCCGCAACAACATCATCTTGAGCGCCGGCTCGGACGGAATCGCGATGCAAGCGCACCAGTCGGGGAGCCCGTCGCAGCTCGTCGTCGTCCACAACACCGTCCTTCACGCAAACGGCGATGCGATGAGCCTTCGCGGCATCTCTGGGTCTGTCACGATCGCCAACAACGCGCTCTACTCCCAGACCGGCGCCGCGTTCTACGCCAATGGCACGTCGGGGCTCGTGTTCGAGGGGAACGTCGGAGCTGGTACGAGCACGCTTCCGCTGGCCGCAGGGAACCTCGGCGTCGACTTCCTTGGAGCGAGCTACGTGGGCGCGCCACCGATGGACGTCTTTCCGGCTCCGAACGGTGCACTGCGGGCGAGCGGAGACGCTGCCTACGTTCCGGCCGACGACTTCAACGGCACTGCGCGAGACGGCGTTGCGGACGTCGGCGCGTACGCGTTGCGCGGCGAAGGCAACCCAGGTTGGCCATTGTCCGCCGGGTTCAAGGCAGTCGCTGGGGTCATCGGGCCGGGCTCCGGCGGCACGAGCGGGTCAGGTGGAGCAGGGGGACGCGGCGGTGCCTGGGGCGACGCAGGCGAACCACGGGAACCGTTTGTCGACGGGGACCCAGGGCGCGTAGGCGGTTCGGGCTGTGCGGTGGGTGCCGTGGGGAGCTCGCGCTTCGACCTGCCCTGGCTGCTTCTCGCGCTCGCGACGCTCGTGCGCAGGCGCCGACACTAGAGGATCCGACCCAGGTTGACGATCCGACCGCGAGGATCCGAGGATCCGACCGAGGTTGACCAGAAAGTCGGATTGTCACGCAACACCCGAGCTCTTGTGGCCGATAAGCGCGCCTCACTGTGCTAGCTCTTCTGAGATGTCCTTGCTCCGTCGAGCTTTGTCGCTCGCTTGGGAAGCGCCACAGACTGCGCTCGGGGTAGGGATGCTCGGTGTCGAGGCAGCCCGGAAGCGCATCGTGAAGATCGAGCTCGAGGAGGAGCGACTCGTCGTTGAATCGACGGGGACCGGGATCTCGCTCGGGCACATCGTGTTTTGGAGCCGTGAGAACAGCCGCTGGCACGACTTGGACCAGCGAAACCGGGCCCATGAGCTCGGCCACACTAAGCAGTCGCGCTTGCTCGGCTGGCTCTACCTGCCGCTCGTCGGCTTGCCGTCCCTCTCACGCGCGGTGTACGCACTCGCGTTTCGCGAAGTGACCGGCCGGCAATGGACCCGCTACTACGACGGCTACCCAGAAAACTGGGCCGACCGTCTCGGCGGCGTCGTCCGCGACAAAGAGTCGGTCTGACGTTGTCATCTCGGGCGCGGCGGTCGCCGGCGGATCGCCGGAGGTCGCCAACGACGGTCGGGCCAGAGCACCCAGGGCCGCGTCTGCCAACACGCCGACCTTCATCGCAAGAGGTGAACTGACGTACGATCGAGAGCTCCAGCACGTGGCTAGCGCTGCGAGAGCTATTCGCCTTGGCAAGCCCGCGTAATGGCGTCGACGCATTCGTCGGAAAACGCGCCACCGATATCGAGGCAGTTCTGCACACCGTCCTCGCAGATATTCCTCAGGCTTTCAGGACAAGAGGCACACGCCGATTGGGGGTCGGTGCTGTCTCCACAAGCGCTCAGGGTCAACCCCAATCCCAGCAGCAACCCAAGAATGATTTTCGTCTGCGCCATAGCTCTCCTCCTCTCGGCCTAGTCAAGGCCGCCGAAGGACATGCTCTTGGAGGCGCCGACGAGAGTCAATGGTTCTCTGCTGCCAATCGTGAACCCCACGCGGAATCACCCCTTAGCCTATTGGGCTCACCGACGCCGAGCGCGCCTCACTGCTGGCATTCCTCGGGGCGCTCGATGAGCCTGCGCATCCCGGGGTCGCGCGCAGTCGGCGGCTGTCAATTGATAGTGAGCGCAATGCTGACGACGATCTGATAGTCGTTCTCCTTGGGCACGCTATCGTCCGCTCGTGGCTGTGGATCCCGGGTTCGCAGGAATAAGAACGTCGTGAGGAAGCTGAACCTGTCCGTGATTTCGACGCTAACGTCGACCGTCCCAGTGTGGTTCGTGCTCCCGAAATTCGTGTAGGCGAGGACGGTGCGCCAGTCGATTGTGAGCTCGACGTCGTCGTTCAAGAACTCCAGCTTCCAATGGGTCCGAAACAAGATGAATCCATCGCTCTGCGGATCCTTCGCACCAGTTGGGGTCGAGAGGAACGTAAGGAACTGATACCCGAGGCCGCTCTGCAAGTCCCACTCGAACTGATTCGTATGCTTCTTTCTCTGCCTGGTCTTCTTGAAGAGATAGACCCCGGCCCCTGTGCTGGGCGTAGCTCGCAGCTTGATGTTCTGGAACGCATCGTAGAGAAGCTGCCCTGCGATGGGAATCAGGTAGAAACGGTCCCAGAGGAAGAGAGCCGTACTGACGTCGCCGAGGTGCCGATTGACGTTGAGCTCGCCGTCTGTGTACGCAACGGTTCCGTTGTAGCTGAGCCCTCCGAGCGTATGGCCATCCATCCGCATCAGGCTCCATTGCGTGGTGAGCGAACCCTGGCTCGTATTTCCCGCATTGGCGGAGAACCCGAGGCTGAGCATCGTCGACCACCATGTCCGCTCCCGAGGCGGTCCCTCGGAGATCGAGAGGAGCTGAGCACGAGGGTATGTCACGACGCCTTGGTCGTTCTCGATGATAACCGCGTCTTTGGTGATCATCGCTTTGCCCGAGACTTTGAGTTTGTTCTTGAAGGTGTAACTCTTGATCTTGGGAGAATGGACACCGGCGACGCTTCCCCAACTAAGCGTCAGACCGTCGAGCTTGTTGCTGTAGAAGTTCAAGTCCTGACCGGCTTCGAGCCCTTTTGGACGCAACCAACGGAGGTCGCCCCTCAGCCACTCCCCTGTTTTGAGCTCGATCCAGTCGTCGGTATCGCCAAACTCCAGCCTGTACTCGCTGCTGAGGCCCTCGACGACCTTTCGCTCGGTCTGCTTCATGGCGCCCTGCACGCTCGTCGCGTCACCCCCCATCTGGGCCTCCGCCACATGGGGAACGCAGCACACGCCGAGAGCCATGGCCGCTAGGGTCATGGGTGCGACTCTGCGGTTCGCTGTAGGTCGCGAGTCCTTCATCCGGCCGCGGCATATACGCTGTGCGTTCCTGACCGCAAGAAGGCAGCGACGCTGGTTGGTTTTGCTCCTCGTGCCGCTTCTCGGGGCCGGCGACGGTCATCGATTGCGAAGTTGTCGGTGAGCGCGCGCGGTGGTCTTCGCGACTTAAATTAGCCCAAGGAGACGTCGCCGACCATCATGCCGCTCGACTCACTTGGTTTCGCCCGAGGATAGTCCGCCCAACCGAGAGCGAAAC
>JAHEEE010000069.1:7525-18340 GCA_024640845.1 Myxococcales bacterium | reverse complement strand
CGCCCGGGCGTCCCGCGTCAGCGTCAGCGTCAGCGCCCGCGTCAGCGTTCGGCGTTCAGCTCGAGGCCTGGGTGTGTGGGGCTTGCGTATGGAGGCTTGGGGCTATTTCTAGCGGCGTGGGCGTTGGGAGCGGGCATCGCGCTTTTTCGGCTTCTTCTGACCCGGTCGGAGTTGTGCGCGAAGCTGTTCCACCTGATCGCGGAGCTCGGCCGCCTTCTCGAACTCCAACTCCTCGGCGGCGAGGAGCATCTCGCTGCGGAGCTCCTCGATACGAGCCGGGATGTCCGCGGGGTCATCCGATGTCTCTCCCTTCCTCAGGACCGGGATGACGACGTAGTCGCTGGCGCCTGTCGAGGCGTCCATCTCGAGCACCGCTTTGCGCACCGTTTGAGGGGTGATCGAATGCTCGGTGTTGTACTCGAGCTGGCGCTCGCGCCTGCGTTCGGTTTCTTCGATCGCATAGCGCATCGCATCTGTGATGCGGTCTGCGTACATGATCACCTCGCCACCTGCGTTGCGTGCCGCTCGGCCGATCGTTTGGATCAGCGAACGGGGCGAGCGGAGGAAGCCCTCCTTGTCGGCGTCCAAAATACCGACCAGAGAAACCTCGGGGAGGTCGAGCCCCTCCCTCAGGAGGTTGATGCCCACGAGAACGTCGAACTCGCCGCGGCGCAAATCTCTAAGAATATCAACACGATCCAGAGTATCGATGTCGCTGTGGAGATAGCGAACGCGGACGCCGAGCTCCCCATAATACTCCGTGAGATCTTCTGCCATTCGCTTCGTGAGCGTCGTGATGAGGATGCGCTCGTTTCGCGCGACGCGTTCGCGGATCTCGCCTAGGAGGTCGTCGACTTGATGTTTGGTCGGACGGACGATGACTCGCGGATCGAGCAAGCCCGTCGGACGAATGACCTGCTCGACGACGACACCACCGGCATGCTCGACTTCCCAGTCGCCAGGAGTTGCGCTCACATGGATGACTTGGCCGACGCGCTCCTGCCATTCACTGAACCGGAGCGGGCGGTTGTCGAGCGCGCTTGGGAGTCGAAAGCCGTGCTCGACTAAGGTCTCTTTTCGCGAGCGGTCACCGCGGTACATCGCACCGAGCTGCGGGACGGTGATGTGCGACTCGTCGAGGATGACCAGGAAGTCCTCGGGGAAGTAGTCGAGCAGCGTAGGTGGAGGGTCGCCCTCTTTTCGTCCGGAGAGATGCCGACTGTAGTTCTCGATCCCGTGGCAGAAACCCATCTGCTCGAGCATCTCGAGGTCGTACATCGTGCGCTGTTCGAGACGCTGTTTTTCCAGCAATTTCCCCTCTGATTCGAGCTTCGGCAGCCATTCGAGGAGCTCCTCTCGAATCGACTCGATCGCTCGCCGGCGGTGCTCGTCCGGGGTGACGTAGTGGCTTCCGGGATAGACGCCGTATTGGTCGAGCTCTTCGAGCACCTTGCCTCGCATTGGGTCGATTTCGACGATGCGCTCGATCTCGTCGCCCCAGAACTCGACTCGCACGGCGAGGTTTTCAGAGTGGGCTGGGAAGATCTCGACGACGTCGCCGCGCACGCGAAAGGTGCCGCGATGGAAATCGATGTCGTTGCGTTTGTACTGGATGTCGACGAGGCGGCGAAGCAAACGATCGCGACGAAACTCCTGACCCACCTCGAGATTGATGAGCATCTCTTGGTACCATTCCGAGGAGCCGATGCCGTAGATGCAGGAAACGCTTGCAACGATGATTACGTCCCGTCGCGCGAGGAGAGATCGGGTCGCGCTGTGGCGCATCCTGTCGACCTTGTCGTTGATGATCGCATCCTTCTCGATGTACGTGTCGCTCGAGGGGATGTACGCCTCGGGCTGATAGTAGTCGTAGTAGCTGACGAAGTACTCGACCGCGTTGTTCGGAAAGAGCTCGCGCATCTCGCTGTAGAGCTGTGCCGCCAAGGTCTTGTTGGGCGCGATGATCAGCGTCGGTCGTTTGGTGGTCGCGATGACGTTGGCGACGGTGAATGTCTTGCCGCTCCCGGTAATTCCCAGCAAGACCTGATGTTCATCGCCCTCGCTGAGACCGCGAAGGAGCTGGGATATCGCCTCGGGCTGGTCACCTTTGGGCTCCAGTTCAGTCACCAGCTCGAGCTCGCGGGCCATCGGGGAAACCTAACACCGCTTGAAAAAGACGACAGTCCTCATAATGGAGATGGATGAACCTTGCTCGATTCTGGGATGTGACCACGGCGACGGCGGCAAGCGCGGCTCGGCCGAACTTTGGCAACGTCCACTACGAACGACTCGAGACGCCAGCGCAGCCGCTCGAGCTGTATGAGTTCGAGGTCTGTCCGTATTGCCGTATCGCGCGCGAAGCGTTGTCGGCGCTGAGCCTCGATCCGATCATCTACCCTTGCCCAAAGGGCGGGACACGGTTTCGCGCGAAAGTGAAGTCCGAAGGCGGACGCTACCAGTTCCCCTATCTCGTCGATCCCAATACGGGCGTCGCGATGTACGAGTCGGCGGACATCGCACAATACCTGTTCCGCCAGTATGGGGCGGGCCGCCCACCTTGGTTCCTACGCCAACGCGCGTTCGCGGTTTCGACGTCGATGCTCGCCTCGGCGTTTCGGCCTGGGCGGGGGCGTCACGTGGTGCAGTCGCACCAACCCGAGGAGTTGCTCGAGCTCTACTCGTACGAAGGCTCGCCGTTCTGCAGAATCGCGCGCGAGGCGCTGTGCGAGCTGGAGCTTCCGTACCGATTGCATAATGTCCCACGAAGAAGTCCGGCCCGAAGCGGGTTCGTGTCGGTCTCGGGCAAGATGCAGGTGCCGTACCTTCGCGATCCCAACACCGGCGCCCAGATGTTCGAGTCCGCCGATATTCGCCGCTACCTGTATGACACTTACGCCGTTTAGCCCCTCGCAAGAGGGGCCCGGCGCCTTCTTCGGTCTGGTTGAGCGGGCTAGCCGGCGCCCTTGGCGAACGCTTTGGCGAAGTCGACGAAACGCTCGACGTCCGAGGGCTCCATCGCGTTGTAGATCGAAGTGCGGATACCGCCGACCGACCGATGGCCCTTGATGCCGACCATTCCAGCGTGCGCTGCTTCGGCGATGAAGGTTTTCTCGAGCTCCTCCGTCGGCAGTCGGAAGACAGGATTCATGATCGAGCGCGACTCGCGTTCGACGGGGCATCGGAAGAAATCCGGGTTCTCATCGATCATCCCGTAGATGAGGTCTGCCTTCTCGCGGTTTCGTCGCTCCATGGCCGAAGCACCGCCCAAGTCCTGGACCCAGCGCAGCACGTTGCGGACCATGTAGACCGCGAAGGTAGGAATGGTGTTCTGGAGCGAGTCTCCCGCGAGAATCGTGCTGTAGCGAAAGATCTTCGGTAGGGTGTCGGGGCTTCGGTCTGCGAGATCCTTTCGGAGGATCAAGATCGTGATGCCCGCGGGCCCGAGGTTCTTTTGCGCCCCTGCGTAGATGAGCCCGTACTTCGACACGTCGATCGGGCGGCAGAGAATGTCGCTCGACATGTCGGCAACGAGAGGGACTTCACCGGTTTGCGGGACATAGTGAAACTGCGTCCCCATGATGGTGTTGTTCGTCGTGTAATGCGCGTACGCTGCGTTTTCGTCGAGGTCGAGCTCGGACTGGGTCGGGATGCGTGTGTACTTGCCGTCGACCTTGCCAGTGCCCGCTTCTCGCGCGTCGCCGGTGATCTTCGCTTCGGAAAGCGCCTTGTCGCTCCATGCGCCGGTCATGACGTAGTCTGCGGACTGCGCCGGCGCGCGAAGGTTCATCGGCACGAGCGCAAACTGAGCGCTCGCGCCTCCCTGCATGAAGAGCACCTCGTGGGTGTCCGGAATGTCGAGCAGCTCGCGAAAGAGCACTTTGGTTTCCTCATGCACCTTGGCATACGCAGCCCCACGATGGCTGTGCTCGATGAGCGACATGCCCGTTCCCTCGAAGTCGAGGAACTCATCGTGGGCGTACTCGAGTACCGGCAACGGAAGAGTTGCGGGCCCCGCACTGAAGTTGATCACACGAGTCATAGGCGCGGGAGCCTAGCCGGCGCAGACGCCCGTGCAACTAGCGAAGGGCGAAGCCCCGTAGCAAGAAGGGAGCAGCTCAGGCTGCTCCCTCGTTTGCGTTACGGGGTGGAGCTGAGGGGAATCGAACCCCTGACCTCCGCATTGCGAACGCGGCGCTCTCCCAACTGAGCTACAACCCCAAAAGGACGGCGTTCGTATAGTCGCGCCGCCCCGGCGTGCAACTCAAATGCACGATGCGCACCCGGTATTACCTGAAAATTCGTGCGGTTACGGAGTTGCCGAGGGGCCGTCTCAACCTCTACCTTGAAGGCATGAAACGCAGTCGGGGGATTGCCCTTCGTTGGGTCTATGTTTGTTTCGCCATGATGGCCTTGGCCGCCGCGACGCCCGCGTCGGCTCAGGAGACGCCCGACGATGCAGCGGGTCGCGAGTACTTCGAGCGCGGTCGGCAGGCGTTCGAGAGCGCCGACTATGAGAGCGCACTCGTGTACTTCCGACATGCGTACCGTTTGAGTCGTCGCGGCGAGCTTCAGTACGACATCGGCGTTGCTGCCGGTCGGCTTCAGCGTGAAGAAGAAGCCCTCGAAGCGTTTCAACACTACCTAGAAGAAACAGAAGAGCCCACTCGCGAAGAGGAAGTGCGCGAACGCATCGAGGCGCTCGAGCAATCGATCGCGGAGCGAAAGGCAACGGAGCGCGCGCTCGAGGAAGCAACGATCCGCTATCGCACTTCGGGACAAGAACCAAGCGATGGAGCGCGACTACCGAGACATGCGATCATCGGCGCAAGCACGCTTGCTGCGGTCGGCGTCGGCGGGGTCGCCGTGATGGGCGTTGGTCTTGCGAAGAGCGGTACATGCAAGAGCGAGGTTGCTGGCAACTGCGTCGTCGAGAACTCCGCGACCTCGTGGACGTATGTGTACGGCGCGCTTGGCGCGGCGGCCTTGGTCGGAAGCGCGACTTGGTTCGCGATCACTGCGCGGCGCGAGAAGAAGAAGCGAGAGATCCGGGTCTCGTTGTCGCCCGGGGGCGTGGTGGTATCAGGAAAGTTCTGATCATAGAATCACGAAAGATACGCTCTCAAACATCCGAATTCATTAGATTTTTAGTGTTTCGTACAGCTGAAGCGCGGTATCTAGCAGATCCGTTGGGCTCTTGACCCAGGGGGCGCGAAGGATGGGCAGCCGAGGGAGGTAGTCGGCGAGCACGTCGGCATTCGAAGTCCGACTCATGTCTAGTCGCTGCTCTCGTTCGACGTCGTTGAGGACGATGGCGTGCACGGAAACGCTTCTCTTGCGCAGTGCTTCGACCGCGGTGAGTGTGTACGACAACACGCCGAGCGCATTGCGCGCGACCAGCACGGTTTGAAGGTCGAGTTGTGCGGCGAGATCCGCCATGGTGTTCTCGCGGTCGAGTGGCACCAGCACACCACCCGCGCCTTCGACGATCGTGTAGTCGGCATCGCGTCCGAGCTCGCGTATGCGCTTGCTCATCGCCCGCAGCGAGCCGACAGCGGGGCCTCCTCGCTTCTCGATCGCGTACGGCGCAAGGGGCTCCTTCGCACGGTATAGACCTTCGGCATTGGCGAGCGCTTCGTCGTTGCACGCCCGCGCAAGCGCCAGAGCGTCGAGCGGCTTCTCGTCCACACCGGTTTCGATGGGTTTGATCGCCGCGACGCGTTTGCCGCGCTCTACGCAAACGGCAGCCAACGCACTTGCTAGCCAGGTCTTCCCGACTCCGGTGCCCGTTGCTGTGATGAACGCGCCCCTCATTGCGTCGCTTCCTATCGTCGTTGGGCGACCGACGCAAACGCAGCGATCGCCTGGTCGATGTGTTCGCTTCGGTGGGTAGCCATGGGAGTTAGCCTCAGTCGCGCCGTGCCTTCAGGAACCGTCGGGGGCCGAATGCCTTGCACGAAGACACCTCGTTCGAGGAGCGCCGCCGAGAGCTGCATGGTGCGATCGTTTTCCCCAATCAAGACTGGGAGAATCTGGCTGTCGGCGTGGGGCACCTCAAATCCCTGTTCGCGCAGAGCCGTGCGGAGTCGCCTGGCGTGGGAAAGGAGCTTGGCGCGTGCGTCGTCGGCGTCGCGGACCAGCGGCAAGGCCGCCAGCGCGGCCCGGGCAACGGCGGGCGGAGGTGCGGTCGAATAGACAAAGCTCCGAGCTCGGTTGCGGATGAAGGAGATGACGCTCTCGCGGCCCGCGACGAAGGCCCCCGCAACACCAAAGGACTTGCCCAGGGTTCCAACCAGGATGTCCGGCTGGATCCCTTCGGCGGCGCAGACTCCCCGGCCTGCAGGGCCGAGCACGCCCAGAGCGTGGGCCTCATCGACGAGGAAGCCTGCATCAAACGCGCGAGCCACGCTCGCCAAGTCGGCGACTGGTGCGACGACGCCATCCATCGAAAAGAGGGAATCGCTGAGGACCAACGCGCGTCGGGCACGGCCACGGTGCTGTCGCAGGAGCGAGCGGAGGTGGTCCGCGTCGCGATGGCGATAGACGTGGATCTCGGCGCGCGAGAGGCGGCAGCCATCGATGAGGCTCGCATGGTTGAGAGCATCGCTGAAGACGGCGTCGCCGACCCCGACCAGCGCCTGGATGGTTCCAAGGTTGGCCGCGTAGCCGCTCGAGAAGAGGAGCGCCGAGGCGGTGCCGGCGAAAGCCGCAAAGGCGGCCTCGGCTTCCCAGTGGGCGTCCATGGTTCCGGTGATCAGCCGAGAGGCGCCGGAGCCGGCGCCCTCTTGGTAGGCGCTTTCCACGGCCGCAGCGCCGAGGAGGGGGTGCGCGGCAAGGCCCAAGTAGTTGTTCGAACAGAGGCAGATGACCTGCCGACCGTCGATCAGGATTTCCGGTCCCTGGGGCCCTGAGATCCGAAGCGGGCGTCTTCGGAGACCCGCAGCCTCGAGGTCCGCGAGGGCTTCCTCAATTTGGGATTCGAAGCCCATGCGTGATCTAAGCCCAGCAATCCGCAGCGGTCAAACGCGGCTTTCCGCGGTGTTGCACGTGAAACATCCCAGGGCAGCGGCAGTGTTGCACGTGAAACAATCGATTCCCTCTCAGAGTCGCAGGTCCTCGCGTGGGTTCTCGTCGAACGCCTTCTCGACCGCCTCCAGGGCCTTCTTCACCTCGTCGGATTGCTTCGAAGGCAGCAGGACTTCCAGGTGAGCGATCAAGTCTCCCCTGCCCTTGCCCTTTTGCTCGATCCCCTTCTTGCGAAGACGGAGCTTGGAGCCGTTCTGCGACCCCGGCGGGATCGCAAGCTGCACCTTGCCTTCGGGTGTCGGGATGCTCACCTTGGCGCCAGCGTACGCCTCGAGCGGAGTCACCGGCACCTTCACATGAAGCTGCTTGCCGCGAATCGAGAAGTAAGGGTGTTTGCGGACGTGGACCTTGAGCACCAGGTCGCCGTCCCGGCCTCCCTCCACTCCTTTGCCGCCTTGGCCCCGCAGCCGGATCTTGCCCTCGTTCCGGACACCCGCTGGAATCCTCACCTTGATCGTCTTCTCGCCTTCAGACGAGCGCAGACTGAGCTCCTTCGTGCAACCGAGGACTGCGTCCCGGAAGTCGACGGTCACCTCCGACTGGAGGTCGGCGCCCTTTCGCGGGACCCGCACGTAGCCGCCGCCCCCCGGCATCCTCCCGCCGAGCAGGTCCTCGAGGTTGAACTCGAAGTGCTGAGCGCCAGACCGGCCTCGCGGCGCGCCGCCAAAGATGTCGCCAAAGTCGAACCCGCCAAAGCCTCCGGCCCCCTGGGTCGCCGCCTGATACGCCGCCGGATCGAAGCCCTCGCGAAGCCCCATCTCGCCGTACTCGTCGTACAGCTTTCGCTTCTCCGCGTCGGACAGCACAGAGTAGGCGTTCGAGACGTCCTTGAAACGTTCTTCGGCCTGCTTGTTGTCGGGGTTGCGATCTGGGTGCAGCTCCTTGGCGAGGCTTCGATAGGCCTTTTTAATTTCCTCTTGGCTTGCGTCGCGTGAAACGCCGAGGAGCTTGTAGAAATCACGATTAGCCATTGCGGGGGCCTAACATAACCATCCGGGGATGTTCTTCAACAAGATTGACGCACCTGTTTGTGGCGAATTTGCCATATCGAAACACATAAAATGCCAACTTTGGCATAAAGATAGGGTATCAACGCCCTGCTTGCGCCTTTCGAGGGTCTCGTCACCGTTCTTGCTGAGGCCCGAGCCCCATGATACTCGCTCGCCATGGGTTTGGTCGATGTAAGCCGTCTGCCAAAGCACGTGGCGATCATCATGGATGGCAACGGCCGCTGGGCGCAGGCCCGGGGCAAGCCACGGACGCTGGGCCACGAGCGCGGAGCCGATGCGGTTCGCGCGACGATGCGTGCGGCCCGCCGGCTCGGCATCCCGGCCCTCACGCTCTACGCGTTCAGCGAACAGAACTGGGACCGACCCGAGGCCGAGGTCAACGCGCTCGTCGATTTGTTGTGCGAGTGTTTGGTGTCCGAGCGCAACGAGCTCGTCGACAACGAGATCCGATTGTCTGCAATTGGACGCCTGCACAAGTTGCCTGAACGCGCGCAGTCGAAGTTGAGCGCGCTATCTTCGGAAACGGAATCGTTCACCGGAATGACTCTCACGCTGGCCTTGTCGTACGGGGGACGCGAAGAGCTCGTCGATGCAGCGCGCGCGCTTGCGCGACGCGTGCGCGACGCGGAGATCGAGCCGAGCGACATCGATGAAGCAGCGATCGAGCTCGAGCTTCCGTCGATGGATGTTGGTCCGGTCGATCTCTTGGTTCGCACGGGCGGAGAGCAGCGCATCAGCAACTTCTTGTTGTGGAGCTCCGCGTACGCCGAGTTCTATTTCACCGATGAGCTGTGGCCGGATTTCGACGCGAGCTCGCTCTATCGCGCGCTCGAAGAGTACCAGGCGAGAGAGCGCCGCTTTGGTCTCGTGCCTGGCACGAAGACGAAGCCGGCGGTGAATGAATCGAGCGACGAGTTGGAGCGCGCCATATGACCGACGCCATCGAAGAGCCTCCCGCAAAGAAGTGGCTCTCGGGCACGACTCTTCGCGTCGTGACGGTTCTGCCGCTCATCCCGCTCATTTTGTGGATGATGTTTGCCGCCCCGCCTTGGGTATGGCCGGCGTTCGTGCTGGTGGCGATTGCGATCGGCGGCTACGAGATGATGGCGATGAAGGAGCCCTCGTCGCGAGGGCTCCGCGCGTGGGGCGCGATCACGTCGCTTCTCTTCGGCTACACGGTCGTCTTCGTGAACGACGCGGCGGCATTGTACGCTGCCATCTTGATCATCGTGCTCGGATCGATGACGTGGAGCCTTCTACAAGAGGACCCGCTTCACAACGCAAGCGTTCGCATTGGTTGGTTGTTGGGCACGCCGATCTACGTGGGCGGAACGCTGTCGGCCGTGGCGATGGTTCGGAGCTTCGACCCGACCGGCGCGTGGGTCTTGCTGACGATGGTGCTCGCCTGGGGAAGTGACACGTCCGCGTACTTCGTCGGTCGCACGTATGGAAAGACCAAGCTTGCTCCTCGCATCTCGCCCAAGAAGACCCTCGAGGGTTCCGCGGGCGGTCTGGCGGCGGCCGTCGTTGGCGCGATGATCATGAGCTTCTTCCTACCCGGGATGCAGTTGCTCGACGCCGTCGCGCTTGGCGTGCTTGGAGGCGCCGCGGGACAAGCCGGTGACCTCATGGTGTCCGTGCTCAAGCGAAGCAGCGGTGTGAAGGACAGCGGTGGCATCCTCCCAGGTCACGGTGGCATTCTCGACCGCGTCGACGCCTTGGCGTTCACGGGCCCCGCGACCTGGGTCTACGGCCACTTCATCTTGGGCCTTTGAGTTAGCGCCCCGTGGCCTTCTTGATCGAGCCGAGGTCGAGGATCGCGCCGCCGTCTCCGACGACACTGGGCTGACGGCCGTCCCATTTCTCCACAGCCCGTAAGTACACGATTTCAGGGCTAATTGTCTTCCTCAGGAGCTCCTGTGCCTTGGCTTCCGCCTCGGCTCTTGCGAGCATCGCGTTCGCCGTGCCGCGCGCCTTGGCTTCTTCCTGCTCCGCTTCCACCTTGATGCGCGCGAGATCGTTCCGCGCGGTGAGCGCGCGTTGCTCAGCCACCTGCTTGGCCTCGACGGCTTGCTGATACTGTGGGTCGAACTGGAAGTCGGTGATCGACAACTCGGTTACCAACACATCGCTCTTTGCCAGCGTCACCCTGATGCTCTCGGCCAAGGTCTCCTTGACCTCCTGGCGCTTGGTGATTAGCTCTTCGGCAGTGTACTGCGCCGTGGCTTTCTTCAGCGACTCTTGGAGCGCCGGATCGAGGATCGTGCTCTCGACGGCGATGCGCGTTCCGACATTTCGAAAGATCTCGACGATCTGCGAGGCGTCGAGCCGGTAGTTCAAGGCGATCTTCGTCGACACGACCTGGAGGTCCTTCGATGACGCGCTCGCGCTTGCTTCCATCTTGTGCACGCGGGTCGAGATGTTGACGATCTGGGTCTTGACCGGAGTGCGGAAGTGGATGCCCTCTTGGAGTGCGACATCTTGAATCTCGCCCCACTTCATCACGACGCCGAGGTTGCCTGCGTCCACCTGAGTGCACCCCGTCATACCGAGGACCAGCCCGGCGAAAATGGTCAAAGATCGCAAATTATGTCGTGAATTCATGTTGATACCCCGTTAGTGTGTAGCGCCCGGATCCACGATGTCCAGGCTGCGTAAGCGCTCGCGCACGGCGTCCGCGATGCAAGCAACAGTCTATTGATGCTCGTGGGGATGCTCGTGG
>JAHEEE010000069.1:0-7425 GCA_024640845.1 Myxococcales bacterium | reverse complement strand
GATGCTCGTGGGGATGCTCGTGGTGGTGATGGCTTTCGGTCGTTCGTGCGGTGCGGGCCGCGCGGTGCGCTTGCAGCCACGCCAACCACGCGTCGATGCCGTCACCGGTCTTGGCCGACACCTCGAGAATGTTCGGCTCCGGCATGACACGAGAGAGCGCGTCTCTCACCGCGGCGACATCGAAGTCGAGATGCGGGATCAAGTCTGTCTTGGTCAACAACACGAGGTCTGCCTTTTGGAACATGACCGGGTACTTGAGCGGCTTGTCTTCACCTTCGGTCACGGACAACGCGACGACGTTCGCGGCCTGCCCGAGATCATAGATCGCAGGGCATACGAGGTTGCCCACGTTCTCGATGAAGAACACGTCGCGGTCGTTTGAAGGAAAATGATGAAGCGCATGGTGCACGAGTCGGGCATCGAGGTGGCATGCTGAGCCAGTCGTGATCGTCGATGAGATGATGCCCGCGGCATTGAGTCGATCCGCGTCACGTTCGGTGGCTAGGTCGCCGCTCACTGCGCCGAGCCTGAGGTCGCCGTTGGCAGCCTTTGCCGTCGCTTCCAAAACCGCAGTCTTCCCGGCTCCGGGAGACCCCATGAGATTGATCGCCAAAAGACCTAATGCCTCGAAATGACTTCGGTTATGGACCGCTTGCGCGTCGTTGTCAGAGAGGATTCGCTCCTGCACTTCGATGGGTACGATTTCGGGATCACCGCATCCGCAGGTTTCACACATCAGGGGCCTCCATTTCAATTCGTTCCAAAATGATCTCGTCTCCTTGGGTCATCTTTGCTGGGCGTCCGCAGCTGTCGCAGCGCAGGATCGAACCGCGCTCGACTGAGCGTTCGCACGACGGGCACGCCCAGATCGGTGCCACCGTGTTGATCGTCAGCTCCGCCTCATCGCAAATCGTTCTCTCTCGAAACGTGTCGAACGCCGTCTTGAGCAAATCGATCTCGACGCCTGCCAGCTCGCCGATCTTCACGTAGAGTCGGTGCACGCGAGCACCTTCATACGCCGTCGCTTCCTGCTGCACGCGATCGATCAAAGAAGCAACTATGGAATACTCGTGCACGCAGCTACTCGCTTTCAAACTCCGGTGCGCGCTTGTCAAAGAACGCAGCAAGCCCTTCCGCAAAGTTCGGACCATCCGCGATGCGTGCAAGCTCGGTGAGCTCGGCGTCGAGGTGGACGTCGAGGCGGTCCATGCCCGCGGCCTGATTCAGCAACCCCTTCGCAACGCCGACGGCTTGGGTCGGAGCCTCGGCGAGCTCCTCCGCGAGGCGGAGGGCCTCCGAATCTAGAAAACCATTCGGAATTACTCGATTAATCAGACCCCAGTCCAGCGCATCGGCCGCGCTTAGCCGCGGATTGAGCAAGACGAGCTCCAGTGCTTTTCTGAGTCCGATCAAGCGCGGTAGGAAGAAAGTCGAGCTTTCCGCTCCGGTGAGCCCCGTCTTGAAGTACGCCCATTCGAACCAGGCGCGTTCCGACGCAAGTACCAGGTCACAACTCATCGCGATTCCAAAGCCACCCGCCGCCGCGGGGCCATCGACCGCGGCGATGAAAGGCTTCGGCGCGCGTCGAATCTCCGAAATCGTGCTGTGGATGTACTCGAGGATCTGCTTGAAGATCTCGCCGTAGCCTTCGTCGGGCTTTCGGGTTTCTGGTTGCAAGTAACCGAGGTCGCCGCCGTCGCCGCCATCACGTATGTATTTCAAGTCAGCGCCGCTGCAGAAGACGCCGCCTTCTCCCCGAAGCACGACGGCGCGAATATCGCGATCCCGCGCGAGCTGAAGTCCTGCTCTTCGGAAGTCCTGTGCCGTCTCGACGTCGAGCGAGTTGAGACGTTCGCGGCGCGCGATCGTCAGGATGCCTACGGCTCCCTCGCGCTCGACTCGGATGTGCTTCATTGCATTCATGGCTCAGCAGATCCTCGGCAGGAGCTCTCCTTCGGCTTCGGCCAACAAGCGGCTTCCGAAGCCTGTGTCGAGCACCACGAAGCCCGGCCGGTCCTCGATGCATTCCCCGATAATTGCTGCATTTCGGCCCAAAGGATGCGCCCGGATCGCGTCGAGCACCGCCTCTGCGCACTCCGGCTTCAATCCAAAGACAGCCTTGCCTTCGTTGGCCGATACCAAGGGATCGATTCCCAGGAGCTCGCCCACCGCGCGAACTTCGTCGCGGAGCGGAACGGACGGCTCATCGACGATGATTCCCACTCGACTCTTGTCCGCCATTTCGTGAAGCGCGCTCGACAGGCCGCCGCGGGTCGGATCTTTGAGTGCAACGATGCCTGCTCCACCCACTTCGAGCGCGCGCCGCACCAAGGTATGGACTGGCGCGACATCTGACTCCAACGTCGTCTCCAGCGCAAGCTCGTTGCGTGTCGCCATGATCGCAAGCCCATGGTCGCCCATCGTTCCAGTCACGAGAATCTTGTCACCCACGGAGAGCCCGGCATCGGACACCACGCGGCGGGTGAATCCGACACCCGTCGTGTTGATCACCAGCCCGTCGAGCTCGCCGTGTCCCATGACTTTCGTGTCGCCGGTGACGATCGTCGTTCCAGCCTCTTCACAGGTGTGTCGAATCGAAGCCCAAATCCGCTTCAGCACATCTCGTGAAAAACCGTCCTCGATGATCGCCGCGCAGGTGAGAGCCAGGGGCTCCGTTGCACCCATCATTGCGAGATCATTCACCGTTCCGGAAACGGCGAGTCGTCCGATGTCGCCGCCGGGAAACTCGATTGGCTGCACGACATGCGAGTCGGTCGCGATGACCAAGTAGTGATCTCCGATGCGAATCGCGGCGCCGTCGTCCATCGCGCTCAGTCCGATCCCTCCTTCGCCAACTTCCCCGAGACCCTGCGCGAAGATCTGCTCGATCAACGCGCGCATCGCACCACCGCCCGTTCCGTATTTGAGCGTGATGCGGTCCTCGACGAGACGCACGTTGCGCGTCATGCCGCGCCTCGCTTGATCGATCGAAGGTCAGGGCGGCCACCGTACTGGTGCCAGATCTTGCAGGTCCCTTCGGCACTCACCATGCATGCGCCTACGGGCGTGTCTGGCGTGCACTCGTTTCCAAAGAGCGGACAATCCGATGGCGACGAGATCCCAGCCATGATGTCGCCACACTGACATTGCTGCACCAACTTGGGCGGCGCGTAATGCCAAAGCGCTGACGCATCGATCGTGAAGCGTTTGCGAGTGTCGTACTTCGCGAACTCGTCGCGAAGCCGGAGGTTCCCGTTTGGAACGTGCGCGATCCCGCGCCAACGCCCGCCAGTCGGCCGGAAGACACGCCACAATAGTTTTTGGGCGTGGACGTTGCCTTCCCGCGTCACGCAGCGCGGAAACGCGTTTTCTACCCTTGGTTTTCCGCTGTTGATGACCTCGATGAGCTTGACGAGACCTGCGAGCACATCGAGGGGCTCGAAGCCTGCGATCACGACTGGCAGCCCGTGCCGTTCCACGAACTTCTCGAAGACGGCAGAGCCCGTGATCGTGGCGGCATGACCGGCTGCAAGGAAACCTTCGATCTTCGTCTCAGGCATCTCCGCGACGATTTCCATCACCGGCGGGATGTACTTGTGAGCCGAGAGCACGGAGAAGTTGTCCGGCGGATCGTCGACCAGGATCGCGGCCGTCGCCACGGCAGTCGTCTCGAAACCCGAAGCAAAGAACACGACCTCTTCATCGTGTTCGCGCGCAAGCTCGACCGCTTGCGTGACGCTGTAGACCACGTCGACGTTTGCGCCCTCCGCCTTCGCGTCCGCCAAGGACTGCGACGTGCCTGGAACGCGAAGCATGTCCCCATAGGAAGCGACCCGGACGCCCTGTTTCGCGAGCGCGACAGCCTCGTCGACTTCGGGTACATCCGTCACACAGACGGGACAACCCGGACCCATGATCACCTGCAATTCCTGAGGAAACGCTGCCCTCAGGCCGAATTTCGCAATCGCTTGTTCGTGACTGCCACACACGTGCATGATCGAGACGGGTGCGTGACTCGCCTGGCCGACGAGACGGTCGAGCGTCTCGCGAAGGCCGCGCGCGCGCGCGGGGTCGCGAAACTTCAGTTGCTCGAATCCATCACTCGGATTCATCGACCGCTCCGTTCGGCAAAATAGTCGCATTGGGCGCGGCGTCGATCTCGCCTCGAACGTCCGCGGTCATCAGGTCTTGCTCGTCCGCAACTCGGAGGAGCTCGTCGTACAAGGCCAAGGTCTCGGCGGCGTCCTCGGGGGGAATGCGTCGGATCGCAAACCCGACGTGGTTCAGGATGTAGTCGCCAGGGTCGACGGGTGAGTCGCAGACCTCCAGCCGAACCTGCTTTCGCACGCCCCAGAACTCCACCGTTGCGATCTGGTTTTCGCGGTCGACTTCGATGACCTTGCCCGGGACTCCTAAACACATGAAAACGCTCCTTAGGGTATCAACCCTTGTCTCCCAGAAATGCGTCGGCGATCAAGGCCTGACCGATCGCGATTCCACCGTCGCCAGGCGGCACTTCTCGGTGCCGTAAGACCTCGTATTTACTCGACAATTGGAGCTCGATGTCCGAGCAGAGGCGCGCGTTCTGGAAGACGCCGCCCGTGAGAGCGACAGGCACGGGGCCGATCTCTTGCAAAAGCGTCTCCGCGAGGCCCGCGCTCGCCCGAGCGACCGTACGATGAAATCGCGCCGAGATCGCGCCTGGGGGTGTCCCCTCCACGATGTCGTTCACCAGGGCGCGTACCGACGGGCGCAGGTCGATCTGTGCGGGTGTCGCGGCACCGTCGATTTCGAACGGGTATGAATCCAGCGTTTCTGAGTCGGCGGCGAAGTCCCATGAGACGGCGATCTGACCCTCGTAACTCGACACCGGCCTCTCCAGGCCGAGCGCTCCGAACGCGTCGAAGTAGCGCCCGACACCGTGCGCGCGTGGCGCGTTGAGATCGCGCTCCAGCATTTGATTGACGAGTCGCAAAGCGTCCAGAGGCACCTTCTTGAATAGAGGCAGGTCCTCGAGCGGGGGCTCACCATCAAAGGCATCGTGCAGCAGTGCGTACGCGATTCGCCACACCTCGCGCATCGCAACGTTGCCGCCCGCCAATCGGATTGGACGAAAGGTTCCGAGCCTCTCGAAACGGTCGTGAAAACAGAGGAGAAACTCCCCGCCCCACGACGTACCGTCGATCCCCGCCCCGGTTCCGTCAAACGCGAGACCAAGCACTGGGCCAACGATTCCGCGCTCCGCCATCGCGCTCACTACATGCGCGTGATGATGTTGTACGCCTACGAGCTCGGCACCGCTCCGCGCGAGCGCGTAGCGTGTGGACAAGTAACCCGGATGAAGGTCGTGCGCGATCACCTCGGGCTGCACCGACAGGATCGTCTCCATTCGGGCGACTGCCTCTTCGAAGAACTCGAGCGCAGCGACGGTCTCGAGGTCCCCGATGTGCGGCCCGAAGTATGCCGAGTCGCCAACCGCGATGCAGAAGGTGTTCTTCAAGTGCGCTCCGCACGCTAGGACAGGACGCGCGACTGGGCTCCTCAACATGAACGGCCTTGGCACGAACCCTCGCGACCGCCGCATGACGGTGGGCGCGCCAGCGATGACCCGCACGACCGAGTCGTCGCAGCGCATGGCTATGTCCCGGTCGTGCAGAAGCAGGGCGTCGGCGATTCCCTCGAGGCGTCGGCGCGCTTCCTCCTCGTCTTTGCAAATCGGCTCGTCGGACACGTTCGCCGAGGTCATGACCAGTGGCCTTCCGACTGCCTCGAGCAACAAGCGATGAAGCGGTGTGTATGGCAAAAACAAGCCGATGAGCGGCGTATCCGGGCTCACTTCCGGGGCGATCGATGTTCCCTTCCGCCGCTCAACCAACACGATCGGGCGCTCGGGCGAGAGCAG
The DNA here is from genome assembly GCA_024640845.1 of Myxococcales bacterium. Taxonomy (GTDB): domain Bacteria; phylum Myxococcota_A; class Polyangia; order Polyangiales; family Houyiibacteriaceae; genus SG8-38. Next base: position 1,523 of record JAHEEE010000069.1, on the reverse strand, counting down.
AAGTGCCTCCTCTTCCTCGCTCAACTTCGCGAGCTCGCGAGCTGCGCCGAGATCGCGGACCATGACGGCAAAGGGTTTCTGATCGCGCCGCTTCCTTTCACGCAAGAGCTCCACTGCAACGGGGTCGCTTGCGTCGCACGCGAGGTGAAAGCCTCCGAGCCCTTTGATGCCAGCCACACCGCCGGCCTTCAGCAACTCTGCCGTCGCACCGAGCGGATTGGACGACAGAGCGACCCCCTCGCCAAGCATTGCGAAAGCAAGGGAGGGGCCACACTCGGGACATGCGTTTGGTTGCGCATGAAAGCGTCGATCCTCGACGTTCGTGTATTCCGACTCGCATGCGCGGCACATCTCGAACGACGCCATCGTCGTCTGTGCCCGGTCGTATGGAATGCCGGTGGCAATCGTGAAGCGAGGCCCGCAGCTCGTGCAGTTCGTGAACGCGTACCCGTATCGCCGGTTCGCCGGATCGAGGACTTCCGCTTCGCATTGCTCGCAGGTTGCAAGGTCGGGTGGAATGGACAGCGCCTTAGGACCTCGCTTTTCGCTCAGCTCGATCACGAACTCCGTTCGCGTCTCCGGCTCGAGCGCGGTCGAGCGTAGCGATACGATCCGCGCAGCAGGAGGCGCATCTACTCGTAATTGCTGGAGAAAAAGTTGCAAGTCTTTCTCGGTTGCGAACGCCTCGACGATCACCCCTCGGGCATCGTTCCGGACGCTGCCTGTGACCCCCAGACCGCGAGCAAGCCGCGCGACCCACGGTCTGAAACCGACGCCTTGCACGGTCCCGCGGATCTCGACTCGAATGCCTGCCATCACGGTCCGCGCTCAGCCACGCTGAGAACATACGCGACGACATCCCACTTCTGATCGTCGGTCAACGTCGGCCATGCTGGCATCGACGTTCCGCGCTTGCCTTCGCTCAAGACCTCGAAAACGAAACGGGGTGTCACGCTCTCGCGCCACTCGGCATTGTTGAAGTTTGCAGCTTTACCTGAGAGGCCCTTGCTTCGCGCGCCATTTCCATCAGCGCGCTCCCCATGACAGAGCACGCAGTTCTGCTTGAAGATCTGACGTCCGCGCTCACGTGCCTCGTCGGAAGAGAGACGTTCAACTGGAACATCCACCGTGGCGTAGTCGATCCCAGACCTGCTCGCTTCCTCGGTGCTACACGCCGAGAGTGCGAGCGACATAACCAGCGCTCCCATAGCTTTCATCGTGATTCTCCGATGGCACTGGCGGGTAGCCTAGGGACCTGAGCTCCTCGACGACTCGGCGCACCAGCTCTGGAATCGCCGCTTCGACCTTGGGGGTGCGCTCGAGCCCGAGCTCGATTGAATCGGGGACCACGCCGAGAATCACGACGCGGTCCGGATACCGATCCAAGAGGCTTGCGCCAGCGAGCAAGTCCGCGACCCCAATCTGGTGGGGCGAAAGCCGTTCGTAGACCGCTGGCGCCACGTCTTCGCCCTCGATTCGAACTTGGGTTCCGGGCGGGCCCTCGGCATTGATCGCGTCGACCA
>JAHEEE010000127.1 GCA_024640845.1 Myxococcales bacterium | reverse complement strand
TGTACGTCGATCGGGCCCCATTGCTGGCGGACCGCTACGTCCGCCTCCTGATCGTTGAGATGGTTGACGTTGGTCTCGGTCGCCAGCGGGATGAAGTTCTTATAGCCGCTGCGGTCCTTCAGCGCCTCCCACGCCGTATCGAAAGGAACGTCGACGATTTGCCAGCTTTGGCCGCCGATGAGCTTGTACGTGCCCCGCTGCTCATTCTTTTGCTTCGTGACCAATTCACCCTTGGCGAGCATCCGCTTGTCTTCTGTCGTCAACTGGTCGCTGCTTGCGGACGAGCGGGGCATCGGTCCCAAGAGCATCCCCAGCATGCACCCGAGAGACAGTGCAGCAGTCAAAATTGACCAGTGGTTGCCTTGTTGTCTATGTGTGGCTTGGGTCATGCGTGGGTTCCTCGTGGTTTTGGTCGTCATGGCTGGCCTTGCGGCTGGGGCCAGCGCTCTTTCGATGGACGGCGCCTCCACCACGGAGATTCAGAATCGTCCTTTAAGTACCACACTCGGCGCGGCGGTCGATAGTGCTGGGGGTATGGAAATAGACGACATGCCGGGCTGGGTTTCCATTCTGCCCCCGCTGCTCGCGATCGGACTTGCGTTGCTCTTTCGACACGTCTTGGTCGCGCTGTTCCTAGGTGTCTGGCTGGGCGCGCTGCTACTCGCCGACCTTTCGCCAATCACGTCGTTCGCGCGTTTGCTCGACACACATCTCGTCGGCGCGATGGCCGACCGCGGGCATGCTTCGATCCTGCTATTCAGCCTGCTGCTCGGGGGGATGCTCGGGCTGATGACGCAGTCCGGCGGCGCCAAGGGCCTCGCCGCCTGGGTGAGCACCGACACGCGAAGCCGCCGGCGCGGCCAGCTCACGACTTGGTTCCTCGGTCTGCTCGTCTTCTTCGACGACTACGCCAATTCGCTCTTGGTCGGTGCGTCGATGCGACCAGTCACCGATCGGTTGCGCATCAGTCGAGAGAAGCTCGCGTTTATCGTCGATGCAACCGCGGCGCCGGTTGCGAGCCTCGCGCTGATCTCCTCGTGGATCGGCGTCGAGGTAGGGTACATCGCCGATCAGTTCGCGCACCTCGGAATAGAGCGCGATGCTTACCTGACCTTCATCGAAACGATCCCGTTTCGCTTCTACCCGATTCTCATGTTGCTGTTCGTCTTCTGGGTCGGCTTTCGGGGCCGAGACTTCGGTCCCATGCGCCGCGCAGAGGAGCGATCCCTCGCCCAGGGCCAGGTATCGAGGCCGGGCGCGCAGCCAGCTTCCGATTTCCACGACGAGGCCGTGCCCGACGATCTGAAGGGCCGCGCGATGAACGCGGTCGTTCCGGTCATCGTCGTGGTGTTCGTCGCCGCGCTCGGTATCTACTTCGACGGCCGGGCGAAGGCGCTGCAGGCTGGGCTGCAACCAAGCCTGCGTGCAATCGTCGGCGAGGCGAGCTCGAGCGCGGCGATCTTGTGGGCCACGGGCGCCGGCTGCCTCTCGGCGTTGGCGCTTTCCGTCTGGAGCGGCGCTCTTTCGTTCGGCAAGTCGATCGATGCCTGGATGGGAGGCATGAAGTCGATGCTCTACGCGGTCGTGATTCTCGTGCTGGCTTGGGCGCTCGGGGGTGTGTGCCGCGACCTCGACACTGCCGGATTCTTGATCGGCGCCGTGGGCGACTGGATCTCGCCCGTATGGATTCCCGCCGGCGTATTCGTGCTTGCGGCGCTCGTCAGTTTTGCGACAGGCACCTCATGGGGCACCATGGCCATCCTGTTCCCGCTAGTGGTACCGCTCGCACATCGCATCGCCCCTGGACAAGAGACGATCCTTCTCGGCACCGTGTCCTCGATTCTCGCAGGCGCGGTGTGGGGGGACCACTGCTCTCCGATCTCGGACACCACGATCCTGAGCTCGATGGCGACCAGCTGCGACCACATGGACCACGTTCGAACGCAACTTCCATACGCGCTGTTCGTCGGTGGCGTCAGCTTGTCCTGCGCAGAGCTACCGGTTGCGGCGGGTTGGTATGGGCCGTGGGTGGGCTTGCTCGTTGGCGCCTCGGTGATGATTGCGGCGTTCGAGTTATTGAGCGGACCGCTTCGCGCCTAGCTCTTCGGTCCGAAGGGCGCCGCTGAGGAGCTGTTCACGGAGTTGGCGTTTCAGCGTCTTGCCGCTACCGCTTCGTGGAAGCGAATCGACGAACGCGTAGTATCGAGGCACCTTGTAGGGGGCCAGACTTGCTCTCACCCACGCGTCGAGGTCCGCCGCCGCCGCGTGGCCGTCGAGCACGATGACAGCCACGACTTGCTCGCCGTAGTAGTCATCCGGTTGACCGACCACGGCGGCATCGCGGACTGCTGGGTGCACGGCCAGCACGCGCTCCACCTCCGACGGGTAGACGCTGGCGCCCCCGCGAAGAATCAAATCCTTGCTTCGGTCGACGATCGTGAGCCGACCCTGCCCATCGACGAAGCCGAGATCGCCGGTGTGAAGCCACCCGCCTCGCATGACGTGAGCAGTGGCGATTTTGTCGTCGAGGTAGCCTGCCATCACATTGGGGCCGCGAACCAATACCTCGCCGTGCGACCCTTGCGGCACCTCGGCGCCGCTTTCGTTCGCGATGCGCACGCGAACCCCCGCAACTGGCTTTCCGGACGATCCCGCAATCGCTTCATCGGGCGGCGCGTTGATGGCCGTGAGATTGGCTTCGGTGAGCCCGTAGGCTTGTCGCACAGGTGCGCCGAGGCGCTTTTCGGCGCGGAGCCTAATGTGTTCGGTCAGCGGAGCGCCCGCGCTCATGCACCAGCGAAGCGTCGTGGGCGTCGGCGCCGTGTCGTCGTTAGCCCAGGCGATGAACATCGTGGGGACGGCGGGAAGCCAGGTCACACCATGCGCATCGCAGAGCTCGAGGGTCCGACGCGGCGAGAACCTCGGCGTGAACACGGTGCTCGCGCCGGCATAGAACGGCACGAGGAGCGTGGTACGAAGCCCGTACGAGTGCGAGAGGGGAAGGGTGCCGAGCACCCGATCGGTTTGCCGAAGCCGGATGACCTCTTCGACGAGCGTCCGAGTGTGCGCTCGAAGGGAGCCGTGGCTAATGCAAGCGCATTTCGCCGCGCCAGTCGTTCCCGAGGTGTAGAGTAGCATCGCGAATGCATCGGCAGGCAGCTCCAACGGTGCATCTTCGCCGGGCGCGTTCTCGATGGCTTCCTCGACTTCGAGCAGCGCCGCTGAGCTCGACGCGCGTGACACGCTCTCGCGTGCGACGGCGGATCGCTCGGCGTCGGTCAAGACGGCGCCGCAACCGGCGTGCCGGAGCCGAAACGCGATCTCCGGCGCTGTGGACTCGGCTGGGATGGGTAGGGTGGCGCAACCGGCGTAGACCGCCCCGAACCAGGCAGCGACGAACTCGAGGCCATTGGCTGTGCAGATGGCAACTCGATCACCTCCGCCGAGCCCGCGATCGCGTAGGTGCGAGGCCACTCGCGCGGCCTTCCGGTCCAGTTCCCCGTAGCTCACGCGTAGCTCGCTGCGCCCGGAGTCGATGATGCCGGTGCGTTCCGGGTCCCGCGTGGCCCATCGGTGAAGGAACAGCCCAACGTTCGAATGCACCTGGCGAACCTAGCACGATGGACGCGCTGGACGGTCGCCGTCGGCGCGTTACGATGCTTCGCATGCCAGCAGCAAAAGCGATTCGGATCCGCGAGCCAGGGGGCCCGGAGGTCCTCGAGGTGGGCGAGATCGACGTTCCGAACCCTGGACCCTCTCAAGTTTTGATCGAGGTCGCCGCCGCCGGCCTCAACCGCGCCGACTGTCTACAGCGCCGAGGCTTCTACCCGGCGCCACCCGGCGTTCCGCCCGATGTGCCTGGGCTCGAGTTTGCGGGCGTGGTCGATTCCGTCGGCGCTTCGGTCGACACATGGAAGCCAGGCGACCGCGTGATGGGAATCGTGGGCGGCGGCGCGATGTCGACGCATGTCATCACCGAGGCGGCGGAGCTGATGCCGATTCCCGACGCGCTGTCATTCAGCGACGCAGCCGCAATCCCCGAGGTGTTTCTGACCGCGTACGACGCGATCATCTTGCAGGGCGGACTCGGAAATGCGGAAACCGTGCTGCTACACGCGGTGGCGAGCGGTGTCGGCACCGCCGCCATCCAACTTGCCAATGTAGTCGGCGCAGACTCAGTCGGCACATCCCGCACCCCGGACAAGCTTCCGCGTTGCACCGAGCTCGGGCTGACGCACGCCGTGCTGGTCGAGAACGGTCAGTTCGCCGATGCAGTCAAGTCGGTGGCCCCCAATGGCGTGAACGTGATCCTCGACACCGTAGGCGCGGCGTACCTCTCGCAAAACGTCCAGGTGATCGCCAAACAGGGCCGCCTCATCGTCATCGGTCTCATGGGAGGCGTGAAAGGCGAGCTCAACTTGGGACAGCTGCTCGGGAAGCGAGCGTCGATCCATGGCTCAGTTCTCCGGAGCCGTTCTCGAGAAGAGAAGGCTAGGCTGACGAAGTCTTTCTCCGAAGAGATGCTCGGCAAGTTCACGACGGGCGAGCTGAAACCGATCATCGACGATGTGCTCTCCATGAGCGACATCCAGGCGGCACATCGGCGAATGGATGCGAACGAGACGTTCGGGAAGTTGGTGCTGGCCTGGTAGGCGGGTTGCTGGCTTCTGCGGTGGGTTGGGCTGGTTGGCTGGTTTGGTTTTGTTAATGTCCACCCACCCACCCCCACCACGTAATCCTCCCTCCGCGGCCCAGGCTTCGCCGGGCCTTGGCGGCGCTACGCGCCGGGCTTCGCCCTTCGGGCTCGCGCTACCGCGCATGACCGAGTTCCTTGCGTGCACACACTGTCGCAGCCCTTCTTTCGCAAAGAGTCGTCCCTAAGGGGCTCGGAAAAACGCGACATGGGGTGGAGCGGGCGTACGAAGTGCCAATCGCAAGACCGCAACCACCGCGATTGGCGCGCCGTCCGAGGGCGGCTTGCGCGGCCTGACCTACCCAGTCCTACGAGGCCGCATCTGCAAGTCGCCCGTCCCGTGAAACCCCGTGTCGTGTTTTT
>JAHEEE010000019.1 GCA_024640845.1 Myxococcales bacterium | reverse complement strand
ACACAGCCCGTCACGACGGTCGCCGACTCGCTCCTGAACATGCGGGTCATCGACGCGGTCTACCTCGCCGCCGGTCTTCCGGTGCGCGGAGACGAGGCGGTCCTCGCGAGACTCCGAGCCGAGAAAGGAACGAAATGAGCCCACCCAAGCTCGCGGGCAAGAACGCGGTGGTCACTGGGCCCACCAGTGGTATCGGCCGAGCCACCGCGCTCGCACTCGCCGGCGCGGGTGCGCGCGTGATTCTGGTCGCGAGAAGCTCCGAGAAGTGCGCCACCGTCGCTCAGCGACTTCGAGACGTCGGCGGACCAGAACCCATCACGATCATCGCGGACCTGTCGCTGCTCTCGGAGGCCAAGCGCGCAGCAGACGAAATCCTCGCCATAGACCTCCCGATCGACGTTCTCATCAACAACGCGGGCGTGGTCAACCGGCATCGCATCCTAACCTCCGAAGGGCTCGAGCAAACCATGGCGGTGAACTACTTCGCCCCGTTCGCCATGACCCTCAAGCTCCTCCCGGCCCTACGCCGGGCCGAGCGGGCGCGCATCGTCAACGTGACGTCGAACAGCTATGCGATCGCACGCCTCGACTTCGACGACCTCACCTTCGAGCGCCGTTACTGGATGCTCGGCCCCTACTCCGCGAGTAAGCTCGGCAACATCTACTTCACCCGCGAGCTCGCCCGGCGGCTCGAAGGCACGGATATCACGGTCAACGCGACCCACCCGGGTCTCATCTTCACCAATCTGGGCCTCGGCAACAATTCCCACTTCGCCAAGAAGCTCATTGGAGCCATCTGGGGCCTTTTCGCGAAGGACGAGTCGGAAGGACACACCTGTGTCTTCTGGGCGGCTACCTCACCGGAGCTCGAGGGGGTCAGTGGGAAGTACATCGCCGACAGCAAGGTCACCGCGCCCAAGCCGATCGCACGCCGGGACGAGATTGCACGAAGGCTCTGGGAGGTCAGCGAGTCCACGACCGGCGTCCGCTGGGAGGCCGTCTGATGGCTACCGAGCTCCGCATCGGCACCTTGGGGGCCGCCAAGATCACGCCGATGGCGCTGACTCGGCCGGCGAGAAACGTCGAAGACGTCGTGGTGACCGCGGTGGCCGCTCGTCACCGCCAGCGCGCGGAATCGTTCGCGAAGATGCAAGGCATCGCCAGGGTTTATGACGATTACGCCACGCTGCTCGCGGACCGGGATCTAAACGCCATCTACAATCCACTTCCCAACTCCCTTCATGCCGAGTGGACTCTGCGAGCCCTGGATGCCGGCAAGCACGTGCTTTGCGAGAAGCCTTTTGCGTCGAACGCAAAAGAGGCCGATCGCGTGCACCAGGCCTCCGAACAGAGCGGCCTCGTCGTGATGGAAGCGTTTCACTACCGCTATCATCCCTTGATTCAGAGGGTGCGGGCCCTCGTGGCCTCCGGTGAGCTCGGCAGCCTTCAGCGCGTCGAAACTTGGATGTGCTTTCCCCTGCCATTCAAGAACGACATTCGTTACCAACTGGATTTGGCGGGCGGCGCGACGATGGACGCCGGCTGTTATGCCATCCACATGGCACGCACAATCACCGGGGAGGAACCCGAGGTGCTCTCCGCGCGTCCAAAGCTCGTCTCGCACGAGATCGATGGCGCCATGGATGCGGACCTCCGCTTTCCGAGCGGCGCCGAGGGAACCATCCACTGCTCGATGTGGTCGAGGAGGATCGCGAAGATCGCGGCGGCAGTGATTCTCGAGGGTGGCGAAATCCGGGCGCTGAATCCGGTGGTACCCCAGCTCTTCCATGGCCTGAAGTGGCGCAAGAACGGCGGCCGCTGGACCAGGGAGAAGTTCGGAAAAAAGCCAACCTACGAGTACCAGCTCGAGGCATTCCGCGACGCAGTTCTCTCCGGAAAACCCTTTCCGACGACTACCAGGGACGCGGTGAAGAACATGCGCGTCATCGACGCGGTCTATCGGGCCGCCGGGATGTCCCCGCGGGGTTGAACACGCCCTCGGCGTCGGTTCTCGGCCGATCCGCGGGGACCACGGCTCTTTGCGTAGCATTGACGAATGCGGGCGCTTTCGTTTCCGAAGAACAGGCGCTATGGTCCTCCCTCGCTCGGGGCGCCAATCCAGGCTGAGATGAACCCGTCGAACCTGATCCGGTTTGGACCGGCGTAGGGAAGCGAGCCACGGCTCGTTCCTTGCGGGAGGAACGCAATGACCGATTTCAAGCTACCGCTGCGAGGCGCCCACAACCCGTCGACCACGCGAGCTGGCACCACGCCGGGCTCCTTTGCAAACGCTCCGGACATCGGAGGGCCGCGAACGTTTTCCTCGCCCGACACGCCTGGGATGCCGCAACCGAGCGAGAAGACCGCCTGGGATTTCATGCCTGAAGACTGGCGCCTGCAGAACGGGCGGTGGCACCCACCAGCCGGCTTCCAGGCAGTCACCCAGCTCGAGCACGCGCGGCTCGGCACCGTAACGCCGGAGATGCGGCGCGTGGCGGAGCGAGAAAAACATCTCACGCCGGAGCAGGTCCGCGACGAGGTTGCCGCAGGACGGATGATCATCCCGGCCAACAAGGTGCACCTCGGCTACTCCCTCGACCCGATGTGCATCGGACGCGCCGCTCTCACCAAGGTCAACGCGAACATGGGCGCCTCGCCGGTTTCTTCGGGCACCGAGGAGGAGGTCGAAAAGCTTCATTGGGCAGAACGTTGGGGCGCCGACACCGTGATGGATCTCTCGACCGGCGGCGACCTCGACGCGACGCGCGAAGCGATCATTCGAAACTCGCGCGTTCCGATCGGAACGGTGCCGATCTATTCGATGATCATCGGGCGCAGCATCGAAGAGCTGACCCTCGAGGTCATTCTCGACACGCTTCGCCACCAGGCGCGCCAAGGCGTCGACTACTTCACGATTCACGCGGGCGTAGCGCGCGAGCACCTTCCGTTCATCCGCAAGCGACTCATCGGCGTCGTGTCACGGGGCGGCTCGCTGCTCGCCAAGTGGATGCTCCACCACGCCCAAGAAAACCCGATGTTCACGCATTTCGAGGCGATTTGCGACGTCATGCGCGAGTACGACGTGTCCTTTTCTCTCGGCGATGGTCTCCGTCCGGGCGGCCTGGCCGATGCGACCGACGAGGCGCAGCTGGGAGAGCTCGATCGGCTTGGGGAGCTGACCGAACGCGCTTGGCGCAAAGGCTGTCAGGTGATGGTCGAAGGGCCGGGCCATGTCCCCTTCGATCAAATCGAATACAACATGAAGCTCCAGCGGCAGCGCTGTCATGGCGCGCCGTTCTACGTGCTCGGACCTCTCGTGACGGACGTGTTCCCCGGATACGACCACATCACGAGCGCGATTGGCGCCACCTCGGCGGGCTACCACGGGGCCGCGATGCTCTGTTACGTCACACCCAAGGAGCACCTCGGGCTCCCGAAGCGAGACGACGTGAAGCAAGGCTGCATTGCATACAAGATCGCAGCTCATGCCTCCGACGTTGCACTCGGCATTCCCGGGGCACGCGACTGGGACGACGACCTCACCCGCGCACGAGCGGCGCTCAACTGGGAGAAGCATTTCGATCTCGCTTTCGATAGCGACACCGCGCGCGCGTTCCACGATGAAGATCTCGACGTCGACACTGACTTTTGCGCGATGTGCGGACACGACTGGTGTTCGGTCCGCATCTCGAAGGAGATCGTGGAATTCGAATCCGGCAAGGCGAGCGGCTTCGAGCGCGAGCGCGTCATGAAATCTCCGGCTCTATCTCCAGAGCAGCAAGAGATCCTTCTTTCCCGAGGGCACCTCTCCCCCGACGAGATCCACCGCCTCGCGAGCAAGACCCACGACGCCGTGGGCGGCGCCCCGAAAGCCGCCTGCCACAGCGACCTAGTGAGCAACGAAACAGAGGCGTTGCGGGTCCAGCGCGAAAAACTGCTACAGTTGGGGCGTAAGGGGAACGAAGGGGCGCCGCGACCGTAGCTGCGCTCCCTGGGAAAGGTAGAGAGATGGGGAAGAAACTGATCTTGGTCGCCGCGATCGGCGCGTTGGCACTGGCATACGGATGCTCCGGCTCGGGCAGCAGTGGCGGGACCACCGCCGCGTCGCTCGCAGACTTCGAGTATCCGCTCACGTCCAAGAACGTGGCCGGAGGCGAAGAGGTCTACGCAGAGTTCTGCGAGGGCTGCCATCCCGGCGGCGAAAAAGGCGACGGCCCCAAGATCGCGGGCAAGATGGAGTCGCCTGCCGAAGTCCGTTGGAAAGTACGCACGGGTGGCGATGACATGCCCGCGTTCGGCCCCGACAAGATCAGCAACACCCAGCTCGAAGCGCTTCTGGCCTACGCGGAGACCCTCGGCGCCGTCAAGCGCTAAGGTTACGGACCACCCTGCGGCAGCGTTTTCCGTGCCAGCGCGGCTGCATTGTCGCCCTCACGGAGCGGCTGCATCCAAAATTCGTAGCGTTGGGCAATGGCGTCGATTCGGTACTCATCGAGTGGCGGTCGCCCCCAGGAATTGTCTCCGGCGACGCCACGCTGCGCTCGATCGAGGTTCAGATGGACCTTCCCGTCGAGTTGAATCTCATGGGGGTGCTTCGCCGCCTCGATCGCTTCGTGGGAAAACGGAAGGGCGTTGGCACTGAGAAGTGGCGAGCCGACGGCAAGCAGGCCGTTCCCGGCCGCATCGGTCACTGCGATGAAACGCGCGTTGGCCTTGTTGCCGCTCTCCTGCGCGCGGGCGTAGGGCACGAACTGCTCAGCCACCGCGCCTTCGTAGAGGCCGACCGGGAGCAACACACGGTCTGAATAGGTTGGCTCGGGGCCGGGGCCGTACCACCGAATGCGGTCGAAGCTGCTGTCGAGCGCCATCCGCATGCCGAACCGGGGAAGCTCTGGAAGGGTTGCCGCCGGCGCGAAATCGAGCGCGACGCCAACCTCGCCCGTTGCGAACACACGATACACCAGGGTGAAAAGCGCGTTCACGCCGTTCGTTTCGGCCTCGACCGTGATCACCGTCTCCTTGTCGTTCCCCGTATCGATGTCGACGAAGCTCGCGGCCAACTCGTCGCCTGCCTCTTTCCAAAGGCCCGCAGCGCTCCGGAGCGAGTTGCCGAGGTCATTGTCGGTCATCGCCCGCCAGAAGTCCGGCCGTAGCGGCTCGGTCAGATGCTCGACATCGTTCGCTTCGAAAGACACGAGCGCGCCGCTCGTCTTGTCGATGACGACTGCAAAGCCGTCGCCACGCACCTCCACGGTGCTCTCGCCCTCTGTCACAGCGAGCGCCGAAGCGGCCGATGGATCGATGGGCGGACCCTCCACGACGGATGGCATCGCGAAGTCCGCCCATGCTACCTGGTGACCGGCGTTCGCCCAAAGCTCGTCATCGGCCAGCTGGAAAGACAGTTGAAGCCTCGGCTCTGCGCCTGGTGCGATGGCGACCTCGACGACGGGAACCGTGATCTCGGCGCTTTGTCCGGGCCCGAGGCTCGGCAGTGGCAGAGCACCCTCGTCGACGACGACGCCATCGATGGTGAACGCATAGCGTCCGACGAGCCGCTGGCTCCAATCGATGTGGTCGTACCGGTTTGTCACGCGCACGATGCCTGCAGCGAGGTTCACCGGCTCCACGAGGACTGGCTGCATCACCTTCTTGACGACCGCGAGACCCGGGTTTGGAGCTTGATCCGAGCGTAGCAGCCCATTCATGCAGAAGTTGTTGCCGTAGATCCCGATGAAGCCCTCCGCTTCGGGAGCGGCAGGCCCGACGTCACCGCCGTAACCGAAGAAGGTCTCCGTCGAGGAGCCCGGGACCAACAATCGAATTCCCTGGTCGATCCAATCCCAGATGAAGCCGCCTTGCGCCTGCTCGTAGGCGTAGAAGACGTCCCAAAACTCCTTCATGTTGCCGCTGCTATTCGCCATGGCGTGCGCGTACTCGATCAAGATGATCGGCCGGGACTGCGGCTCGCTCACGTACTGCTCGACCTGAGCCGCGCTCCAATACATCGGGCACTGAATATCGCTATGCGCAGCGACGACACCCGGCCCACCCTTCAACGAGCCTTCATAGGAAACGACCCGCGAGGTATCCCGCTCGTGCAACCAGTCGCTGATGTCGTCGAAGGTCGGTCCCCCACCCGCTTCGTTCCCCATCGACCAAATGATGATCGAAGGATGGTTCTTGTCGCGCTCGACCATCCGCGCGACACGCTCTTGGTGTGCGGGCGCCCACTCGGAACGCCGCCCGAGCTCGATCCCGAGCTCCTGCCAAAGTCCGTGTGTTTCGAGGTTCGCCTCGTCGACCATGTAGAGGCCATACTCATCGGCGAGATCGTACCAGCGCGGCGAGAGCGGATAGTGCCCCGGCCGCACCGCGTTGAAGCCGTGCTGCTTGAGGAGCTCGATATCCCGAATCATCTGCGCCTCGGTGACGTAGTGCCCCGTATCCGGGTTGTGCTCGTGCCGGTTGACGCCCTTGATCATCACCGGGTTGCCATTGACCTCGAGGACCCCGTCCCGGATCGCCACGTCGCGGAAACCGGCGCGCTCGAATCGGATCTGAACGCCGCGGTCGTTTTCCACACTGAGCATCAGCGCGTAGCGGTGGGGCGTTTCGGCCGACCACAGAAGCGGCTTGGGCACCTCGAGTTGCAGCTCCACGCGATTTTCGCCGCATCCGTCGAGCGAGAAGTCCACGCTCGTCGACGATAGCTGTTCGAGGCTCGGATCGAAGAGCGTGAGGTGGGCGGTGCCCTGCGAACCACTCGCCACGAGTCGTTCGAGAGACACGCCCACGCGCAGCGTTCCTGCGGAACGCTCGTCGTTGAGCTGAGTCCTCACCTCGATGTCCCGAACTCGCGTGTCTGGCTCAGCAAACAGATAGACATCGCGAAAGATGCCGCTCAGGTTCCACATGTCCTGTTTCTCGAGCCAGGTGCCGTCCGACCAGCGATAGACCTGCACGGCGAGGACGTTCTCGCCTTCCCGGAGAAACGGTGTGATGTCGAACTCGGCGCCCGTTCGGCTGTCCTGACTGTACCCGACACGCTGTCCGTTCACCCATAGGTAGAAGGCCGAGTCGACGCCATCGAAATGGATGAACACGTGCTTCCCAGTCCAGCCCGCGGGAACCTCGAAGGTTCTTCTGTACGAACTGACTCCGTTGCCCTCGGACGGGATCTGGGGAAACTCGAAATCGGATTCTAGCGTCGGGTCGAAGGGATAGTGCACGTTGAAGTAGATCGGCTCACCGTGCCCCAACATTTCGACGTTGGACGGTACCTCGATCGTCTCCCACGCCGAGTCGTCGAACTCGAACGCTTCGAAACCCATTGGGCGTGCTGCCGGCGACTCCGCAAAGAAGAAGCGCCAACTCCCGTGGAGCGATTCGTGGGTGGGAAGGTCGAAGGAGACCGATGGACCGTCGGGACCGCCCATCCCGACAGGAATCAGCGCATCCTGAACATCTCGGAAATCCCTGTTCCGTAGGGGCACGCGGGCCGGCTCCCGATTGACGCTGGTGACTTTGAAGTTGTTCCAGAGCGGCTCGGCGTCCTCCGGCCACTCGAAGTCACCGGTGTTGCAAGCAAGAGTTTTGGTCTCTTCATTGACGGAGTCGCTCTTGCAGGCCGCGGTCGACAAGACCAGCGCCACGAGCAAACCCAGCCTGAAACGGTTAAGGCTAAGTGGGCACATAGGGGTCGGGTGCTTAGCCTATCGGCGACCGCTGCGCACCCGCGACGCGAGCTGCCGCCTCAACTCGCCTTCAAGCGATACACCTTGATATTCCGATCGGTCCGCACCTTGTAGGACTTCATCTGCGGAATCGTGCCCTCGATCTTCGGCCAGACGATCGCCTTTTCGGAATCAGTCAGACGCTGCGCGGTGACCGACTTCTCCTCGGCCCCCAATCGAATCCTGCACTCCGGGTTCGCGTCGAGGTTGTACGACCAGGCCGGATGGTTAGTCCCACCGAAGTTGCTGGCGACGATCAGCACGTCGTCGCCGTCCTCGTGGTATCCGAGCTGTACGGTGCGCTCCTTGCCCGACTTGCGCCCGACCGTCGTGAGCGTGAGCTGCGGAATCGTGAGCGGCCCCGTGCTCGTGAACTTGCCACCGCTCACCTTGTAGAGGAACGGATCGACCTTCGCCGCAAACGTCTTGGCCGCCCAACGCCCAAACGGCGTCACGGAAAGGTTGTTGATGAAGTCCTTGTAGCTCATGGGTCTCCTCGGTCCTGAGGAGCCGAGCTTACAGTCCCAACCAGCTTCGTGCATCCAGGGGGCGGGTGCCTCTTCGAACTTCGAAAAAGAGGATCGCATCAGGCCCGGCGGTGTCGAGCGTGCCAACGCGGGTGCTCATGCCGACCCAGTCTCCCACTTGAACGTCGGTGCTGCCGAGGCCCCCGTACACGGTGTAGAAGCTGCCTCCGTGGTCGAGGATGACCATGAGTCCGTAGGCGCCATACTCGCGCGCGAAGGCTACCTTGCCATCTGCAGCCGCGCGTACCGGGCCGCCTGAACGCCCGTAGAACTCGAGACCCGGGGCGCCCTCTCGCGAGCTCTCGCCGATCCGCATCGAGCCTTGCACCGGAAGCGCAAGCTGGCCGCGCATGTTGGCGAAACCCTCGCCGAGGTCTTCCATGTCGCCCGTCACGCGGATGCGGCCATAGCTCATCGAATCGTCGCGTGGAGCGGCCTGCGGCTCACCGCGGAGCGTCTCTTCGAAGAGCGTGGCGCTTCGACGGCTGCGCTCGATCTCTTCTTTCTTCGACTCCAGGGCCTGCAGCTCGATCTGGGCTTCTCGTAGAGCATCCGCGAGCTCGTTCTTCTCGCTCCGAAGCGCAGCGCCGCGTTCCTCGAGCTGCTCCATCGTCTCGAGGTCGTTCTTGACCATGCGCGACAGGCGCTGCGTCCGCGCGAGGTGCGCCATCAGAGCGTCGAACCCGCCTGCTACGGGCAGCATCCCCGCGCGACGAACCCGGTAAAGAGCTCGCGCACGTTCGTGCAACCGTCCCTCGGCTTCTTCGCGCGTACTCGCGAGCCCGGAGATTTCGGTGTCGATTTGCGATTGTCGTGTCTGCGCGTGCTCAACCCGCGCGAGGTTCTCGGCGATCTTTCCCTCGACCTCCGGAATGTCGGTCAGGGCTGCGACTCCCGGATCTCTTTCTGCGGCAGCGCCCGTTGCGACGACGAAAAGCCCGACTGCAATCCAAACCCAGAGTCTGCTTTTGATTCTCATGTCACACCGAGAGGTAGCGCCGCACCGACATCGCACTGCCGATCGCGCCGATGAGGGCTCCCCCAGCGAGAAGCGCCACCAGCGTCCATACGCTCAAGAACACCACGCGGCTGCCCGTCAACGCTGCCAGTGTTCCATCGACCGACTCGTGAAGCGAAAGATAGCCAGCGAGCAAGGCCAGCACCGCAAGGAGCGCCGAGGCAAACCCCTGGAACATCCCCTCGAGCACGAATGGGCCGCGCACGAAGCCGTTCGTCGCGCCGCAGAGCTTCATGACTTCGATCTCTTGACGGCGCCGCGCGACGGCCAGACGAATCGTGTTGCCGATTACGGCTACCACGCAGAACACCACCAGCACGGCAAGCCCCACCGCAAGCATCCGCGCCCCCCAGAGCAAGTGGTCGAGCTTCTGGAACCAGCTTCTGTAGCTCTCCACGTCGCTCACCGCGCGGAACTGTGCCAGTCGTGATGCGATCGATTCGCTTCGCTCGCGGGTCACCCCCCGTACCAGCGTCACTTCGAGCGAAGCCGGAAAGACCTCAGGCGGAAGCGAGCTCAAGTCCGCGCCAACATCCGCTTCCTCGAGAAACGAAGCGCGTGCCTCGTCAGGAGTGACGTGAGTCACGTTGCTGACGTCGGCCAGCCCCTCGAGCACCACCCGAAGCTGCGCGATGTCTTGTGGGTCCGCATCGTCCTTCAAGAACAGCGTGATGCGGCCGCTTTGGCCCCACCGAGTTGCCGCGGCGTCGAGGTTCGTGACGCCCAGTAGGGTCGCTCCCAAACATAGGAATGCCACCGCAAGGCTGGTTACCGCCACGATGTACAGCCTCCGCTCCTCCCGAAGCCCTCGCCTCGCTCGCGTGATTGCGCTCTTCACATCCATCCGCTCACCCCACCAACGTGTGAATGCCACTGCCCGGCCACTGCTTGAGCCCATGCTGGGCTTCCACGACGCGGCCTTCATCGATCGAGATCAAACGGTGATCGCGCTTGGAGATCAGGGAGTGATCGTGCGTCGCAAAGAGGACGGTCGTCCCTGTCGTATTGATCTCTTCGAACAGAGTCAGAATGTCGATCGCCAGGTGTGGGTCGAGATTGCCAGTGGGCTCATCTGCGAGAATCAGGGCGGGCTCTGGAACGATCGCGCGAGCAACGGCGACGCGTTGCTTCTCGCCGCCCGAAAGGTTGCTCGTGCGCTCCGCACCTCGGCCTGCCAGCCCGACTCGCTCGAGCGCCTCGGCGACACGAGAGCGAACCAGCCGCTGGGGCATGGAGAGGATCTCGAGCGCGACCGCGACGTTCTCATACGCGGTCCAGTGGTCGATGATCCGGAAATCCTGAAACACGATTCCAAGATTGCGCCGAAGGAAGGGGATGGACTTGTCGGTGAGCCGCGCGATGTCGCGACCACAGAACAGCACCCGCCCCTCATCGACTCCGAGCTCGCGGTAGATGAGCTTGAGAAGTGTGCTCTTGCCCGCCCCGCTTGGGCCGGTAATGAACGCAAACTCCCCACGCTCGACAGAAAGATTGACCCCGCGTAACGTCGGCTGGTCGGGCCGAAAAAACTTGTAGACGTCCTCCAGCACTAGAATCGGCTTGGCGAGCTGCGGCTGGCTCGCGCGGGCGCCTGCGCGGAAGAACGGAAACGGGCGAACGACCTTGGTTCCCTGCATAGAGTCCCGCTAACCCGTTCAGCGCCAGCGGGGCAAGAAATCGGCCAACAATCCGCGTGGTTGCCCGGCGCCTCCGGGGGGCTAGAGTCCGCGGACGATGGGCGAGCGAGCGGTCTTGTACGAGGCGGCGGACCGGATCGGGCTGATCACGTTGAATCGACCCGACCACCGCAACGCCATGACTCCAGAGCTTTTGGACGCCTTTTCCGCGGCGATCGACGAGGCCAGAGCCGACCACGAGATTCGGTCCCTCGTCATCACGGGGAAAGGCAAGTGCTTCAGCGCGGGGGCCGATCTGCGCTCCTCGATGCAGCGCACCGACCTCGGAAAGCCGTCCCGAGAGGCTTCGTTCGCGATGTACGAGCCCTTCCTGAAAGTGCTGGACGTCGAGGTGCCGGTCATCGCCGCGATGAACGGGCACACCGTCGGCGGAGGGTTCGGCCTCGCGCTGCTCGCCGACATTCGCGTCGCGAACCTCGACGCGAAATACGGGGCGAATTTCGCGCGCTTGGGGATCCATTCTGGACTCGGCATCAGCTATGTGCTTCCGCGCTTGGTCGGCGCGGCCTACGCGTCGGAGCTTCTCTTCACCGGTCGGCTCATCCGGGGCAGCGAGGCGCTCCGTATCGGCTTGGTTACCCATGCGGAGAACGCCGACGAGGTCCTGCCGACAGCCATGCAGCTCGCGCGCGCCATTGCCGGCTCCGCACCGCTGGCGGTTCAGCAGATGAAGGCCTCGATTCGCCGCGGACTCGGCTGGGAGATCCGCGAGGCGGCACTCGAAGAAGCGGGCCTTCAGGCCGCCAGCCTCGGGACCGACGACGCCAAAGAGGGTGTGGCCGCCATCCTCGAAAAGCGAGAACCCGCGTTCACCGGTAACTAAGCGCTACGATCGAGGAGTCGCGAGAACCGATGCAGGCAATCCCAACGCTACCGATACCGACCCACGCCCTTCCCGAGCGGTTGCGGCGCTTTGCCGATCCGAACGCGCCCGGCCCCGCCAAGATGATGGCCGCCCGCGGAATGGTCCCGGTCAAGGGTGGGGATCTCGTGCTCCTGCTCGTGCAGCTCACCGCCGACCAAGATCCCGGTGTGTCGCAGTCGGCCAGCGATACCCTGATCAGCCTCCCCGAAGGCGTGTTGTTCCCCGCATGCACCGAAGACCTGCCGCCAGCGATCTTCCACGAGCTGGCGCTTCGGTTCCCGAAGAATGACGAAGTGCTCGCGCGGCTCGCCGCCAACCACTCGGTGGCGGACGCGACCATTGCCATGATCTCGACTCACTGCCCCGAGCGCATTACCGAGATCATCGCCACGAACCAGCAGCGATTGATTGACGCGCCCGCGATCATCGAGGCTCTCTACAAGAATCGCAACACGCGAATGTCGACAGCGGACCGTTTGATCGAGCTCGCGGCTCGGCACGACCTCGAGATCACTGGCATCCCGATGTTCGAAGAGCTCAAGCGGGCAGTGCTGGGCCAGCTCATCGCAGAGCCGAGCGACGAGCCGCTTCCGAGTGACGACGCATTCAGCAAGGCGCTCGACCAGGACAGCGACCAGGACGCGGTCGAGGTCGACGCAGTGGAGGGAACCGAAGAAACCAAGAAGGAGTTCGTCCCCTTGCAGAACCAGATTCGCGACATGAACATCGGCGAGAAGATCCGAATGGCGCTCCTTGGAAACGCCGCCGCGCGCTCGATCTTGGTCCGCGATCCCAATCGCGTCGTCGCAATGGCTGCAATTTCGTCGCCTACGATGGGCGAGAGCGAAGCCAAGAACGCAGCGCAGAGCCGTGAGGTTTCCGAAGACGTACTGCGGTACATCGGCCGCAAGCGCGAATGGCTCCGGAGCTACGAGATCAAGCGCCACCTCTGCAACAACCCGAAGACCCCTCTCGCCCTGTCGATGACGTTTCTCGCACATTTGAGGAGGAACGACCTGCGCGCGTTGTCGCGCAGCCGGGGCATTCCGAGTCCGCTCAAGCAGGCGGCCAAGCGCCGAGCCAAGCAGTTCCAATCATGAGTTTGTTCAAGAAGCTCTTTTCCACAGACCCAGAGGAGCTGAAGCGAAAAGCGGATCGACTCTTCGAAGCCGGCGACTTTGGACCGGCCAAGCTCGCATACGAAAGAGCGATCGCGGCGGCGCCCGAAGAAGCACGCACTCCCCTGCAAGAACGGGTGCGGTCGTGCATGGACGCCATCGCGAGGCAGCGGGTCGAAGAGGCGCGGGTCTATCTCGAGCAAGGCGCGATCGAGCTCGCAGAGCAAGAGCTTGCGGGCGCTCTCGAAGTCGCCGCGGACGAATCCTTGAGGGAGCAGGCCCAAGCGCTGCTAGATGGGCTCGAGGCAGAGGACGCGCAGGCGCAGGCGACCTCCGATGAGATGACCGATGAGGAGCGGATCGCGCTCTTCATGGGCCAATGGGAGGAGGCCCAGGCCGAGGAGTACGAGCTATACGGGGACACCCTCCTCGACGCATTGCTCGCCTTGCACAGTGAGCGCTACGACGACGCGCGCGCCGCGCTCGAGGCCTTGATCGACTCTGCGCCGAGCCCACAATACCTCTGGCTCGAGGTAGGCCGCGCGCGCCTACTCACCGACGACCCAACCGGGGGCGCGGAGGCACTGGACCGATTCCTCGATACCCTCGAGGACGGCGAAGCCAATGAGACCAAGGTGGCGGTCAATCTCACGTTGGCTAGGCTGGCGGACGAGGATGGACGGTTCGAGGAGGCCATGAAGCGCTTCGAGGCTGCTGTGCAAGCCATTCCCGATGACTACCGGCCCTATCTCGCCATGGGGGCCTTCCTACGGGACAAAGGGCATGCCGAGGAAGCGCTCGATGTGCTGCAAACCTCGCTCGAGCTAAGCCAGAGCTCGGCGACCGACTGGCGTCTCCTCGAGGAGCTGGGCCTCGCGTCGGAGCAGGCCGGCAAACCCGAAGAAGCAAAGAGCTTCCTCGAGCAAGTTGTCGAGTTCTTTACGAATCGGCAGGTGATGGATTTTCCACCGGCCACCACGACGACTCTCGCAAAGCTCTATGAAGCGGAGGGTCGGATCGACCGTGCGGCGGACATGTACCGCGCGCTCACCAAAGGCAGCGACGGCGCGAATCATGCAGCTTATCACTACGAGGCGGGTCGGCTGCTCAAGGCGCTCGACCTCGACGACGAGGCCCGCCGAATGCTCACGCGCGCCGAGGCTTTGGTCGACGACTCGGACTCGGGTCTCCGCGAGAAGATCGCCGCGCTGCTGCAGCCCTAGGTTGCAACCGTTCGTATTCCAAACGCTTTTTGGACTGCTGACGATTCCGGAATCGGTGCTACAGTCAACGAGCGTAGCGGCGTGGACCGGGAATCGACCTGGCCGCGACCAAAGCGAGCCAATCCAATGACCGGACGACCACACGCCCCCGACGGGCGGCCCGTGACGGTGCCTCGTCTTGGCAAGATGAAGCGCGATGGCAAGCGGATCACGATGGTGACGGCCTACGACGCGACGTTCGCGCGGCTCTTCGAGGAGGCCGGAATCGACGTGCTCCTGGTGGGAGACTCGCTCGGCATGGTCGTGCAGGGCCTGGACTCCACCCTTCCCGTGACGGTCGATGAGGTGATTTATCACTGCCGCGCTGTCGCCCGCGGCACGCGCCGCGCACACCTCGTTGGGGACATGCCATTCATGAGCTGGCAGATCAGCACCGAGGAAGCGCTCCGGAACGCCGCGCGCTTCCTCGCGGAAGGTGGGGCTCAGGCGGTCAAGCTCGAAGGCGGTGTCGATGCCGCGCCCACGATCGAGCGCCTCGTCCACGCTGGCATCCCGGTGATGGCGCACGTGGGCCTCACACCGCAGAGCGTCCACGCGATGGGAGGCTTCCGGGTCCAGGGCAAGACCGAAGCGGCTGCGGCCCGCGTGCTCAACGACGCAAAGGCGGTCGCCGAGGCGGGCGCCTATGCCCTGGTGCTCGAAGGTATTCCAACCGATCTCGCACAACAGATCACCGAAGCGATCGACATCCCCACCATCGGAATTGGGGCCGGCCCCCACTGCGATGGCCAAGTCCTGGTCTGTTACGACCTGCTAGGGCTCACCCCGGACCTCAAGCCCAAGTTCGTCAAGCGGTATGCCGAGTTCTTCGAGGATGGCGTGGCCGCCGCGCGACAGTTCCGTGACGAAGTCCGTGCGGGTGTTTTCCCAAGCGAGGAATACGGCTTCGGCAACGTGAAGACGAGCGAGACGGAGGAGGCCCCCGGCCTCAGCCTCGTAAAGGGCGTGCGCGCGGCGTACGGCCCGAAGGGATGACGGCCGTCGTCCGCGAGCCCGCGGACTTCAGGCGAGCCTGCGACGAAGCTCGCGGCCGAGGGCAGCGGGTCGGTTTGGTGCCCACGATGGGTGCCCTGCATGCGGGGCACCTGTCATTGATCGACGAGGCAAAAGCCCGCGCAGACTTCATCGCGGTCACGATCTTCGTCAATCCCCTGCAGTTTGGCGAAGGCGAGGACCTGGACCGCTACCCGCGAACGATGGAAGCCGATCTCGAAGGCTGCCGAGGGCGCGATGTCGACGTCGTGTTCGCTCCAGACCCCAAGGCGATGTATCCGGACGGCTTTCAGACCCAGGTCTCTTTGGGCGAGATCACCAAGCCGCTCGAAGGCGAGTTCCGGCCCGGCCATTTCGATGGCGTGACCACGGTCGTCACGAAGCTGTTCAACCTGACTGGCCCGAGCGTCGCCGTATTCGGGCGCAAGGACTACCAGCAGTGGAGGATCTTATCGCGGCTTGCGCTCGACCTCGACATGCCGATCGAGGTCGTGGGCTGCGCGATCATCCGAGAGGCCGATGGACTCGCACTCTCATCGCGGAACCGATACCTGTCAGCCTCCGAGCGGAAGCGCGCACTCGGGATCGTCACCGGTCTACGGGCGGCATACGACGCATGGACCGGTGGACAACGTAACCCAGACACCCTCCGCGCCCTCGCCGCGGCCCCGGTCGAAGCGCTCTTCGATCGGGCCGACTACGTCGCCGCCGCCGATCCGGAAACGCTCGGAGCGCCGGAGGACCCCGAGTCCAGACTGTTGTTGGCAGTGGCCGCGCATCTCGGGAAGACGCGGCTGATCGACAACGTGGTCCTCGGCGAAGACCCCCGGCCCTAGTCGTTCACGGCAGACTGCCTGGCCTCATCAGGCTTCGATTCCATGACGTAGCCGAATCAGTCGCGTATGCTGATGGCATGAGTCGACCACCTACGCCGAAGCTCACTGCGAGCCACTTGGCTGACATCGGTCTCTTTGGCGGATTGAGCCAGGAGACGCTCGAAGTTCTCGCATCATCGATTCCGGCCAGCCGCATCGAAGCTGGCCAAATAGTCGTCGAAGAAGGCGACACCTCGACACAGATGTTCGTGGTCATCGCGGGGGAGCTCGAAGTGATCAAGAAGGGGGAGTCGGGGGGCGACGTCCGCGTGGCCGTCCTGGGCCCGGGCGACTGGTTCGGTGAAATGTCGATCATCGACGTTCAGCCGCGCTCCGCCAGCGTCCGCGCAGTTGCGCCCACGCTGGTCCTTTCGGTAACAGCCGATCATGTCGAGAATCTGCTCTATCGGCGAAACCTCAAAGACTACGCGCTGTTCATCATGAACATCGCCCGTGAGCTCAGCAGACGCTTGCGGGTCGCCGACGGAATCCTTGCGCAGTTCTACGCTGCGCTCTCGCATCGATACGGCTCACCCCCGGGACGCTGAGCACTCAGCGCTGTTTGGGCGGAGGAATCGTCAACCCTCGGAGCTGGTCGATTTCCGAGAGGGTCTCCAGAATGATCGTGGCCGTCTCTTCGATCGCGCAGTTGGTGACGTCGACGACCATCCACTCCGGGTGATCGCGGAAAATCGTGTGCGCGTACTCGATCTCGGACCTCACGTGGTCGCGTAGTCCGTAGTTGGCATCTGGCGGCATCCCGAGCTGTTGCAGGCGGTGCTTGCGGATGTCGAGAAGCTGGTCGACATCGATGGTGAGCCCGATCACACGGAACCCGGGAAGCTCGAGAAGCTCGCGAGGCGGCTCTACCCCGAGCACCAGCGGCACGTTCGCCACTTTGAGGCCGCGCCCCGCCAGGTAGGTCGAAAGCGGCGTCTTGCTGGTACGGCTCACGCCGCAAAGAACCAGGTCGGCTTTGTGCAGGTTGCGAGGCTCCTTCCCGTCGTCGCTCTTGACGGCGAACTCGATCGCCTCCACGCGGCGAAAATACTCGGCCGAGAGAGGAAGCTCAGCGGACGGGATGTTGACCGGCGCTGCTTCGAGGTGACGGGCGATTTGGATGAGGAGCGAGCCGATCACATCGACGTGCGGTACGTCGAGCCTGGTCGCCTCTTCGTTGAAGTGGTCGCGAAGCTCAGGGCGCACCAGGGTAAAGACGACCATCGCTTGAGCCTCGGCGGCCTGCTGCAGGATGGCGCTCAACGCACGTCGGTCCCGGACACGCCGCTCGATCTTCAGGCGAACCTTTTCGTCCGGGAACTGTAGGAGAGTCGCGCGGGTCACCCGCTCTGCGGTCTCAGCGGTCGAATCGCTGACGACGTAGATGACCTTCGCGTCCATTACTGTGGCGAGCTCAGCGACGACCCAGTTTGCGTCCGTGCATGCGGTTGATACGGCGGCGATTCTTCGCCTTGCGCTTCGCGTTCCGACGCGCGCTCTTGTTGCGTTTCCGAGGCCGGTCACTGTCGACGATTGGCAGGTACATGATTTCTCCTAATGGCGGTGTTTAGGGGAAGCCGCAGGGCGCCGCAACCCCTCACCTCTGCGCCTCGCATTCGCCAGAATCATTGCAGATTTCTCCTCCTCTGCATTCCGCGTTCTCCAGGCAGAACGCCAGACAGACGGAATCGAGCGTGAGCCGGTCGCCATCGAGGTCGGCGCACGCGCCACTGAACGGGCATTCCTCGGCAGAAGCACACCTGGCGACACAGAGGGATGCGCCGCTACTCGGGTCGACGATACACTCCGCGTCGTCGCCGCAGACGTCGGCGGGCATACCAGGGACCGCACAGTCGAGGACCGTGCAGCCAAAGCCGGTGTTGCAAAGGCCGGGCGCCTCGCCGATGAGCGAGCACGTGAAATCGGGATCGCCGCAGGTGCCCTGACCAAAAGGCGAGTAGCACTCGCCCGAGTCAGCGCACGAAGAGCCGATGTTGTTCTCTATGATGGTGTTGAACTCGCCGGACACGCACGCGCCGGTCGCGTCGCTAGGTGTGCCAGTCCAAAAACAGGTGTAGCCGTCCCGACATCCCTGGGTGTTGTTCAGATACGTGTTCGGATTCCCCTCGTCCGCGCCGGCGCCAACCTGGCAGCGCTCCGCGCAAAGCGGCACGCCGAGGTCGAGCGAGGCGCAGATTCCGTCGCCTGCGCAAGAGTCGATGTCGCAGCGTATCTTCGAGCAGTAGCCACCGCTGAAGCCGAAGGTCTCTTCGTCCAGACAGATGCCTCTGCTCTCACAATCCTCGTCGCGGACGCACGGGATGCCCGCCTCCGCGCCGGGTGTACCTGGGTGCTCGCAGCGATTTGTCTGCGGGTTGCAGGAGTAACTCGAATCGGCGTCGTAGACGAGCTCGTCCATGTCGTTGAGGAACACCCGGCATTCGTCGTCGGAGCTACACCCACTATCGCAGACGTCGAATAACAGGTCGCACTGGTAGCCCTCGCGGCAGGTGCTATTCGTTTCGACTTCGGCGCGGCAACCCCTCAAGCAGATGTCCGCATCGGTATATCTCGGCGCACACAGGCCGCATTCGTCGGCACACGCAAGCGCGTTTTCCGAGTTGCACTGGGTGTCGGGCCAAGACGGTGGCAGCGCCGGCGTACAGTAGTCTCTGGGGAAGTCGACGACCTCAAACGTGTAACCCGCGCCGTTCGGATGGTTCTGGATGTTTGGGCCGATGGTGAAGGCCTGTTCCACGAGACAGACGGAGCTTCCGTCGCACTCGGGGGCACCGTCGATGCAGGGGCCGCCGAGCTCGCCCGCAACGATCATGCGATCGTCGCAGGCCGGCGTCGGTTCGGTCTCGCCCACCCCACCGGCACCGCCGCTCTGCGTGTTCGGCGAGCCGTCGCCTCCGCATGCCGCAATCAGAATCGTCGCAAGAAAGCTAGAGATACAGAGACGCAGCGAGGACCTCCCCCCATTCGACTGGGTCAGCGAGCTCGCTTGGGGACGAGCAGCCAGTAGTCCAAGTCCAGTACAACATCCTTGTGATAGACGTCGCGTCCATCCTTTTCGACCTTGAGTGGGAAGCCTGCGTCGGTCGGTCGAACGTCCTTTAGGCCAACCAAACGCACGCGAAGCGCGCCGCAGTCGTTTCGGCCAGGAAGCTCGGCTTTGTCCAGGATTTCGCTGTAGGCGTAGATCGTGTCGCCTGCGAACGTGGGGTTTGCATGAGCACCGCCGTTCCACGCGAGGATCCCAAGCACGCGCTCCATGCCGTTGAACGAGAGCGAGCGCGCGATGCTGATCACATGCCCGCCGTACATCAAACGGCGACCGAAACGGGTGTCTTTCGTTTGTACGGCATCGAAGTGTACCTTCGCTGTGTTCTGGTAGAGCCGGGTCGCGATCGCGTGCTCGGCTTCCTCGATGGTCATGCCGTCGACGTGATCGATTTTCTCACCCGCTTCGTAGTCGTCGAAGTAGGCGCTGCCCCCCGACGGCCATGCTTCGTAACCACTCAGATCGAGCGTTGCAGGCACCACGAGCTCGTCGGGAGCGACCTCCTTGGGCATCGCCGGCCGATCAGAGGCACCGGTCGGCGTCGAGGGGTCGCGCTTGTTCACCATGACCCAGCGGTAAAACTCGAGCACGATGTCTCCGCGCTGATTGGTGCCTGTACTCTTGACCCAGACGACACCGGTCTTGCCGTTGCTGTTCTCCTTCTTTCCGAGGACCTCGGAGACAGTTCGCAAGGTGTCGCCGACGTATACCGGCTGGAGAAAACGCACCCCCGCATAGCCGAGGTTCGCGACGGCGTTGAGGGACACATCGTTGACCGTCTTGCCGAACACGATGTGAAACGTGAGCATGTCGTTGATCGTCTCGCGCTTAAACCCGAGAGACCGCGCATATTCCGCGGAACAATGGAGCGGGTACCGCGACCCGGTCAGCCCGATGTACATCGCGGCCTCGCCCTCGGTGATTGTTCTTGGCACGGCGTGCACGAGCTCCGATCCCACCTCGAAATCTTCGAAAAAATTGCCTGGATTGGTCTTCGCCATATCGATTCCTCGTTTTCGAAGGCCGGACCATACGCGGGCCCCCGTCGAACGCAAGCGTAGCGCCGAAGCAACGGAGTCGCTTTACCGCGGGGGCAACTGACATCAAGCTCCCCACGATGGATCCGGACAAGCAGCGGGCTCGAATGGTGGAGCAGCAACTCCGCCGAAGGGGAATTGCCGACAGTCGTGTGCTGACGGCGATGGGCCAGATCCCCCGCGAGGCGTTCGTTCCCGACGCCCAGAAACACAACGCCTACGTCGACGGAGCCCTTCCCCTCTCCCACGGCCAAACGATCTCGCAGCCTCTCATGGTCGCGATGTCGGTCGAGGCGTTGCAGCTCGCGGGCGACGAAACGGTACTGGAGGTAGGGGCCGGATCGGGATACCAAGCGGCGGTGCTCTCCAAGCTGGCCAAGAAGGTCTACGCGATCGAAATCATTCCCGAGCTCGTCGCAAGCGCCAAACGCGCGATCGCCGACCTCGGAATCGACAATGTCGAGCTCGTCTGTGCAGACGGTCGAAAAGGCTGGCCCCCGGGCGCCCCGTACGACGGCATCGTCGTGGCCGCAGCAGCCGAGGAGGTGCCCCCTGCTCTCGTCGAGCAGCTGCGAGAAGGAGGCCGACTGGTCATTCCCGTTGGCGGTAGATGGGGCCAAGCCCTGCAGGCCTCGCGCAAACGCCACGGCAAGCTAGAGACCGCCGAGCTATGCCGATGTGTCTTTGTGCCCCTCGTCTACGGAGGCTAGAGTCCGCCGCGCGAAGGAGCACGCAATGAGCATGACCATATTTCGTTACCTTCATTTTTTGGGCATCACGTTTTGGATCGGCTCGGCTGTGGCTGTGGCGATCGCAGCGGCCGCACCAACCCCATGGGAGAGCGGCATCGCCCAGACGCTGCGAAAGGTGACCGTGCGCGTGACGACGCCCGCCATGCTCGTCGCTTTTGCGGGCGGCTTAGGCATGCTCATCCCCAACTTCGCGGACGTCTACGCGAAGCAGGGATGGATGCACAGCAAGCTGACGCTGCTTCTGATTCTCGCCGGCGTGACCGGCGTGCTCTCGGGGAAGCTGCGTCGATGGGCAGACGGCGAAGAAATCGGCCCAAAAACGTTTTCGCGACTCGCAGTGGCGATCTCGGTCTTGAGCATACTCATCGTGACGTTCGCCGTCTTTCGGCCGTTCGGCGGGTGAGCCACTCGGAGTTGGGTGTTGAAAACTCGGCGTGGTTCTCGCTGGGAACGGAAACGTCTCTGCCCAACAGCATGTCGACAACGCGGCTTGACGCCCCATCGTAGAAGCCACCCACACCCTCGAAGGTCTGGGGATTCTTGTAGGTGCCGAACGCCATGTCGATGAACGGCAAATCGCAATAGTTGTGCGCATGGGACCCGCGCTCGTGGTGTACCGCGTGCATCTCGGGCCGCGCGACGAAATAGCCAAGCCACTTCGGCGTTCGGATGTTCGCGTGACTGAACACCCCGAAGAACGTGACGATCACGTTCGCAACGACGGCAGCTTCTGGCGTCACGCCGACAGCCCAAACCAACGCGAGACTGCCGAGGAAGGTCCAGCCGACCATGTCGAGCGGGGAGAAGTAGAACGCCCCCGCGACGTCGACGCGCTCGGCGCTGTGATGCATCTGGTGGAACCATCTCCAGAGGAAGTCGTTGTTGTGCATGAGCCGGTGCCAACCGTACATGAATACCTCTACGGCCAAGAATCCGGCAGCCGCGCCACCCCAAGTCCCGAGGCCGGTGGCGTCGATCAGGCGGTGCTCTCCAAGCCACGCGTCCCAAACGAACGGAAGCCCGGTTGAGAGCCCTGCATAGACGACGAACGCGACGATGCCCTTGAGTACCCAACGGTCGACACTGGGGTAGTCGCGCGCGGGCCAAAGCGTATCGTACGCCATAAACGCGAAAAAAAACAATATGATGCCGATCATTACCGGGTCCATCTCGTGCCTCCTCGGCGAGTCATAGCCCGCCTTGTCACCGAGAGGCGTGACTTTGGAGGGAACATCGTTCCGCATGATAAGTTCGCCGACGAGGGCAACGGTTGGCACAATCATCCATCGTTGGACGCGAACGAGAGCTCCGCCGTCTCACCCGAGCGATCGAGGCCGCAGCTCAAGGGCATGGTTCCACCTGGTACCTGACGGGCGAGCCCGGCATCGGGAAGAGCCGGCTGGCCGAGGAGGTCGCCGATCTCGCTCGAGAGCGCGGGATGCGCGCCTATTGGGGCCGATGCTGGGAAGCCGGCGGCGCGCCCGCCTACTGGCCGTGGGTCCAAGTGCTGCGCGCCGTCCTTCGCACCGCCGAGCCGGGGCAGCTCGACCGATATCTGGGTTTCCTATCGCAAATCTTGCCCGAGCTCCCATCAACCGACGTGATACGCGAAAGCGCGGACCTCGGCCCTGAGCAGGCACGTTTTTTTCTCATGGACGCCGTCAGCAACGCACTTGCCGACGCCGCGCAGCGTTTGCCAATCGTCATCGTCCTCGAAGACCTTCACGTCGCAGACGTATCGACGATCCATATGCTGGAGTTTCTGTCTGCGACCATCCGTCACCAACCTTTGCTGATTGTGGGAACGTTTCGCGAGGTCGAGCTGCCGTCTGCGCCCGCGGGCCCCCAATTGACGCGCGCTGCGCAAGAAGGGCAGCGCCTTTCGCTCGGTCGCCTGAGCGAGCGAGACGTCGAAACGTTTGTACGCGCCTCGGGCGAAACCGTGGATCCCTCCTTCGTCAGCGCGCTCCACCGAACCACCGACGGCCACCCGTTGTTTCTCGTCGAGGTGGCCCTCCTGTGGCGCGCGCAAGGCAGAGCAGAAGGAGCGACTCCACCGTCGATCCCACTTTCTGTTCGCACCGCGATTCAGGAGCGCTTGAGCGCCGTCTCGTCCGCCTGTCTCGAAACGCTTCGGCGCGGCGCCATCGTGGGAAGAGAGTTTGACATCGCTCTTCTGGAGGCCTGCCACGGCAAGACCGACTACGTCTCGGCTGCACAGGAGGCGACCCAGGCCGCGATCCTCGTCGAGGTCGCGCCGCAGCGCTATCGGTTCGTGCACTTCTTGATTCGCGAGGTCGTGTACGAAGGCATCGCCGAGGAGGAGCGCGTGCAGGCACATGCGCGGGTGGCGGAGATCCTCCGAACCGACGCTCGCCACGTCGAGCCACGCTGGTCGGAGGTCGCACATCACTTGGTTGCCTCCGGAAAATGCGAGGCCGCCGCGGGTGCGTTCCGAAACGCGGGCGCACAGGCCCTGCGCCAACTCGCTTTCGAAGAAGCCGTGAAAGCGTACTCCGATGCCCTCCGCACGACCGACAAAGCCGGCATCGTCGACCCAAGCGAGCGTGCCACGCTCCTGCTCGAACTTGGCCACGCCGAGACACGCGCCGGCCTCGTCACGAAGGGGAAGGCGACTTGCGCGGCTGCCGCGGCGCTCGCCCGCCAAGAAGGTGACGCCGAGATGATGGCCCGAGCCGCGCTCGAGCACGGAGCTCAATTGATTTACGGCAGGGTTGATACGGAGCTCATCGCGTTGTTGGAGGAAGCGTTGGAAGGGCTCGACCCGACGGACAGCGCCCTTCGCGCACGCGTGATGGCCAGGCTCGCGGCCGCACAGCAGCCCGCCGAGGATCCGGAGGGCCCCATGCAACTCGCGCGCGAAGCGATCGCGATGGCGAGACGGATCGCTGACCCGGAAACGCTGCTCGACACGCTCCGCAACGGCGGTTCGGCGATGGTCGACCTGGGCGACCTCGAGGAACGCATCGCGCTTGATCGCGAGCACGCCGTTCTCGCAGAGGAGCTCGATAACCCTGTCGAAGCTCTCCGCGGCAACATGCGCTCGATCATGGACTACCTCGAGCTCGAACGAATCGACGACGCTTTTCGGACCATTCGCGCCTGCGAACGCATCACGGAACAGCTCGGCCATCCTGCCTACGCCTGGCGGTCCGTGGCTTTGCAAGGGCTCCGTGCCCTGTGGGAAGGCGAGCTCGACAAGGCCGAGAAGCTCATCGAAAAGGTGCGCGCACTCGGCGGATCATCGGATCCCAATGCCGTCGTCGTCTACACGATGCAGAAGACGAGGCTGCTTCAGTACCGGGGCGACTTCGACGCGCAGCTGCCTCTCTTGGCTGCGGTCGAGGAGCAATGGGACAACACCGAGCTCGGGCGCAACACCGCTAGCTTGATCATCGGGATAGAGCACATGGCGGCCGGCCGGTTGGACGACGCGCTACGCCACTTCGACCGAGCCTCGCTTCGGCGAGCCCTGCGCCTGGGGGACCACACCCTGGAGCTCGGCATCGCGAGACTCTGCATCGTGGCTGGAGACGTAGAGCTCGCGAAACGACTCCACAGGCGACTTCTCGTCACGCGGGAGCACCTCGTGACGGGCGGCATGTTGTGGTTGACCGTCGAGGGCCCGACGAGCTGGGCGATCGGCGCCTTGGCGAGCTTCCTCGGGCGTCGCGAGGAGGCCACGGAGCATTACGAGCACGCGCTCGAGGTTGCGCGGCGCACCCGCGGCCGACCCGTTCGCGCCCTCATCGCACTCGAGCTCGCGCAGCACCTCTCGACAGACAGCGGACCCGAAGCGTCTGCCCGCGCAGTGGAGCTCGCGCGCCTCGCGCAAACCGTCGCTTCCGAGGTCGGGATGCCTGCCGTCGAGTCCGCCGCACGGAGGCTCATCGACGCGCTCCCGCAATGCGACGAGGCCACCAGCTCTACAGATTTTGAGCCTGACTCCCTCACGATCAGCAAGGTCGGTGATTCGTGGTTGGTCTGCTACGAGAATGTCGAGTTTCAACTGAAGGATGTACGTGGAGTCCGCTTGCTGGCGACCTTGGTCAACGAGCCGGGGCGCGAGTTCCACGTCCTCGATTTGAGCGGCAGGCCGAGGGAGGAGACCGGAGTCATCATCCGCAGCGACAGCGGCGAAGTGATTGACGCGGAGGCGCGGCGTCAGTATCGCGCTCGCGTCCTCGCGCTTCGTGCGGAGCTCGAAGAGGCGGAGAGGTGGAACGACTTTGGGCGTGCGGAGCGGGCGCGCGAGGAGCTCGACATGATCGAGCGAGAGTTGTCTAGCGCAATCGGCTTAGGCGGCCGTCAGCGGCGGTCCGGCTCCGCGACCGAGCGAGCGCGAGTCAACGTGCAACGGCGCATCCGCGATGCGATTCGACGCATCAAGCGTTATCATCCAGCGCTCGCAAAACATCTGGACCGCGCCGTTCGGACCGGCGCCTACTGCACGTACGAGCCCTAGGCGGAGCGTTCGATTCGTGGGGGCAGCAAATACGGATACGGCTTTCGCAGCAGGTTGCGATGGATCCACCGGTCGGCACGGCGCGCGGCCTGGATGAATGCATAGGTTTGGGCATCACTCTTGTAGTGGGCGCGCACCTCAGCCTCGGTGATCGGAGGAGATAGCTCGAACACCTCGTTCGCCATTGGGATCAGCGGTGGAAAGATGTCACCGAGCCCCTCCTTGATGAGGTTGCCGAGGAAGTCGAGCGCTTGACCCCGCAGCGAGTGGTAGTTGTCTAGGATTCCCTTGAGCACGAAGCGCGCCACGACTGCCGCCACTGGGCGCGGCAGCGCGCGCGTGATCTCAGTGAAGTCACAGAGCTGATTGCCTTCGTCATCTCGAAGGAAGGGCGTGCCGACATCGAGATAGCGAAGGCGCTCGCCTTCGAACGCCCAGTTCGAGAGCTGTCCGTCGGGCGCCAGCGTCGGCGTGACTGAGCCGCGAATTCGCTCGAAGATCCGGCGGACGTGGGGCGCTGCCTCCTGTGCGCTCTTCCCCCTTAGAAAGTCGGGCCCGAGCGAGCCCGGCGTGAGCATCGGTTGCACGCAGTAGAGAACCCAGCAGCCGTCGCTCTCCAATATGCGTGTCTCGGTCTCGACGACATCGATGCCGCACGCGTGCAGCGCATCGATGTACTGCGCAATCGCGTCTGCGAATCCCTCAGCGGAGGCGCGCGACGAAAGCGGCGCCAACCGCTTGCACACGAAGTCCCCATCCGCGGTCGTCAGCCTGACCGCGATCGTGATCTCGCCATAGCCTACGATCTCGAAGTCTCCAGCATCGCCCGCGCGCACGGCTGCGCCGAGCCGATCTTCGAACGCTTCGATGTTCGACATGCTGACGAGAGGCATTAGGAAAAAGCCTTCGCCACTCGAGCAATCAAATCATCTGCCTCTTCATCGCTCAGGATCAGCGGCGGCAAAAACTGAAGCACCGACCGATCATTGCCGGCGGGAAAACAGAACACGCCCTGCTGCATGAGTCGAAGGAGAGAGCCGAGCGCCTCTGGCTCACTTCCGAAGCGAAGGCCCATGAAGAGTCCGCGCCGACGAAGCTCGAACGGAAGAGGCGCGAATGCGACCTCGAATCGGTCCGACAAATCCCCTACCCGATCGAGGAAGCCAGGTTCCCCGACGATGTCGAGCACGGCCTGGGCAGCGACGCACCCGAGCTCGGCACCGCCGTAGGTGGAGATGTGTACGAACGGGTTGGCTTCCGAGTCGAGAACTTCGTGCATCTCGCAAGTCAGCAGTGTTGCGGTGATCGGATAGATTCCGCCCGATAGACCCTTGCCGGTGATCAGAGCGTCGGGAGTCACCCCTTCGTGCTGGATCCCCCACCATCGGCCCGTGCGCCCAAGACCCGTTTGAACCTCATCGACCAGCAGCCGGGCGCCGCGTTCGTCGCAGAGTTTGCGAATCGCCAAAAAGTAGCCGGCATCGGGGATAGGCATGCCGAGCGTCGCCGGCACCGCTTCGAGAAGCACGGCCGCCGTCTCGTCGTCGATGGCCGCCTCCATTGCGCCAACGTCGTTGAACGGCACCTGCGCGAACCCCGGCAGGTTGGGACCGAACGGGTCACGGAACGCGGCGTCACCTGCAGCAAGCGCCAGTCCCGTATGACCATGGTACCCACCCAGAACGGAAACGACTTTCAAGCGACCTGTGGCGCCGCGCGCCGCCTTGATGGCGACGTCGATCGCCTCCCCTCCGGACACACCAAAGACCACGCGCGGTAGCGCATCGTCGAGCGTTGCAGAAAGCCGCGCCGCGAGCTGCGTGCGCTGGCCGGATACGAAATGATGGTTCCCGATGTCGAGCGTACCGAGGGCATCTGCCACTGCCGCCGTCACTCGCGGATTACAATGACCGAGACTGAACACACCTCCATTGCAGTGGCAGTTGATGAGCCGAAGCCCCGTGTACGCGTCCTCGAACCAAATGCCTTGGCGCCGACCCATCACGAGCTGCAGGCCCATGCGCTGGTAGTATGCAAGCTTGTTCGGCGCGACATGCTCGCGAAATTCAGCGACGAGCTCATCGAACGATTCGTATGGTTGCGAAGGTGGACCCTGAGACATCGGTCGGAGTTTACCCGAGCTTCGTTCGAGTTCTTCGCGACAAACAGCTCCTTCGACGAAAGGAGTGCGTGGCTGCGCCAACGCGGCGCACCATCTGCGCCTTACACGGCCGAAAAGTCGCCAATTCATTCTGAAAACGTCCATTCTGGACGAGGCATCCGAATTGCACTGATGGTCGGAGGCCGCGTGTGAGCCATCAAGAGAGGTTTCATGACCATCCAAGTCCGTGGGTACAGCCATCCCGACTTCCGCTCCCTCCGGGACACCGTCCGTTGGTGCGCCCCGGCCAGCGGCCCCGGCGGCGTCGCCATCGCGGTCTATCACCGAGGCGAGCTGGTTGCGGATCTCGCCTGCGGGACCCGCGACCGATGGGGGGCGCCGTTCGAACCCGACACATTGGCGCTGAGCATGTCCACCGGGAAGGGCGTGATGGCGACGCTACTGCATCTGATGGTGGACCGCGGCGCCATCGACCTCGACGCGCCAGTCGCCAAGTACTGGCCGGAGTTCGGGAAGAACGGCAAAGGGCAGATCACCATCCGCCAAGCCGCCTCTCATCGCGCGGGCCTCTATTCCATCGCGCGCATCATCGACTCGGCGGAGGAGATGTTCGATTGGGACCATATGATCCAGGTCGTCGAGGACATGTGGCCGGTCCATACACCCGACACCGACTTCGGTTACCACGCCTGGACCGGAGGATGGATCATTGGCGAGGTGTTGCAGCGCGTGACCGGCAAACGCTTTCCCGACCTCGTCAAAGAGCACCTGGCCGATCCACTCGATCTCGACGGCCTTTACATGGGCCTGCCCGAGAGCGAGCTCCATCGCGTCGCCGAATTTTTGATCCCGCGAATCCCACGCAAGGTGCTCCGCGGGCGTCCCCGAAGCCTTCGCGCGCAGGTTCGCAAGACCGCATCGACCACCGCACGCTGGCACTCTGCGGTCGGTCAGTTCGTAGACGCGATGATCCCTCCTGGCCTCGGTGACGTGTTGGGCGACCCACGCTGGCTCACCTCCGTCATTCCCTCCGGCAACGGGGTCTTCAACGCGCGCTCACTTGCGCGTCTCTACGGCGCCCTCAGCCTAGGCGGCAAGCTCAACGGCGTCCGCCTGATGTCGGCGTCGACGCTCGCCGAAGCAGCCGAAGATCAGAACTCGCTCATCGGCAGGGTCATCCCGTTTCCGCTCCGCTTCAAAGTCGGCTACATGCGACCGGTTTCGCTCGGGGTTCGTCTCTCTCTCGGCAAGCGTCTCGTGGACTTGGGTCGTCCGAACCCGCACGCGTTCGGCCACTTCGGCGCCGGCGGATCCGGTGCGTGGGCCGACCCGGAGCGCGAGCTCGGCGTCGCCATCGTCACCAACTGTTTCGGCGGCCGAATCCCAGGAGACCTACGCCCTGTCGCCGTCGCCACCGCAAGCTCGCGTTGCGCCGACGGCCGCTGATGGAGCCACCAAGGTTACCGGCCTCCAGCCACCGCGGGAATGATCGAAACGACCGTGCCGTCCCCCAGAGGCGTTTCGAGGCCATTCATGGAACGAGCGCTCTCCTCGCCTATGAAGAGGTTCACGTTGGGCCGAATGTCGCCCTCCGGCGTAAGGACGCGCGCCCTGACCCCGGGGTGGCGTTCTTCCAAGGTCGCGAGCGCATGCCCGAGCGTGTCGGTATCCACGGTGATCTCAGCCGCACCATCGGTGAATGGCCGCAAAGCGTAAGGAATACGGATAGTCACACGACTCACACCTCACCTCTTCGCAACTAACGCTCAACCACGGCAACCACCGGTTCATCGGTCCTGCGCATTGAGGTGAGTATGACCCGGTCAAAACGGCACGTGTTTGTGAGAGCCATCTGCGCCACCTGGCGCGCGAGCCCTTCTCTCTCTGCGTCATCGACCATGTTGATCACCGGCACCACGGTGCGACCTCGAGAACCCTTGAGCATTCCGGAATCACTGACCATCAGCCGTGCCAGGTGCTGCGGCTCGATCACTTCGCCTTCCTGCAACTCGGTTACCGCCGTGATCCGCTCCAAGCGATGAGCGATCTCGTATGACAACGGCTTGCCAAGCGCCTGAGCCGAGCAAATGCATATCAACGTGCTGCAGTTGGCTGGCAACACTGGCTCGCCTTCCCTGGGTGCCTTGAGCCAGCGCATGCGGGCCCCATCTGCTTTCACAAACGTTGCGTCGCGCCTCGTCTCCGCGTGCAAGCGCGACACCATTTCAGTTGCAAGACCGGCATAGCGCCCCGGTTTGCCGGACGGAGCAGCAAATCCAATGCGATCCATCTGAGAGATCGCCTCCGCTCGAGCGGGGAGATCCGACTCCTCGGCAATGGCGGACGTCAGGCCCAGGTGTGCCGGAAATCGCGCTGTGAACACCGTTCCGGTGAGCGCCACGCGGCCCGGATGCCGAGCCACGAGGTTGTAGAGCGTGCTCTTTTTGCCCCCTGCGCCCACTGCGCAAATCACGCCGCGACGCGCGTGGAAGAGATCGAGTATGTCGTCGTCGGTCATATCGCCCAGGCCAGCACGCTCGATATGGGGGGCAAGAATGCGGCCAGCATTTTCCAGTTAACACCTGCATCGCCACTGGCAAACAGGTGTCCACCGTTGGTTCCAAAATAGACCCTACAAGGTTCACCGACTGCGGTGTCCATCGCCTCCCGGAGCACACCCACATAAGCGTGCTGCTGTGGCAGACCGTTGCTGGCATCGCCCCAGGTAGCTCCCCCGTCGCTGCTTCGGTAGACGCGCAAACGGCCATCTACCGTTGCCCGCATGTGTGCATTCGACATCGGGATCCGAAAGAGAGTATCCGCATCGGCAGCGCTGGTCGCGATTGCGAAGCCATAATCGCTCGGCACATCGCCGGTAATTTCAAACCATGATCGCGCACCGTCGTCGCTTCGGTACACCCCGTTGTAACACTGCCGGTAGAGTCGACCACACGGATGCATAATCAGCCGGTGCACGTTATGGCCCGCTTCGGGGTTCTTTCGTGGAATGTTCTCCGCGCGAATGCCCTCGTTGGCCGTATCCCAGCTCTGGCCGCCATCCGAGCTGCGATAAACGCCGCCTGCAGAAACGGCAGCGAAAATCCGCTTCGGATCGCACGGATCGATGCACACGGAATGTACCGCAAAGATGCCCTTGGAGGGCTCCCAGAAACGATTCGTGGGATGTTCATTGAGCGCCTCGACCGGTCGCCAGGTTTCGCCGAGGTCGTCCGAAACGAACAGCCCCGCGGGATCGATACCGGCGTAGAGTCGCCGGCCGTCCGGCGTCATCGCGAGGTACCAGATCGCTTTCAGGCTCTGCTTGTGGCGGCCTTGCGCATGATGGGGTGCCGAACCGAGAGGCTCCCAATTCGAACCCCGATCGTCGCTCACGTAAACATGTGCGCCCCAAATGTTGTGATTCGCTGCGGCAAGGAAGCGCCCGGGCTCCGTCGGATGTGCGCAGACGTGCGCGATCTCGTAGCCTTCGATTTGCGGCTTTTCAATCTCCCATCGCGTGTGCGATGCGTCACTTCGAACGCGAAACAGCCCCCTTCGCGTGCCGACGAGAAGGGTAACGTCATTCTGCTCCGCCATTGCGTAGTTCTTCTAGACCAGCGCCTCGAAGGGCTGCACGTCGACTTGCGAACCGGCTTCGATGAGCTCTGAATCCTCGGGAACGACGATGAAACAGTTCGCCTGCGTCATCGAGCTAAGGATGCCGGAACCCTGGTGTCCCGTCTTCGACACGATGTACCGACCCGTTTCATCACGGGACAGGACGCCACGCAAGAATTCCCTTCGGCCGGCTTTGTTCTTGATGGTTGCCATGCACAACGCGCGAATCAGGAGCGGTTCCCGCGGCTGCAACCCGCTGAGCTTCTCGATGGCCGGCTTGGCTAATTGGTAGAATGTGACCATCACAGAAACCGGATTGCCCGGTAAACCGAGATAGAGCGCATCGCCTAGTTTGCCGAATACGGTTGGTCTGCCAGGCTTGATCGCAACCGACCAGAAGTCCACCTTGCCCAAACGCTCGGCGACCTCCAAGAGGTAGTCCGCCTCTCCCACCGAGACCCCGCCTGAAGTGATGATGAGATCTGCTCCTTCAGCCGCACGCGCAAGACCCGCTTCGAGCTCTTCGGGGCGGTCGCGGATCACACCGAGATCGATGGCCTCGACATCCAGCCGTTGCAACATGCCGAAGAGGGTGTAGCGATTGCTATCGTAGATCTGGCCCGGTCTCGTAGGCCTGCCGACCTCACAGAGCTCGTCGCCAGTGGAAAAGAACGCGACCCGCGGTCGGCGCAGCACCGTCACCTCGGCAACGCCGATCGATGCCAGCAGCCCGATGTGGGCGGGCCTCAACTGCACCCCATCTTCTAAAGCGACCTGACCGGCTTTGATGTCTTCGCCGGCTTGGCGCACATTGGCGCCGGCGGCGGGCAAGGCATTGACCTGCACCCGCTCGGCATCCACGCTTACGCGTTCCTGCATGACCACGGTGTCGGCGCCGTCTGGCACGGGCGCACCTGTCATGATGCGGACGCATTGTCCTTGGTTGACGCGACCCAAAAACGGCCGACCAGCGAATGCGGCGCCAATTAATGTGAGGGCACGCGGAGCCTCGTTAGGCAAGTCCCCGGCCCGCAACGCGTAACCATCCATGGCCGAGTTCGCGTGCCCCGGCACGTCGATCGCCGAGCGCACATCTTCGGCCAGCACCCGCCCCAGCGCCTGCCTAATCGGAAGCGATTCGGTCTCGGAGACGGACACCGCCGCCTCACACACTCGATCCCGCGCCTTGCTCAAGGGCAGTGCTGGCTCGTCATGGCCACAGCCGGCTTTCTGATCCGCCCTCATCGGATATGATGCCGTTGCTTCATCTGGCTTTCCAACAGATTCAAGTCCTCGGGCCCATTGATGTTGACGAAAGTGTCCAGCCTATCGCTGAAATCCACAAGCCGCATTCGCTGCCTCCCGTACCATTGGTCGATTTTGCGTCCGCCTGAATTGAGGAAGGCCTGCAAATCGTCGCGAAGATTGCGTCGAACCAGCGCAAACACGGGCTGAATCCGCTTACCGTCATGAGCGACGGCAACATCGGCGCTCGGATCGTCCTCGAGGGCTGACGCCAATCGGTCGACGCAATCTTCCGAAATGAGCGGTGCATCACAGGGGACGATGACCACCCAGTCGGTCTTCGCGGCGGCTAGGCCGCTGGCGAGCCCGGCTAGCGGCCCACGGTAGTCGCTGCTCTCGTCGGTCACCACCGGCGCTCCAAAAGCTCGATATCGATCGAGATTGCGATTCGCGTTGATGATGACCTGCTCGACCTGCGATTCCAGAGCCTCGAGCACGTGGCCGATCATGGGCCGGCCGTACACTTCGATCAGTCCCTTGTCGCGGCCGTCCCAACGCGTCGCGCGACCGCCTGCCAACACGAGTCCGGTAATGCGCCGCCGGCTCATCGCTGCCTATTCCTTTGCCGCTTCCAGCGCATCAGGAAAGAACAGCTGCTGGCCGTCCACGCGGTAAGCAGCAATCAGTTCCTGGCCGTGCTCCGACGTCAACCAG
The DNA here is from genome assembly GCA_024640845.1 of Myxococcales bacterium. Classification (GTDB taxonomy): domain Bacteria; phylum Myxococcota_A; class Polyangia; order Polyangiales; family Houyiibacteriaceae; genus SG8-38. The sequence goes on along the minus strand of JAHEEE010000019.1, from coordinate 23,555 downwards.
TCGATGAACTGCTGCCCCTCCGCCGTTCTTACATGAGGATGCTTCTGTTTGCTCACGAGAATCAACGAATACGGATTCAACAGCTGCGGATCACCCTGGACCAGGATTTCGAGGTTGCGCTTGTTGGCGAACTTGACCCAAGTGGCCCGATCCGACAGGCAATACCCGTCCACTTCACTGGCGATGTTGAGCGTCGCACCCTGCCCGGCACCGGACTCGCGATACCAGTCGGCATCGTCGTTTCTAGGCAGGGAGCCGAGCGCCTTCCACAAGCCAAGCTCTCGTTTGTGGGTTCCGCTGTCATCACCTCGGGAAACGAAGGTCGCACGACTGGAGCGAATTCGACGTAGCGCGTCCGCGGGGTCCTCGGTGCCCTTGATGCCCGCGGGATCGGATGCCGGACCGACGATTACGAAATCGTTGTGCATGAGCGCGGTACGCTCGACGCCGTAGCCTTCGTTGACGAATTTTTCCTCAGAAGCCCGATGATGGACCAACAACACGTCCGCGTCGCCCTTCATCGCCATACGTATCGCCTGCCCTGTGCCCACGGCCACGACGCGGACGTTGATGCCAGTTTCAGTCATGAAGATCGGCAACAGATATCCGAAGAGTCCCGAGTTCTCGGTCGAGGTCGTCGATGCGACGGTGATGGACGGCCCCTTCGGCGAAGAGAGAAACACCAAAGACGCGACCGCGGCCAGAACGACGAGCACCGCCGCGGCGGAGAGTATCTTCCTGTGAGTCTCCTGCATTCTTACTCGACCAGCTCCCCTGCGATGAAACGCGCCGCCAGCGGATTCGATGGTCCGCCCATAAAGCGCTCGGCCGGCGCATGCTCCAACAGACGGCCATGATTCATGAACAGCACCTCGTCGGCAAGGCGTCGAGCCTGGGCAATATTGTGCGTCGCCATGATGATCTTTCTACCGGTTGCCGCAAACGAACGGATCAAGTTCTCGACGCGCCGTGTGGCACTCGGATCAAGGTTTGCTGTGGGTTCGTCTAGGAGCAGCACTTCGGGATTCAGCGCCCAGGCACGCGCGATGGTCAGGCTCTGTTGTTCCCCGCCCGAAAGCTTGCGCGCTGGCATGTTGGCTACGTCGCCCAGTCCAGCCCACGCGAGCGACTCCTCGATCACCCCGGCACGTTCGGCCGCTGATGCTCCCCGGAGCTTGAGCGCGTGGTCGATGTTTTCGGCAGCCGACCGGCGCAACAGGACCGGCCGCTGAAACACCATTGCTTGCTTCTGTCGGGCCGTCCGTGCATCCGCATCGCCCCAGCGGATCGAGCCGGAGCTCGGGGGCAACAATCCATGGCACAACTTCAACAGACTGCTCTTGCCGGCCCCATTGGGTCCGAGCAGGACGGTGAGACCCGGATCGTTGATCGCGAACGACACTTCTTCGATGATCGCTTTGCCATCCACACGATAGCTCACGTGGCTTACCACGAGCGGCAACATATCGTGCTGCAACCGCATACGGACTCAGAGCGTGCGCCGACTCGCGCTGCCCCCGATTGTGACGACGGCGGTGTTCACGACAACCGCAATGAGCACGAGGATGATGCCGAGCCCCAGCGCCATCCCCAGATCGCCCTTGCTGGTTTCGAGGGCAATGGTTGTCGTCATCACGCGGGTACTGTGCACGATGTTTCCGCCCACGATGATTACGGCGCCAACCTCCGCGATTGCGCGACCGAATCCGGCGAGTATCCCGGTCAGCAAGCGTGCCCGGCCGTCCCACAACAGTGTGGTGATCTTCTGCCAAGTGCCAGCGCCCAGGGACCGCAAGTACTCATCGTACTCTTCATGCAGATCGAACACGGTTTGCCGGGTCAGCGCCGCGATGATGGGGAACACCAACACGCACTGGGCAATAATCATTGCTGCGGGGGTGAACAACAACCCCGTGACGCCAAAAGGGCCAGTGCGAGACAGCAGAAGGTAGATTACCAACCCGACCACGACCGGTGGCAGGCTCATCAGCGCATTCATGAGTATTACGATACCGCGCCTGCCTGGGAATGGTTTCAGCGCGACGAATGCACCCAATGGCAGGGCGAGCAGGGCGGCTAGAACCACGGCTGACAGACTGACCCGCAAGGACAACAGCACGATTTCGATCAGGTCCGGGTGCATTTCGGCCAGCAGGTGTAGCGCGGTGCGAGAGGCATTGGAAAACTCGTCCATAGGGGATCTGGATACTGCGTTTCAGCGGTTTGCGAAAGGTTAGGAGCGGGTATACTGTCGCAGGCAGTCCCCAACAACGAGGAAGCCTCATGAGCGATGGCAAACCCGATGACGACGCGCTGAACCTGGAGATCCGAAAATTTCTGAAGAAGGTCGGTATCACCTCGCAGCGAGAAATGGAGCGCGCCATTTATGGCGCCGTAGAACGCGGACAGCTGGGCGTCGACGGCACGGTGCATGCCCGGGTAACCTTGGAACTGCCTGAACTTGGCAAGACCGTAGTTATCGAAGGTGACCTCGCACTGGCCTAGCCCGTCGGTTCGAATCAACAGGCATGGGCAAGTCGCTCCACATTCCCGTCGCCGTCGTGCTGGAGAAGAAGCTCGTCCAGGGCAAGGGCTGGGCCGTGCCGCAATGGAATGTCGTCGGCGTCGTTGGAGGCGAACACAGCGGCGGCGAGGTTTCCGAACCGGTGCTGATCAGAGACGAGGACGATCAATACCTGTGGGGCGGATATCGCCTCAACCTCTACTTGGACAGCTGCGAAAGTTATTGGCACAACCTCACGGGCGAGCTGCCCTCGCTGTTTGTGATCTGCACAGAGACCGAGGACGGCGGCATGCAACCCTTGATCGTCACTGCGGATGGCTTGGAGGCCGCCGCCTCCACCGAGGGTGACGACAAGGTCTTTCGCGCACCCATTCCGCCCGATATCTATCGACGGCTCGAAGAGTTCGTCGTAGAGAACTACGTGCCGCGTGAACGCAAGAAGCGTAAGCGTCGGAACTGGACGGAAAGCGAACGGTCATGAGCTCGGAGGAAGGGCACGAGCAGGAACCGACCGAGGAGAAAGAGGCGGCCGAGCCTCAAGAGCAGAAGACCGATGAGGAGATGCCTCCGCTGGAGAGCCTCGGTCCAGACTCCGACTACAGCGACTTTTTATCGAAGGCCGTGAGCCCTGAACTCAGGCGTGCCGCCCTACGCAAGCTCTTTTCCAGTCCCAAGTTCAACGTCACGGACGGGCTGGACGATTACGCCGAAGACTATACCCAGCATGCCCCTCTGGGTGACATCGTCACCGCGGAGATGCGGCACCGCCTCGAGGCCGCGGCAGCTCGAGCCGGCACGGCGCCCGCATCGACCCCGGCTCCTGCCGCTGGGTCCACCCCCAACCACAAGGCCCGCGCCGCCGCCTTCGATGCGGTGAAAGATGTGCAAGTCACGCCCACCTCGGTAATCGAGTTCAGCTCGACCGGCAAACTACTGATCATCGGCGAACGAGATGTGGCATTGCAGACCGCCGCCCAGCTGATCCCTGAATTCGTCTGCACGGTTTTCACGCCCGGCCCGGAGGCGCCCCGAGTCGACAAGATCCAGGGCCACGCGGTCATCACGAGCGGTCAACCGGACATCAAAGGCTGGCTCGGTGAGTTCGAGGTCGGCATTCGCAGCCAAGAGGAGACCGTGCCGCTGTCGGCGCTACTGCCCGTAGCCGACGCTCAAATCGACCTGGTGCTGGATTTGGAGAATACCGCGTGCATTCAAGCGGAGATGCCGCCACTCGGGTACTTCCACCCCGGTCGCAGCGAGGAGGCGCTGACCGCCGCCCTTGCGGAGCTTGCCGAGCTACGCGGTACGTTTGAAAAGCCGAAGTTCTTCAACCTCGACACCACGATCTGTGCGCACGGTCAGAAAGGCCTTCAAGGCTGCAGTCGCTGCATTGAGACCTGTCCCACCGAGGCGATTATTTCCCTCGGCGACTGCGTTCAAGTGAATCCAAACCTGTGCCAGGGCGGAGGCATTTGCGCGACCACCTGCCCAACTGGGGCGATTACGTATGCGATGCCGCAGTCAGGCGACCTGCAAACCCACATCAAGCGCTTGCTAGCGGCTTATGGTGAGGCCGGTGGCAGTGGGGCATGCGTCGTTTTTCACGACGAGCGCAGCGCGAACGCGATTGAGGCCACGCTCAAACGCGCCGGGCAATTACTGCAAGTGCCGGTGGAGGAAAGCGGGTCTGTCGGTATGGATACATGGCTGAGCTGCCTCGCTTACGGTGCTCGGGCCGTCTTGGTGACCGTCGGGCCAGGCACACCCGAGCGCATCAACGCGGAGTTGCTCCACCAAGCCACCATCGCCCACGCCTTGCTCGAAGGATTGGGCTACGACCGACGCATGATCCAGATCGTGTACCCGGGCGGGGGTGAGGACTCGAGCTGGAGCGCGGAAGATCGCTTCCCGGACGAATGGGTCGAGGCGCCGGCCAGCTTCGATGCGCTCAGCGACAAACGTACCGCACTGAAACTCGCGTTGATGCACCTGGTGAGACGGGCTCCCCGGCAACCGGACGAGATCGCGCTGCCCGCGGACGCGCCTTTCGGCGAGGTTCGAGTGGATCCCGAGAAGTGCACGCTGTGCATGAGTTGCGTTGGTGTTTGCCCGACCTCAGCCCTAAACGCCGGCGGCGAGCTCCCCAGCCTTAGCTTCAAGGAATGGAACTGCGTGCAGTGCGGTCTTTGCGAGGACGCCTGCCCAGAGGACGCGATCACTCGAAATGCCCGATTTCTGACCGATGCAGAACGGCGCGGTGCCCGCCGGGTTCTTCACGAAGATGAGCCGCTCTCCTGCATCATCTGCGGGAAATCCCTGGCCACGCGCTCGATGCTCGACAACATCGCGCGCAAGCTCCAAGGGCACCCGATGTTCCAGTCGGAGGAAGCGCTCCGAAGGCTACAAATGTGTGGCGATTGCCGTGTCCGCGATATGACGCGCTGAGGCCGCGGATCCCGGGGCTGAAGCCGTCCCTGCACCCTCTAGGGTGAGCCACATCGGCCCTATTCGTCGACGGCAGAAAGACGTAGACTCCGGCTGTGAGGGTGACTCTGGTTTCGAGCGCCAGTCGGAGCAAGCAATCGTGACTGCTCAAATGGACACCTTGGAAGCCGCGATCGATGGGAATGGCTATCAAGCGTTGCGGGCAAATGCGTACAGCCTGCTCGCACACCTGCTCGCCGCGGCGCCCACGGAAGACACGCTCGGGCGCCTGCGCGAAATCGCACGCACCAACGGCGAAACCCCGAACGAGGAAAACGGGAGTCTCGCGCCGGCTTGGGGCGCCTTGCGTGAAGCTGCGATCCACGCGGCTCCTCGAGAGCTCGCCCGCGAATATCACGCTCTGTTCATCGGTCTTGGTTCCGGCGAGATTGTTCCGTATGCCTCGCGATATCTCACCGGTTACCTGAACGACCGCCCGCTTGCCGATCTGCGCGATGACCTGACCCGATTGGGTTTTGAGCGACGCCCTGGGGTATGCGAACCCGAAGATCACGCTGCCGCTGTTTGCGAAGTCATGGCCTCGATCGTTGCGGACGCAGCACCGGACGCGCTGGAAGAGCAGCGTGAGTTTTTCGGCCGGCACATCGCACCGTGGATGCAGACTTTGTTTACCGACTTGGCGAACGCGCCTTCCGCCCGCTTCTATCAGGCGGTTGGCACGCTGGGCCGGGAGCTGATGGAAATCGAAGGCCGTTATCTCGGCGTAGGAGCAGCCTCGTGAAAGAACAAAAGACCACCAAACGCCTCGAAAGGCGCCAGTTTCTCAGTGCCGTAGTCGCCGCAGGCGCTACGGCGGCAGTCGGCGCCGCCTGCAAGACCACTAAGGAAGGCAAATCGTCGGCTGCACCCGACAGCCCGCAGGGGGGCTACCGGGAAACGGCTCACATTCGCCGCTATTACGAAACCGCCAGACTCTGATTCTTATCCTTCAACGTCCGGAACTCGGGCGGCTACACGATAGGGAGACCTCGCCGTGAAACTCACCAAGACCAGCAAGCATCCCAGACCCACCCCAGACGCCCCACCGGAAGGAACGCTCGGAAAAGCGATCAACCGCCGCGCCTTCATGCAGCGGACTGGTTTGACACTCGGAGGCGGTGCGATTGCGACAGGGCTAGCCCATACGATGGTGCGGCGGGCACGCGCCGATCAGAAGGCGACCGCCGAGTCCGGAGAGACCGTCACGAAGCGCACGATCTGCTCGCACTGCTCAGTCGGCTGCGGCGCGCTGGCCGAAGTGCGCAATGGTGTATGGACGCGGCAACAACCGGATTTTGATTCACCGCTCAATAGCGGTGCGCACTGCGCCAAGGGCGCGGCGCTTCGCGAGCATGGCCATGGCGAAAGGCGCCTCAAATACCCGATGAAGCTCGTGGGCGGCCAATGGCAACGCGTCAGCTGGGACGCGGCGATCGAAGATATCGGTGATCAACTGCTCAAGATGCGCAAGGAGTCCGGGCCCGACTGCGCGATGTGGATGGGCTCGGCCAAGTTCAACAACGAGCAAGCATATCTCTTCCGCAAGTTCGCTGCGATGTGGGGCACGAACAACGTCGACCACCAGGCGCGCATCTGTCACTCGACCACTGTCGCCGGCGTGGCGAACACCTGGGGATACGGGGCGATGACGAACTCCTACAACGACATGCACAACTGCAAAGCCATGCTGTTCATTGGCTCCAACCCCACTGAAGCGCATCCGGTGTCGTTGCTGCATATCCTCAAGGGCAAGGAGAACGGCGCCAAAATGATCGTCGTGGATCCCCGTTTCACGCGAACCGCCGCCCATGCAGACCAGTTCGTGCGTATCCGCCCCGGCAGCGACACGCCATTCATTTACGGCATGTTGTGGCACATCTTCGAAAACGGCTGGGAGGACAAAGAGTACATTCGCACGCGCGTCTATGGCATGGACAAGATCCGCGAGGAGGCGGCGAACTGGCCGCCCGCGGTCGTGGAAGACGTCACCGGGGCACCCGAGGCCCAGGTGAAGCTAGCGGCACAGACGATGGCTGAGAATCGGCCTGGCACGATCGTCTGGTGCATGGGTGGCACTCAGCACACGATTGGCAACAACAACACCCGCATCTACTGCGCGCTCCAGCTGGCACTCGGCAACATTGGGGTATCGGGCGGTGGCGCCAACATCTTTCGCGGTCACGACAACGTTCAGGGCGCGACCGATCTTGGCGTGCTTGCCAACACGCTGCCCTGTTACTACGGCCTGTCCGAGGGCGCTTGGCGCCATTGGTCCGAGGTTTGGGACCTCGACTTCGAATGGGTTAAGAGCCGCTTCGATCCGGAAAGCTACGAGGAAGTGGGTGGCGCGCCGGTCAGCGCGATGAACACCTTCGGCATTCCCGTCTCCCGATGGATCGACGGGGTTCTCGAAGACAAGGAAAACATCGCGCAGAAGGACAACATCCGCGCGATGTTCCTCTGGGGGCATGCGCCCAATAGCCAGACGCGCCAGCCCGAGATGAAAAAGGCCATGGAAATCGTGGACCTGCTGGTCGTGGTCGACCCATACCCCACTCATTCAGCCGTGCTTCCGGACCGCAAGGACAACATGTACCTGCTGCCGGCTTCGACCCAGTTTGAAACCTACGGTTCGCTCACCGCGTCGAACCGGTCCCTCCAATGGCGAGAGAAGGTCATCGAGCCACTCTTCGAATCGCTGCCCGATCATGTCATCCTGTACAAGTTTGCAAAGAAGCTGGGCTTCGCCGAACAACTGACCAAGAACATCGAGGTCAACGAGGACGAGCCGCTCATCGAAGACATCCTACGCGAGATCAATCGCGGCTCCTGGACCATTGGCTACACGGGTCAAAGCCCGGAACGCCTCAAGCTGCACGCTCAGAATCGGCACACGTTCAACATCACCACGCTCAAGGCCGAGGGTGGCCCCTGCGATGGTGATTACTACGGTTTGCCCTGGCCTTGCTGGGGCACGCCTGAAATGAAGCACCCGGGCACTCCGGTGTTGTACGACACGAGCAAGACGGTGGCCGAAGGGGGCCTCACCTTCCGGGCCCGCTTCGGTGTCGAGCACGAAGGGGTCAACCTCCTCGCCGAGGGTTCCTGGGGCAAGGACTCCGGCATCAAAGACGGTTATCCCGAGTTCACAGCGGACCTCCTCAAGCAACTTGGTTGGTGGGATGACCTCACGGCCGAGGAGAAGAAAGCCGCCGAAGGCAAGAACTGGAAGACCGACCTATCGGGCGGCATTCAGCGGGTCGCAATCAAGCACAACTGCTCTCCGTTCGGCAACGCGAAGGCCCGATGCAACGTCTGGACTTTTCCGGACCCGATTCCGGTGCATCGCGAGCCTCTGTACACGACTCGCCGGGATCTGGTCGAGAAGTACCCGACCTACGAGGACCGCAAGAGCTTCTGGCGCCTACCGACCCGCTATGCGTCGATACAGGCGACAGACTATTCCGAGAAATACCCGCTGATTCACACCAGTGGGCGCTTGGTAGAATATGAAGGGGGCGGCGAAGAGACCCGCTCCAACCCGTGGCTCGCCGAGCTACAGCAAAACATGTTCGCCGAGATCAACCCCGCGGACGCGAATGACCACGGCATTCGAGACGGCAGCGACATATGGGTGGAAGGCCCAGAAGGTGGGCGCATCAAGGTCAAGGCCATGGTGACCCGTAGGGTTGCGCGCGGTGTCGTGTTCACCCCCTTCCACTTTGGTGGCTGGTACGAGGGCAAGGACCTCATCGACAAATATCCGCAGGGGACCGAGCCCTATGTTCGCGGCGAGGCCGCCAACACTGTTTTCACCTATGGCTACGACTCGGTGACCGCGATGCAGGAAACCAAGTGCAGCCTTTGTCGCATTATCCCAGCATAGGAGTCTGAACGCCATGGCAAGAATGAAGTTTCTCTGTGACGCCGAGCGCTGCATCGAATGCAATGGCTGCGTGACCGCCTGCAAGAACGAGAACGAGGTGCCGTGGGGCATCAACCGCCGCCGCGTGGTGACGCTCGGCGACGGTGAGCCGGGCGAGAGATCAATCTCGGTCGCTTGCATGCACTGCTCGGACGCGCCGTGCGCGGCGGTCTGCCCGGTGGACTGCTTCTACACCACCGATGACGGCATCGTGTTGCACGACAAGGACATTTGCATTGGCTGCGGCTACTGCTTCTACGCCTGTCCGTTCGGCGCGCCGCAGTTCCCGCAGCAGGACGCCTTCGCGACACGCGGCAAGATGGACAAATGCACGTTCTGCGCTGGCGGGCCCGAAGAAGACGGCTCCCAGGCGGAGCTCGAGAAATACGGCCATAACCGTGTCTCTGAAGGCAAGTTGCCCTTGTGCGCGGAGATGTGTGCCACCAAGGCCCTGCTCGCGGGCGATGGCGATGAGGTCGCTGATATCTTCCGGGAGCGCAGCATGAGGCGCAACACGCGTCCTGACACCTGGGGCTGGGATGTCGCCTACAAGGACGGCAGCCATGAAATCTGAGCGGCGGCGAAGAAGTTGGCTCGCGCTCGTTCTCGGAGGGTGGATCGTTGTCACCGCGCCTATCGCTCTTTCTGTCACGTTGACCGAATCGTCCGCTGGAGCCGAGGCAAGCGACCAGGAGAAGGCTCGTGAGGCTTCGCAGAATCCGCGTGCGGAGTATTGGAGAGAGGTGCGCCATGGCGCGCAAGGCTATTCGGCCGTCACTGGTCCCGAAGCCAACGTGCTGATTCAAGACGGCGGTGAGACCTGGCAAGAGCTCCGCAACGGACCCGCCTCCACCATCGGCGCATGGCTCATGGCTGGCGTAGTGCTTGCGCTGGGTTTGCTCCAGATCTTCAAAGGGACATGGAAGCTGGATCACCGCACAGGCAGGACGATCAAGCGCTGGTCGGCCTTCGACCGGTTCATCCATTGGGGGCTGACCGTCAGTTTCCTGCTGCTGGCCTTGACGGGACTAGGGCTCTTGTTCGGGAGATACGTGCTGATGCCCTTGGTGGGCAAGGAAGCCTTTGGGGCCGTCGCAGCCGTTTCAAAGCCGGTCCATGATTACGCCTCTCCTTTTTTCATCGCGTTCTTGCTGCTGACCGTAGTCGCTTGGATGAAATACAACTTTTTCACGTCCTATGATTTGGAATGGTTCAAGAAGGTTGGCGGGTACTTGACTCGTGAGCACGTGCCCGCGGGCTTCAACAACGCGGGCGAAAAGGTCTGGTACTGGTTTCTCTCCGTCGCCGGCCTGGTGGTGGTCGCGTCAGGCCTCTTCTTACTAACACCGAATTTTGAGTGGTCGCGATCTACCATGCAGTTGTCCAGTCTTTTCCACATCGCTTCCGCAATCGGTCTGATCTGCTTTTCCTTGGTGCACATGTACCTCGCGACCATCGGCAACGAGGGTACGCTCGAAGCCATGGTGGGCGGTGAGGTGGACGAACGCTGGGCGGAGCTGCATCACGACGTTTGGTACGACGAGATCATGGCTAGCCGAGGGACCAAAGCAGAACCGGACGCGGGCTCGGCCCGCGTGAGCTAGCGAAGGATCCAAGCAACACAGGCTAGTAACTTCCTCGAGGAGATGGCATCCTCCGGCCAATGCGTGGTCGAGGGCCAGCAGTGATTCTGGCCATTGTGCTCGGAAATGCCTCTTGGGGCTCGGCACAGGATTCGGACGCAAGCGCACCCGGTGCCGACGCCGGGGTCCCTCGAAGAGAAGAGCGCCAGGAACGCCAGCCCTTCATCAGCCGCCAGGGCGAGAAGGCCGACAACGAACAGCTCGGCGGGGAGCCCTCACTGACCGAAGGAAAGGCTGCCTCGGAGAGTGGACCAGCCACGCAGGTCGACGAGGAGGAATGTGACCTCGACTGCCTCGAGGCCCAGCTCGAAGGAGAGAAGGCGCAAGAGGAGCACAGCAAGCGCACGCTCGAGGTCGCCGCAGAAAGCGGCGCGACCAACCCGGAAACCGTGACCCAACCCGAAGAGAGCATGGGATCCGAGCCCAGCACGACCACGCTTGCCGAAGCCGAGGCGGAGGCTCCCGGAGCCCGCCGCCTGCCGACTCGGTTGGGACCCGTTCGGATCCGCTTCGGAAAGGGGGACGACTTCCTTGGCATTGGCTTCGCGAGCCAGTTGGAATTCAACTACCTCCAAGATTTCGAGGGCGCCGGTCTAGAGAAAGAGTCGACCGAAGTCTTGCGGTGGCGCCGCCTCCGACTGATTCTCTCGAGCTCCTTCGTCGAGGGACGCATTCGTAGTCGCTTTCAGATCAACCTCACGCCGAGCTCGTTCGAGGTCCTCGACATGTGGTTCGCGTTCACACGCTTCAAGTTTGCGACGTTCCGCATCGGACAGTTCAAAATCCCGTATGATCGCTATCGCGCGCAGTCGTTTGCGGCGCTCACGTTCATAGATTGGCCTCCAACGGCCCGAATGTTCGGATCCGAGCGTCAAATCGGAGCCGAGATGTTGGCATCGGGCGGATTCGCGGACCTGGAATACGCCTTCGGAATCTTCAGCGGGGTGAACGCCCGAGCGACGTTCGCGGTGGGCCTCATTGAGGTTTACGGCAACGTTCCAACCAATCCATCCAACCTTGGGGACGGCGAAGTGCTCTCGGAGTTTCACCCGGAGCTGACCGGACGTTTCGCGAAGAACTTCGGAAACATCAATACGGATACCAACAGCGACGAGCTCCGCTCGGCCGATCTTCGGCACAGCCTAGGGGCTGGCATCTCTTGGGATGCGCGGCCGACCCCCGCAGAGGACCTTGCTCTTCGTCTGCAGGTCGAGTGGCTTGGCAAGATCCGTGGCGTGCACATCAACGTCGTCAACTACTTGGCCTGGTTCCCACCCTGGGAAGGCGGAAAGATACTCTTCGGCCCCGTCGGTCTCATGGCCGAGACCGGATACCGCTTCAATCTCACATGGGAGATCGCGCTTCGCTACAACATCGTTTACCTCACGCCATGGCTGCGTAGCGACTCCCGGAGCTACGGGCAGTTTCAGATCATGAACGCCTCCGATCCGGCTCAGGCGATGGAGCAGTACGGCAACAACGGAGACCAGACGATGAGCCAACGGCTGGCGCTGGCGGGCACTTCGTACGTCATCGGCCGCAGCCTCAAGGTCGTTGCTGAAGTCGCGTGGGAAACCCAACTCTGGACCGCGGGTCGCCGCAATGGAATGGGCTGCGGCCTGCAACTCCAGCTCGTATTCTGACAGTAGACGGTTGAGCGACTTCAGCGCCGGACACGCCACGGTTTCGCCTGCTCGAGCTGGGCCGCCAGCTTGAAGAGCGTGACCTCGTCGGCGAAGCGGCCGAGGAACTGCACCCCTACTGGCAGATCGTTCTCGGTCCGGTGGAGCGGGACCGACATCGCCGGGATCCCACTGAGGTTGGCCACCATGGTCCTGTGCATCACCTGCTCCGCCAGCCTCTCGAGCTGCCCGTCGATCACGGCCTCACGGACCCGGCCGAAGCGGAGCAATCTTGACCCGGCCCGCGATCCAAAGAGCTCGAGGAGCCCACGTTCTGTCCCTGTGAGCTCGACGTTCTCGAGCGGAGCCGGGATCCGACCCGAGGCTGGGATCACCAGGACGTCGTACCTCTCGAAGAAGCTCGCCATCTTGACTCCGAGCTCTCGCCGCTCATGACTGGCACTAGCGCTGACCTCGGCGGGCATCGCCCGACCCATCGCCGCTAACAATCGAACGACCTCTTCGAGGCTTCCGTGCACCTTCTTAGGCCCATACCGAAGCTCCAGCCTCTTGACGACGGCCGCCGTGTCGGCAGCGGCAAGAATAATCCACGTGCGGAACACCTCCCACTCGTCGTAAGGCAGCGAGACCTCCTCGACCCGGTGCCCCAAACCCTGCAAAAGACGGCCGGCAACAGAGATCGCCTCCACACACGCGCTATCCATGCGAAGGCCGAACGCATCTCCGGCGGTCGATATGCCGACACGCAATTGCCCCGGATGCTGCGTCGTGGCGGCAAGAAAGCCATCGCCTGGAGGCGCCGCATAGGGTGAACCAGGCTCTGCACCGGCGGTCGCGTCGAGCATCGCCGCAGAGTCCCGGACGGTTCGGCTGACAACGTGGGATGTCGACTGCCCCCCGCACTCCCAGCCGAAATCCGGCCCGATGGGATTGCGGCCACGCGTGGGCTTCAGGCCGAAGACACCACATGCCGAGGCCGGCAAGCGGATCGAGCCGCCCTCATCCGTGGCGGAGGCGAGCGGCACGATGCCCGCAGCCACGGCGGCCGCCGAACCCCCACTCGACCCTCCTGCAGAGCGTGTGACATCCCAGGGATTCCGGGTCGCGCCCCATACTTTGCAGATTGTGTGGGGCGAGAGCTTGTACTCGGGGGTGTTGGTTTTGCCGAAGACGACGACCCCGGCAGCGAGGTATCGCCGGACGATTTCGGCGTCGAAGGTCGAAAGCTCCCCCTTGTGGAGGCGGCTTCCGTTGCTCATCGGCGTCCCCCGCAGTGCGTGGTGCGCATCTTTCAAGAGAAACGGCACTCCGGCGAACGGACCCGACAACGGCTCTTTGATGCGCTGGTGCGCGTAGTCGTAAAGGGGTGTCACGATCGCGTTGATCTCCGGGTTGATCCGCTCGGCCCGAAGGATGGCAGCATCCAAGACTTCTCGGGGCCTCACCTCGCCTCTGGCCAGAAGCTCAGCGAGCCCGAGCCCGTCGTAATGCACGTAGTTGGCGAACATCGCGTTCAGCGCTCCCTCTGCCGTAGGGCACGGGCGCGCGAGTTGAGAATGCCCGCGACCGAGCCGATCGATACGACCGCGATCACGTACGCGCCCCCATGGTCGAAGATGTGACCATGAACGCGATACAGACCGAGGCTTGCGCCGACGCCGAGCGCGTACCCAAGCCACGGTTGCTCGCTCCAACGGATCCTCTGGCGCCGCGTAGCGACCGCAACAAAGGGCCAAAATGAAGTCGATGCAACGTAGCTCCGATAGGGCTCCCCGAGCTCTGCGACGAGCCGGCGATCTTGATGCATCGCGCCGACGAAGGACAACACAATCACGCCGATGAAGAAGATGAACGTAACTCGGGACGGAGCCAGGAACGTGTGCGCTGCGGCCCACAACGCGATTCCAGAAAAAAACGGATGACGCGTGATCTGTTGCACCCCGCGCGCTGGCATCGCGCGATGACGAAACACAGCCATCGGAAACCCGGGATAGGCAAGCACTGCCGTGATGAAGAGTGCGAAACCAAATACCGAGAGCAAGAGCAGCACGCCGCGAACCGGTGGAACGCTCGCCAAGAGAGAGGCTTGAGGCTCGTCGAACCTATGGAGCGCGACGTAATGGACCAGCGCAGCAAACGTGCCGATCGCGATTATCGAGTACAGAAACACATACCCGCCTTCGCCGAAGGCGCGCACCAAGCGCTTCCGGATCGGCGAGAGGGACAAGCCTACGTGGGTTCCACCGAACCCGAGCCACAACAACGCAGTGACGAATCCCTCTTGCATCGCGCAAGCCTAGCCTACGATCGTTTGAACGGAATCACGATCTCGCGCCCGTCCCGCTCAGCCTCGGTGGATGTATTGCTCGAGTTGCTCGATCGCCATGTCCTGCTCGGCCACGATGCTCCGAACGAGGTCGCCTATCGAAAGGATGCCCAACAATTCGTCGTCCTCCATCACGAGGAGATGGCGCGTACGCTTTCCGGTCATGATCGCCATGCAGTCGCGAGTGGTCTTGTCGCGGCCGACGAACAAGATATCGTCCGCCATGACATCTCGAACTGGGGTCGTGGGCGAAGCCTTTCCCTTGAGAAACACGTTGCGAGCGTAGTCCCGCTCGGTGATCACGCCAACGACTTTGCCGTCGTCCAGGACGACGAGGGCGCCGATGTCCAAGTCCGACATGCGGCGGATCGCATCGTAGACCGTCGCGTGGGGCGCAATCGATTCCACGTTGTGGCCTTTCTGTTCCAGGAGTTGCGCAACTGTCGCCATGATGACCTCGCCTGAGGATAGCACTGTTGGGCCGCCAGCCTGCTCGACACCTTTGCGGCGCGAGGCCGTCAAGTGATGCTCAGCGTCGCCGAGTGATGACGACCGTCGTCGTTTTTCGTCGAAAACATGGTGCTGTCCCTGAAATCATTGTGGTTTTTCGGTGGCACGTGCCGTGTACCACTCCGGGCATGTCACGTTCGACCGCCAAGCAGACCCCTCCAGAAGCGCGATCCGAGTCGTTCCGACAACGCCCCCTGCCTGCAGCGCGGACTCTACCTGCCAAGGAGAGCGCCGGCCCGGTGCCCTACGCGGCGAAGGGTCGTTCGTTGCGGTGCCGCTTTGGTCCTTTCCCACCTCGTCCCGTTGGGGCGCAGCTTGATCGGGACCCTGTACCTCGAGTTCGCAAGCGACGAGGGTGAGCAGGGGCCGACGCTCGAGATCGACCCGGAGAAATTCAAGAACCGGGGCGGCTAGCCGCCGACCCGCGAAGGACTACGCTCGTAGGGATCTGACGAGACCGTCATCGCCGCGCGCCCACTTCGAAGGCTACGTGAACGACCTTTCGCTCGGGAGGGACTCAGTCGCTTTTCATTCCAAGGATTTAGTCTTATCCTGTAAATCGTGCGGGTGCTCTCGATGGTGGAGCGGCGCGTGCGCTCACAGCATGCACAAGATTCGATCCGTGACATCCTGAAGCTCGTGTTCGCGAAAACGAGGACTTCATTCGGCTATACGAGCGGGAGCTCGGGGAATGTCTGGGCCGACACATGAAAGGAACCATCCTCGTCACTGGGGGCGCGGGCTACATCGGAAGCCACTGCTGTGTCGAGCTTCTGGATGCCGGCTATGAGGTCGTCGTGCTCGACAACCTCTGCAACAGCTCGCGCGAGTCGCTTCGGCGCGTCCAAGAGATTACCGGCAAGGTCTTGCATTTCGAACAAGTCGACCTCCTGGATGAGTCCGCGACGAGCCGGGTCGTTGGCGCACATGACTTCGAAGCCGTGATCCACTTCGCTGGGCTCAAGGCGGTTGGAGAGTCGGTGCAGATGCCGCTCCGCTACTATCACAACAACGTCTCGGGCACCCTGAGCCTGCTTCGCGCGATGAAAGAGCATGGATTGCGACGCATCGTGTTCAGCTCCTCTGCGACAGTTTACGGTGATCCCGCCTCGCTACCGATCCGCGAGGATTTCCCAACGAGCGCAACGAATCCATACGGTGGCACCAAGCTGGTCATCGAGCGAATCCTCGCGGACTTGGCCGCATCGGATCCCGCTTGGAAGGTGATCTCACTCCGCTACTTCAACCCGATCGGTGCGCACGCTAGCGGCCGGATTGGCGAGGACCCGCGAGACGTACCGAACAACCTGATGCCGTACATCATGCAGGTCGCGGTCGGCCGGCGCCCTCACCTTCGGGTGTTTGGTGACGACTACCCCACAAGGGACGGCACCGGCGTGCGCGACTACGTGCACGTAGTCGATCTCGTGCTCGGGCACGTCGCCGCGCTTCGCAAGCTCGCTGAGACCAACGGTTGCGCGACGTACAACCTCGGCACGGGCACTGGCCACAGCGTGCTCGAGATGGTCGAGGCGGCGCGCAAAGCCAGCGGGCGGGCGATCCCCTGCGAGATCCTGCCGCGCAGGCCGGGAGACATCGCCGAATGCTATGCCGATGTCTCGCTCGCCTCGCAGGAGCTCGGATGGCAGGCCGAGCGTGACCTCGACACGATGGTCGAGGACGCCTGGCGGTGGCAACAGGCGAACCCCGAAGGCTTTTCAGGCTAACGCTTTGCATCGGGGTAGACCGCGCAGCGCCTCGCGCTACCTGCTAGCCTCCCAAGATGCGCCAAGAGCGATTCGGCGAAATCACAGTACGGCTGACCGGCGGCGAAGACCGTGAAGGGGGCGGCGACGGGCCCCTCGTAGTCTTGATGCATGGCTTCGGGGCTCCTGGGACAGACTTGATCGGCCTCTGGCGAGTGCTCGACGTGCCGCGCGACGTTCGCTTTGCGTTCCCCGAGGCGCCGAACGAGATGCCTGGGATGCCCGGGGCGCGTGCCTGGTGGATGCTCGACCTCGCTCGCGCGGAGGCGGCGATGGCCGAAGGGCCGCGGAGCTATGCACGCGAAGTGCCCCCGGGTATGGAGGCTGCGACCGACCAGATCGTGGTCATGCTGGCCGAGTTGCAGCGAGATCTAGGGGTCCCGGACGAGCGACTGGTCATTGGAGGCTTCTCCCAAGGCTCGATGGCAGCATGCAACACCGTGTTCACTCGCGATGTCGCACCGGCGGGCCTGGTCATCCTCTCCGGAACCGCCGTGAACCTGTCGATTTGGCAGGCGGGCATGTCGCGCCACCAGAACCTCCGCGTGGTCCAAAGCCACGGAGAGCACGACCCGCTGCTTTCGTTTGAGGCGGCGGAGGATCTCCGCGACACGATGCGCGCTGCGGGCCTTCAGACCGAATGGATCCCGTTCAGGGGCGGCCACGAGATCCCGATGCAGGTGATCGAGGCGCTCGGACGCTTCGTGCGCGAGATCGCGCTACGAACCTGACGGCAAGAGCGCCAACCGAATCGACCACGGCCCACCCTCGGCTCGTGCATAGAAGAGGGAGCCGCCGAACCAAGGAACCAGCTCGATCGCCCCGAGGCCGCTCGATTCGACGTCGACCGAGGCGGGATCGTCGCTCGGCACGAACACCTCGAGTCTGTTGCCGGCCGCTGCGGTATCTCCGCTCGCTCGGAGTACGCTGTCGTCCTGCGCCCAGTCGACCTCGCTCAACGGGCCAGGGGCGAAGCGTACGCTCATCTTCTGGAGGACGTCGCGATACTCGGTCCGCGGCCCTTCGACGCTGTTGTTTTCGCAGTTCACTTCGAAGAAGCCCCAGACATACGGAATGCGCCCGTCGCGAACATCATTGTACTTGTGCGCGTCGCCGCACGCCTCGCGCCAGGTCCAAATCGCCGCGCCGAACAGATACCTCTCCTGCTCGCCGAGATGGCGCTCGAAGTAGTCGTCCTCGGGATCCTTGGCCCGCTCGGGGCCGCTTCCCCACTCGGTTGTCACGACGGGAGCGCCGCCGTACAGCGTGACCGAGTCTCGCGCTGCCTGCGCGAAACCGCTCTCGAGCGGCGGTGGGTCGATGCCGCCCTGATAGATGTGGGGTGCGTACACGACCTGATCATCGTGGTCGAAGGGAGGTGGCGCGGGCAAGCCAACGGCGTTCCAACCAACGCTCGGCTCGAAGAAGAACAGTCGCTTCGGCGCGCCGACGGCCTCTTCGGCCGCCCGCATCTCGGCCAGGCAATCTTCGTACAAACCCGTGAGCTGCGTCTCTTGACCGAGCTCGAACACGGCAGGCTCGTTGATCACCTCATAGCCAACCACGGAGTCGTCGTTGGCGAAGCGCGCAACCAAATGACCAAACATCGCCGCATACCGCGCGCGAATCCCCATGCCTCCGGGGCCCTCCACATCGTCGAGAAAGTTCTTCCACGCGGCTTGCACGACGGGAATGAGCTCACGTGGCGCGCCGATCACTTCACATCGCGGCAAGCCGTCGTCGAAAGTCGCCCACTCCGGTGCACCATCCCACCCCCCGGTCGGACGTGCGCCCGCCGGACACTCCTGATCGGCAGGAGCCACGATGTAGCGGCTCCACGGGTCCTGGTGCAGGTCGATCAGTGTGTAGATGCCGCGCTCGCGCAGCATGGCGACGGACTCCGCAATCTCGTCGAGGTAGGTCTCGTCGTATTCCCCGGGAGATGGCTCGATGCGGGACCAACTCAGAAGGAGGCGCACCATGTTCCAGCCCATCGCGGCGATCATGTCGGCGTCGTCTTCTGTGAAGGGGTACGTCGTGAACAAGTCGGGGTCGTATTGCCAATAGTCGACGTGCGCATTGACGTTGACTCCACGAAGCAAGACCTCGCGCCCGGTTGCATCCACGATACGGCCGACGTCGATCTCGCCGGGAACCGCGTGAAGAGCGGGCAGCGGATCGCCGGGAGTCGGTACGCTGCTGCGGTCGCTCGAAGAGCTGCTGCACCCGAGGGACGTCAGCAGCGTCAAGACAACGAGCAATCGAATAGGTTTCATCCAAGACATGAGCAACTCGCTAAACGACGGAAAAACGCGACTGAACTACCCGATCTCGGCGAAGCCGCCAGCGCCCATGTGCAAGAGACCTCCAGGGGGCGACCGTGTTGTCTATGCGCGGACGAAGCTCGTCGAGGCTTCCTGCAACAGGGCGAGGCGGTACGCGATATCCCCCGTGATTTGGCTGGGGGCGGTTGCGAGGGCGTTGACGCGCCGAAGAACCCAGCCGACACGGCGTTCGAGATCCTCGCGCGTCAGCTCGACCTTCTTCTGCGGCGGCGCAAGTTTCTCTCGGCGCGGGTCGAGGTAGGCTGCGTCGCCGGCAGCGCGGCGCGCGCGCTCGTGCTTGCTAAGCAGCGTGGCGGAGTGCACTTCGAGCAGTGGCGAATCGCTCGAGACGATCGCCGGAAAGGGCGTCGGGCTGTTGATGTCTACGACCCGTGTGAAATGTTGCGCCCAACAGTGATCCTCGCCACGGCTGGTATCGCTGATGCCGACGATTTCGACCTCCGGATCGCCCACGCGAGCGCAGAGCTCTCGAAGACGCTCGATCTTCGCCTCCCCGCTGTTGATGTGGTCGAGGGTCGAATAGTGCATATGGTCCACGCCCAGCGCCTCGCCGGCGACCTCGACAGTCGGCTTGGGTGACGCGCTACTGAGCACGACCTCCACCTGAGGCCACCGGCTTCGGACCCAGTCGAGGTCGGCGCGGTCGATTACCTGGTCAGGCTGGTACCGCGCCCAGATCTGCAGCGCGAGCCTGCGGAGCACGTCATCCGGCGTGGTTTCGAGGTGCCGGAGCAGCGTGAGCTGAGGGACTCGCTGTGCAGCACGCACCGGATCCGAAACGAAGTGGCGAAACCCACGCCGCCGAAGCCAGTCGACACGCGCGGCGGCCTTTCCCCAAAACCCATAGTACACGCCGGGATAGGCCCAAATCCTCAAGCTCTGCGCGAGGTAGCGCGCAGTCTTCCGAGGGTGTGCCCAGTCGAGGAGGAAACGCCCGCTCTCCTGGCGGTCTTCGATGGTTTCGAAGTGCTCGCTCCCGTAGCCCTGATAGGCGCAGAGCTCCCAGCCGAGGTCCTGCCCGAGGTCACGCCCGAGGTGAGTCGTCCGGTCCAGGTCGAGAACAAGGTACCGCGTTTTCGAGGTGAGAACTCGCTCGCAGAGATCGCGAAATGATGCAACCTCGCCGTGATGAACCAGTCGGTCGACCAGCCGATTGGGGCCGTTCGTCGATTCTACTCGCGCTACCATGCCGATAATCTAAGGTCTGCATCGCGCCCCGTTTGTAAAACTTAGGTCAAACCCACGTCAGGGTGACGCCTCGAGCGCATCGACGCGAGCCCCCTAACGAAGCTTCTCGCTGGTCTGCTTCTCCACCTGGTCAGTCGCCTGCTGGCTCCGGATGGCCGCCTCTTTGATCAGAGCGGCTTCGCGTTTCTTCGCCTCGGCCACCGCCTGGTCCGCTCTCCGATCGGCTTCCTCAATCGCCTGGTTCACGCGCTTGTCGGTTTCGCTCCGAATGCGCTTGGCGCCCTCCCGCGCGGCGATCTCGGCGATCGGATTGCCTGCCGCCTCGCGCTCGACCTGGTCGGCCCTGGCATAGCCCTCTTTCCGAACTTTCTCCGCCGCGCGCTTGGCCTCGGACCGAATACGCTCTGCCTGCTTCTCCGCCTCGGCAACCAAACGCGCTCCCTGCTTTTGCGCCTCTTCGAGCGCACGGACGCGCTGCTCAGCGAGCTCGGTTGAAAGTGCGTCGGCGGCCGCGCTTCGGAGCCCTCCAGTATCGACGTTCACCGACACGCGCGGGTTCGTGATCGAGCCCGTCAGATCCGCGTTGATGCCGACGTTCTTGACTTTGGCAACGTCGATCCCCAGCTTCTTCACCTCTGCGCTGAGCTTCGAGGTCAGACTGTCGATAGGCACTTCGGTCGACACGCGATAACGCATCTCCTGATCGAGCCCGTGTCGCCCGCTGACCGACATCGTAAGCCCTTTGGCTGTCGCGGTGAACGGCTTCACCTCGACCCCGCCGTCCTTGATCGCGAAACGAGTCTTGAAGCCTTCGACGCTGAGCGGCTTGGGAATGGCGGGGACTGCGCCGGTCAACATTTGGAGAGGCTTGAACTCGCTGCTCAGCTTGGTTTGCAGGGCCGCCACGAGGCCGCCGGCGTTGACCGAATCGAGCTTCGGGGATAGGTCGTCGCCGAGCGTGCCGCTCGCTTGAAGGTCGGTCGAGAACCTCCCGTCGAGATAGCGAGCGATGGGCGCGTAGGCGCGCATCGACGGGAGCGCGTCGAAGGCCTTGGCGAAGCTGACCTTGTCGACACTGTAGGTCATGTCGAAGGTCGCAGGTCGGTTTGGTCGAGTCGTCAGCGTCCCGTCGAGCTTCATCGAGCCCCCGAGCGCGTTCGCCCGAACACCCTCGAGGATGAGCTTTTGGTTTCGAATGCGGCCGGAGCCCTTGAAGCTCTCGAGCACCAACTCGCCGTATGTCAAAGTCTTCACGTCCAGGTCGAGCTTGGCGTCGAGGTTGTCGGGAAGAAGGAACGGGGCTTGGGTGTCCTCGCCCTTCCCGGTCGGCGTCTCTTTCGATTCCTCGAGAAAGTCCTCCACCCGAAGCCTGTTCGAGGTGAGCCAAAGGCTGGCCGTGATCTTCTGTCCGTCCGACAGGAAGGTCGTCAGTGGCGAGGTCACACCGCGGACGCTGACGTCGCTCGTCCCCACCTTGGCGCGAAGAGCCTGGATTGTGGTGCTCGCGGGCGAGAGATCCACGCGGGCCTCGGAGACGGTGACGCCCTGGCCGTCGGAGGTCCGGTAGGTCACGTCGCGCGCCGAAATCGAACCGGTGAGCTTCTCGACCCGCTCCCCTTGCGCACTGAGATCGACCCTGGCCTCGACGAGCCCCGCAAGCCCCTCGACCTCTGGGATCGGATAGGCGTCCGCGATCTCCGCGAGGTCGAAGCGACCATCGAGCGCCAGCACGATGTCCGGACCCGAAAGCGGGCGCGAAAGCCGTAGGCTTCCGTTCGCGTGACTCTTTGCGGCGCGGAGGCCGTACTTCGGCACGTTCACCTTGAGCTTCTCGAGGTTCCCGCCGGGGTGGTCGAGCGTCGCATCGAGCTCGATATCGGTCAGTCCGAGCGGGAGGTCGGGGTACTTGAGCGCGCCGCCGCGAACGCGCGCGCTCACCGCGAACGACGGAATGTCGTTGTCGTCCGGTCCCAGTTGGCCCCGGACGGTGCCGCGCAAGCCGAAGCTGCCGCTTGCCTGCAGACCGTCGAAGTCGGCCGCATACGCGTTCGGCACGGCGGAGATCAGCGCCTTGATCGGAAGGCCCTCGGGCGACGCAAACGTCAGGTCGACTTCCGTCCCCTCGCCAGACCACGCGATCGAGCCCAATCCTTCGATTGCAAGTCGGTTGACCATCACTTTGATCGCGTTGAGCGTGAGTCGGGCCCGCTCGCTTTCGAGGACGCCGTCGATCTCGACTCCGACCCACGCTTTTTTGAGGTAGCGAATGCCACCCAGACGGATGGAGAGCTCTTCGATACGGGTCTTTGACGAGAGCTCCTCGCGATCCCCCGCGACCCGCAGGCGTCCATCGTGATTCACACTCGTTGCCAGGACATCGACCCCCGGCTCCTCGTAGTGAATCTGGCCCTCGTTGACCGTGTAGCGTTCGATTTCGAAACCGAGTTGATCCTCGGCGTCCTCATTGTCTTCGGACGGCTCGACCAGGTCGCCGAGGATGTCGTAGTTGGCCGCGCCTTCTTTGGTGATGATGACGTGGACGTCCGGTTGATCGACCGTCACCGACGTGATCCGAATCCGGTCTTCAAAAAGCAGGGCAAGCAAGTCGAGCCCCGCTCCCACCGAGCTCGCTCGCAGAAGTTGGACGCCCTCGAACTCGCCTTTGCCCGTCACCCTGAGCTCCGTCACCTCGGCTGTGAACGTAGGAAACGTAGAAAGGAACGAGAGGTCGACGTCGGCTAGCTCGACCTCTGCATCGAGACGCTCATTGAGCTCCGTGCGGAGAAGCTGAACGATACGGTCCTCGAAGAGCAGCGGCACAACCACGGCTCCGAAGACCAGCAAGGTCAGCAAGAGCCCGGTCACGATCAGCGTAATTCGAAGCGGTTTTCCCATCTCAGTCTTTGGTATGGGACACGCTGTCCGCCTCGCAACCGCTCGGGTCCGTCTCCATGGGGACGAACCCCGCCTCTTGCAGTGCGTTGTGCGCCTCTTCCCGTCGCGCCTGATCGACGAGGACCGCCACGGCGTCTTTGCGACGAAAGCGTGTTGGGGTACCCACCACCAACCTCTTTTTCCGCCGGCGTCGAACCATGGGTAGGTACGATGGACGATTTTCGTCTTCGGTGAAAATCGTCTTCGGCCGCCAGGCGCGGCATGACCACCACTCGACTTCGGCCTCACCACGTTCGATCCGCTGAC
>JAHEEE010000126.1 GCA_024640845.1 Myxococcales bacterium | reverse complement strand
GGCCTTCGCCCTCGAGCGGCAGGTCGAGCTGACGGATCATCTCCAAGATGCGGAGATAGGCGCGCTCGGTCGCGATGATGATCAAGGAGTTGGTTCGCTCGTCCGAGATGATGTTCCGGATCGTCGATTCGGCAGCAGCCGAGCCTACGAGCGTTGCGTTCGAGGCAGCCTGCTTGTTGGCGGCTCGGATCTGGGCTGGCGTCTTGGGCGTCCCGGCCGCCTCGACGCCTTCGGCGGGGAAGATCTCCAACAGTCGCGCGGCCATCTCGGCAGCATTCGCGTAGTGAATCGGCTCGATCCAAGTCTGGGTCCCGCTTCGCGGGAGATCGACTGCTCCGACCAACTTCAGCATGCGCCGGATCTGCGCGCCTGTGTCGGTGATGATCAGCATGTTGGTCGGGCCGTAGGACGTGATATTCCCCGACGCGGACTTGAATCGTCCGAGCAGATTCGTGACGTCCTCCGCGGAGACGTTCTCGAGATGATGGATACGCGTGACGTAGCGATCCGAAGCCGGAACGACGCTGCCGTCGTCGTAGATCGGTATGGTTTGCTGTTCGACGTTCTTCGCCTCGATGATCTTGAGGTACCGGCCGGCCGGGACGACCGTGAACCCGTTCACCTCGAGAACGGACAAGAATGCTTGGTACGCTTCGGCGACGGTCACCTTGGTTGGGGCGAACACGGTGGCTTTGATGGCACGGAGCTTCGTCGGGAGAATGAACCTGCGGCCGGTCATGTTCGAAATCAGGCGAACCAAGTCGGGGAGCTCGGCATCTTCGAGGTTGAAGGTGACCCGCGCGCGCGGAGACATCGGCTCGAACTCCACTCCGGTCTCGAACTGGGGCAGCTCATTCTCGAGCTCGGGCTCCTCGGCCTTCGACTCGGCTTCGGTAGCTGGACTTGCCGGCCGCAGCGGCACCGGTGCGCTCGGAAGCCGCGACGGTGGCGTTTTAGGTTTCACTTGGTCCTGCTGAGCGATGGCGCGGTGTCCCGTCCCCAGGAGCACCGAGCCGACGACCAAGCAAATGAGCTGTTTTCTGAAAGTCACGATTCTATCCCCGACTGAGCTTCGTTGGTGGCGCCTCATTCAATCCTGTACTCGATGGTCATGTCGTTGTTCTGTCGCTTGACGGCGAGTGTCAGCTGGTCTGCAGTGCGCAAGCGCGTGTACGCCTCGAGCGCGCTGTCTGGGCTCGTCATGTCGAACCCGTTGATCGTTCGCAGCATGTCTCCGTTTCGCACCCCGAGTCGGCCGAGCAGACTGGTGCGTCGAATGCCGTAGAGTCGAACACCGACGACGCGCCCGTCTTCCTCGTGCGGAATGACGCGCGCCGCCTTCATCAGACTGCCCTGATTGGCCAGAATCTTGTCGACGAGGCTCCGTTGGACGACGAACTTGGTGTCGCTGATCTTTTCGATGCCGTCTTCGAGCTCTTCGTTGCTCAGGCCCGCGCTCCGCGGGTCGCCGGCGGGCGTCGGCGTCGCGGCAGGGGTGGTGAGCTTCACCGTGCGGCTCGGTGTGGAATCTTCGTCTTCGAACATGAACAGTTGGCAGGCGCCACTCGGACCGCTCATCACCACGCTGGACGCGTAGACCGCAAGCACGCGTGAGCCGTCGGCTTCGCCTCCTTCGCGGT
The DNA here is from genome assembly GCA_024640845.1 of Myxococcales bacterium. Lineage (GTDB taxonomy): Bacteria > Myxococcota_A > Polyangia > Polyangiales > Houyiibacteriaceae > SG8-38. The sequence continues at coordinate 3,455 of JAHEEE010000126.1, read as the reverse complement.
AGAGCATGGTTTTGCCGTCGTCCGTGCCGGTGATCGCCGCGAACGACCACTCCGGATAGCCCGCGTTCATCACCGACCCAACGAGGCGAAGCTTGCCGCCGCACTTGGGAGGCGGCTGGCTCGGATCCCACTCGTCGACCGGCTCGCCATCGGGTCCGAGCGCCACGTCGGGCAGAGGCTCGGCCGTCAGGTCGCCGCGCTCCGAATCGAAGATGTTGCGGCGCAGAATGACGGCCGCGTCGTGGCGGCCGAACGCCGGGTCGACCGCTGCAATCGGCGCGGGCCTCGGCCGGGGTGCGTCTGGGTCCGGCGCCAACAACTCGGCGGCCAAAACGCGCGTCGCCCCCTGCGCCAGGAAGAAAGCGCAGAGCAAGAGCGTTGCGAGGATGATCACCGTCGAAAGCCGGTTTTGCCGTGGAGTCGTCACCAGGGGTTACTAGAGCAACCCCCGTGCCGACTTCGACTCGAAGAAACATCAATGATTTCAGGGGTAGGCGGCAGATATCCACCCGCCGGGCTGGACAGTGTGGCGAGCTTGATCCGCCGGAATTGACAAAATGACAGCGAGAGCGCTGGGCGCCGGCTCAAGGGCTCTCGTCGCCGCGCTCGGCGCCGAGCTTCCGATAGATGGTTCGCGCCGAAATTCCGAGCAGTTGTGCAGCGAGCTGCTTGTCACCGCTGGTGTGTTGCAGGGTGCCGTGGATGACCCGGCGTTCGACCTCGTTGAGTGGGGTGCCCACGGGAAAAGCGAACGCGTCGACCTGCGGCTCGGCGTGAGCAACCGGGTCAGGCAGATCGGCGAGCTTGATCACCCCGGACTTGTTCAGGACAACGGCGCGCTCGATCACGTTCTGCAGCTCTCTGACGTTGCCCGGCCAGTCGTATGCGACCAGTTGCTGGATCGCGTCGCGTTCGACCGCCAGCGGCGCTTTGGCATTTTTCGCGCAGTACATCTCGACGAAGTGCTCGGTCAGCAGCGGGATGTCTTCGCGCCGTGCTCGCAGCGGCGGGCTCGTGATAGCAATGACGTTGAGGCGGTAGTAGAGATCCTCGCGAAACTCGCCTGAATCGACTGCCGCGTGCAGGTCGCGATTCGTTGCGGCGATGAGACGGAAGTCCGCCTTCTTCGTGCGGCCTCCGACCGGTTGATACTCGCCTTCTTGGAGCACGCGGAGAAGCTTCACTTGCACCGCTGCGGAAAGCTCACCGATCTCGTCGAGGAACAGCGTGCCGCCTTCGGCTTCCGCAATGCGGCCGTCGCGTCGCGCGACTGCACCCGTGAAAGCCCCTTTTTCGTGGCCGAAAAGCTCTGACTCGACGATTGTCTCGGGTAGCGCCGAGAGATTGACGCCGACGAACCTGCCGCGCCCGCTTCGCTCGTGGATGAAACGCGCCAGGAGCTCCTTGCCGGTGCCGCTCTCTCCTAGGATGAGCACGTTGGCCGAAGAGGGCGCCGCTTGGGTCGCGATCTCGAGTGCGCTTCGAAGCGATGCGGCGGAGCCCACGATGCTGCGGTCGCTGAGTTGGGACAGTTGTTGCCTGAGGTCTTTGTTTTCCACGATGAGTTGGTGGCGCTCGGCCGCCTTGCGAACCGTCTTGACCATCTGCATCCGCTTGAGTGGCTTCTCGACGAAGTCGTACGCGCCCGCGCGCATCGCCTCGACGGCCTTCTCGACGGTCCCGAACGCCGTCATCAACACCACCTCGGCATCGGGGACGACGGTCTTCAACGCCTTGACGAGCTCGATGCCATTCATCCCGGGCATCATCAGATCGCTGACCACCACGTGAATCTCGTTCTGCCTACAGATGTCGAGCGCCTTCTGGCCGCTCGTCGCGCTCAGCACCGCGAAGCCTTCGCGCTCGAAGATGCGCCGGAGCGACTCGATGTTCGGCGGCTCGTCGTCAACGACAAGGACTGAAATTTCATCTGTGGCGGTCATGGGAGACTCTCTGACAACCAATGATGACAGTATGTCACTAGATGACAAGTCGTCCGAACTTTCTGATATTAGATAACTAGCTGTAATCACGAGACATCTCCGAAGCGAGCCCCCGTCGACCGACCGGGCTCCTCCGAAGGGGTGCAAGGGGTGGGCCAGATCAGAAGGCCAGGGGGAGCTGGGGGCCGTGATCGGGAACACTTGCCGGTGCGGCCTGCGGCACCTCGCCCTCGAGGTAGTCGAGGCCGAGTCGCTGGCATTGGGTCGAGAACAGGCCTTCGATGGCAGCCCATCGGACGCCCTGGCCCACCATCCGCGAAGAGAAACGGGCATCCGTCGTCCGCCCGCCGCGCGTGTCTCGGATCGCGTTCATGACCTTGGTGCTACGGAGCGGGAACGCGTCTGCAAGCCGCGCTTCGAAGATCCGGCCTACCTCGAGCGGCAGACGAAGAAGAATCTTGAAAGCTGCCGAGGCGCCAGCCTCGCGGGCGCGCCGAAGGATCTCGGGGATCTGATCGTCGTTCAGCCCCGGGATGATCGGGGCGACCGCGACCGCGGTGTCGATGCCTGCATCGGACAGGATGCGGAGTGTCTCGAACCGCTTGCTCGGCGGGCTGGCGAACGGTTCGATTGCGCGCGCGTCTTCGTCTTTGGCGAAAGGAATGCTCAAGGCAACGCGGCAACCAGCAACGTCCCGAAGCTCTTGCAAGACATCTACATCGCGCCGAACCAACTTTCCCTTGGTGATGATGGTGACTGGAGTGGCGTGTGCGGCGCATACCTCGAGACAAGCGCGTGTGAGCTCGTAGTGCGCCTCGATCGGTTGGTAGCAATCGGTGTTGCCGGAAAACGCGATCAGCTCTCGCCGCCACGACTTCTTTCCGAGCGCCGCCCGGAGCCTCTCGACGATGTTCAGCTTCACCACGATCTGCCGATCGAAGTCGGTGCCTGCGCCGAACCCGAGGTACGGGTGCGTCGGACGCGCGTAGCAATACGCGCATCCATGAAAACACCCCCGATAGGGATTCACGCTCCATCGGAACCCAACATCGGGGCTCTTGTTCTCCGAGAGCGCGCTCTTCGCGTGCTCTTCGTGGACGCGCAAGTCCGCGGGCGGCGGCTCGCCTTCCCACTCGAGATACGCCTGTTCAAACCGATTCGGAGGATTTTCGCGCGGACGAGGCACTGAACGGGTATACAGTACACGAGAAGCAGTCGCAGGTCCAGCGAAGGCGAACGCGAGTGGCGTCGAGGTGCACAAGGGTCTCGGAAAAACGCGATGGGGGTTTCACGGGACGTCTCGGCTTGCAAAGGTGGCCGGAAGAACAGGGAGGGTCGGGCCACGCAAGCCTCGCCTCGGGCGGCGCGCCAATCGGGGGTGATTGCCGTCATGCCGATTGTCACTTCGCACGCCCGCTCCAACCCCCATCGCGTTTTTCCGAGACCCTTATGGACGACTCTGTGCATCCAAAGGGTTGCGACGGTGCGTGCACGCAGAAGACCCAGTTCACA
>JAHEEE010000018.1 GCA_024640845.1 Myxococcales bacterium | reverse complement strand
CAGCACGCAGGTTGATGGGCCCGACGCCAAGCGCGGCATCGAACTTGGGGCCGACGCGTTCTTGCAGAAACCGTTCGAGGTAGATGAGCTCAGGACGCTCATCAGTTCCTTGATCGGTGCCGCCGACGAGGCGCTGCTGTGAGCGATCCGCGCGACAATGTCCAACAGGAGTTCCTGGCAGAAGCCCAAGAGCTCGTCGAGGCATTGTCGCGCGATCTGTTGCTGCTGGACGAAGCGCATCGACGTGAAGAGCGAACGGATCCCGCGCTCATCAACGAGATCTTCCGAAGCGTACATACCCTGAAGGGCATCGCCGGGATGTTTGGTTACAAGCACGTTGGGGCGGTGGCTCATGCCCTCGAGGACTTGCTCGACGATCTTCGGCTTGGACGCACGATGTTGGGCCAAGAGCTCCTCGATGCGTTGTTCGACTCCGTCGAGCGATTTCAGAAGCTCCTCGTGCTCGACGACCCGCAATCGCCCCTTGAGGACGCTGGCGTGCAAGCGTACATCGCCGCGCTTCGCTCGATCGGCATCGCACCCTCAGCGGAGGTCGGCGACCCCCTCGACAAGTACTCGATCGACGCAGCCGTCCTCTCGGTGTTGACCGAGTACGAGGAGCACCGGCTTCGCGCGTGCATTCGAGAGGGGCTCCAGCTCTACCGCCTCCGTGCCGCATTCGATCTCACTGCCATCGACGACTCCATCGAGAGCCTGCGCGCGGACGCGCGCGATGAGGCGGAGATCATCACGTATCTTCCGAGCATGGAGGGTGGCAATGACGACACGATCGAGCTCGTCGTTCTCCTGGCAAGCCGCCTTTCGGAGCGGGATTTGAAGACACTCTTCGAGGCTCGTTACGGGGTCGTCGAACGCATCGCGGAGAGGACTCATCTGCAGACGCTTCCGCCGCAGCTAACCTCGATTCCCGCAGCGCCGCCCAGCATGCACGCGCCGACCGGAGAGGACGCCAGCCAGGCTTCGGCTCGATCCGTCGCGAATTCGGTGCGAGTCGACATCCGAAAGCTGGACCACCTGATGAACGTCGTGGGCGAGCTTGCTCTGGTACGAAGTGCGGTCACCCGGATCGTCGACCGCTTTCAAGTCGAGAGCCCATACCGGCAGTCGATGATGGATCTCGATCGGATCGGTCGTACCTTCGAGCGACAACTCTCCGAGCTTCGCACAGGGATCCTCGACGTTCGCATGGTCCCGCTCGGTCAGGTCTTCAACAAGCTCGCGCGCATCGTTCGTCAGGCTGCGCGCGAGCACGATAAGCAGGTTCGGCTAGTCGTCACCGGCGCCGATACCGAAGTCGACAAGCTCATCGTTGAAGAGCTCACTGACCCGCTGATGCACCTCGTGAGAAACGCCATCGATCATGGCATCGAACCCGCTTCACATCGACAAGTCGCGGACAAACCGAACGAAGGGACGCTGGCGCTCAACGCTTATCACAAGGGCAGCAGCGTCGTGATCGAGGTCGAGGACGATGGCAGCGGCATGAACCCGCACAAGCTTCGCGACGCCGCGATTGCCCGTGGCTTGCTTTCTCCAGACGTCAGCGACGAGCTCAGCCGGCAAGAGATGCTGAATCTAGTGTTCTTGCCTGGCTTGAGCACTAGCGCTGAGGTCACCGACATGTCCGGCCGGGGCGTCGGGATGGACGTGGTCAAGACCAACATCCTTCGGATGGGTGGGATGATCTCGATCGCGAGCGAGCGCGACATCGGAACCAAGATCACGATCACCCTTCCCATCACGCTCGCGATCATTCGCGCCCTCATCGTAATCGTCGCTGGAAGGACGTTCGCGCTTCCGATTACAGCGGTGCGTGAGGCGATTCCCTACATGCCGAGTCAGGTGCGCACGATCCAGGGTCGCGAAGTGATCAGCCTGCGCGGTGAGACGTTGGCGATTTGTGACCTTGCGCGCCTCTTTGGCTTTCGCGGCGCGAAAAACCAAGGAGGGCGTTTCGTCGTCGTCGGCGCAATGGGTAATCGCGAGCTCGGGTTCGTCGTGGACGAGCTTCACGGGCAACAGGATGTGTTCATCAAGTCACTCGGCAAGAGCTTGTCCAGTGTCAGTGGTTTTGCGGGCGCTACCGACCTAGGCGACCAGCAGGTTGCGCTGGTGCTAGATGCGCCGGCCTTGTTCGCCGAGTACTTCGACGGAGCGGAGAGAGTGCGAGCGTTGGAGAGCCGCCCATGATTCCGTCTCGCAGGAAGGCGACGCTCGCGCCCGACCCGACGAGCGAAACCGGTGCGGTAGCTGTGTTGGCGGTGGTAACTGGCGACGAGGTCTACGGGTTTCCACTTTCGGCGGTCAGAGAGATCCTCGTACCGCCGCCCATCGCGGAAGTGCCACGTGCGCCGGAGTCGGTTATCGGGGTCATCTCGGTCCGGGGCCAGATCATCACGTTGCTGGATCTCCCGAAGGTGTTGAACCTCGATGTCGACCAGGGCCCGACTTACGGTCGGGTCCTGCTGGTCGACAACGGCGAGGAGCTCATCGGAGTGGCGGTCGATCGCGTGATTCAGGTGTACCGAATGGAGCCCGAGCACATCGAGTATGCCAGTGCGATGAGCGCTGAGCTGTCCGAGTACGTCGTGGGCGTCGGGCGAGTGGCCGCCGGTCCCAAGGGTGGCGAAAGAATGCTGATCTTGATCGACCCGGTGTCGTTGTTCGGAGGCTAGTGTGGGTGGTGGACGAGCATATAGCGCAACGCTTTCCAAAGACCTCGTTCGAGTCGAGGTCGATGGTGTGCTCTACGCGCTCGATGTCGACCGCATCCGCGAGATCGTGAACCCACTCCCGATTATCGAGCTCCCACGAGAGCGCGAATTCATCCTTGGAGTTTCCGACTACAGGGACGACGTGGTTCCCGTGGTCGATCTTCGCCGCTTCTTCGGTTTGTCGCCCGCGCAGCCGAGCCGGCGAACCAAGTGGATCATCTTGGATGCCGGAGCGCGGTTGGTCGGCGTCGTCGTGGACGCGGTGCTCGACGTGTTTTCGTCCGCGGAGCACCGGGAACGTCGCGTTCCGGTGTTGGACGAGCGGCATCGCGAGCGCGGCATCACCACGGCTTACCGACACGAAGAGCGTCTGGTCTTTCTTCTCGATGCCACTCGTTTGGCCGGGCCTGCGATGCAGATCCCCTCGGACGAGCTTTCGTATCTTCCCTCGGGGGCGCCGTGAGCAGCGATCAGCTCGAGCTAGCGCTCCACTCGGCCGATCCCGATGTTCGGCGCCAGGCTGTATACAAGATGAGTCTGCGACCCCAAGGGACGCCGCTCACTCAAATCCTCGAGGCTCTTTCCGATTCGGACTGGCGAGTTCGGCGCGAGGCAATCTCGCTTGCAGGGCAGACTCGCGAAAGGGGCCCTCTGATCGAGGCGCTTCTCACGCGGGTCGTCGATACAGATAACATCGGCCTTCGAAACGCTGCCATCGAAGTGCTTGGCATGGTCGCGCAGGGAAGGGCGACGGAGTTCGCTCGCGCTTGCGAGCGGGCAGACGCCGGAAGTCGAAAGTTTCTCATCGAAGCGATGGGAAAGACCCGCGACCCGCAGATGGTCGACAATCTCGAAGGTCTCATAAGCGGCGATGACGCAAACGCTGCTGCGGCTGCCGTCGAAGCATTGGTGTCCATCGGCGGCGCTCGCGCCGAGGCTTTGCTTCGCGAGCGGCTTTCGGCGTCCGATCGGTTCCTCCGAATCGCCGTCGTCGAAGGACTGACGCGCTTGGGGACCTGCGTGCCGTGGGAAGAGGTGAAGCCGGCGGTCGAAGACGCACTCGTGCGGCGGATCTCCGCAGAGCTCCTTGGACGAACGGGCGAGCCCGAGGCGCTCGAATTTCTCCTGGAGCTTGCGATGGATGCCTCTCCGCAAACCTCTGCCGCTGCCCTTCGCGCCATTGCCGAGCTCGCCCATGCCGTCGATGAGGCTCGGCCCGAGCTCATCGAGCGTTTGAGCGCATCGAACGAATCGTTCCGCCTCGCCCTCCATGAGGCCCTCTATCACGGCGACACCGCCACCCGCCATGGCGCCGCTTATCTTGCTGTCCTCTGCCGAGACGAGAGCTCCCTCGAGGCGGTCATCCAAGCCGTCGCCGACGATGTCGCGGGACCGGAATCGGTCGAGGCGTTGCGGAACTGGGGCGCAAGCGTCATCGATCCGCTGCTCATGCTCCGGCGCGCTGAGCCGCGAGTGTGGGCCATCGCGCTCGAGCTCGCCTCGGAGCTCAGCCACAACTACATCGAGGATGTACCTCACGGCACCCGCGATCGAATTCGGAGTCTGATCGAACGGGATCTGACCGACGCCGGTGATGCTGTACGCGCTGCCGCGGCGCAGAGCTTGCAGTGGTGGGGTGACCCTCGTGACTGCCGCGCGCTCGTCGAGTGTCTGAGCAGCCCGTCGCACGAGGTCCGGGCCGCGGCGACGGCTGCCCTCGAGGCGCTCGCCAAGAAGGTTCCCGAAGCAGTCGAAGATGCCCTTCGGCAGGCGGACCTCGACGGACCCGGAGGGGCCGACATCGCGCAGGTTCTGTCGCGGCTCGACTCGGAGGGGGCCGTCGAGGTACTCAAGCAAGGGTTGCACAGCGGGAACCCCCGAACCCGGCGGGCGGTGGTCCAGGCACTGGCCATGGCGAACGCGACTGATGTCGCGCAGTTGGTCGGGTATGCGGTTGCCGACGAAGACATCGACGTGCAGATCGCCGCCGTACGAACGCTTGGTCAGATGACTACGACGGAAGCAAACACCCCGCTTCGGACGGCGCTGGACTCTCCGTTCGCGCCGATTCGGGCCGAGGCGGCGCTCGCCCTCGGCAGGCGGGACGCGAGCAACGCGATTCCGCGGATACGGGAGCTCCTCGAAGATGAAGAGCCCGTTGTCGTGGCCGCCGCGCTCGACGCGCTTGCCTGGCTCGGCGACGACGCTGTCGCCGCTGCGGTTGGACGCGCACTCACCCACCCGGACGACGAGGTCTTCCAAGCGGGCCTTCGCGCTGCACGAACGTTGCCCGAGCGTGACGCCGAGCAATTCGTCGGGCGCGGCTTGGAGCACCCGGCGTGGAACGTTCGAATGCTCGCGATCAAACTCCTGGTCGAGCTCGGCACGGCCCGCACACGTGATCTTCTGACGAGTGCGCTGGCTGGCGAGAAGGACACCATGGTGAGGCACGCCATCGAGAGTGGCCTCCGGCTCGGGAGCTGACGTGACGCTGCTTCACGATGCGGGGCCGCGGCTCAGCCTGCAGGACTTCCGCCTTCTTCGCGACCTGGTGAACCAGTTCTGCGGTATCTACTTCGCCGACGACTCGGCCTATATCGTCGAGAGACGGCTTCGCGAGCGTCTTCGCGATCTCGGGATCGAAACCTTCGACGAGTACTACCGCTACCTCCAGTATCATCCGAAGGCCCAGGCGGAGCTCGAAGCCGCCGCCGAAGTGCTCACCACCAACGAGACCTACTTTTTTCGTGAAGCGTACCAGCTTCGCGCTTTCACAGACGAGATCCTACCGATCGTGCGTGCGCGCGCGCTCGCACGCGGGGCCAAGCGGCTCGATGTATGGAGCGCCGGATGCTCGAGTGGCGAAGAGGTCTACACGATCGCAATGCTCATCGATGCGACCCGGCTCTTCGATGGATGGGACGTGCGAGTGTTCGGCAACGACATCTCTCGGCGAGTCCTTCACAAGGCTCGCGACGCTACCTACGGCTCGGCGAGCTTCAGGGCGATGATTCCAGACTACCAGCGCTATTTCATCGAGACCGACGAAGGGCGGCAGGTGCATCCGCGCATTCGGTCGATGTGCCACTTCGGCCATCTCAACCTCATGAATCAGCGTCGATCCGCGATCGTCGGGCGCGTCGACGTCACGTTCTGCAGGAATGTCCTCATCTATTTCGATGACGCCTCGCGCCGGAAGGTGCTCGATACCATCTACCAGCGGTTGCACCGAGGAGGCTATCTGCTGCTCGGGCACAGCGAATCGCTGCTCCGTTCGAGTACGGCGTTCGAAATCGCGCAGCTCACTACCGACATCGTTTACCGACGTCCGGTTCCTTACACGGACCTCCCTCCGAGGAGGGTCTAGTGCGCCCCCTTCACGCACTCGTCGTCGACGACTCGTCCCTCAACAGGCGGACAATCGCGGCGATCCTCGGCGAGATCGAAGGGGTCGAGCGGGTCGACTTGGCGGGCGACGGCGCAGAGGCGTTGCGAATCGTCGAAGCGAATCCGCCAGACTTCATCACCCTGGATCTCGAGATGCCGCGGCTCGACGGATTCGAGTTCCTCGACCTCTTGATGGACCGCCACCCGATTCCAGTCGTCGTGGTCTCTGGGCGTTCGGAAAAGGAGAATATTTTCCGAGCCCTCGAGCTCGGAGCGATTGACTTCCTCGCGAAACCTCTCGATGACGAAGCTCCCCTCGAGAGCCTCCGGCGCCAGCTCATCGAGAAGGTTGGCGTCATCCGACAACTCTCGCCGCTGGCGCTTCGAAGCGACGCCAGCGGAGGTTTGCGTCCGGAGGCAGAAACGCGATCTCGTCAGACCCAGCGTCGGGAACCCGCGGTCCTCAAGCGGGCACCGAACAAAGTCGTCGTGATCGGCGCGTCAACCGGTGGCCCGAGTGCGCTCGTGACTATGTTTCGCCATCTGCACGACGAGATCGACGCAGCGATTGTCATTGCGCAACACATGCCGCCGAGGTTCACGAGCACTTTCGCAGATCGCTTGGATCGCACCGGGGTCGTCCGGGTGTCTGAGGCGAAGCAATACGAGCGATTGGCTCGGGGGCACGCCTACGTGTGTCCTGGGGGGCGCTGCGTCGAGATTGTGCCCTCCGACCGGGGCGCCGCCCTCCGCGTCGTCGCGCCCGATGTCGGTACGCACTACGTTCCTTCGGTCGACCGGCTTCTGCGCTCGGCAGCCCGAGTCCTTGGCGATAAAGCCATCGGTATCGTTCTGACGGGTATGGGTGACGATGGTGCCGACGGCGCCCGTGAGATCTCCAAGCGGGGCGGGAAGGTCCTGATCGAGGCACCAGAAACGGCGGTCGTCTCCGGAATGCCCCTGGCCGTACAGCGAGCAGGCGTGCGCCATGAATCACTCGGGATATGGGCTTTGGGCGATCGAATCGCCGAGCTCGCCCGGCCGAATCGACAATGAGGTCCGAACTTTGAGCGTGTCCCTTCCTATCGTACGATGGATCGAGCCATGAGACAGTACCTCTGCCTCGTCGTCGAAGACTCCAAAACGATGCGCGCCATGCTCGCGGAGTCGCTCGCTCGGATCCCGGGTATGGAGGTCGTGGAGGCCGAGAACGGCCTTGCGGGGATTCGGGCGCTGGCGACGCAGCAGTTCGATCTGGTCGTGACCGACGTGAACATGCCTGTCATGGACGGTTTGAAGCTGGTTCGTCACGTGCGCGGAGACCCGCGGCACGAGAAGACTCCAATCGTGATCATCACGACCGAGAGTGCACCCAACGATCGCGATCGTGCGATGGCCCTCGGGGCGAACGCGTACATCGAAAAACCGATTCAAGCGCCGCGCGTCATCCGCGCGGTCAAGAGGCTGTTGGAGGTCTGACGGCGATGGGCGAGGGCGACCCTCCACCAGACGGAAAAGGCATTCTTCATCCCGAGGGAATGCAGGCTGCGCGCGACCTCGCAGCGGGAGTCGTCCACGAGGTCAACAATATCCTCGGCGTCATCATTGGCAACGCCCATCTCGCCAAGAAGAACCTCGCAAACCCGGCGGGCCTCGAGAAGTATCTGAGTGAGGTGAGAGATGCTGCCGAGGAGGGCAGGGAGCTGATGCGGCACCTCGGGATTCTCGCGGGCGGTGATCCGCGCCGTTCGCGTGTCTTGTCGCTGAACGATCTCGTTGCCAACGCCATGTCCAACGTCAGGAAGCCCGTCGAGATGGACTTGAGCGCAGAGGAGCCTGCGGTCGAGCTCGATCTGTGGCTGGCCCAGGACGCGCTTGGCTCGCTCGCGGAGTTCATGGCGTCGACGAGCACCGTTTCTTCGCTTCGGGTGGTGACCCGTGTCGTCGCTGGCGCAGTCGTGCTCACGTTCGAAGACGACGGTGCCAGCCTCACCGAGAAGGAGCTCGCGAAGTTGTTCGCACCGTTTTCGAAAGCCGATCGACGTCCAAAGACGGGCGTCGGCCTCACGAAGCTCGTGGATCTCGCCTCTCGCTTTGGCGGCCGCGTGGCGGCCGGCACGCGAGCACCGAACGGCCTTCGTGTCGTCCTGACGCTGCCCGTTGCGAGTGCCGGAGTCTCAGGAAACGGTCCAGGTGTGCCCTTGTCGAAGAAGCGCGTTTAGGTCCGGAGCGCCGAAACGCTCCTCGGCCATCTTTCTCTGCACGACCACAGCCTCGTTGTAGACCGGGCCGGGATGGCGATAGAGGACACCGAGCGCAACGACCTCAGGTAGGTCGGTCAACATCCATGCGAGGGACGCATTGGTCTCGTCGTGCACGATGATGTCGTCCTCCGTGACACCATCCTCGCCGATGGTGACGACGTCGAGGCTGAGTGATTGCGGGTTGAGTCGAAGGCCCTTTTCGCCGTTGGCGCCGAACGTCATGGGCTTGCCATGCTCGAGCCAGAGCTGATGCGCGGGCCCCGTCTTGCGATCGGTGATCATCTCGAAGACGCCGTCGTTGAACACAGGGCAGTTCTGAAGGATCTCGATGAACGAGGCACCCTTGTGCTGCTTTGCGGCGGTCAATCCCTCTGGAAGCTTCTTACTCGTGTCGTAGGCGCGTGCCACGAACGTTGCCCCTGCGCCGAGAGCAAACCGCGCGGGGACGACCGGCTGGTCTATCGAACCGAGCGGGCTCGACGGGGTCACCTTCCCCACCTGCGAGGTTGGCGAGTACTGCCCCTTGGTGAGACCGTAGATCTGATTGTTGAACAGCATGATCTGCAGGTCGAGGTTGCGGCGCAGCACGTGAAGCAGGTGGTTGCCGCCAATGCTGAGACCGTCTCCGTCGCCGGTGATCACCCACACGTCGAGGTCGGGGTTCGCGAGCTTGAGTCCGCTCGCGATCGCGGGCGCACGGCCATGGATCGTGTGGAACCCATAGGTGTTCATGTAGTATGGGAACCGGCTCGAGCAGCCGATGCCCGAGATGAACACGGTATTCTCCGGCGAGCATCCGAGGCTCGGGAGCGTGCGCTGAACCGCAGCGAGGATGGCGTAGTCACCGCAGCCGGGGCACCAGCGGACCTCTTGATCGGAGGCGAAGTCCTTGCGGTCGTACTCTTTTTTGGGAGGGTTTGGGCTCATGATCCGTTCCGTAGCCGTTCGGACACGGCGTTGATCAGGCCGCCGATGCGAAACGGCTGCCCTGTTACACGGGTAAGGCTCTCGGCTTCGACGTCCATCTCTGCACGCAGCAACTTCACGAGCTGCCCGTTGTTCAGCTCGGGTACCAGGATGCTCTTGAACGAGTGAAGAACTTCGCGAAGTCCATCGGGAAGGGGCCAGATATGCCGAAGGTGCAGGTGCGAGACGCTGTGGCCCCGCTCCCGCAGCACGTGCACCGCTTGGCTGATCGAGCCGTACGTCGAGCCCCAACCCACGATCAACAGATCGCCCTCCGGATCGCCCTGGTCGACCTTGGCGGGTGCGAGGTCGTTCGCGATTCCGGCGATCTTCTGTTCTCGCGCCAGAGTCATCAGATGATGGTTGTGTGGGTCGTAGGAAATGTGGCCCGTGTTGCGGTCCTTCTCGAGTCCGCCGATCCGGTGCTCGGTTCCGGGCGTGCCGGGAACGGCCCAAACACGCGCAAGGGTGCGGTCGTTACGAAGGAAGGGATGAAACCCTTCTGGATCGACGTGATGCTTCACCGGGAACGGCGTCAGTGAATCCAAGTCCGGAAGCGGCCAGGGCTCCGAGCTGTTCGCGACGTAGCCGTCGGTCAACAGAATCACGGGCGTCATGTACTTGACCGCGATGCGGATCGCTTCGATTGCCATGTAGAAACAGTCGCCGGGCGTCGCCGCCGCGAGAACCGCCAGTGGAGCATCGCCGTTGCGACCCCACACGGCTTGAAGGAGATCGGATTGCTCGGTCTTCGTTGGGAGGCCGGTCGAGGGGCCTCCCCGTTGCACGTCGACGACTACGAGCGGGAGCTCGGCGGCAATCGCGAGGCCGATGGTTTCCGACTTCAATGCGACGCCGGGGCCTGACGTGCCCGTGACGCCAATCGCGCCGCCGAAGCTGGCACCGACCGCCGCCGCAACGGCCGCGATCTCGTCTTCCGCCTGAAAGGTCGTCACGCCGAAGTGCTTGAGGCGCGCCAAGTGATGCAAGAGGTTCGACGCCGGTGTGATCGGATACGAGCCATACACCATCTCCAAGCCAGCGAGCCGCGCGCCTGTCACGAGGCCCCATGCGGTGGCTTCGTTCCCGTTGATGTTGCGGTATTCGCCCGGCGTCAGATCTGCGGAAGGAACCTCGTAGGCGTTGATTCCGTGCGGCAACTCGGCATTCTCACCGTAGATGTGCCCGGCGTTGAGCGCAGCGATGTTGGCTTCGGCGAGCTTGGGACGCTTCGCGAACTTCTGGTTGAGCCACGCGATTGTTTGGCCGCGCTCGCGGCCGAAAAGCCAGTACATCAGCCCGAGCGTCCACATGTTCTTGCAGCGGTTGGCCTCTTTCGAGCCAAGTCCGAGGTCTTTGACTGAAGCGAGGGTCATCTTCGAAATGTCGAGCGCGAGCACGCGAAACTTGTCGAGTGATCCGTCCTCGAGCGGGTTCGTTTCGTAACCAGCCTTCTTCAGGTTGTTCGAGGTGAACGCGCCGGTGTTGATTACGACGAGACCGCCGGGTTTGAGAGCCTCCTCGTTGACCTTGAGCGCCGCGGGGTTCATCGCCACGAGCACGTCGGGCGCATCGCCAGGCGTGAGCACGCTGTGAGCGGCGAAGTGAATCTGGTACCCGGATACGCCGTAGGTCGTGCCGGCGGGCGCTCGGATCTCCGCGGGGAAGTCGGGAAACGTCGCGAGATCGTTTCCGGCGTCGGCAGTGGCAGTCGTGAACTGACTGCCGGTGAGCTGCATCCCATCGCCCGAGTCGCCCGCAAAGCGAATGACGACGGAGTCTAAGGTTTCACGCGGGCTCGGCTGAACGCTCGCGGCGGCAGATGTTTCCATGCTCCATGATTGATTCTAGTCTCGCGGGTGGCGAAACGCCCGTCCTTCTGAGCCAAACCGGGACGCGTTCTAGGGCGCTGCTTTCCCATCTGCAAGCGGGTTGAGGCGCGTTGGACCGCAGGGCGCTTGCGGCCCATTCTCTCCGTATGACCGAGGTGAAGATCTGCGGGGTGACGACGGTGGATGACGCACTGCGTTGCGTCGAGATGGGTGTCGACGCGATCGGCCTCAATTTCTGGCCTCAGTCGCCTCGGTCCACCGATCTAGAAAACGCTCGGCGCATCGTGGACGCATTGGGTGATCGGGTCGAAACAGTCGGGGTATTCGTGGATTTCGATCTCGCGCAGATTGGCGCAATCCTGCAGGCCACCCAGATCTCGTGGGCACAATTGCATGGTGACGAATCCCCTGAGTTGGTCGGCGCGCTCCTTCCGCGGGCCTACAAGGCGATCGGCGTGCAAGACGGCTCGGTCGTCGAGCTCGCGCGCAGTTACCCCGGTGAGCACCTCCTCCTGGACGCGAGCGTACCGGGGATGCCGGGTGGTACGGGACGCACCTTCGATTGGTCGATCGCGGCCGAGGTGGCGAAGGAGCGGAAGCTGACTTTGGCGGGCGGCCTGACCGCGGAAAACGTCGCCGAAGCCGTGCGAACCGTGAGGCCGTTTCGCGTGGACGTCGCGTCGGGGGTGGAATCGACGCCGGGGCGCAAAGACCCCGCGAAGGTAGCGGCATTTGTAGAGGCGGCGAAGGGGGCATAGCTAGCGACGGGCTCCGCTCTGCGGGCTTGGGCCACGCACATGGCTTGGAGGCGAGGGGTAGTGCTAGGCTTCGCTTCCATCTCAGGAGGATTCTCAATGCGTCTAGCTGCTTTCGCCTCTCTTCTCATTGCCGGCTTTGCTTGGTTTGCGCTCAGTGGCGCACCTGCCGAAGTCAGCGCGGACGAAAATGCCGCGACCTGTCAGGCTTGTGGTCAGTCGTCGGCCAGCTGTCCGCACTGCGCGGCAGGGAAAGACTGCCCGCACTGCAAAAGCGGGGAGGCTTGCCCGCACTGCAAAGGGGACAAGGCGTGTCCACACTGCGCCAAAGGCAAGAGCTGCACCCACTGCGGTCACCACGGAAAGTGGGGCCCGCACAAGTGGGACTACAAGTGCGTTCGCCCTCCCAAGAAGCCCGAGGAAGTGACCGCGCAGTTCAACGCGCTCGGTGACGACGGCTGGCGCCTCGTACAAGCCGACGGCGGCATTTGGTGCTTCAGTCGGATGAAGCCCCAGTAGGGTACACACACTCCTTCGCCCTCTGAAGCTGACCCCGTGAAGTGACATCGTCACCATGGGGGCTCCGCGCTGAACGCAGCGCGCATCTAGGCCGGGCTGGTCAGCCTCGCGCCTTGATCTCGTCCGCGATGTAGCTTGCCATCGCGTACACGGTGACCTGCGGATTCACCATGATCGACGAGGGGAACAGGCTCGCATCGGGCACGTAGACGTTGTCGAGGTCGTGGCAGCGGCCGTCGGGGGCCACCACGCTCTTTGTAGGGTCCGCACCCATACGCATCGTGCCTTGCGGGTGATACGACGTCAGCCGGTACTTGTGTTTTCCGTTCGTGAGACTCTTGATCACCGAATCGATCTCATCGGCGCTCTCGATGGTCGTTCGGCGGGTGGTCGGAAGGAAGACGCGTTTGGCCCCGGCGGCAAAGTAGATACGGGCGGTGCCTCGAAGCGCCCGACGCAAGGACTCGAAGTCGCGGTCGTCGAGGTCATATTCGATCTTCTTTTGGCCATCGTCGCCGAGGTAGACGCGCCCCACGTTGTGGTCGTGTATCAGCGTCACCGCGGATTGCATGTTCTTGCTCCGCTGCATGAAATCGACGAAGTCAGGTCCGACACCGCCGTCGACGGAGCTGCTCGTCGACACGGGTCCAGCCGCGGCGGCCTCAATCAGGTACCCCCCCAAAAGGGGGTTCTCGACATCGCCCGCGTGTGCAGTGATCGAGGCCCCCACCCAGGCGTAGATGCTCGATGCATGTTCCCCGAGCACCGCTAGCGAAGGATGACAAGCGAAGTTCAGGCCGATCTGCCCGCTGCTGTTCGCGAGCTCGTTCTTTTGGAAGAGCAGCGGTGTCTGAATCGGGCCTGCCGCCACCACGACCAGACCCGCCTCTACTCGAACAGGCTTCTCGCGACCCTCGGCCCCGGTGGCCACGGCATTGACGGCGGTGATCCGTCGTCCGTTCACCTCGAACGTCTCGGCGCGGGTACCGCTCAAGATCGTCGCGCCGAGCTCGCTTGCCCATGGCAAATACGTGACGAGCATCGATTGCTTCCGATCGGTTCGGCACGCGGCGAGGCAATGACCGCTGAGCGCACAGTTCTTCACATTTCGAGTCGCGGGTGACGCGGGAATCCCCAACTTCGCGGCTCCTTCGAGCAGGAGCCGTCCGTTGTAGTTGACCTCATGGGGCTCGTTCTGGTGAATTGAAAGGTTTCGCTCGACTTTTTCGAAATACGGCGCGAGTGCTTCAGGGGAGAGGTTCTCCAAGCCGTGTTCGGTTCTCCAGTGTTCGAGCACCTGATCGGGGGTTCGAAAACACGCAGCGGCGTTTACGACCGTCGACCCGCCGATGCACTTGCCCTGCAACACGATGAGATCACCGGTGGTATTCGTTTGGTTCCCGTGGTCTTGGTACAGCGTTTCGAATGCCGTCGGCGTGTGTTCCGTGAACTCGGTCGACGGGAGGTATGGCCCGGCTTCCAACACCACGACTTTCGCGCCATCGCGAGATAGCTCGTACGCCATCACGGCGCCGGACGCGCCTGAACCAATAACGACCACGTCGGCGACGAGATCGAGGCCTGCATCCGGGATGTCGTTCGGCTGCGTGACTCTCAGGATCGGCGGTGCGTCGTTCATGGTTTCGGGTCACTCGGCGGCATCGGCGCGTTTCCGAGGTTGGGAACTCCTCCGGCGACCGAGACCGGGCCGAGGTATCCGATCGCGCGAGCTGCCTCTAGGTCCTTCCAGTACCCGAGATAGGTCAGCTTCTTCAGCAAGTCGACGATGCCGCGCTGTGTGGCGATGCCGTCTTCCCAACGGTGAATGTAGTCGACACGTTGCTCGATCGAGAGGTTCACGAAGCGCTTGAAGTGAAAGCCCACCAGGAACGCGCCGTAGTCGAAGAGCTTGAACCCGAGGCGCACTTGCTCCAACACCGGATCGTCGAGAAGGGCGAGCGCGTGAGCGACGTTGTCGGCGATTGGCACTTCGCTTTGCGGTTTGAGCGAAGTACCCTCGGTCGGAAGCATCGCCTCTGCGAACGTCTCGATCAGCATTCTGTCGTCCGCGCTGAGCACGAATCCGTTCGATGCGCGAACCGGGGCGGCCCCGATCGCAGGCACCACCAGTGCCCCCCCGGACAACAAGCTGAGCTTCGTAAACGTTCTTCGATGGAGCCTGTGCTTCACGTGACCGCCGAGGCGAGACTATACCACGACCCGAGCGCTAGCAGTGCCAGTGCCGGCGTCAGCGTCGGCGTCAGCGTCAGCGTCAGTGCCAGCGCCGGCGTCAGCGTCAGCGTCAGCGTCAGCGTCCGCGCCAGAACGCGCGCGTAGCCCTCTGTCGATCAGGTTCTGCGTCGCTTCCGTCACTTGTTGGTGGATCTCCGCGACGAGCTCCTCGTCCTCCGCCGCTTCCGGACCATGTTGCAGCTCGATCGGCTCTCCCACCAAGTAGTGCAAGTCTGACGGAAACGGGATCGGTCCGAGCCCCATGTAGAGCGGGAAGACATACTTGTCTCCGAGGAGCTTCGAGATGAAGCGACCAACGGAGCTTTCGCGCACCCGATCCTTCGAGACGACTTGCACGTAGAGCTCTTCGTTGCCGAGGCCGGCGATTGGAATGATCGGCTTCTGCGCGCGCAGGGCCGTGCGAACGAATCCACGGCTGCCTTCCCACTGTAGGCGGTAGGCTTCGTGCGGACGGCTGAGGGCTTCCTTGGCCCCCCCCGGGTACACAAGCACGAGTTGATCGTCTTCGAGGAGCTGGGTCGCAATCTCCGGCTCGCCTTCGACGGCGCCCATCAAATGAGCCCAATCTCGAAAAAACGGGGCTGCGAATACGAGTCGGTCGCCGAGCGCTCGTACAGGACGCCCAGTCCCGTCCAGGACGAGTGAGAGCAACACGGGGAGGTCCATCCCGAAATGGCCGTGGTTCGTCACAATGAGGCCGCCGGTATCGAGGGGGATGTTTTCCAAGCCTTCAATCGTCGGCTCGAACCAACGACGAAGAAAGGACACGGCCTGGAGCGCTCGCTCGTAGGCCCGTGGGTCGAAAAGGGGCAATTGAGTTTCGGACGGCTCAGTCATACGCATGCACTTGTCTCTCCTATGCGCTACGGTCCGCGCCTCATGCAAGCCCCCGAAGCAGCTTCTGGGCGATACGGGCCATACGGCGGTCGTTACGTCGCCGAGACACTGATGCCCGCGCTCGACGAGCTTACCCACGCGTACCGAGAAACCCAAAGCGATTCCGAATTCCAGGCGGAGCTCGAGTCGCTTCTCCGCCACTATGTCGGGCGCGAGACGCCGACGTATTTCGCCTCGCGGCTCACCGCAGAGCTCGGCAGCCGGGTGTGGCTGAAGCGCGAGGATCTTTGCCACACCGGCGCACACAAGGTGAACAACACGATCGGGCAGGTACTCCTTGCCAAGCGCATGGGCAAGACCCGAATCATCGCTGAAACCGGAGCCGGCCAGCATGGAGTCGCGACCGCAACCGCGTGCGCCTTGATGGGGCTTCCCTGCGAGGTCTTCATGGGAGCCGAGGACGTTCGCCGGCAGGCGCCGAACGTTCAGCGGATGGAGCTCTTGGGCGCTCAGGTTCATTCCGTGACCTCGGGGTCGGCCACGCTCAAGGACGCCATGAACGAGGCCCTTCGTGATTGGGTCACCAACGTTCGGACGACGCACTATTGCGTAGGCTCGGTTGCAGGGCCGCATCCGTACCCGATGATCGTGCGCGACTTCCAAGCTGTCATTGGCCGCGAAGCCCGCGCGCAGATGCTGGCACAAGCGGGAAAGCTCCCGGATGCGGTCGTTGCGTGTGTGGGCGGCGGGTCGAACGCGATGGGGATCTTCGCCGGGTTTCTCGACGACGAGTCCGTACGCCTCATCGGTGTCGAAGCCGCGGGAGAGGGCATCGAGACCGGCAAGCACGCTGCGCCCTTGTGCGCCGGCGGCGTCGGCGTCTTGCACGGTGCCAAGAGTTACGTGCTTCAGACGTCCGACGGGCAGATCATCGAAGCGCACTCGATCAGCGCGGGTCTCGACTACCCTGGCGTTGGTCCCGAGCACGCATGGCTCAAGGATGTTGGCCGAGCGACCTATGCCTCTGTCACCGATTCGGCCGCGCTGGACGCGTTTCAGCTGCTCTGCCGCACGGAAGGCATCATCCCTGCCCTCGAGACCAGCCACGCGTTTGCCTATTTGCCGACACTAGCCCAAGAGCTCGGGCCCGAGGCTGACATCCTGGTGTGCCTCTCTGGGCGTGGCGACAAGGATCTCGAGACGGTCCTCGAGAAGCTCGAGGAAAGGGGCTGAGTCGCGTGGGCCGAATTGCTGATGCGTTCGACGACGCGCGAAGCAAAGGCCGTGCGGCGCTGGTGATCTACCTTTGTGCGGGCGACCCAGACCTCGGCACTACGGAAGATCTCGTCGTGGAGGCGGCAAAATCGGGTGCCGACGTGATCGAGCTTGGCGTGCCATTCAGCGAGCCGACAGCGGACGGTCCGGCGATTCAGCGTGCCGCGGAGCGATCACTCGCCGGAGGCACGACCCTCGCGAAAGTGCTGCAAACCGTGGCCGCGATGCGCAAGCGCACCGACGTGCCTATCTTGCTCTTCGGCTACTACAATCCGATCCTCGCATATGGGGAGCGCAAGCTGGTGGAGGACGCGGCCGAGGCAGGCGCCGATGGGTTTCTGGTCGTCGATCTCCCTCCCGAAGAGAGCGCTGAGCTCCGCGAGTGGGCGATCGAAAAAGGCCTCGATTTCGTTCCGCTCGTCGCGCCGACGAGCAACCCTGAGCGGATCGCGCGGGCGGCCGAAGCGGCGACCTCGTTCATCTACTATGTCTCCATGACGGGTGTCACGGGATCCAAGGCTGTCGACTTGGGGCGCGCCTCGGAGCGAGCGGGTGCGCTGCAGCGCGAGGTCGGCCGCCCGGTCGCCGTCGGTTTCGGTGTGAAGACCAAGCAGGACGTTGCGAGCGTCGCCCCCCATGTGGATGGCGTCGTCGTGGGAAGTGCGGTGGTCAGCATCATCGAGAACGCGGCGAGCCATGATGAAGCCATCGCGTCCGTGCGATCGCTCGTCTCCGAGCTTGCTCAGGGACTCGCGCGGCAGTAACGACCTTGTTTCGGCCTACGACGGACGATATTGTCCGTCTATGGCCATAGTTGATGTCATCTCCGCCAACCTCCCGATCCTCCGCGAGATCCGCGACCGCATCGGCCAGCTCGAGCTGGCCGAACGGGTCGGCGTTTCCCGCCGCACGATCGCGCGGCTCGAAAACGCCGAAGTGACGGATCCCGGCGTCGATCTGATGGGACGGATCGCAAAAGAGCTGGGCGTGAGCCTGGCGGTGCTCACCGAGTGCGAGGTCGAGGCCGTGACGATCGCGCTCCCCAAGGACGTAGTCGCGCGACTCAGATCGGAAGAAGCGCCAAGAGCGCTCGACGCAATGATCCGCGCGGCGCGACACCCTCGCTGACGCTGACGCGCAGGACGCCCGGGCGGCGAGGTGCACACGGGTCTCGGAAAAACGCGACAGGGGGATTCACGGGACGGGCGACCTGCAGATGCGGCCTCGTAGGACTGGCTGGGTCAGGCCGCGCAAGTCGCCCTCGGACGGCGCGCCAATCGCGGTGGTTGCTGTCTTGCGATTGGCACTTCGTACGCCCGCTCCACCCCCTGTCGCGTTTTTCCGAGCCCCTTAGGAACGACTCTTTGCGAAAGAAGGGCTGCGAAAATCTGCGCATGCAGAAGGCCCAGTTGACAAGACATGCGCGGTAGCGCGAGCCCGAAGGGCGAAGCCCGGCGCGAAGCGCCGCCAAGCCCGAGCGAAGCAAGGGGCGCGGAGGGAGGATTACGTGGTGGGGGTGGGCGGGTGGACATTAACTAAACCAAACCACGCCACCAGCCCAACCCACCGCCGATACCAGCAACCCGCGAGCCCGAAGGGCGAAGCCCGGCGCGAAGCGCCGCCAAGCCCGAGCGAAGCAAGGGGCGCGGAGGGAGGATTACGTGGTGGGGGTGGGCGGGTCGGAGATAACTAAACCTCCCGACGCCAATCGCGCTCATCGACACCGACCCCGTAAAGTGACTTCGTCACCACGGGGCTCCGCGCCGAAGGCCCGTGGGCGATGCGAAGCATCGGCTTTAGGGGCTGGCCCCGTAAAGTGACTTCGTCACCACGGGGCTCCGCGCCGAAGGCCCGTGGGCGATGCGAAGCATCGGCTTTAGGGGCTGGCCCCGTAAAGTGACTTCGTCACCACGGGGCTCCGCGCCGAAGGCCCGTGGGCGATGCGAAGCATCGGCTTTACGGGCTTCCACCCACACTGACGCTGCCACTGAAATGGGCTAGAAGCCTCGTGTGGAACTTTGGTTGCTCGTGGCTTGGGCGCTTTCCGGCGCCGCGCTGCTGTTCACGCACCTGTTGATGGCGTGGCGCGTGTTGGCCGGGCCGCTCGCCGCGCAGTGGCGCTACCTGGGATTCCTCGTGCCGTTCCTGACTCCGATCGTCGCCTGGCGCGGAGGCAATCGGCTGGGGCCGCTCACCTGGCTGCTCTTTCTCGTGATCTACGTTTCGGCGCGCATGGTCGAGGTCGGATGACGAGGCCGGACAGCCACCCTTTCGTGACCATCCGCGTGCGACCCGAGCGGCTCGAGGTGGCCCAGCTCAGGCTCTGGGAGCTCGGAGCGACCGGCCTCGAAGAGCGGGACCAAACGACCATCGTGCGCGAGCCCACCGATGGTGATGTCGTCGTGTACGCGGCGTTTGAAGACGACGCAGCCGCGCTTCATGCCTTGAACGAAGTCCGAGCCGAGTACGAAGCCGACATCGTCTACGTGCCTCACCAGGATTGGGCGACCGAGTGGCGACGGGGGTTTGGCGCGCAACGCATCGGACGCCGTCTCTTGCTCCACCCATCATGGGAGCCCGCGCAGAGCAAGCCGGGCGACATCGTTCTCACGATCGACCCGGAGAACGCGTTCGGAAGCGGCGACCACGAGACGACACGCCTCGTCCTCGGCTTGCTGGATGCGCGGATCACCGGAAACGAACGGGTGCTCGACGTTGGGTGTGGCAGCGGGATCCTCTCGATTGCGGCAATTCGACTCGGCGCCGCGTCATCGGTTGCGGTCGACATCGAGGAGGACGCCATCGTCGTGACCAAGCGAAACGCGGAGCTCAACGGCGTCGCGTCGAGTGTCGAGGCATCCACGACCCCCCTCGCCGCGATTGCGGGCGTCTATGACATGGTGCTCGCCAACATCGAGACTCGCGTCCTGGTACACATGCCCGACGCGCTTCGACCACGGATGGCGCCCGGGGCGACGCTCATCCTGAGCGGGATTCTTCGGACTGAGAAAGAGGAGCTTCTCGCAGCGTTCGCCTCGATGCACGTCGTAGACCTGGTCGAAGAGGGAGAGTGGTGCGCCTGCGTGTTGAGGCAGGAGGCAGCATGACGATCCGGCGTCTCCACGCGCCGAGCCTGCCTGATGACGGCGGCCTGCTCACTCTGAGCGAGGGCGCTGCGCGGCACGCGCGAGTCCTCCGACTGCGCCCCGGGGACGAGGTCGAGCTGTTCGATGGGGCGGGGCGGGCGGCGCTCGGGCGGGTCCGATCGATCGGTGAGACGCTGGTGTGCGAGGCGTCACCAGCGCAATCGACCGACGGCGCTTCAACGCGAGTCGTGCTCCTCCTCGCGATCCCGAAGGGATCCAAGCTCGACGACTGCGTTCGCATGGCGACCGAGCTCGGCGCCGACGAGATTGCGCTCGTGCAAGCGGAGCGATCGGTACCTCGCTGGGACGAGCCGCGGACGCGTTCCCGCATGGATCGACTGACCCGGATCGCAGCGGAGGCTTCCGCGCAGTGCGAGCGCGCCGACATCCCGGTCATCCGAGGCCCGAGAACCCTCGCGGGATGGCTGGATGTGATTCCTTCCGCAGCATTTCGGGTCGTGTTTGGTGCGCGCGCGGAAGGAAAGCTCACCCTCGCACAAACACCTGAACAAGTATGGTGTGCCATCGGACCCGAGGGCGGCTTTTCCGACGCCGAGCTTCGTGCCTTCGAATCCGCTGGGTTCATGGTTGCCAGCCTCGGCCGTCGGATCTTACGCGTCGACACGGCTGTGAGCGCCGCACTGGCCGTCGTTCAGGATAGATTGGTGCTCTCGGAAGCTCGTTGACAGTCCGACGAAAGCAGCGCCAACATGGCCCCTCAGTATGTCGGTTCTCGCGTCACTTCTCGTTCGCGATCAGGTGATCCCCGTCGAACGGGTTCAGCATGCGATTCAAGAGCAGGTCATGCGGACCGGCAATCTCGATACCGTGCTCCTCGAGCTCGGCTATCTCTCCGAAAACCAGATGAACGCCTACAGTGCTGCGGTCTACGGGCTCCTCCCCGCGACCCGCGACGAGGTCATGAACGTCCCGATCAGCACGATTCGCGTGCTGCCGCGGGAGTTCGCCGTTCGCCACCGATTGATCCCCGTGGCGCGCACCGAGGACGCCGTCGTGTTGGCCGTCGACCGTCCGCTCCCCGAGGCGACCCTTCGCGAGATCGCGATCGAGCTCGGCATCGACCCCGTGCAGCGAATCGTCTGCTCGGTCCGAGTCGAAGCCGGTCTCGCGCGGCACTACGACATCGAGATGACGACCCGGATGCGCCACCTCGCGGAGGCCCTGGACGCGGCCGACCCTGGGCCGATCCCCTACGTTGCCCCGTTCGAGGGGGTCGGCAAGCGGAGCTCGCTTCCCCCGAAGAAAGAGATCTCGGGCTCGTTTCCACGCGGGGATTCGTCGATTCCCGCGCCCGTGGGAATCGCAGACACCGAGCCTCCACCCGATATACTGCCGCAGATCGGTTCTTCGGTTCCAGCCGGGACCTTTCGGGACTCCGATCCTGGTACCCCGTCACGAAGAAGATCGGAGCCCTTGGGCGGCTTCCTCGACGCGACTCGCTACAGCCTCCCACCTCAACCACCGGAGGTGCTCGGGCGCCCGTCCGTGCGTCGTCGAGGTCCACTGGGGCCTAGCGATCCTACTCCCGTGCACCGTGCGCGTTCTTCGGTACCACCGGCGCCTCCGTCCGGTTGGCGACCGTCGCCCCGGCCCTCGCTGGGTCCCCAGCATTCCCCCCCGCCCGACCCGCGGCGTGAAAACGACGGCAGCGCCCTCTCCCACGATGTCGTTTCGCTTGGGCCGGGCCCGCCCATGTCTGCCCCGCCAAACGCGGACCTCGAGCCGGAAGGGCGGCGCTGGAAGCCGGCGCCACCGCCAGCGGGCTCCGAGGACTCCCTCCCAAGCATCATCGTCGATGTCGGGGACGACGTGGAAGCCCTGATTGCCGATCTTCGCGATGCCACCCCCGAGGACGAGCGCGTGATCTTGCCCCTTCTCGGCGTGGGCGAAGCCGCGCTGCCCGCGCTCGCCCGCGAGTTCCCGGGCAATCTCTGGTTCGATCGCAATGAACCCCACGCGCGAATCCCGGCCGGACGGGACCTCTCTCCGGTGGCACGCACCTTCGTAGCCTTCGGTCAGCGATCGGTTGCGTACTTGATCCCTTTGCTCGATCACGCGGATGCCGATACGCGGTACTACGCGACGATTCTGGCGTCTGAGTTCGTTCATCCGGATCTGGTTCAGCCTGTCGGGAGGCGCCTCTTCGACTCCGACCCGGGTGTTCGAAGCAACGCGTATCGGGCGTTGAGCGTCCTCTACGCGTGCGAGGTCGAGTTCATGCAGCTCATCGAGCGCCTTCGCGCTTCCGCCCGAGACGGCCGCAAGCTTCAGCCGCAAGTGGTATCCGTCGAAGCGCTCGGGCGCCTTCGGGACGCCGACTCCTTCGAGTTCTTCGTGTCCTTGCTCGACAGCCCCGAGGACTCCCTTATCCGTGCCGCCCATGCCAGCCTCGTCCGATTGAGCTGTCAGGACTTTGGGATCCAGAAGAAGAAGTGGAGCGCGTGGTATCGCAAGCACGGGGGCCGGCATCGCATCGAATGGTTGATCGATGGCCTGATGCACCAGGACGAGCGCCTTCGCCGTCGGGCTAGCGACGAGCTCAAGCACCTCACGCAGGAGTACTTCGGCTACGATCCGGGCCTCCCGAAGAAGGAGCGTGAGGCGGCGCAGAAGAAGTACCGGACCTGGTGGCAGCGCGTCGGTTTCCGCATGTTCGTTCCATCGGAAAGTGACGATTCTGGTCAGGTGCACGGCGAGTGATAGACTGCGGCGGCGCCACGTAGGCGAAAAAAACGTGCGAATTCCGAGGCTCCTGACAATTCTGGGTCCCGCGGCCGTCCTTTACATATTGGCGGCGCGGGCCTCTTCGGACACGGCTTCCTCACCCGAGTGGCTCGTGGCGGGGCTTTCGCTCGCTCTCGCACTGACACCGATCGCGGTGCTTCGGGCCCGGTCGGGCAGAAGGATTTCGGTGTTGGCGTCGATGGGCGTGAGCCTAGCGATCGCGCTCGCGTCCGCGCACACCGCTTCGCCGCTGCTCCGAGGGACACATGATGTGGCTTGGCTTTTCGCCGTGCTCCTCATGATGGACCTCGCACTGCCCCGGCAGTCGAGCCCACTCCTGCGGTATGGCGCTCTTGCCGGTCTTGCGTTTTGTTCGATCACCGCGGCTGCGTTCGCTCACTCAGGGCTTTTGCCCGCGCACGCCTTTGCGCTGGCCGTCGTGGCGGGGCTCTTTGCGATCGGCGCGCTTCATCAGGTCGTGTTGGTCGGGCGCGGGCATGCCGTCGAAGGCGCGCTCTCCGGCGTTGCCATCGTGAGCTTGGGCGTCGGCCTCGCCTACGCGTGGATCGGTTCGTTGTCGGGCGCGCTGGCGACGACCGTCGAGCTCGCGGTCGCATGGTTGCTATGGCTCGGACACCTCGCCTGGGTCGACCCGCGATGGCGATCGCTTCGGCGTGTGGGCGTTCCAGCGGTCGTCGCGAGCGCTTCTTCGTTCCTGGCGGCATATGCGTTCGCGCCGTCGGCTCCGCTCGCTCGCTGGGAGCTCGGCATCGGCGCGCTCGCGTCCGGGGTGATCTGGTGGTTGAGCTTCTCCCTCGCCCGACGGTTTTCGGAGCGATCGGTGTGGACGACGTCAGGGCGGCTCGCCGACGCTGTCGCGGCCGCCCGCCGGAACCTCGTCGGCAGCACGACCGTGGAGGCCATCGCGACGAGCGTCCTCGAGCCGTTGCAAACCGGACGTGCCGACCAGACGGCCGGACCCGAGCTCTACGCGTTCGAGCCGCCGCTCCGGATTCGATTGGAACCGGGTGGGCGCGCCGCGTTCAGGTCTGCGGAGGCGCCCCCCGTGATCACCGCGGCCTGCTTCGAGGGCGACGTTCAGTCGGTGCTCGACCTCGTGACCCTTTTGCCGCGCGTCGTTCGCGAGCCGCCGCTTCGGGAGCTCGTCGACTTCATGCAGAGTCGTTCGATCGGCGCCGTTCTTCCATGTGTGCATCTGGACCACCTCGAAGGGGTCCTTCTCTTGCCTCTCGCGCAGCGGTCCGAACCCCTTTCGCGAACCGAGCTCGACGAGCTCGGTCGTCTCGGCGCCGCGCTCGGTGGCGCATTGGCATCTGCTCTCGCTCAGCGGCGGGCCGAGAGTCACATCCATCGACTCGACGAGCTTCGGCGCCGCGCCGAAGAGCGGATCACCTCGCTCGAGGGGGAGATCGACCAACTGCGCGGACAGTGCGACGTGCTCGGTCGCGGTCTTGCCGAGGACCAGACCCTCCACGTTGCCTACAGCCCCTCCATGCGACGCGTGCAAACTCGCGCGATCGAGCTCGCCCCCACAGAGGACCCGATTCTGCTCATCGCGGCCGCCGGCTCGCCGGTGTTACCGGTCTCACGCTTCATTCACGATCGAGGACCGAGGTGGGAATCGCCCTTCGTAGTGGCCGACTGCTCTGCATCCGCGCCCGACGATGTGATGAGTCTTCTCTTTGGTTCCGAGCAGGGCCGCATCGGATGGTTTCACTCCGCGACCGGAGGCACTCTCTTGCTGCGCGACCTCCCGGCTCTCCCGAGTGAAGCGCAGTCGCGCCTCGCCGCGGCGCTCGAAGAGCATTCGAACGATACCGGACCGAGTCCTCCCCGCCTCATCGCCACTTCGAGGCGTGCGCTCGACCAACTCCGAAGCGAGGGTGCTCTCTTCGGGGGCCTCGACGCGTGTTTCCTCGGTGCCGAGCTTCGCATCCCGTCCTTGCGGGAAAGGCGGGAGGACGTTCCGTCATTGGCCTTGCTCGCGATCGATCGGGCGTGCCGCGTCTTGGGGCGCGATCCCATCGGCATCGAGCAGCCGGCCATGCGCGCCTTGGTGGACCACGACTGGCCGGGAGACGTGGCCGAGCTCGAGCTCGTCATCGAGCTCGCAGTCGCCAAGGCACGAGGCAAGACGATCGCGCTCGCCGATCTCCCGCCGCTCGCGTGGCCGGGTACCGATGAGCATGACTCGCTCGAAGGGACTTACATCGAGGTCGAACGCCGGCTTCTCGAACGCGCACTCCGCCGCTCCGGAGGGAACAAGAGCCAGGCGGCTCGGCGCCTCGGTCTCAAGCGCACCACGTTCCTCGATAAGTTGCGGCGGTATGGCCTCGCCGAGCGCGCATCCGAGGACGTCAGCGACAGGGCGGTCGGATGAAGCCGATTGTCCTCTGGGACGTCATGGGCACACTCGTGCACGACCCGTTCTACGAAGAAATGCCAGAGTTCTTCGACCTGCCCTTCGAACGCCTGCTCCGAACGCTCCAGCCGGGCGCTTGGGTCGACTTCGAGCTTGGTCGTCGCACCGAGCGCGAGTTCCTGAGCGACTTCTTCGCCGATGGACGCGACTTCGATCACGGCCGCTTCCTCCACACTGTTCGCAATGCCTACCGTTGGCTTCCGGGAATGGAAGCGCTGGTTGCCGAGCTCCACGCTGCTGGGCACGTCATGCATGCGTTTTCAAACTACCCAGTCTGGTATCGGATGATCGAAGAGCGCCTGCAGGTGTCGCG
Organism: Myxococcales bacterium; assembly: GCA_024640845.1. Lineage (GTDB taxonomy): Bacteria > Myxococcota_A > Polyangia > Polyangiales > Houyiibacteriaceae > SG8-38. The sequence continues at coordinate 31,621 of JAHEEE010000018.1, read as the reverse complement.
ATTCGCCGAATGGAGTTTCGTCTCTTGCCTCATAGGGGTCCGAAAGCCGGACCCGGCGGCTTACGACCACGTATTGCGTGAGCTCGGTGTCACGGGGAACGAGTGCATCTTCGTCGACGACCGTCCGTGCAACTGCGAGGCGGCCGCTGACGCGGGCATTCATGCGATCCGTTTCGAGGGTGCCGACGCGCTCCGTGAGTCGCTCAACAGTGCGGGCGTCCTCTGACGCCGATCGATTACTCGGCGTGGTGCTTCGCCCACCAGCGTTGGTAGTGGTGCTGCGCGCTCGCGAACTCGCTTCGGTCGGCGGTCTCGGAAAGCGGTTGCAGAAAGCGGGTCAGCCTCCAGAGCTCGCGCGACGCCAGGAGGCGGATGTTCGCACGGCTGTCTCCCAAGCCTTCGATGAGCCACTGAATTCGAATGTCGTGCCCCCGCTCGGAGAGCCATCGGAGCCATGGATCGCGAGAAAAACCGAAATCATGCGCCGTGAGCACGCGGAGGCCGACGCGTGAAGCGGTGCCAATGCCACGATCGGGATCGGCGAGCAGATCGACGAATAGCGCCGCCGACTCTCCGTCGCGAAGCTGGGTCAACGCCGAGATCGCTCGGCGCCTCATCGGAATGGGTTGTGCGACGTCAGAAGCACACTTGCGAAGCTCGCCAAGCGCGCTCCTGTACAAAGACTCGTGCTGGTAGGCGCTCAAGAGGTGAAGCGCGACACGTCGGCACTCGCGATCCTCGTCGAGCGCAACTTGCGCCAGCGGCGCGACGAGCTGCGTGTTCGAGTAGACCCCGCAGATGATCGTCGCGTAGTAGCGAGCTTCTGTGACGGGGCTCCGCATGAGTCGCGACAAGTAGGGGACGGCTTCTCCTTCGAAGGTTGCAAGTGCTGCTGCGCTCGCGGAGATCTCCTCGGGGCGCGGCAGCCGTGAGTCAGTGGTCATGGACGGGCGCCAGAGGGGGCCCGGGAAGCTTCGTACGATCTCCTCGAGTGCAAAGTTGCCGAGTGGCAGCAAGCGCCGAACGACCGGGGCGATCTCGTCGGGGCTGAGTGTGATTAGTTGATCGACCAGCGTCCGCGCTCGCTCGGCGGGCGTCTCATGGGCCCGGGTTTGCGCCTGCGATGGAGGTTCAGAGGCGAAGCCTCGTGGGCGATGAGGAGCAGCATCGCTCTTGTGGGGGGCTCTGGCGCGAACACGCGAACCTGGGTCGTCATCGCTCCAGGCTCGCTCGGCGGGGACCACACCTGCGGGGAGGGTACGCTTCGGCTTCTGCCCTGCCATCGTCGACTTATACCAGCAAGCGCGCCGTTTTGGGCCAACCGGCTAGTCTTGGCCTGTTTTTGCGGGCAAACTTCGGCGCCATGTACAGAATGATCGTGCGGGAGCTCCGGGGGCCTGCCGCGCTAGAGCGCGAAGATTCAGTGGATGTTGCGGCGGCTGCGGGGCAGGTGGCCATCGACGTCGAGGCGATTGGCTGCAATTTCTTCGACACATTGATCACCAAGGGCAAATACCAGGTGAAACCCGACCTTCCGTTCGCGCCGGGAGCCGAGGTGGCGGGCACGGTGTCCGACGTAGGCGATGGTGTGCAGGGGTTTTCCGTTGGTGACCGCGTCACCGCGCTCCTCTCGTACGGGGGATTTTCGTCTCGCGTGATCGCCCCGCCGGAGCGAGTCTTTCTCATGCCCGAGGGGATGGGGTTCCAAGATGCCGCAGCCCTCGGTCTCGTCTACCAAACCTCCTACGTCGCGCTCGTCCCTCGTGCTCAGCTCAAGGCCGGTGAGACCCTGCTCGTGCATGCGGCGGCGGGTGGTGTCGGCCTCGCGGCCGTTCAGATCGGAGTTGCCCTGGGCGCGCGCGTGATCGGAACCGCCGGAAGCGCGGACAAGCTCGAGCTCGTGCAGCAGAGCGGCGCGCACGCTGTGATCAACTATCGCGAGGAGGATTTCGTCGAGCGGGTTCAGGAGCTCACGGGCGGTCGCGGCGCCGACGTGATTTACGACCCGGTCGGCGGCGACACCTTCGACCGCTCCATGAAATGTATTGCATTCAACGGGCGCCTTCTCGTGATCGGCTTTGCAAGCGGTCGCATCCCGACCGCCGAGATGAACCGGGTGCTCCTCAAGAACATCTCGCTCGTCGGGGTTCACTGGGGCCTCTACTTCGAAAAAGACCCGTCGGCGATCCAGGACGCCCAGCGCGCGATCTTCGATCTGCATGCGCGAGGTAGAATCTCCCCCGTGATTTCAGCCACTTACCCCCTATCGGAGGCGACGGCTGCCCTCGAAGCGCTCGGCGCGCGGCAAACCACCGGAAAGGTCGTTTTGATTCCCTAACCTTGGCCGGCAGGGGAGGCGGCCTCGCATCGATCGACGACCGCGTCGATGATGCCGTCGTGGCTGCCGAGCGGCGCTGACAACACGAACGACACGCCTTGGTGTGATGCAGCCGCATCTGCCACCAAGCGCGGAAGGTCCTCTTGTACGTGGCGCCCGGGCGCCAACATGAAGGGGTGTACGACCACGAAGGAGGCGCCCTGCTCGACGCAGCGCGCGAACCCTTGCGCGATCGTTGGCTCTGCGATTTCCATGTGTGCCAGCTCGACGATGGCGGCTTCGCCGAGACGCGCCTTCACACGGCTCACGACGTCACCCAAGAGCGCATTCGCTTCAGCTCGGCGACTACCGTGGTCGATCAGGAGAATGGCGCGCATTGGGAGCTTCTGGGACTCGAGCTGAGCTATGTCAACCTACACGTACGACGATAGCGCGCGTTCGACGGAGCCTACGTAAGAGCCGCCGAACAGGTTGACGTGCACGAGGAGCGGATAGAGCTGATAGAGGGAGACCCGGTGGTCCGCGTTCTCCGAGAGCGGCATCGCTTCCTCGTACGCCGCGAACACGCGCTCGCCGAAGCCGCCGAACAGTCGCATCATCGCGAGATCCATTTCCCGGTGGCCGCCGTAGACCGCAGGGTCGATCAGACAAGGACCGCCACGCTCATCGACGTGAAGATTGCCAGCCCAAAGATCCCCGTGAAGTCGCGACGGTGGCTCCGGCGACCCCACGAGATCCGGAAGCGCATTTCGGAGGGCGTCGAACTTCGACCGCGCCCGACTCCCCAACAAACCCCGGTCGACCGCGAGCCGGACCTGCGGCTCTAGCCGCGATGTCCAGTAGAACGTCGACCAATCGTCGGCGGGTGTGTTGAATTGAACCAGACGGCCGATGTAGTTGTCGTAATCGAGCCCGAACGAGCGCGCCCGAAACCCGTGGAGCGCTGCGAGCGACCGGCCGAGCTCTTCGTCGAAGCTTGCGCGGCGCCTCGCTGGGGACAAGAGCTCGAGGGCGAGGAATGCCGGCTTTTCGTCGGACACCGCGAGCACCTCGGGCACCCGAATCGCACCGGTTGCCTGCAACCATCGGAGCCCTCGGGCCTCCGCTTCGAACATGCCTTTGGGGGGGGCTGGGTGTGTCTTGACGAACACCCGCGTACCGTCGCTGAGCGACACTTCCGCGGCGTCATTGATGCTCCCGCCGCCGAGCCTCGTCGTACCCGTGACCTCGTGCCCGAGGGTTCGCTCGAGAACGTCGCGGAGATCTCGGTTCATAGGCCGTGACGATCCCGAACGTGAACCAACAGGCCTCGGCAAGCAGCCTCGCAGATGTCGATGACGCGCTCGAATCCGTCGTCTCCGCCGTAGTACGGATCCGGGACCTCGGCGTCACGCGGTGATTCGGCGTCGTAGTTCCGCAAGAGCTCGATCTTCCGCTTGGCCACGTCGTTGGGCGCGAGGTGGTGCAGGTCGCTGCGGTTCGAGCGATCCATCGCGATCAGGTAGTCGAAATGCTCGAAATCTTCGAGCACTACCTTGCGCGCCCGGCCTCGGACATCGAGGCCCCTGCGCTTTCCGGTGGCGCGGGCGCGGTGATCGGGTGGCTCTCCGACATGCCAGGCGCCAGTGCCAGCGCTGTCGATTTCGATCTTCGTGGCGAGCTTTGCTTCCTCAATGAGCCGGCGCATGGCGGCCTCGGCCGTGGGCGAGCGGCAGATGTTCCCGAGACAAACGAAGCAGACCCGAACCGACATGGCTACGGCGTGAGTAGCACCTTCCCGATGTTTTGGCCTGCTTCGATGTACGCATGCGCCTCACTCGCTTGCTGAAACGGAAACGCCCGGTCGATCTGCGGCGTGACTGCGCCTTCCTCGTACAGCTTCAGCAGGGCGCCGAGCGCATCGAGCAGCGTTTCCCGTTCGTCCCAAAGGTTCCCCATGTTGACCCCCGACACTCCCTTGTTTTGCTGCATCAGCTGGACCGGGGTCCACCAGGGCATGTGCGTGAGCTCGCCGACAACATGGGTCACGCGTCGTTTTCCGGACTTCGCCATGTTGGCCCAACCGAACGCGATCAGCACTCCCCCTCGGCGGAGCAGCGAGAAGCCCTTCTTCCAATCGCTACCCCCGAGCGCGTCGAGAACGGCATCGACGCCGCGCCCATCAGTGAGGTCGTTGATCACCTCGACATAGTCGACGGAGTGATAGTCGATTGGATGGTCGCAGCCGTTGGAGCGCACGTAGTCGTGCTTGTTCTTGGATGCGGTGCCATAGGTCGTGACGCCGCCGACGGAGCGGCAGAGCTGGCTAGCGGCCGTACCGACGCCACCCGCAGCCTGATGGATCAAGACGTGATCGCCTGGCCGTACGCGAAAAACGTTGAAGAGCATGTGATAGGCCGTGAGGTACGTGACCGGAAGCGCCGCGCCTTCCTCGAAGCTCATCTCCGCGGGCATCGCGAAGCTGTGAGTTGCGTCGACGCAAACCGTATCGGCGTATCCGCCGAATCGGGTCATCGCGAGAACCCGCTGACCCTCGCTTCGATCGGTCACGCCCTGGCCAACGGCATCGATGACTCCGGACACCTCGTAGCCGACCACCATCGGTGGAGGTGGCGCGTCCGGGTATAGACCTTGGCGCGCCATGATATCTGCGAAGTTGATACCCGCCGCGCGGACACGGATCCGCACCGCGCCCGGCTCAGGAGTCGGGTCTTGGTGCTCCCGCACTTCGAGCACATCAGGCTTTCCGAACTTCGGGATCCAGACTGCCTTCATGGCTGTCGGTTACCGCGTGCAACAACGATGTCAAGGGCGCCTTCGCCGTGTTAGGATTCGGGCATGGACGTCGTTCTTGCGCCCGACATCTACGTAAACGCTTCGGTTGCGTTGGGGTCCCCTCCCGAGCGCGTCGTTCAACGCGCCTTTCGAGGTGCCGGGAAGCCCAAGACCTCGGCGTGGGTCATGGAGCGAGTGCAATCGATGCTGCACGCGCTTCCGGAGTTCAAAGACGACGCAGTCGAGCAGCAGATGAAGACGATCCGCGGCTTGGTCGAAATCGTCGAGAAAGGTGATCACTTCATCGAAGATTGGAGAGAAGCGTTGGTCGCCCTCGCAAAGTCCGCGGGGGTAGGGCGGGTGCTAACCGATCACCCCGACCTGCTCGGGTCGACCCGAGCAGACGGCATAGAGTTCGTCTCGTCTGAGCATTGGCTCGCCGAACAAGCAACGCCACCGCCGCCGCCAGTGGTCTAAATCGAGCTTGCCTGCTACACGTGGGCTCGAATGTCGGACTCGTTTCTACCGCAAAAAGACGAAATCAGACGTCGCCTCGAGGGGCGATACATCGGCGCGGTCCCGCACAATCGAGCATTGAACCTTCGGGTGGCCGACTACCGGCCTGAGCACTTGTCGCTCGCGCTTCCGTATCGCGAGGATCTGGTCGGCAACCCTGAAACCGGCGTACTGCATGGCGGCTGTATCACCAGCCTGATCGACGCCGCGTGCGGGGGGGCTGTGATCATGTCGCTCGTCGCCCCGCGTCGAGTTGCGACGCTCGACCTTCGAATCGACTACGTGCGCCCCGCACTACCTCACCAAGAGGTGATCTGCGATGCCCATTGCTACAAGGTCACTCGGCACGTTGCGTTCGTTCGTGCAGCCGCGCACCACGGCGACAACGCGAGCCCAATAGCGACCGCTTCTGGCACGTTCGTCGTGTTTCGCGACAGCCGCCGAGACGTGGACGGGGACTCCGAATGAGGCTCCGTGACGCAGTGTCGGCCGTTCGGGAAAGCGGCGATTTCGGGCCGCTTCACGAAGCGATTCCCTACGCCCAATTCATGGGCATCACCGCCGAGCTCGTCGACGACGACGTTTGCGGCCGCATGCAATACTCCGAGCACCTCGTGGGTAACGCCAACGTCCCTGCTCTTCACGGAGGCACGCTCGGCGCGTTGATGGAGTCGACCGCAATCTTCAAGCTGCTTTGGCACGGGGAGACCGAAGCGGTACCCAAGACAATCAACATCACGGTCGAGTATCTTCGAGGCGCGAAGCCGCAGGACGTGTTTGCGAAGGCGGTGTTCACGAGGCGCGGGCGGCGCGTCGCGAACGTGCGGGTGTTCGCGTACCAAGACGACCCCGACAAGCCCGTCGCGGTGGCCACTGCGCACTTCCTCCTCGTCCAAGATTGATCTTTCGATGACGCCAACTCCGATTCACGGCTTCACCAGCGCAGAGATCGTCGAACGCGCCCGAGCGCTGCTCCCGCGTGGCCACGGGTTCGCGCGGCGCATCCACCGTCAAGTCATGCTCGAGGGGCGTTATGAGCCGAAGGGCTTCGGTCTAGGGCCGGAAGCGTGCGCGGCGTGGGCCGCCGCGTTTTCCTTCGAGCTTCCCGAGGTCGTTCGGGTGCAATCCGACGAGGGCGATCAAGGCCAAACGTCGAAGGTAGTCCTTCGACTCCGCGATGGTCTCGAGGTCGAATCGGTCTGCATTCCGATGGGGCGCGGCCGCCACACGCTCTGTGTGTCGAGCCAAGTCGGTTGCAAGATGGGTTGCACTTTTTGCGAGACGGGTCGCATGGGGTTGCTCCGACATCTCACGACCGACGAGATCATCGCGCAGGTGCTCGTCGCCCGGCACAGGCTTCGCTGGCCCATCCGCAACATCGTGTTCATGGGGATGGGAGAGGCGCTCGACAATGCCAACAACGTCATCCATGCGCTCCGCGTCCTCAACGACGAGGCGGGGTTGGCGATCGGCCAAGAGCGGTTGACCGTTTGCACGGTTGGGCACGTCGAAGGCATTCGCCTGCTCGCCGCGCAAGGGCTGAAGCGACTCAACCTCTCGATTAGCCTCAACGCGGCCGACGACTCGCTTCGAAGTGCGATCATGCCGATCAACCGCCGCACGGATCTGGCGGAGCTCCAAGAGACACTGGCGAGTTACCGGCCGCGCCGCAATTTCGCGCTCGGCGTGAACTACTGCCTGTTACCCGGCATCAACGACACCCAAGCCGATGCCCGGGCCGTCGCCGAGTTCTGCAAACCGCTCGGTCGCGTGCTGCTCAACCTGATACCCTACAACCCCGGCACCCGGCCGCTGACGCGCGCACCGCAGGACCACGAAGTCGACCGCTTCATCACATGGCTGCGCGCGGAGGGACTCCCCGTGCGCGAGCGCGTGACGAAGGGCAGAAGCGTGATGGCGGCATGTGGACAACTTGGAAACCCGGAGGCGCGACGACGGCGTCAGCGAGTGTGAGAGCTACTTCTCCTTCTTCTTTTTGCCTCGGTATCTCACCCGAATCGGTGTCCCCCTGAATCCGAAGCGTTTTCGGATTTGGTTCACCACGTATCGCTGGTAGCTGAAGTGCACATCCTTCGGTTGGTTGGTCATGATCACGAAGGTCGGCGGCGCGATGCTCGCTTGTGTAATGTAGTAGAGGCGGACCGAGCGGTGGTGCATCGTGGGGGGAGGGTGACGCTCGATGACCTCCTCGAAGAAGCGATTGAGCTCTGCAGTCGTGATGCGCTTGCGGTGTTCGGCGACGGCATCCGCGACCCGACCAAGTAACGCGGATACCCCTCGACCTTCGAGCGCGCTGACCGTGACCATCGGCGCCCAGGGTACGAACGCCAAGATCTCGCGCGTTCGATCCATGGCCTTCTTCTGCGCATCGCGGTTCAACAGGTCGACCTTGTTGAGTGCGATCACGAGCGCACGTCCACGGTCGTTGGCGAGGCCGGCGATCTTCGCGTCTTGCTCGCCGACTCCCGCTTCGGCGTCGATCATCAAGACGACCAAGTGGCTTCGCTCGATCGACCGAATCGCCTGAAGCACGCTCAGGCCTTCGACACCCTTCTTCTTGACGCTTCGCTTTCGTCGGATACCGGCGGTGTCGATCAGAATGAAGCGTGCACCGTCACGCTCGACGAGCGTGTCGATACTGTCGACGGTCGTACCCGGCCGGTCGTCGACGAGTTGCCGTTCCTCACCGCAGAGTTGGTTTACGAGCGAGCTCTTCCCGGCGTTGGGTCGCCCGATGATGGCGATTCTCGGCACGTCGAGCTCGGGCTCGGTGATCTCGACCACGTCTGGCAATCGCTCTGCGATCGCCTCCTCGAGGTCCCCGATCCCGCGCCCATGCAAGGCGGAGATCGGGAGAATCGATTCGATCCCGAGCTCGTAATACGACACCGCGTCATGCGCCCTCGATTGGGAGTCCGCCTTGTTGGCTACGAATATCACCGGTTTACCGGCGTCTCGCAGGAGCGCAATCGCTTCCCGATCGGCCGGCAGCGGGTCGACCGTAGCGTCGACGACGCACACGACCACGTCGCATTCCTCGAGCGCCAACCGCACCTGGCTGGCGATGCCGGCTTTCATCGGGTCGTCACTGTCGGGATCGAAGCCGCCGGTATCGATCAGCACGAACTCGCGGCCGAGCACGAACGCGTCGGCGTAAGAACGATCTCGGGTGACTCCCGGGATGTCCTCGACGATTGCGAGATGCTGCCCGACCAGGCGGTTGAACAGCGTGCTCTTGCCGACGTTGGGGCGCCCAACGATCGCGACGAGAGGCTTGTTGACGACCGAGCCTGCTGGCCTTCGCGCCTGCGGTCTGCGACGGCTCACCCTGGTTCCTCCTTGATCGCGAGCTGTCGCGCTTTCACCGGGTCGCGCGTCCAACCAGGGACCACCTTGACCCAGAGCCTAAGATAGACTTTGCGACCGACTAGCGCCTCGATTTGCTCGCGCGCTTCCGTGCTGATCTTCTTGATCGTCTCGCCTCGTGTTCCAATCACGATGGCTTTGTGGCTCGGCTTTTCGACCACCAGGGTGCCTTCGATTCGCACGAGGTCTTCCTCTTCCTGATAGCTGTCGAGCTCACAGGCGATGCCGTAGGGTACCTCTTGTCGCGTATTGAGCATGGCGGCTTCGCGAACCAGCTCGCTCACGAAGAACCGCTCCGGCCGATCGGTCAAGAAGTCCGGATCGTAGATCAGCCCTTCTGGCAACGTGCCGCGGATCTCGTCGAGCAAAGCGTCGAGATTGGTCCCTCTCGTGGCCGAGGTGGGCACGATGGCTTCGAACGCACGCTTCTCCTGGTACGCTTCGATGAGTCCGAAGAGACGCTCCTTTTGCTTGAGCTTGTCGACCTTGTTGATCACGAGCACAACGGGCGTATTCGAGGTCTCGAGCGCTTCGAGTACGGCGAGGTCCTTTTCGTGCACGGCTGCCGGAGCACTCGGCTTGGGGGCCTCGGTCACGAAAACGACGGTGTCGCAGTCGAGCAGCCCTCGTTTGGCGCTATCGATCAACACGTGTCCGAGCGCGCCTTTCGGTCGTTCGAACCCCGGTGTGTCCACGAACGCGATCTGCGTCGGCGGATCGGCGGACGCATACACGCCGAGGACGCAGGAGCGCGTCGTGCCGGGCCGGGGCGTCGCGATGACCAGCTTCTGACCGAGAATCGCGTTGAGCAGCGTCGACTTCCCCACGTTTGGGCGCCCAACGATCGCACATCGACCAGAGCGTGGCTCCTTCGCCTGATTGTTTGGGTCCGCCATGGGGGCCGGAGCATAGCCTTGGATCGCGCCGCCAGCATGGCCTACCTCCGGGGTCTGAGCTATGGTGCTGCGCTCATGCGCAAATCCACTTGTCTTTGGCTCTGCTCGGCTTTCTTTTCGGTCTTCGCTATGGCTGCCTGCGTCGGCGGGGTCGGCACAACCTGCTTTCAAGACGACGAGTGCGACAGCGGCCTGATTTGTTGCCACGTTGGCAGCAATTTCAATCAAGGTAGCTGCCAAACCGAAGTGGTCTGCATGGACATGCAGGGTGGAACCGGAGGCGCCGGTGGCGTAGGCGGCTCTGGTGGAACGGGCGGTGGCGTAGGCGGTGGCGGCGGCATGGGCGGTGGCGGCGGCTTTGCAGGGGCTGGCGGCCAGGGCGGCTCCGCGGGTGGCGCTGGTGGTGCCGCGGGCAGCGGTGCGACGGGTGGCTCGGCTGGCGGCGGCGGCACCGCTGGTATGGGCGGCACGGGAGGCGTTTGAGCCCAATGCGGGCCTTTGCGCTTGCACTGCTCCTCGCTGGCATCGCGGCCGAAGTAGCGGCGCAGCCGGCGGGAGAGCAAGTAGAGCCCGCAGAGCCGCCCACACTTCCCACGGACGACGAGCTTGCGACCTACCTCGCTGACCCGAGCACGACGGCCGAGCAGGCCTACCGAATCGGTGCACGAATGTTCAATGCGCAGCGCTACGAAGCCGCCGAGAAGGCGTGGCTCCGCGCCTACTCGCTCGGCCGTGATCCGAAGCTACTCGTCGCGGTGGCCGACACCCGCCAACGCCGCGACGACGCGCCGGGCGCGGTAGCCATGCTCGAGCAGTATCTGGTGATGCGGCCGGACGCGCCGGATCGCGCGTCCATCGAGGCCCGGATCGCAACCCTGCTGAAGAGCCGTGCACGCTTGGTGGTACGTTCGCTCGAGCCGGGACACGCGATCTTGCTGGACGGTGTGCCCTTCGGAGAGAAAACGCCCGCGACCTTGGAGGTCGAGCCGGGCGAGCACACCGTCGTCGTGGTCGGTGATGGGCGTCAGGTGGGTGAGGAAACCGTCCGGGTCGCGTACGGCGAAGTGAGGCAGCTCGACTTCACACCGCAGACGCCGAGCGCCGTCCTCGTCGAGGAGAACGAGGAAGCAAAGCTCCAGGAGCAGCTTGCCAAGGAAGAAGAAGACACCACGATTCGGCGCGCCGTGATCGCAACCGGAGCCGTCTCTGCGGCAACGCTCGTCGCTGGGACGGTTCTCGGTGTTCTGGCGTTCCGAAAAGAGCAGGACTACAACGACAATCCGAGCAAACAGATCGCCGACCAAGGGGACCGCCTGGCATTGTTCGCGGACCTGTCCTTCGGAATCGCCGCGCTCTCGGCGATCACGTCCTTCACCCTGTTCATGACGCACAAGAACAAGCGTAAGCGGGAACGCGAGACCGCCCGCTTGGAGATCCGGACACGCGGCGCGGGCGCGACTGCCACCCTTCGGTTTTGAGATGGTGCGCGTTCGGTTCCCGCTCGTCTTGCTCATCGCGTTCGGCCTCGGAAGCTGCTCGTTGGTCGTCGATTTCGACCCCGCCCTGCTGCGTGACGGCGGCGCTGATACCGGAATCGACGCCTCGGTCGACGGGGATAGCGACACCGCGGTTGACGGTGGACAAGACGCTGGCTAGCGCCCCATCCGGTGTACCCGCGTTCTGAGCGACCGCATCACGGCGAGTTGCGTCGCCGCCACGAAGCCGTGCGAGAAGTATGTGTTCCCCGCAATCAGCTTTCGAATGAGCTTCGGCGAGTCTGCCGGGTCGAACGTCGCCCAAGCGACAACACCCGCTTCGCCGCCACGATAGCGATGCGTATCAAATCGCCACTGGCCTCTCGACAGTGTGCCGGAAATACCGTCCACCGCGATGATGGTCGAGGAGGGTCTCAGGATCATCTCGCCCCCCACGTGGATCAACGGGATCGGGATCTCCCATTGGAAACGGACGCCGCGGTCGGTGCGTTCGACCACCTCGGCGCACGTTCCATGCAGCAGCGATTGCCCGAACTCCTCCGGGTCGAGCATCACACGGCGGACCCGCGCGACACTTGCCCCCGCGCGCCCCACCACGGTGACTTTCTGCATCGTGTCTCCATCGATGTCCATGAATACGAGATCCCCCCGCGCAAGGATTCCGCGAAGCGCGTTCATGTCCACGTATGGACGACTGAGCGGTCTCGCCGCGAACCTCCCGTTGACGTAAGTACCCGATCGTTTCTCCGCTTCGGCTTTGACTTCGAGCAAGGTCACCATCGCGACCGCGACGTTGATCGTGCGGTTGACCGCGTTGCCTTCCGACGCGAGCTGGCGTGTGATGTAGTTTGCGTCGCGCATGTCGAGACGCGACGAGAAGACGACCACCGACTGCTTGGGGCCGTCGGGATAGATCCGCCACATCACACGACCGATCCCGAGATCTCCACCAATAGTGCGTATGTCGAACCGGTATCCGCGGTCGTCGTTGCCGGGGTAAGTCGTCATGACGTTGTGCCCCGTCATCGAGAACAAGCTGACGCCCCAAGTCCAATCGAACGCCATCATCGAATCGTTGGTCGTTTTCACGTTGACCGACGTGAGTGCCCGCATGAAGCCCGGATACTCGTGCGGCTTTCCGATGACGGCCGCGACCGTCTTTGCAGGGGCCCGGACCTGCGCCGCGTAGATCACTGCGGGTAGGTCGGTCTGCCCATTCTGAAATTCGGTCAGTATGACCGGCCCTTGAGCCAGGTGAGGGGCGAGGAGCTTTCGTTCGTCCGCGCTCAGTGTACCGAGCCGTGCGACCGTGGCGTCCACCTTGCCGGTCCGACTTTCCGCAAGCGCAGATGTGCTCCAGGCGGCGAAAAGAAAAACAATGACCAGGAATTTACGCATGCCGATTGGACGACCTCGGTTGCCGGTTGTTCAATCCGGCTACAAAACGGCGGTTAGAGCCCAACCATGCGCGAAAAGAGCCAGTGGACCCCTGCAGGCATCATATTGTGGCTGATTGCTGCGATTCTCGCGACCCTCATCGTGTGCACCCAAACCAAACCCGACCCAAAACCGCCGCCGGCCTCGGACGAGGTCGAGCTCGACGTCGAAATCGTCGAATGAATCGACGCTCGTTCGGTCGGGTTATGGGCGGCTTCCGGCAAAGCGCAGACTCCGCTTGACCCTGCGGTGTCGCCGCCCTTTACTTGCCCCATGCAGATCTTCATCGACAGCGCAGACATCGAAGAGATCCGTGACGCCGCGGAAATGGGCGTCATCGATGGCGTGACCACCAATCCTTCGCTCGTTGCCAAGACGGGGCGTCCTTTCAAGGAAGTGCTCGTCGACATCTGCGAGGTCGTCAATGGACCCATCAGCGCGGAGGTCGTCGCGACCGACCACGAGGGGATCATCAGGGAGGGTCGAAACCTCGCCGCGATGCACGAGAACATCGTAGTCAAGGTCCCGCTGATCGCCGAGGGGCTCAAAGCGGTACGCACCCTGAGCGAAGAAGGCATTCGTACGAACGTGACCCTTTGCTTCAGCGTCACGCAGGGGCTCCTCGCGGCGAAGGCCGGCGCGACCTACATCAGCCCGTTCATCGGGCGCGTGGACGACATTGCCGGGAGCGGCATGGAGCTCGTGCAACAGTTGGTCACGGTCTATGGCAACTACGGCCTCGATACCAAGGTGCTCGCCGCAAGCATTCGTCACCCCCTCCACGTCGTGGAGGCTTCGCTCCTCGGTGCTGACGTGGCCACGATCCCGCACAAAGTGATCCACCAACTCCTCAAGCACCCTCTGACCGACATCGGTCTCGAACGCTTCCTCGCGGACGCCAAGAAGATCCCGAGCCGCTGAGGGGCAGCACCTTCGCGACCCCCAGCGCGAGTCACGCATGCGGCCCAAAGTCCTCGTCATCTACAAGAAAAGCACGTATCAGCGTTACGTGGGGCGCGAACAGGAGCGTCTCGAGGAGCTCATCTCGCACAGTGACATCTCGGTCGATGGGCTGCTGCGAGAGCACGACATCCACCAGAAAACGCTGAAGCGGGCCAAGCGGGCGCTTCGCGACCTCGGAGCCAGAGCCGTCTTGCGATATCGGCCTGAGCCGATGCCTGAGGAGGGTGCTTGGGATCTGATCGTCACGCTCGGGGGGGACGGCACGTTGCTTTGGGCGTCGCATTTGGCGGATTCGTCTACGCCGATGCTCGCCATCAACAGCGCCCCAGACACCAGTGTCGGCTATTTCTGCGCGGGAGATGCTCACAACGTCGACGAGGTGCTCGCCGAAGCGCTGGCCGGGACGTTGCGTTCGGGCAAGCTCTCCCGAATGCGGGTGGAGCTCGGTGATAGGCTGATTTCGACCCGTGTCTTGAACGACGCGCTCTATTGCCACGAGAGCCCTGCGGCGACATCGAGGTACATTATCGGGTACGACGGCCAACAGGAGCGCCAGATGTCGAGCGGCGTATGGGTTGGTCCAGCCGCGGGCTCGACGGCGGCCCTCCGCTCGGCCGGCGGAAAGGTGATGGCGATTGGATCCCAAAAGCTTCAGTTCGTCGTTCGGGAGCCGTACCGGGGTGTCGACAACAAGTACGAGCTGACCAAGGGCATGGTGGCGCCTGGCGAGGATCTGCAGATCACGAGCCGAATGACCAAAGGGAGACTCTTTCTCGACGGTACTCAGAAAGTGCACGCCGTGGGAATCGGGGATCGCGTTCGCATGACCTTGTCGGATGAGCCGCTGACGCTCTTGGGTTTGAAGAGGCATTCCGGGGGCTCAGGCAACGCCCTCTCGTTGAAGTAAATTGACCCTCGCGAGACCGCGGCGTTAGGTAGTATCCGTGCCGAGCTTCCGCAGCCACGTCGCACTGACGGTCTGGCCCATCGCCGCGCTCTTGGCGCTCGGGCTCTCGCACATGTGGCCCGCGCTCCGCGGAGCTCCGTCGTACGCGGCGGCTTCGCCCGCGAGTTGGCTCTCGCTCGTCGCGTGGACGACCGTCGTCCTGGTTTTTGTCGGTGCCTATGCGCACGGCTGGAGCCGGTTCGCCCTCGCGCATGAGGACCAGGTCGGTCCGTATCGCTCGTCGGGCTGCATTCGACTCCAGAAGCTCGCGGGAGGTCTCGCGTGGGCGTTCATCGCGGGGAACCTGATCGTTCACTGGGTCATGACTTTCCAAGCCGGGCCCGTCGCCTTGAGTCACTACGAGCTTTTGCGTGGTCTTCTGTCGCGCCCCGTCGTGCTCGGCCTCTATGTGATCGGCTTGGCTGCGCTGGGCCTCTACCTAGCTCAAGGCATCGCCGCTTCTTTTCGGGCTTGGAACATCGGAACCAGGCCCGAAAGTTCACGCTGGCTCGAGGTCGGATGTACCCTGGCGTCCGCGATCGTGATGCTGATGGCCCTCAACCTCTTGAGTCACTTCGCGACCGGGCGCGCCTATTGGTTTTCCTCCGCATCGGCCGCGAGCTCCGTCGCGAGCTCTGCCGATGGTGGCACGCCATGAGCCTCGCCCGGATCTACGCCATTGCACTCAACACCTATCGCGAAGCCGTTCGCGACAAGGTGCTTTTCGGAGTGCTCGTACTTGCCGCCGCCGTTCTCGCGCTCACCCTGGCATTGGGCGAGCTTTCTCTCGACCAGCAGATGCGCGTCGTGACAGACCTCGGGCTCGCTTCGATCTCGTTGTTCTCGGTCACCATTGCGATCTTCCTCGGTTCGTCGCTTCTCTACAAAGAGATCGAACGCAAGACCTTGTACGTCATCCTGCCCAAGCCGATTGCGCGATTCGAGTTTCTCTTGGGCAAGTACTTGGGCATCGTCGTGACTTGCGCCGTATTCATCGCCATCATGGGCGCGCTTCAACTCCTCGTGACCGCGATCCAAGCCGGTGCATCGACGGCGCTCGTCGTCGCCGTTCCGGCGGCCTCGGCGGTTGCTTTGGGGATGGGCTTTCTGCTGTCTAAAGACCGCACGGTGGTAGTTCCCATCTGGTCGCTCCTCGCCCTTGGCGCTTCCGTCTGGGTTTGCTCGACAGTCGACGTGGAGCTCTTTCGTCTTCTTGCTTCGCTCGCCTTGAACCTCGGGGAAGTGCTGATTCTGTCCGCTGTCGCTCTCTTGTTCTCGTCGTTCTCCACCCCTTTTCTAACTGGAGCGTTCACCTTCGGGGTTTGGCTCGTTGGACGCTCGGCGCACGACATGGTCGCGATGAAAACTCGGGTTTTGAGCCCCACCACGCAGAGCATTCTAGGTTGGCTTGCCGAGGTGGTGCCGAACTTCAACCTTTTCGTCCCGGGTCGAACGACGCTGGTAAGCACCGGGGGCGGCGCCGGCGCGCCCCTGGCGTATGTCGCCACCACCCTCGGTTACGCGCTTCTCTATGCCGGAATGACGCTCGCCCTCGCCGCGTTCATCTTCCGCCGCAGGGACTTCCTGTGAGCTCGGCCCGACCGCGCGCCGCTTTCATTGCTGCGCTCACAGTCGTCGCGCTCGCAGGCATCATGGTTGGAAGGGCGGTCACGCAGTCGCGCGCCGAGCTCGAAACCGCCGAGGGGTATCGGCACGAGGGTCGGCTTTCCCGTGCCATCGAGCACTACCGCCGTTCGCTTCGCTGGTCGTTCCCGCTCAGTCCTTTTCGCCGCGAAGCGATCTCCGGCCTCGAGTCGGTGGCTGTCGAGCTCGAAGAGGCGGGTGATGTGGACGGAGCGCTTCTCGCCTTGCGTTCTCTCGTTGGTGGCGTCGCCGCATCTCGATTCATGTATTCGAGGCCGCACCCCCAGGCCGAGCGTGCCAAGGACGACATCGCTCGTCTGCTCGCGCTCGGAGGCGGCGCTCCAATCGACGCCAACCTCGGTATGGACGAGCTCTCGGCCGACCAACGGCGTCTGCTCGATCGCGCTGCGTCGCCACACCCGCTCTTCGGCACCCTGCTCTTGCTCGGGTTCGCTGTTTGGATCGGCTCCGTGGTGCTGGTGATCAATCGTGGGTTCGATACGACCGGCAAGCTCCTCTGGCCGGCCGCCCGTGCTCCGCTCTTCGGCGCTCTCGGGGGCCTGGTCTCGTTCGTCGTGGGCCTGCTCTTTGCCTGAAGTTGCCACGACCCGAGGCACGGGGTAACAGGGCGACGTGGACTCGATCGAGATCGTCGGCGGCAACCCGCTCGCGGGATCCGTACGGATCAGCGGTGCAAAGAACGCTGCGCTGCCCATCATGACAGCGGCGCTTTTGGCTGACGGCGAGCACGTGTTCCGCAATGTGCCGAACCTGCGCGACGTTCACACGATGACGCGACTCCTCGGACGCCTCGGTGTCGAGGCCTCGTACGAGGATGGCTGCGTTCACGTGACAGCATCCGGATCGATCGAGCCGACGGCGCCCTACGACCTCGTCAAGCAAATGCGAGCGTCGGTTTTGGTGCTGGGGCCGCTCGTCGCGCGATGTGGCCATGCCCTCGTCTCGCTCCCGGGTGGATGCGCGATCGGCGCCAGGCCGATCGACCAGCATCTCAAGGGCCTCGAAGCGATGGGTGCGAAGGTGCAGCTCCACCACGGCTACGTGGAGGTGACCGTCCCTGGCGGCAGGCTCAAGGGCGCCGACGTCGCGCTCGGCTTTCCGACGCACACTGGCACAGAGAATCTCATGTGTGCCGCGGTGCTCGCGAAGGGCCGGACGACGCTGACCAACTGCGCCCGCGAACCTGAAGTCGAGGAGCTCGCGCGCGTGTTGAACAAGATGGGCGCGCGAATCGAGGGGGCGGGCACGTCTCAGATCTCGATCGAGGGCGTGGAATCCCTCAACCCGGTCGACCACGCGATCATCCCGGACCGCATCGAGGCGGGCACATTCATGGTCGCGTCCGCCGCCACCACAGGCAATCTACTGCTCGAGGGAATCGGGTTCGAGCCATTGGAGGCGGTCATCACCAAGCTTCGCGAGGCCGGCTCGGTGGTCGAACGCGAGGGGGACGGCATTCGTGTCGTAGGATCGGAGGTCATTCGCCCGACCGACATCATCACGCAGCCCCACCCAGGCTTTCCCACCGACATGCAGGCCCAGCTCATGATGTTGATGTGTCTTGCGAGCGGCACGAGCCGGATCACCGAGACGGTATTCGAGAACCGCTTCATGCACGTTTCCGAGCTCAACCGAATGGGGGCCGACATCCACGTCAACGGCCGCACTGCCACCGTCCACGGGGTGCGAAGGCTCCAAGGTGCCGAGGTGATGGCCACGGATCTGCGCGCGAGCGCCTCGTTGGTGTTGGCCGGTCTCGTTGCAGAAGGGATCACCCACGTTCGGCGGGTGTATCACCTCGATCGAGGCTATGAGCACATCGAAGAGAAGCTGGCACCGCTCGGCGCCAACATCAAACGGGTATCTGGCCATGCGTAAACGCAACCGCGAAGCCATCGTCATCGCTGTTCCGAAAGGGCGGGTCCTCAAGCAGCTCGGGGCGCGCCTCCGGAGTGCGGGCATCCCGACCCAAGCGCTCACCGCGGAGAGCCGCAAGCTCGTTCGCGAAGACGAGGCGTCCGGTATCAGCTACCTGTTGCTGAAGCCCGACGACGTCCCGACCTATGTCGAATACGGCGCTGCTGACCTCGGCATCGTCGGCCGCGACGTCTTGATGGAGCGCGACTACGACGTACTGGCGCCGGTCGACTTGGATATCGGGAAGTGCCGCATGATGGTATGCGGACTTCCGAAGGGGAGCCTTGCCGGCAAGCGCGAGCGTCCACTCCGCGTCGCGACCAAGTTTCCGCACATTGCAGAACGTCACTTCCGTTCGAAGGGAACGCCCGTCGAGCTGATCTTCTGCCAGGGGTCGGTCGAGCTCGCGCCACTCACGGGTCTTGCGGACGTCATCGTCGATTTGGTGGAAACCGGGGAGACCTTGAAACAAAACGGTCTCGTGACGCTCGAGAAGATCGCCGACATCAGCTCAGTGGTCATCGCGAACCGTGCAGGCCTCAAGCTTCGTCGAGCGGCCATCGAGCCGATCCTCGACGCGCTTCGCAGCTAGTCCAATGCCGCGCCTTCGCACGAAGACTCCGCGCGAGTGGGCCGAAGTCGTGCTGAGCGATTTCGACGCGTTCCTCGTCGACCATGCCGCGTGCGAGCGCAAAGCATCCGCAACCGCCCTCAAGCTCGTCTCGCACTACTCGGATCGCACGACCTTGGTTCGCGAGCTTATCCCGTTCGCGCAAGAGGAGCTCCAGCACTACGCGCAAGTCATGGAAATCATCCTCGACCGCGGCCTCGCAACGCGCCCCGACGAGAAGGACCCATACGTCACCGCCCTGATGGAGCTCATCAAGCGCGGGCCGGAGCAGTATTTCCTCGACCGGCTGCTGATTCTCGGCGTCGTCGAAGCGCGAGGCTGTGAACGCTTCGGATTGCTGGCCGACGCCCTGGAGCCCGGCGCATTGAAGGACTTCTACACCGAGATCACGAGAAGCGAAGCGAGGCACCACGGGCTGTTCGTGAGGTTGGCGAAGGAGTACTTTTCGGCGGACATGGTGCAGAGCCGTCTGGACGAGCTGCTGGACGAAGAGGCGAAGATCGTGGACCGGCTTCCATTCCGGGCGGCAGTGCACTAGCCCCAGCGCGCAGCCCCGTGGTGACGAAGTCACTCTACGGGGTCAGCGCCAGCGTTCAGCGTCAGTGTTCAGCGTCAGCGTCAGCGCCAGCGTCAGCGTCAGCGCCAGCGTCAGCGCCAGCGTTCAGCGTCAGCGCCAGCGTTCAGCGTCAGTGTTCAGCGTCAGCGTCGTCCCCGGTGCCCAGCACAGCCGATACACACGGAGGGATGAGTACTGCGTGTCCTGCCTGCTAAACCAGTTTCCTGTAGATCACCCGGATCTCCCTAAACCCCATTTCGTGATGGACTCGACGCGCGCCTTCGTTGTTCGACCACGTCGCCGACTCGATCACCTGGCATCCCGCTTCGACAAACCGTCGCTCGAGCTCGGTGAGTAGTTGTCGGCCTACGCCGGAGCCGCGGGAGCCCTCCTCCACGTACCAGTCCTCCACGACCCCGCGGCGTGGCAACACCCGGCGCGGCTCCGTCGTGATGCGCCCCGTGATATATCCGATCGGCCGACCGCCCGATTCGGCCAGCAAAACGTGGGCGTTTCGGTCGCGCATGAGGGCGCCGAGGTCGTCGGCCAGGATCCGTTCGTAGTCGCGATAGGCGATGAGCGGAAGGTCTTCCTGGGCGACGACCTGGTCGCGGTGGGTTTCGTAGAGGCCCTTGTGGAAGTGGAACAGCGTGTCACGGTCATCGTCACGCGCGTCCCGCACATGAATCGCCGGCGGCATGCCCAAGACCCTAGGCGGTTCGGCCAGCGGTGGGTAGACCTATCGGACGCGGATCGACCCGCGGATCCGGCCGAATGTTTTGCGACCGATGCCCGGCACCCGCATGATGTCCTCGACCCGTCGAAATTTGCGCTTCTCCCGCTCGGCGATGATGGCCTGCGCACGCGACGGCCCGATACCGGGCAGCTCGACGAGCTCATCGACCCCTGCCTCGTTGATGTTGATTCGCGCGTCGCGTGCCTCGGTCGGCGGGCCCTGCTCCGGAGGGGGGACGCCTCCGTCTGCAATGGCCATACCCGGGGCGAAAAATGCGAGCGCCGCCAGAATCGCGGCGACGACGCGCGTGCTCATGCCGCCTGCTCCTTCGGGCTCGTATCGCGAGAATCGCGAGGTTGGTAGTCGCGGATCTGGAGCTTTCCGTTGACGGGCATCGCGTCGAGACGAACGCTGAGGCTCCCGTCGCGGTTGACGAACGCGGCGCCCACTCGGACCCAAAACTGGCGGCCGTCTTTGTCGCGCTCCACGATCGTGTAGGCGATTTTCACTTTGTTCTCTTCGAGCATGTGTCCTCCTGTTTGGGGTTCATCGAATCCTCGTTGCACGACGAGTGCCGGGCTCCCGCGTAGTGATCACGGGTAGCTGCACGCGGGGAATTGGCGGTGCCGGTCCCTTGCGACAGCGGCCGCCAGGCTCCACTATCTCGCGCAACGAGTTAGAAGGAGTCAGATGAGGATTTCACTTTCGAAGGGTACTTGGGACGAGTCCACCGCCGACATCGTGGCGATCGCAGTCGGGTCGGGAAAGACGCGGCTCGGACGCGCACTCAGCCGCATCGAAGCGGTGACGGGCAAGGGCAGCATCAAACCCCTTGCATCGGATGAGCGCTTCGAGGGGAAGCGATCCCAAACGTTGAAAGTAGCGGCTGTCGGCAAGGCCAAGGCCCGCTGGTTGTTGTTGGTCGGGATTGGCGAAGAAAAAGACGCCGAAAAGATCGCGTGGAAGTTGGGGCGTGCAGTTGCCGCGGTCGCGCGCGCCCAAAAGAGCGCGGCGATCGAGCTCCCCGAAGTGACGCCCGAGTCCGTCCGGGCGGTTTCGCAGGGGCTCGTGAGTGGCAACTACCACTACACCGAGTACAAGACCGACAAATCCGAAAGCCCAGCGCTGACCTCCGCGGTGCTTCTCGACGCGCCGAAGGACACGCGCGGCCTGACCTCGGCGATCCGCACGGGAAAGGCGGTCGCCGAAAGCGTCAACTTCGCCCGCGATCTCGTCAACGCGCCGCCCAACGACTTGACCCCATTGACCCTCGCCCGGGCTGCGACACGCGAGTCGAAAAAGCTCGGTCTCTCGTGCCGTATCTTCAACAAAGCGCGGATTGAAAAAGAGGGGATGAACCTGCTCCTTGCGGTCAACAAGGGCAGTGCGATCGAGCCGCGTGTCATCCACGTCATATACAAGCCAGCGCGGCCGAAGAAGAAAGTCGTTTTCGTCGGCAAAGGCCTCACGTTCGATTCCGGCGGCCTCTGCATCAAGCCTGGCCCCTCCATGATCACGATGAAATGCGACATGGCAGGCTCCGCCACCACGCTCGGCATCGTCTTCGCTGCCGCCCGCCTCAAGCTCCCGATCGAAGTGCATGCCGTGGTCGGCTCAACAGAGAACATGACAGGCGCCAAAGCGTACCGGCCGGGCGACATCTACAAATCGCTCGAAGGAAAGACGGTCGAGGTGATCAACACCGACGCCGAAGGCCGATTGGTGCTCGCCGACGTGCTCACCTGGGCAGCGCGCAAGCTCAAGCCCGACCTCATGATCGACCACGCGACGCTCACAGGCGCTTGCATGGTCGCGCTCGGTCCCTATCGGGCCGCGCTCTATACGGACGACGACGCGCTCGCATCGGCGTATCTCGATGCGGCGGGCACCGAGGGCGAGGCGTTTTGGCGCATGCCCCTCGACTCGGAGCTCCGCTCGATGCTCAAGAGCCCAATCGCCGATCTCAAACACATCGGCGGCCGCTACGGCGGCTCGATTACTGCGGCGCTGTTCCTCAAGGAGTTCACCGAGGAGACGACTTGGATGCATCTCGACATCGCCGGCCCTGCGTTCCTGGAGCGCGCCCATCGGCGAATGCCAAAGGGAGGGACGGGCTTCGGCGTCGCGACCGGCGTGAGATTTCTAGAGGGGCTGCAATAGCCTTTTCGCAGGCCCGGATGTCATGCGCGGCAGCGCGAGCCCGGGGGGTAGGAGATAGTGTGGGGGCGGTGGGGCGGGACCAACGGACGCCGAAGGCGTCCGGGCGGGTCGGATCTAACTAAACCAACCGCGGTACCAACTACAGCCGATACGGGAACGTTACCTTGAAGCTCGACTGCTTGAAGCGCGGTACGCGGGCGCGCTTTACGGCATCCTCAATGCAGGCGCCGACCGGCGTTCCCTTGAACGGGCCCGAGGCGACCCTCGCACCCGTTGCACGGCCAGTCTTCCCGCTGAATGTCACATCGACCGTTGCCAGGCCTCCGGCGTCCTGTCGACACCCCTTGACCGCGCCGCTCACGCCTTGCAGCGCGGTTTTCACATCGTCGCGCGAGGGCGCGTCAGGAAGGCTGGAGCTACTCCCGGAGCTAGAGGAGCTCGTCTCCCTGGGCTTCGACGGAGACGATGAGCCGCCCACGACCTCATCCATGAGTGCGTCGAGGTTGTTGCTCTTGCGCTTCGGAGTCGGGGCTTCCTGTGGCGCGCTCGCGGTTCGGGAACGCCGTTGCGCCGAGCTCGACGAGCTTCGCCTTCGCGGGCTCTGACGCTCAGCGGCCTTCGGATCCTCTGGCTCTTCGAGCGTTGCGGCCGCGACCGGCTCTTCGGGCTCGATATCGACCACCGCGGCTTCTTCTTCGGGCTGGGAGGGCGCTTGTGCGGTTGCAGCAACCTGTTCAGCCGTACTCGGAGTTGGTGCGGGCGGCGGTTGCTGGGCCGTTGGGGCCGCGATCTCGAGCGCGTCGTCCTCCGAGCTGCCGAGCGCCATTCCAAAGAACACGCCTCCGCCGACGATCGCGATCATCACCACCGCCGCCCCTGCGATCCAGAGCCAACGATTGCCGTCGGATGTCTCGAGGGGAGCGGGGCCAAGAAGAGGTGCGCCCAGTGTGCCGCCGCCTCCCGTGCCGATGGCGAGCAGATCGTCAACGGCTTGCGAGGGCGCCGACTTGGTTCCCGGTGTCGTCGACTTCGCGAGGGCGCGGATGTCGATGAGCCCGGAGCCTTCCCCCGACGCTTGTGGGCCCGTATGCAAACTTGCCGAAGGTTGGGGCCGCTGGCTCAACCCGGGGGTCGCCGGCTCTGCAGCCGATCCACCGCGCGATGCAAGCTGCTGCAGATTGCTGAGCGAGAACAAGACCGAGTTCTCGTTGCGTTGACCGGTCATCTTTTGTGGGGCGGCGCCGGCCATTGCGCTGCCGCCGAAGCCGCCAAGCGCGGCGCCCGAGTCATCTGAGCCACTCGCAGCAAGAGGCGGGCTCTCCGCATCGGTTGGCGTGGCGGCGTCGTCGAAGCCGGCGAACATGCTGCCGTTCGTATCGATCTCGCTGGTCGGCTCGCGGCCGCCTTCGCTAAACAGGTCACCGCCGGTGCCAAACGCGGACGTGTCCTCCCCGGACGGCGAAGAGCCCTTCGGGCCGGCGCCCGAGCCGCCAAAGATTTGGGCCAACTCCGGAACGTCGCTTGCGATCTTCCAATCGTCGAAACCCTCTTTCCAGACGTAGGAGTCGAGCCCGACCGCGCCCTTGGCGAAGAGCTGACTAAGCTCAATCGGGGGAAGAGGTCCCTTCTGCTCACCGTCGACCACGATGTACCAGGTGGCTTCGCCCGCCGGCTCCTGCGTCGTGTTGCCGTCTGCAAACGGGTGCGCACCGGCCTGGTCGCCTCGGACCTCGAGCACCGACGAGCACTTCTTGCAGCGAATCTTGAAAATTTTCCCAGCGACTTTTTCGTCGGCGATCGAGTATTTCGCCCCGCAGCTATCGCAAACGATCTTCATCTGTTGCCCCCGTCTTCCACCGGCGCAGCAGAGATCAGCCTGCGCCGGATCGAAGATTCCCCTTTAGGACCGCGATCATAGCGGTCCTGTCCTATCACGAGCAAGAACTCCACGAAGGTTCTCCTCGCGTGCTTGGACCCCAATCGACCGCGATCCTTGGGTCATTTAGTTCACGACGACGAGCTCGGAGCCATCACGACCGCAAAACAGGTGGCTCGGAGCGTGCTGGATCCCGCATTCCGGGCAGATCTTGTTGGTGTCGAGCCGAACCGGCGGGCGTGTGGCGCTGGCGGCGCCGAACAAGCCGAATGGCACCAATTCATCTGCGTCTTCGGGGCAAAAGCTCGCATCCGAGGCATAGCCACGGCGACAGGTCGGGCAGATCATCCCGAGGGAAAACGGCCCGGAAGGGCCACCGTCGTTCAGAGGGGCTCCGTCTCGAACGCAGAACCGGTTATGGGGTGGGTATTCCGTCAGGCATACGGGACAGCTCCGGACGGGGGGCTCTTCGCCGTCCGCGGCCTGAGCCGAGGCTCCTGCGGGCACGCCCTCGGACGGACGACTGCTCGGCTCAGCGGACGCCAGACCCTCCGCCGATCGGCGACGTTGGCGGGCGAACAGGAGCCCAAGGAGCGAACCCACCACAATCGCGAACACGGCAAGCGACCAAGCCATCTTTGGAATTGTGCCGGATTGGAAAGGCGACGGGCCACAAAAAAGCCTGGGGGCAGGGCCACCCAGGCTTCTTCGGTCTCATTTTGGTCGGTTGTGAGCCTAGAGGCTCTTCACCGCCTCGGTGAGCGCAGGGACGGCGTCGAAGAGATCCGCCACGAGGAAGTAGTCGGCGACCTGGGCGATCGGCGCTTCCTTGTCCTTGTTGATCGCGACGATCGTCTTGCTGCCCTTCATGCCAGCCAAGTGTTGGATGGCGCCCGAGATGCCGATCGCGATGTAGAGCTTCGGCGCGACGACCTTTCCGGTCTGACCGACCTGGAGCTCGGCCGCGACGTAGCCGGCGTCACATGCTGCGCGCGACGCGCCCATGGCGGCGCCGAGTGCATCGACGAGCGGCTCGATGACGTTGGTGAAGTTTTCCGAGCTCTTGAGAGCCCTGCCGCCGGACACGACGATGTCAGCCTCACTGAGATCCGGACGCTCGCTCTTCACGACCTCGACGCCAACGAACTCGACCTTGTCGGCGACAGGGTCGTTCGTCACCGCAATGTCTTCCACAGGGCTTGTGCCGCCCGAAGCCTGCGCCGCGTCGAACTCCGACTGACGCACGGTGACGACCTGCTTGTCGCTCGTGATCTCGACGGTTCCCTTGACGTTGCCCGCGTACATCGGGCGCGTGTACGACAGCTTGCCGCCGTCGACGTTCACTGCCGAGATGTCGGACGCGACGCCTGCATCGAGCTTGGCGGCAACGCGCGGGAGTAGATCCTTCCCGTATGCGCTCGCGCACGCGATGATCACGTCATAGTCCTTGCCGGCCTCTGCAACGGTGGCGGCGTACTTCTCGCAGACATAGCCGCCTGCGATCTCCGCCTTGAGCACCTTGCCTGCGCCGTAACCGGCGAGCTCATCGGCGGCAGCGCCTGCGCCTTCACCGATCGAGAGGAGGTCGAATGAGCCGCCGGTTCCTTCCGCGATCTGCTTCGCGGCCGTGACTGCACAAAGTGTGGTTTTGCGTGCCTTGCCCTCAAGGAGCTCCGCAACAACGAGAACATTAGCCATGTCTGATGCTTCCTTTCCGTGTCCCGAGGGTTAGATGACCTTGGCGGTGTTGTGGAGTTTGTCGACGAGGTCGGCGACGTCCTCGACGAAGGTCGTCTCGCCCGAGCGCGCCGGTGGCAGCTCGAACTTGGTGTAGTTGAGGGTCTTGCCCGCATCCACCCCGAGATCCGCAACGGATGTGGTGTCGATCGGCTTCTTCTTGGCCTGCATGATGCCTTTCAATGATGCGTAGCGACCGCCGACCTCGAGCTTCGCGTACTGGTGGTCGTCGGGGGTCACTCCATTCTTCACCGAATCCGTCTGCAGGATTCGGTCGGAGGTCGTGAGGATCGCGGGGCCCGTCACCTTGACGGTCGCAACGCCGGTGTCGAGCTCGCGCTGGACCTCGAGGGTCTTGCCGTCGTCATTCGTCTTGATCTTCATCGCGTAGTTGATGACGGGCCAGCCGAGCTTGTCCGCCAGGACGGTGCCTGCCACGTTCGAATCGCCATCGGCAGCCTGCTTGCCCATCACGACGAGGTCAGGGCTCTCCTTGTCGACGAGCGCTTTGAGGATGGCGGCGACCACGCCCGAGTCGAGCGAGCCATCTTCGGCCTCGACCAGGATGCCGCGCTCCGCGCCTTTGGCGAGACCCTCGCGGATGATCCGCTGAGTGTGCTCGTCATTCGGGCCAATCGATACCAACACGACCTCACCGACACGCGCGTTCTTCTCGGCGGCGTTTTCGGTCAGTCGCAGTGCGGCTTCGAGGCTCCAGTCGTCGAACGGATTCATTTTCCACTCGAGACCTTCCGATGTGACGGCAGTGCCGTCTCCGCTCACCTTGAGCTTGCTTGCGTTGTCCGGATCCGCAACGCGCTTGATGGGTACGAGGATCTTCACACTTCCTCCTCAATGAAGGGCCGTTCAGGCCGACAAATGCTGAAAAACGCAGGGTTTCTAGGAGCGTTTGAGGGGACTGTCAAGGAGCCCGCAGCAGGACAGTCCGCTCCCGTGTGATAGAAGCCCGCGATGGCAGGAGACGCAACCGCCCCCCGCTTTGCTTTGGTGACGGGCGGCAGCAGTGGCATCGGCCTCGAAACCGCCCGGGGCTTGAAAGCGCACTTCGACGTGGTGGGTATCGTCGGGCGCAACCCGCAGCGTCTCGCCTCGGCGGCCGAGGACCTAAGTGAGGGGGAAGGGCGGATCGAAACTTTTCAGGCCGACTTCGGCTCGCTTCGCGACGTCCGGCGGCTCGCAGACGAGGTCAAGCAGCGCTTCGATTCGTTGAGTGTCCTGGTCAACAATGCAGGGGTCTGGCACCGCGAGCGCACATTGACGAAGGACGGCTACGAGGAGACCTTCGCGGTCAATCACCTGGCCCACTTTCTCCTGACGAACGACCTCGAAGACTTGCTCGTGAGCGCTGCCCCGGCGCGAGTAGTCAATGTCTCCTCCTCGATGCATGTGCGCCCGAAGTCGCTCAACTGGGACGACCTGATGTTCGAAAAGGACTTCCGCGGATTCTGGGCGTACGGCCACTCGAAACTTGCGAACGTGCTTTTCTCCAACGAGCTCGCGCGCCGCTGGAAGGACATCGGCGTCACGTCCAATGCGCTCAACCCGGGCAACGTTCGTAGCCGCATCACGCGAAACAACGTGTTCCTCAACGCCCTCCATCGCTCCCCGCTCGCGCGCTTGATCATCATGAGCGAGGAGGAAGGCGCTCGGACTTCGATTTACGTGGCGACTTCGCCAGATCTGGAGGGCGTGACCGGTCGGTATTTCGACAAAGTGCGCGAGTCACGCGCCAGCAAGGCCGCGCGCGACCCTGACGCGTCCAAGCGTCTCTGGGAAGTGAGCGATCACTTGGTGTACTCGGCACTTGGCTGACGCAGGATCGCAAGTTACGTCAGCGCAACATTTGGCTGACGATCATGCCAAATCCACCTCCCAGGTGCCTAGCCGCGGTCGCGCCGGTGGGCTAGCGTTGCGCCTCATGTTGACCCGCCACGCTTTCATCTTCTCTGTCGCCTCGGGCCTTCTGCTTTACGGGTGTGGCAGCAGTGACAACAGGGTCGACACGGCATGCAGGTCCAACTCCGAGTGCGAGCCGACCGAGATCTGCGCTACGAATTTTTGCGGCGGCATCGGCTTGTGCGCTCCTCGGGAGACGGAATGCGATGACACTGTGGTCGACTACGTCTGCGGCTGTGACGGGTTCACCTACCAGAGCGCGTGCTTCGCGAACAAGGCAGGTGTCCGCTTGGCGTCGGCCGATGGGCCTTGTGATTGTACCGACAATTCGGAATGCTCGACCGGTCAGTTTTGTGCGCTCGAAGACAGCTGCTTGAATCCGGGGGAGTGTCTTCCCAGACCGGAAACCTGCGATCCAAGCGACGCGCAAGAGGTATGCGGTTGTGACGGCGTCACCTACGACAACGAGTGCGAGGCGTTCCAGGCGGGTTCACGCGTATCGGCGATCGGTGCGTGCGAGTGTCCGGCCGTGATGTGTTCAACCGACGAATACTGCAATGGCATCGTTTGCGATGGACCGGGTGTCTGCGATCTGAAGGACGCCCCTTGCACACCCGATGGGCCGGTAGTCGGCTGTAACGGCGTTGTCTACGAGAACGCTTGTGAAGCCGCTTTGCAGGGTGTGCGCGTTCGTCCCGAAGACTGAGGAGATCAGCGAACCCGCAAGCCTTCGAGAAAGAGGCTGGCACAGTGGCTCGCGGCTTTGCGCAAGCTCGGTGGGTCTGCTTCGCCGAGCGCCCAAGTCAGGAGAATGGCGTCGAGCGCACCGAACAGGCTGCGCGCGACCACGCGTGAATTGATGTCTTTGCGGAAGGCGCCTTCCTTCTGCCCGTCTCGGATGAGCCCCGCAATGACGTCGATGTATTCCATGAACAGGGGCGCCGCGTATTGCTTCAACAAGCTCGAGGATTGGCGGAGATTGACGGTAATGACCTCGGCGAGGTCGCGTTGGTCTTCTAGAAGGCCGAGCTGCAGCTCGATGATCCGAGTGATGCGCTCGTCGAAGGGCTGTTCCGACGCCGCGACCTCGCGCAAGATCGCCAGCAGTTGCTGGATGCCATCTTCGAAGATCGTGATGAGGACGTCATCTTTGTTCTTGAAGTAGAGATAGATCGTACCGTCCGCGACACCCGCGGCCTTCGCGATCTCGCTGACCCGCGTCGCGTAGAAACCGTTCTTGGCGAAGACTTTGATCGCCGCCCTGAGAATCCGGTCCCGCTTGTCGGCGGAGCCCTTCTTCTTGGCTGTTGAATGAACCGCCATTCAGCCGGCGGTATCACACGCCTTGGCTCCGCGTCAAACCTGGCTCGACGTCGGGGCGCATCATCGAAGAGCGCCCGATTTTTTGCCCGAGCCCACACGTCCCCGTAGTTTCGACCTACGATGGTGTTCAGTATGCAACGTGAGACTTGGGTTCCAGTTGCCCTGTATGCCGAGCTCGTCGCCGATGACGAGGTCTTACCGGCTTTCGTAACCAACCTCGGCGAGCACGGTCTGGCCCTCGATTCACTCGCGATCCTCGGGAATCGGCGGAGCGATCGGCTCCAGGTTCGCCTTGAGTTGCCCGGGGAGCCCGACCCGCTTTGGATCGCAGCGGACGTCGTGCGTGACGACCAGGGGTTGCTCTTCAACGACATCTCCATTCGCTTTGTCGCCATGGCAAACGCGCATTGGCGCTCGCTTCGGCGTTGGGTTCGCGTTCGGGAGCTGGTGTTGCAAACGCGCCCTCTTGGGATCCACGCGGCTTAGGACCACCCTCGGTGCAGACCTGCTAGTCTGAAACAGGGGTCATGATTTCCTCCGTACCGAGCGACCCACCGAGTCACGACTCGGTCGTAGATGAGAGCAATAGCCAGGTGCGCGCCAAGGGGCGGGGCTCTGCGATTCCCTTCGGCCGGTCGCTCCTCCCATCGGGCTCGCCGTTCGGCTGGAACGCGCGCGGCCGCTCGCTGTACGTGCAGTTCCTCACCACGCTTCTGATGGTGATCGTGACGATCTCCTTTGCCGCGTTCGATGGTTGGCCGTTCCTTCTCGAGCAGCCTGATGATGAGGCCGCGCTGCGGACGACCACGAACTTGGCGATTGGTGGGCTCGCGTTCTGGTTCGTGTTCTACGTTTGGACATGGCGGCGGCCGAACCCGGCGAACAACGGGTTCTCTTGGCTTCTGTTTGTCACCATCGCGGCCCACATCGTGACTGGGACGGCGGTTTGCTATGCGCTCGGCCCCTATACCGCAGCAAGCGGATTGATCACCGTTGCTGCGTTGCTCTTGGGCATGGTGTTGCTCCGACGCCGCTACTTGTGGACGGCCGTTGCCGGGTGGTTCGTGTCGATGTTCGCGATGCACTTCTTGAGCGAGGCGGGAGTGCTCCCGTTCCTAGCGCTTTTCCAAATGTCCCTCGAGTCCTCGGACATCGCGAAGGTTGCGGCGGAACGCGCGGCGGCCGCAGCTCTCATCTACATTCCGTTCGCGATCGTCATGGATCACCTGATCAGCGTTTGGCGCCAAGACGAGCGCGACTTGTACGAAGCGGCCCAGTTCGATTCGCTGACGGGCGCGTACACCCGCGGCTTCGCGGTTGCCGTGATGCAGCGCGCGCTCTCGAGAGCAACCGACGAGGGCAGGCCCCTCGCGGTGCTGATGGTCGACCTCGATCATTTCAAGCGCATCAACGACGCGCATGGACACGCACGGGGCGACCTCGTTCTCAAGCAGACCACCCACGCGATTCAGTCGACGCTCCGCGCCGAGGACATCGTAGGTCGGTTCGGCGGCGAGGAATTCGTCGTCCTGCTTTCTGGGGTCGACTTGCAGCAGGCGATGGGGGCTGCCGAAAGGTGCCGGGCGGCCGTCGAGTCGATGGAGGTCCCAAGCGCGCCGTATCTGTCGGTGACCGCCAGCGTTGGCGTCGCAGCGTTTCCGGAGCATGCATCCGAGCTCGACGGGCTGCTCAAGGCCTCGGACCGTGCCATGTACGATGCGAAGGCCAAGGGGCGGAACCGAGTCGAGAGCGCAGGGGCCTGATGAGAGGGGGAGATCGCTATGTGTAGGATAATGTATGTTTTTGTCTTGATTGCTGCGTTCGGGGTTTCGTCGCTCGGCTGCGGCAGCTCGGGGGAGACCGAGGCAGATCGCGTCGGCGTTGCGGCCGAGTGCAGCGAGTCGGCCGAATGCGAATCCGCGGACGAGAACATCACGCTCGAGTGCCTCACTCGATTTACAGGTGGCTATTGCGGGCTCGAGGGCTGTGAAGGCGACGCCGACTGTCCCGAGGGCTCTGCATGCGTGGCGCACGACGACGGAACCGGAATCGCCAACTTCTGCTTTCGGATCTGTGTCGACAAGCCGGAGTGCAATCGCAATCGGAGCGTCGAGAACGAGGCGAATTGCTCGGCGAATGTCGACTTCGTCGACGGGACACAGGACCGGAAGGCCTGCGTCCCTCCCTCGTCGGGGCTTTGAGCCCGGATTACCTTGACTTCCGGGGTACCGGACCGTAGTACAGCCGCCGCCGTCATGCTGGCGTAGCTCAATTGGTAGAGCACCGGTTTTGTAAACCGGCGGTTATGAGTTCAAGTCTCATCGCCAGCTCTATCGAGAAAAGCGTAGC
>JAHEEE010000068.1 GCA_024640845.1 Myxococcales bacterium | reverse complement strand
TGGCGTCCCCAGGGGGGTTTGAACCCCCGTTACTGGCGTGAAAGGCCAGGGTCCTGGGCCACTAGACGATGGGGACAATAAGCAAGTGAGGCTTGCGCCTCGAGGTGGGCCGTCAGGGACTCGAACCCTGGACCGTCGGATTAAAAGTCCGCTGCTCTACCAACTGAGCTAACAGCCCGACGAAAGGCCCGGGGCTGTTTAACATGCGGATCGGTCGGGTCAAGCCAGCGTGAAAAAGGGCGTCGATGAGCGCCCAAACCGATTGGGGGCGGAGTTCGCGCTCTCCTATGCTTCGGCGGGCCGGGCACCGTTCGACCACACTTGCCGTCGGCTGTGGAGTCTCTAGGCACCAAGAGTGACCTCGGACCCCCACGCGCGTCACGTGCAAGTATTTCCGAGGCTCGAGTCCCCGCGGCTCGAGCGCGTCAAGCCCTAAGGAAAGGAGCCCCAGTGTCTCAGAATATCCAAGCGCTCGAAAAAGAGCTCAATGAAATGATCGCCTCGGGACAAGCGATGGAAGCTTTCGAAAAGTTCTATGCAGATGACGTCGTCATGCAAGAGAACAACCAGGAAGCGCGCCGCGGCAAGGACGCTTGCCGAAAGTACGAGGAGGAGTTCTTCGGAAACGTCGCCGAGTTTCACGAGGGGAGCCTCCAGGCCAGCGCCGCACAGGGCGATCGCTCCTACTCTGAATGGATTTTCGATGTAACGTTCAAGGACGGCAGCCGCATGCGCAACCACCAGGTCGCCGCACGGAAGTGGAAAGACGGCAAGGTCGTCTCCGAGCGATTCTTCTACGAGCCCAACATCAAATCCGGCGAGTAGCGTTTTCAAGCAGTGCGCTTGCATGGAAGAGCTCTCGCATCGGTCGGCGGCTCTATTCTTGAGCTCTGGGCGGCGCGTGAGCCACTGCGTGCCCGGGTTCCCCGGTGACGTGCTCGAGTCTGCGAACGGTCCCTGCTGGGAACAAGCCAGCGAGAAGGAGCACTGCCATGACCAGCGTCAACGTGCCCGCTTCTCGTTTCGTCAGATCACTCTCTCCGATGTGTTTCGAGGAGCCGCTGAACAGCATGAAGAACGCCCGCATCACGGACACACCGTTGAGAGCGGTCGCCAGGATGAGTGCAAAGGCGAGCACCGGAAACTCATCGACCGAGCCCTGGACCAATAGATCCTCTGCGACGAACCCGATGGTGAGTGGAAGCCCGACACTGGCGAATCCCATGAACAAGAAGGCGACCGCCATGCGTGGCGTTCGCGTGAAGCTGCCCGCCGGTGAGGTCAGCGAAAGGCTTCCACGGCGTGCCTGTAACGATGCCAGGGTCATCGCGAATCCCGCTGTGGCCACCCCGATCACCTGCCAGGTGAGCAGCGCGCCGATTTGCGCGATTGGTGAGCTCGTATCGAGGCCGAACGCGACGAGGCCCGTCTGACTCATGATCAGGAACGCAAGCGCGCGTCGCCCGTTGGTCTGCGCAAGGCCGAGTGCCGCGGCGACGACCGCTGTGACCGCGCCGACAGCGGCCACGCCATGGGCGAGCTCGTGGGGCAGCGCGTCTCGAAGCAGTTCCAAGTGCGCATACACACCGAGCTGCGGCGCGAAGAACGCGACCACCAGGCCCATTGGCGCATGTTGTACGAACGGGGGAAACCAACTGTGGAGGGGAAGCACAGCCTCCCGAATGCCGATGCCCACGAGGACGAGGACGACGCCGGCGGCATGTTGGCCGCTAAGGAGCAGGATGGCACCAAGCGCAAAGGCAACGGCGCTCGGCAGATGGTAGATCGCGAAGACCTTGGCGATTCCCCGCTGCTGCTTGAGATCCCTCAGCTCGAGCCATGTGATGAGGGCCGACGCGCCCCACAGCACGGCAAGACCAATCGGGTGCCGAATCACCAAGAAGAGCAACGCGACCAAGACGAGAAGCAAGATCCTCCGAAACGTTGTCGGACGGGTTTCGCTGATGGGACTGAGCGCGATGGCCGCGAAGCCGATCAGGCAGGTGATCAGCGAGAATGCGGGAACCCACGAATGCGGGTCCTCCATCGATAGCCAAGCGGCCGACCAGCTCGCGCCGGGAAGGTCGAACGCGCGCCAGACGAGCTGCGTAGCGGCGAGCACGCCGGCGGCGAGCATGGCGTAGCTGGCCCTGTGCCGAGCGGTTCTCGAAGAATTCGAGCGACCCGCAAACCAAGACATCGGCAAGAGCAGGAGCAGCTGAACCGTGGCAAAGGCGATCGTCATGGGCGCACCTCGTCATGGCGGCTGCGTCGTTCGCCGGCCGCGCTCGGCTTGGTGAGGTAGTCGACCCAAGCCTGATCCCATCCATCGATGCGAGAGAGGAATCGTAGGGCCGGGGCGACGGCCCAATCCTTCAACACAGCGTCAAAGCCTCCACGTTCGAGGGCCACACGATACAGCCACGGTTGAAAGGCTTGCGGAACGAGGCGTTCGAGGTGACCGCCAGTGCGCGGGAGCTGTCTGCCCATGGCCTGCTCCAAGTGATGGTGGTCGTGAAGCAAGCTCGGGGAGCGCAAGATTTGCAATGTTCGAATCGCCGCATGTCCCACGATGTGAGCCACGGCCAGATAGCGGAAGCCAAGGCCGATCTCCACGTAGATCAATCCAACTTGGGTCATCGAGGCGTAGGCCAGGGCGCTCTTGATGTCGCTTTGCGTTCGCCCGACGAACGTCGCGTGAAGCGCGGTGAGGGCGCCGACGGCAATCACGGCCCCCGCCGCAAGCCATGAAGCCTGGAGGATGGACTCCGAGCGAAGCAATAGGTACGGGCCCAAATGGATCGACAGTGCGCCGTAGAAGACGGCGCTCGATGGCGTGGGTCCTTCCATTGCGCGCGGGAGCCAACCCGAGAAAGGAAGTTGTGCCGCCTTTCCGATGGACGCCCAGAGGATCAGCAGCCCCACGATGCTTGCCCCGGCCCAAGTCGACGGCACGACGAAGCCGGCCCAGGGACCGCCGGTCGAGGGGCCTACGTCGGACGTGCCCACCATGAAGTGGAGCGCCACGCCCGCTGCGAGCAATCCGACATCGCAAAGCCGATAGGTCACGAACGCACGCAAGCCATGCTCGACCGGGCCCCGCCGTTCGTGAAAGAACGCGATGAGGAGAGCGGAGGTCACTCCGACGAGCTCCCACCCCAAGAACACCAGGTCCAAGCTGCCCGCCAGCACGACGAACTGGACGGCGGTCCCAAAGATCGCGAGCAGCAAGTAGAAGCGGGCGAACCCAGGCTCTCGATGAAGGTAGCGCCTCGAGAACGACGCCACGAGCCCTAGCAGGACGGCCGAGAACGTCGCGAATGGGATCGACAATCGATCGGCGATCAGGTTCCAGTCGAACGAGTAGTGCCCGGCGGAAAACCAACTCCCGAGGGGGACGCGAACTTCGCTAACGTCGGCGTGAAGCAGCCAGGCCACGGTGATTGCGCAGACCGTCACCGATGCGCTGAACCCGAAGCCGACGATCGCCACG
The DNA here is from genome assembly GCA_024640845.1 of Myxococcales bacterium. Taxonomy (GTDB): domain Bacteria; phylum Myxococcota_A; class Polyangia; order Polyangiales; family Houyiibacteriaceae; genus SG8-38. The sequence goes on along the minus strand of JAHEEE010000068.1, from coordinate 15,816 downwards.
GTCGTTCGCTCGCTCCATGGGTGGTAGACCCATGCCCTCAGGCCCAGCGCCAAGACCGCGAGGGCAGGGAAGCCGACGATGCCGACGACCATCACTTGGATGACGGATTCCATTATGCTCTCCCCTCGGCGAAGAGTCCGGCTGTCACATGGGCCGGGCTCAAATGCCCGCGCCGTCCGGCATAGAACTCCATGGAGCGTTCGACGACGGCAATCGCCGGGTTCTCGGTGACGTAGGGACGAAACCGCCCCTTTTCATAGACAGCTAAAGCGTCGCTATCCGGATCCCAGGCGACGAGTTGAATCCATTCCTTATTGACGAGATTGGCGAGTCCCGCCTCTTGCGCGAGCACACGTTCGAGCATTTCCGTTTTCGCCTCGACGATGGTCAGCAAGCGAACGGGTTCGTGAATCTCGACCATCTGCCAAGGGAGACCCGTTCTCAGGTCCGATGCGTGTCCGTCCATCACGCCGACGAGCCCGACGATGTTGTGCGGAAGCTTCGTGCCGCTTCCGTACCCCGTTGGGTCGACGAAGCTGAAGTAGTATTCGAGGTTGATTCCGGCGCCGACGGGGCCCACCGCTCGCAAAAGCGCCGCCAAGATCGTGCCGCTTGGGTCTCGCATCGGGTCGTAGGAAACCAGAAACGCTCGCCGATCGAGAAAGAGCCCGCGGGTGCGCTCCCTTCGGCCGACGATGCAGACCGCGTTCGTCGCGTGACCGTATTCGGGCCTCGGCTGAGCCAGATCGTATGCATGGGCTTCGGCGTGGGTGAGGGCGGATTCGGGATCGAGGTCGAACGAGGCCGACTCGAAACGTCGGCATCGCTCGTGAGCGTCCAGACGGCAGGCGTCCGCGAACGCTCCCCTCACATCGTCGAGGGCGTCGACCAAGTGCGGCGGCAGCAAGTCCTCGTCGTAATACGTCATCGAGTCGTCGCAGGTGTTGTGGTACGCGCCGACAAACCAGGTCGAGTCCGGGATGACCACGCTTTGCGCGCGGAGGCGCTCGCGAACACGCGCATCGTTTGCCATCTGAGCGAAGGCGCGGGCGTTCGGACCCCCTCGCCCCCCTCCGGTCGCGCCGCAGTCATGGGCAGCCTCGTGGGGATTGTTGAGGCTGGAGGACCCGTGGCCGACGATGAGGACCAACGAGCTGAGGTTCTTGTCGATTCCCATCGTCGTGAGGACGCTCGCCACGATGCCGGTCATCTCGTCGAGCGTGTACCCGGCGCGAAGGCCATCAGGGCGCACCTCTCCAGCTCCCTCGACGCAAAGGCGCGTCGGGGGAACCGGCGCGGTCCGGTGAAGCGCCCAGTGTGCGAGCCGCTCGGTGCTACGCGGGAAAAGACTTCGCCCGAGGAGCGGAATTACCGCCAGGAAGCCGAACAACGCCGACAACAATCCACCGCGGGTGAGCATCTTGCTTCCAAGTCCGATCGAGTGCGTCACTTGCCCCTGGCGGCGGCGTTTGCCCGCGAACGCTGCTGCGTCGCTTTCATCGAGGGCCCGTTCGGTGACGTAGTGGCTCGGGCGGACGGCCACGGGGCAAAGCGGCCTCGGTCGAATGTCCTCGATGCCCTCGTACGACATCGCAACGCCAAAGAAGCCTGCGTATCCGTAGGTCTCCGCGTCGGGACGAAGCTCTTCGAGTTGTCTCCGAAGAGACTCCTCTCGGTCGTCGATGCAAAACACCGCTTGAAAGCTGGGGCTCTTTGCGCGAGCGCGACCCAGTCGACAGTGGCCTACGATGCCGTCGAGAACACCGATCCGGTGCCTCCGCTCGTAAGCCAAGTGCATGAGCCTTCGACGCTCGTTGGAATCGAACTCACGGATCTCTTCAAGCCATCGCTTGGCAGCGGAAGAGGAGGTCATCTCAGCCGGGCCGACGCCGGCCAACTGGGCGACGATGAACGCTTCATAGACGAGCTCGAGATCCAGCTCCTCGACTTCCGCGCTGCGAGAGGTGGCAAGGTCGGCCAGCTTCTCTGATTCGCCGGCATGTGGCTGAAGCTCGAATCTGGCCGCATGAAGGTCGAGTGTCAGTTGAAGCGCGAGATAGTCGGCGAGCCGAGCGGGAGGCGGGTCGACAGGGGCCGTATCGGGGCGTTCCTCGAGCTGCCGAATCATGCCTGCCCAACCCCGAAGCGAGAGTAGTGTCTCCTCGATATAGCCCTGCCATTCCGCATGGGGCACTCCCAACTCCTCGAGCGCCCAGGACACCGTGCGCTCCGCATCCCAGCCATCGCGTCCTTGACGCCTCAGCTCCTCTGAGAGGCCGCGCATCCAGCGGTCCATCGGCCCGGAGCCCAGTCCGTAGAGAGCGCGGAAGGCAGCGAGCAGCCCCTGCTCGCGCTCAGCCATCTGCCAGTACGCGATCCCCTGGTCGACGAACGCCGCGCAGAACCTTATCAGGAGCGGGTGGACGAGCCGATCCGTATCGGCTCCGTAGGCGGCAAGGATCTGGTCGCGCCGCCGAACGCTGACACCGGCGCGAGAGACCACGGGCGCTACCGCCAGGAGCGCTCGCCACATCTGCTCGAGGGACTGCTCTTCTCGGGCCTTTGCGCTCATCGGGGCGGGGTCCACGGAGACGCGCTCGGCCGAATGCAGGATAGCGGCGCGGGCCGCTTCGGGAACGCGCGGGTGGAAGCGAAACAGCGTCCCCGTCTCTTCCAGCATCCAGTGGAGGGCTGCGCCTTTCGGGATCTCGAAGAGATTGCGGAGCCGGAGCGCGTGCAGCTCCCGGCGCGTCGGTCCTCCAGCAATGACGGGCGCAACCGAGTCGTCGTGCAAAGGCTCGAGCACGGCATCGATGTCGACCGGCCGGATTCTCGCGGTCTCGAGACATTGTGCGAACGCTTGCTCTGTTTGATAAGGCTCCGTCCCGAAACGGGCCGCTCCTTCGAGCACGGCTTGCTCGAAGTGAAGGTGCTCGAACGCGTGCAGAGTGTTGTGGTGCACGAACATGTGGAGTGGCGACTGCTGTGGCAGCAGGTGCGCAGCATGGTCGATCATGTCCGCCACGGAGCTCATCAGGCTCTCCTTCGGCGCGTCGAATGAGGGTGCGCCGTGTGTGGCATCAGCGCTTCGATGCCGAGGATCTCGAGCGTTGCGTTCGGCCACTCATTCGAAAGCTCCTCGACTCGACTGAGGAAGGTGTGGTCCACGATCGCAACATCGCTCACGTCGACGATGACCCGCCGAACCTCGGGATCGAGGTTCGCGAGATGCTTGCGTACAGCTAGCAGACTCGTGAAGGCAGCGGCTCCGTGTAGCGCGAGGCGCAGCTCTGTGCCTTGATCGGTGCGCTCCACCTGTGTGCGAAAGAGCTGCCGAAATGTAGCGCCTCGGACGCGATGCAAGATCAGCTTGAGCAAGAGTCCAACGGCAACACCGACCAGGAGGTCGGTCGCCAGCGTCACGAGCAGGGTCGTCAAGAAGAGCAAGAGCTGGTCGGGGCCGATCTGCTTGATGTGGACGAGCTCGCGGGGCGAGGCGAGCTTGGCGCCGGTGTAGACGAGCATCGCAGCGAGCGCGGCAAGCGGAATCTCGCTCAGGAGCCCCGGTGCCAGCGCGACGAAGACGAGCAGGAAGGTGCCATGAAAGAAATTTGCCCAGCGGGACTGAGCGCCAGCATCGACGTTGGCCTTGCTACGCACGATCTCCGAGATCATCGGCAGACCGCCGAGGAGCGAAGATGCGAGGTTTCCGAGCGAAAGCGCGAACAGGTCCTTGTTGAGATTCGACGGGCGCCTCTCCGGATCGATCAGGTCGACGGCGATGACGCTCAATGTGGATTCGACAGTACCTACGAGTGCATACATCGCGACGTATTTGAGCGAGATTGCGCTGAACACCATCGAGAAGTCGGGGAACACGATGGCTTCGAGGAGCGAGCCCGGCAGCTGCACCAAGAACTCTGGTCCCACGTGGAACTGGTGCGAGAGAAAGCGGTACGCGTGTGAATGGTCGAGATCCATCCACAGGCTCAAGGGAACGGCGACCGCAAGGACCACGACCGCGGCGGGGAGCGCCTTTGCCCATCCCTGACGAATCATCGGCCAGCCGAAGAGGATGAGCAATGAAAGCACCCCGAGCGCAAGGATTTCCGGGTTCGCGTGGGCGATGCTGTGTGGGATCTCCGCCAAGAGCTCGAGGGGCTCCTTGGCTGCGGGCGCCACTCCGATCAGCGTGTGTGCCTGCTTCGAAATGATGATCACCCCGATCGCCGCCAGCATGCCGTGAACGACCGCCGGGGACATCGCCACGCCGATCGATGCAGCTCGGAGTAGGGCGAGTATGATTTGTACGCAGGCAGCCAAGACTCCGACGGCCAGCGCGCGTCGATAGCCCACCATCGGGTCGCCCTGGCCGAGCTCCTGCACCGCACCCAATGCGATGACGATGAGCCCCGCGGCCGGACCTTTGATCGTCAGACGCGCGCTACCCAAGAACGTGACGACCATTCCTCCGATGATTGCGGTCAAGACACCTGCAATGGGAGGGAAGCCACTGGCCATCGCGATCCCCAGAGACAGGGGAAGGGCGATCAGAAAGACCAGGAAGCCTGCTTTGAGATCTGCAATGGGGAGCGCGCTTCGTAGCCCGCCCTTCGACTCTGCTTTCGACATGACAATCCGCCTTCGCGTTCAAAACACCGTCGCCCCGAGACATTCAGAGGCAATCACACACGCTGGAGACGAAGCCCTCTCGGGCCTCGTCAGGCGGAAGGAGGACCGCGTGCGGGGTGGGGCCGAGCTAGGTCGGCGCTCGCAAAGAACGGAATCCGAATGTCTTGGCGCGCCGTCGAGGCGGCCCGTTCGGAAGGCGTGGGAGCCAAGTGCTCACAGTCGAGGTCATCCTCCTCGAACGAGTCGATGGCGCCGTCCGCCCACACGCCGCTGCGCTCTGCAAGAGGCTTCAGGACCACGTCGTTGTGGGCCGCCAATTCGCTCAGAGCCGACTCGGCGCCGGGCGATAGGCCGCCGCCTGGGCTGGAAAAGCCCGCGGAGACGAGGACGACGAGCACGGACAACATGGCGACCCGCCGGCCTGGCCGACGCGCAATGGTGCTCCGTTTCGCTGTTCGCTCCGAGTTCATTTGGGCTCCTCAACCCCCCGAGGCCTAGAAGTATTCCGTCAACGGAGGCCTCGCGCAAGAACGGCGGGCTCCCTAGCCCGGCTCTGGGGCCCATGCCACCCGGCAAGCTTCTCGGGACCAGCAACCCCAGATTGGCTTCATTGGATCAAGGTGGGCTACGTTCCGGCAGAGCCCTCCCATGAATCAGGTGGAAAACAAAGACGACAAGCCGTGGGAGTTTGCCGGGTGGGGGCGTGCCGAGCGGCTTACGCGACTTGGCGAGTCGAACCTCCCACTCACTCGACTCGACCAACCCGACAAACATCTGCTTGGAAGCTGGCGAGCCACAGCGATTTGCGGCAACGACATCAGCTCGAGTGTTCTGTACGTGTCCGCGCTGTGTGCGGCGCAGGCCGGCGCCCTGGCCCCGATCGTCTTGGTCATCGTGGCGGTCGTTCTCTATCTCTACCGTAAGGTCTACGCCGAAGTAGGTTCTGCGCTTCCGCTCAACGGCGGCACCTATACGGTCCTCCTGAACACGACGAACAAGCGCGTTGCCGCGGGCGCCGCGTGCCTCACCCTTCTTTCGTACATCGCGACCGCAGTGATCAGCGCAAGCGAAGGCATGCACTACGCTCACAACTTGTGGGGCGGGCTAGACGTCTTCGGAGCGACGATCGGCGTGCTTGGGACCTTCGCGGTGCTCGGCATCATTGGCATCAGCGAGTCGGCGGTCGTGGCCCTCGCGATCTTCGTCTTCCACATCGCGGTCCTCACTATCTTGGCGGTGGTCGCCGCCACGGTAGTGGTAGGCGATCCTTCGCTCCTGATCGAGAACTGGCGTCTCCCGTCCGCAAATAGCGTTCCTCATGCCCTGTTCTTCGGATTCGCTGCTGCCATGCTTGGAATCAGCGGCTTCGAAAGCTCAGCCAACTTCATCGAGGAGCAGAAGGCCGGAGTCTTCCCGAAGACGCTCCGGAACATGTGGATCGTGGTGTCGATCTTCAACCCGTTGATGAGCCTTCTCTCACTGGGCTTGCTTCCCTTGGCGGACATCCAACGCGTGCCGCCCGATCTGCTCGCTCGCATGGGAGAGGTGGCGATGGGGCGAGAGCTGGGACTGCTGGTGAGCGTGGATGCCGTTCTGGTCCTGTCGGGAGCCGTGCTGACGAGCTTCGTAGGCGTCACGGGCCTCGTGCGACGCATGGCGCTAGACCGCATCCTTCCGCAGTTCCTGCTTCAGGAGAACAAGTGGCGAGGCACGAATCATTGGATTCTTCTTGGGTTCTTCGCGCTCTGCGTATCCATTCTTCTCATCACCCAAGGGGAGATCTCGTCGCTTGCTGCCGTGTACACGCTCGCGTTCTTGAGCGTCATGGCTCTTTTCGCGGTCGGAAACATGCTGCTCAAGGTGAAGAGAGCCCGATTGCCGCGCGCCGTTCGCGCAAGCTGGCCCGCCGTCACGACGGGCCTCGTTGCGGTGCTCCTCGGACTGATAGGAAACATCGTCCTCGACCCGATCAACGTCGAGATTTTCGAGGTTTACTTCTTGGCGACAGCGGGCGTCGTAGCCCTCATGTTCCTGCGACGTGAGCTCCTCAAGGTGGCCCTCTACGTATCGAGGGCGGTCGTCGAGAAGCTCGGCTCAGCTAGCAACTGGGTTCACCAGGTCATCATGGGAGAGATTCAGCGGATCAGCGAAACCGCCGTGGTGTACTTCACGCGTGGCGACAACATGGTCACGCTCAACCGAGCGGCGCTCTATGTTCTCGCAAACGAGCAGACTTCTCATCTCAAAGTGATTCACGTCTACGAAGAGGAGTCAGCCATTCCTGCGGCCCTCGCGGAGCAATTGCGAACGATCGATCATTTGTACCCCCAACTGCGAATCGACTTCGTGGCGGTCAAGGGAACCTTCACGCCGCAGATCATCGAGGCGATCTCACGCCGTTTCAAGATTCCCAAGAACTACATGTTCATCGGAACGCCGGGCGACCATTTCCCGCACCGGATTGAAGATCTTGGAGGCGTTCGCCTCATACTCTGAGGCGTCACCCGCGTCCCAAATGACGGTTTGACTCGGTTCCACCTGCGATGCTCCTGCCTAGCTGCTAGCGTCGGCCCCGAGCATGGCTACCGCGTTACTCACAGGCGCCGCAGGGAAAGTCGGCAAGTACGTCGTCGGCGCGCTCGGCAGGCGTGGCTTCGACGTCGTGGCGACCGATCTAACGCCTAATGGAACACCCGCCGACGTGCGGTTCGAGCTCTGTGACCTCACCGATGCCAACGCTGTCCGTCGGCTGGTCGGGTTGGTGAGGCCAGACGTCGTCGTTCACTGCGCGGCGGTCGTCGCGCCGGTGTCGTATGCGGAGCCGGATCTGTCAGAGGCAGTCAACCTCGGCGGTACGCAGCACCTCATCGACGCGACCCTGTCGCATGCGCCTGACGCGTTTTTCGTATTCATCTCGAGTTGCGCGGCGTTCGGTCCGTGCGGCCCACAGGACCCGGTCCGGCATGCAACAGACCCGTGCTACCCGGACGACAACTACGGGCTCCAGAAGCTCACAGCGGAGAGTTGGCTGCAGCAGTCGGGCCTTCGGCAATGCTCGCTACGACTCGGGGCCGTTGTCGACGTCCACGACTTGATGCCCCGGCACTCCTCGTATCGACCGTTCGTGTTCATGGTGTCGCTAGACCAGCCCGAGCACGGAATCGACACCCGAGACGCCGCCCGCGCGATCGCCGCGGCGGCCGTGGTGCAGCCGGACGGCCACGTGCTCCTCATCGGCGGAGACGACTCGTGGAGACTGCCGGCGCGACAGCTGCGCAAAGACGTGTTCGGCGCGGTTGGTCTCGCACTGCCACCCGAACGCGCCTTTCGGCAGATTCCGAATCCTACCAACAACACCGGATGGTTCTACGAGTGTTGGATGGACACATCGAATGCCGAGCAGCTGCTTCAGTTTCAGCGGGTTACACACGATGCGTTCGTCGCGGAGCTTCGACAAGAGCACCGCGCCCAACGCATGCTCACCACGCCCCTGAGTCCCGCCGTTTCGCGCGCATTGGCCGTCGTGTCGCCCTATACCGGCAAGAAGGCCATCACGCCGTGGGCGACGACATGGGACGACATCTGCCGGGTCTATGACGTGCCACCGAACGTCGCGCGTGCCCGCAGCAGCAAGCCACCGCCGCCCCCGCCGTTCGATCCCCCGGGACGAGGGCTCCGATGACGCGCAAAGTGCTTCTGTCGTGAATTTTGCCCGCCTAGTTGTTCTCTTCTCTGCGCAATCGCGCAAGCACGGCGCCCGTGAAGGACGGTCGTAGATAGAATCCGCGTGGCATCGTCCACTGGACGGCGCCTTCTTCGTCGGGGGCCCGGCGGCGTGCGGAACCGCTTGCAGCTTTGGGGCGCACCTGAAGCACCTGACCCAAGTGACCGGTGATCTGCTCGACATCGCCGTGCCCGATCATCTCGGCGAGGCGCTCCCAGTCCGTCCGTAGCAAGCCGAGCTCGGTGCCGGTCGGCACCCACAGATAAGCGCGCCCAACGCGGCGCTCGCGAAGTGGAGTGCTCGATGCGGCCTCGACGGGAACGAAAAGCACCTTCGAGAGCTTCTTGAAAACGACGCTGTGCTCCCAGTCGGTGTCCGCCATCGCCGAAAGCGAGATCGAAGCCACGAATGTCGACTCCTTGGGTTTGCCTCTCGCATCGAGCGGAATCGTCTTCAGCTCGATGCCGAGGCCGACGAAGTCCGGCTCGGCACGGGACGCGGCACTCGCCCCGAGGGCCCTTTCGACAATCTGCCCCGCAACGCCTTTTCCGCGAACACCCTCATCGGGCACCTCGATCCCGACCTCGGCGCCAAGCTCCCCGAGTGTCAGCCCCGCCACACCGGAGGCCCGTTGCATCAGCTCCTCCTCGCTAGCAGGCTCGGACATCAAGCCCCGAAAAAAGGGGTCAGACCCCTTTCTTCTGGCCATCAGTGGAGCTCGCAGACCTTCGCGCCGAACAGGCGTTCGAGGCCGGTGAGGAGTGCGTCCGTTGGGTCGACGAAGATCCCGGTCTCGGCGAGGTTGACGCGCCAGTCGCCCGGCGAGCTCAACTCGAGCGACACGGGGCAGGGCCCCGGGTACTGCTCGAGCATCGAGCGTAGGGAATCGAGCTTGGTGCGGTCGATGGTCGCGACGGGCAGGCGAACCGTGATGGAGGTCGTGCGCGCGTGCAGCGCATCGCTCAGGAGCGTCGCCTCCTCGAGCAGGATCTTCGCCTCTGGGGCGGCGCTGTCATCGTTTCGGTCGACTTCGTGTTTGACGCGACCGCTGAGAAGAATCGGCTGGCCCGACTTGAGCGCTTCTCGAAGCCCATCCTTTTCGAGAGGCTTCGGCCGGACGATGACCTCGATACGGCCAAGCGCGTCTTCGATGTGGAAGAAGGCCATCGTGTGACCCATCTTCGTTCGTCGTTCCCGATAGCCCTCGACCGTGCCACCGACAGTGACCTGACGGTTGTTCTCGAGCCTCGCGACGCTCTCGGTCGTTGCATCGCAGAAACGCAATAACTCGCTTCGGTAGCGGTCGAGCGGGTGTCCTGACACATAGAAGCCCAGGGTGCCCTTCTCCCGGGAGAGCTGCTCGCGCGAATCCCAAGGATCGAGCACGGGGAAGCTGCCCCCGGGGTGCTCGTATGCTTGTGCGTCGTCTTCGCCGCCCATCAAGCCGAAGAGACTCTCCTGACCACTCGATCGCTCCGCCTGAATGCGCTTCCCACGCTCGACCGCCTGCTCGATGGCGATGAACGCCTGCGAGCGATGCACGTTGATGGCGCCGTGTACGGTATCGAACGCACCGCACTGGACCAACGCCTCGATCACGCTCTTGTTCACACGCCGGAGGTCGACCCGCGCGCAGAAATCGAAGAGGTCTACGAACGGGCGTTCGTGGCTCTCCCCGGAATCATCCTCCTCCGTTTGTCTCGCCTCGAGGATCGCTTCGACTGCGCCGGTGCCTACACCTTTGACCGCTCCGAGGCCGAATCGGATTTTCGGTCCCATCGGGTCGTGGACCTCGCCATTGTGGCAAACCGGCTTGTGCCGAAGTCGCACCACATCCTGCGCATCGTCCGGCGCGTAAACCACCGTGAATTCGATCTCCGACTCGTTGACGTCGGGCGGAAGCACGGTGATGCCCATCGAGCGCGCTTCGGCGACCGTGCGAACGACTTTGTCGATCTTCTCTTTGTCGGCGGTGAGCGTCGCGCAGCTGAATTCGACGGGGTAGTGCGTCTTCAGATAGGCCGTCTGGTAGGTGATGAGCGCGTACGCCGCCGAGTGGCTCTTGTTGAAGCCGTAGCCGGCGAAGTACGCCATCAGATCGAAGACCTCCTCGGCCTTGTCGCGCGAATGGCCCCGCTCGATCGCGCCCCCGACGAAGATGGCCTTCTGCTTGTCCATCTCCGACGCCTTCTTCTTGCCCATCGCGCGCCGCAGGAGATCGGCGCCGCCGAGTGAGTACCCGGCCATCTCCTGCGCGATCTGCATGACCTGCTCTTGGTAGACGATGACCCCGCGCGTCTCCTCGAGGATTCCCGCGAGCGAGGGGTGCGGGTACTCGACCTTTTGACGGCCGTGCTTTCGATGCACGAAGTCCTTGTCCATCTGGGCGCCCATCGGACCCGGACGGTAGAGCGCAACCGCGGCGACGATGTCGTCGAATCGGTCCGGACGAAGCTGCTTGAATAGGCTCTGCATGCCGCTCGATTCGAGCTGGAAAACGTTGGTCGTCTCCCCGGATTGCAGAAGTGCGTAAGTCGCGTCGTCGTCCATCGGAATCTGATCGATGCGGAAGGGCTCCCCTTGTCGGTCGGGACGCCGGTCGATCAGCTTGGTCGCAATATCGATGACCGTAAGTGTGCGAAGCCCGAGGAAATCGAACTTGACGAGACCCGCCGCCTCGACATCGTCCTTGTGATACTGCGTGACGTACACGCCTTGTTCGGGACAGAACACCGGAACGTGGTCCCAGATCGGCCCCTCACTAATCACGACGCCCGCCGCATGCATTCCGGCGTGGCGCGTCAGGTTTTCGAGAGCCTGAGCCGTGTCTAACAAATCGCGCGCCTGTTCGTCGGTTTCATACGCCGTCTTGAGGCGAGCTTCCTGCTCGAGGGCGTCACTGATCGCAACGCTCTTGCCGCCGACCGGTTCGGGGATCATCGTGGCGATGAGGCCCGCCTCGCCTGGGGTCATGCCCATGACGCGGCCGACGTCCCGCACGACGCTGCGACTCTTGAGCTGGTGGAAGGTCGCGATCTGCCCGACGCTCGCCTGGCCGTACTTGTCCCGCACGTATTGGATGACGCGGTCGCGCTGATCCATGCAGAAGTCGATGTCGAAGTCGGGCATCGAGACGCGCTCGGGGTTGAGAAAACGCTCGAAGAGAAGCCCGTGAGTGATCGGGTTCAGGTCGGTGATGCGCAGCGACCACGCGACGAGCGAGCCCGCGCCCGAACCGCGTCCCGGACCCACAGGAACACCGTTGTCTTTCGCCCAGTTGATGAAGTCTTGAACGATGAGGAAGTAGCCGGCGAAACCCATCTTCAGAATTACGCCGAGCTCCAGCTCGAGCCGCCCATGGTAGGCGCCTTCGTCGAGGGTTTCGTCCCGTGCCCGCATCTCTTGAATGCGCCGCCCTAGGCCTGCGACCGAAAGGGCGCGGAGGTAATCTTCTTCCGTTGCGCCACCGGGGACGCTGAACCGCGGAAGATTCGGCTCCGCGAGCGGCGTCGCCTGTCCCGCGCACATCTCGGCGATCCGCAGTGTGTTTTTTGCGGCCTCGGGGATTTGCGCAAGTAGATTGACCATCTGCTCGGGCGTCTTGAGGTAGAGCTCAGACGAGTGGTGGTGCACCGCTTCCATCTCGCGCACGCTCCGCCCAGCCCCGATGCACTGAAGCACGAGCTGCGCATGCGCGTCCTGACGCTCGAGGTAGTGGCAGTCGTTGGTGCCGACCAACGGGAGCGCGAGGTCTTCGGCAAGCCGCGCGAGCACCTGATTAAGCGGCCGGTTCTCGGGGAAGCCGTGGTCCTGGAGCTCGACGAAGAAGTACCCTGGGTCGAACGAATCTCGGAGCTTGGCGAGCGCCTCGCGCCCGACCTCCGGACCTTTGTTCAGAATCTCCTGCGCGACGTGCCCACCCATGCAGGCGCTGAGCCCTACGACACCCTTGCTATGCCGCTGCAGCACCTCGAAGTCGATTCTCGGCTGGTCGTACGCAGTCATGCCGTCGACCCATCCGGCGCTGACCAGCCTCACGAGGTTCTGGTAGCCCTCCTGGGAAGAGGCGAGCAGCAGCAGATGATTGAGCTCCCGGTTCTGGGGGTCGCGCCGGTCGCCTGCGGTGAAGTTCACCTCGCAGCCGAGGATCGGCTTCACGTCGGACCGCGCGCACGCGCGCACGAGTTGAACCGCCCCAAACATGTTGCCATTGTCGGTGAGCGCGACGGCCGGCATCCCCATCTTTCCGACGTGTTCCACGAGTTGCGGAACGCGGATGGCCCCATCCAGCATCGAGAACTCGCTGTGGACATGCAGATGAACGAACTCGGCCGCCATGGACGCGGTGACTCTACTGCGCGCGCTATGCCGAATCCACCACTACCCGGGCAAATTGCGCCCCCGTTTCCCCCGTGCTACTCAGGGCCTCCCCAGCCCAACGAAATCGGGTGTTTGGGGCCATGGTGCACGTGATGACGAAGTCCCCGCTGACGATTATGAAAGAGCGCTTCGGCGACGACCCGAAGAAGGCCAAAGAGAAGCTGGTGGCTGCCGTGAAGAAGGCAGCCGGCAAGGACGTCTGGCTCGACCGCGTGAACGAAGGCAAGGGCCTCGCTCACGTTTCCAACAAGAAGTTGCTCCATCTCGAGCAGGTTCTCCAGGCCGTGGCGAAGGTTGGTTCCCGCGACAAGCTGATCGAGGGGATTGCGGAAGCCCAGGGCCGCGCGAAGGACGAGGCTTACAAGGCCCGTTTGGGTGAGGAATCGACACCGGCCTTGTGGGATCGGTACCAAGCGGTACAATCGCGTGTTGCTGGAACTCCAGCCAAGTGAAATGAAGCACCGCCACGGCATGGCGCCGCGGGCGCTGTACAGTGAAAGAGTAGACCATGAGTAAGAGACTGTTCTGCGGAGGGCTCGCCTGGGCCACGACCACTGAAGACCTTCAGGAGGCGTTCGCGCCGTTCGGAGAGGTGACCGATGCCAAGGTCGTGACCGATCGCGAGACAGGCCGTTCGAGGGGTTTCGGGTTCGTGACGTTCACGACGGAGGAGGCGGCCAGCACCGCCCGCGAGTCGATGGACGGCGCGACGCTTGGCGGCCGCACGATCCGTGTCGACCTTGCGCGTGAGCGCCAGGGCGGCGGCGGTGGTGGTGGCGGCGGCGGTTACCGACGCTAACCGTTCAGCGCTGTAGCACGCCGAAGTACCACGAGAGTATCGCGTCTCCCGCGAGAAGGTATTCTAGCGCCCCGAGCGCGAGAAACGGCCCGAACGGAAGCTTGAGCTGACCGACCCGACTCGTGTGGGTCTCCTCGGGCGCTTCGATCAGCTCGCCATCGATGACGCGGTCTTCGATCTCCGGGGTGAGCTTGCGTCCAGTGACCAGCGCGAAGCCCGCGAAGAGCAGGCCCTGGACCGAGCCGGCGACCACGCTGAAAAGAGCACCCCGCCAGCCGAGGAACGCTCCGATCATCATCAAGAGCTTGGAGTCTCCTTCCCCCATGCCGCGGCGACCAGCGAGTCGCTCGTAACCCCAAACGAAGATGAGTTGAACGGCGAGATAGCCTGCGCCGGCGCCGACGGCAGCCGACCAGATCCCTGGCTCCAGCCGGAACGGCGCGCTCACCAACCCGAGCGCGGCACAGGGGAGGCTGACCTCGTCGGGGATCTCCATCCATTCGAGATCGACGAAGGTCGCGATGAGCAGCCCGCCCGCGAAGATGAAGTAGAGCAGCGTTTCGATGGTCGCGTGAAGGAGCAAGGTGCCGGGCTCGGCATGGACGATCCACAGCTCCGCGATGGCGACGCAGAGGATCGCGCCGAGGAGCTCGACCAGGGGATAACGCACGGAGATTGCGGTGCCGCAGCAGGCCGCTCTTCCTCGAAGCAAGAGCCAGCCGAGGATCGGGATGTTGGTCCACGGGACAATCGGCTTGCCGCAGCCAGGACAGTGACTGGGCGGCGTGACCACGGACATGCCCCGCGGCCAGCGGTAGATCGCGACGTTGAAGAAGCTTCCCCACGCCGCGCCCCACGCAAAAGCCACCAACCAGACGAACCAGCGCGCCACATCCGCCGCAAGCATCCTCCAATGCTACCAGCCGAGGGGGGAGTGTCCGCTTTTTCGCCCTGGCGGTAGCGCAAAGCTGGTGGCGCTGAAGTCGCTCTACGGGGTTGCAGGTGCGCCCACTCGGTGCGATTCAAGGGCAAGCCATGACCGGAGAACAGACCAGATCGGCCCTTCGCGACACAAAGCGGATCGTCGTCAAGATCGGCAGCCGTGCGCTCTGCGCGGACGGGGGGAGGTTCGCCCAGGTTGCCGAGCAACTGGCAAGCCAGGTCAAGGCTGGACGAAAGGTAGTGTTGGTGTCGTCGGGCGCCGTGGCCGCGGGACGGGAGCGTCTCGGTCTCACCGAGCGCCCCAAAAAGGTCGCGCTGCTCCAGGCGGCTGCAGCAACCGGGCAGTCGTTGCTGATGCGCGCATATGAAGACGCGTTCGAGGCGCGCGGAATCCATGTGGCGCAGGTACTGCTGACGCATGATGTCGTGAGCGATCGCGACAGGTACCTTCACGCACGGGGCGCGATCGACGAGCTCCTGAAGCTTGGCGTCGTGCCGATCATCAACGAGAACGACACGGTATCGATCGACGAGCTCCGGTTCGGCGACAACGACCAGCTCGCGGCGATGGTGTGCACGTTGGTGGGCGCCGACCTCTTGGTCTTGCTCAGCGACGTGGAAGGCGTGCTCGACGACAGAGGCATCCGCATTTCACTCGTGCATGATGTCAAGGACATCGAGGGTTTCATCAGGCCACCGGTAGATGACGTCGGGCTCGGGGGCATGCAGTCGAAGGTGGAAGCAGCGCGGCGGGCAACTCTTCATGGACTGCCGGTGGCGATCGGTCCGGCAACATCCGCGGATTTTCTCCAAAAATTGTTGGACGGCGAAGATGTCGGGACCTTGTTGTTGCCGCATGGCTCGCCGCTTCCGAGTCGGAAGCACTGGATTGGGTACACGCTCAAGCCGCAAGGGCACATCGTCGTCGACGATGGCGCATGCCGCGCCTTGCAGCGGCGGAATTCGAGCCTCCTGCCAGCGGGGGTCGTGTCGGTGACCGGCGCGTTCAAGGTCGGCGATGCAGTGTCGATCGTGAGCGAGTCGGGCGTGGAGTTGGCGCGCGGACTGGCGCGCTACGACGCCTCGGACATCCGGCTCTTGGCAGGTGGGCACAGCCACCAAATTGCAGAGCGCGTGGGGAGCCACGTGGGCGATGAGATCGTTCATCGCGACGACATCGTGCTCACGAAAAAGCGCTCCTGAGCGGGCGACTCCCGCTTCGGGCAAAAGCTGCTACCGTCACGGGCTATGAGTGACGACCTGACCACGCTCGTGACGGGCTTGGCCGAGCGAGCCAAAGGGGCGACCCGTCTGCTGGCGGCCGCCAGCACCGAGCAGA
>JAHEEE010000067.1 GCA_024640845.1 Myxococcales bacterium | reverse complement strand
GAGGCTTGCGTGGCCCGACCCTCCCTGTTCTTCCGGCCACCTTTGCAAGCCGAGCCGTCCCGTGAAACCCCCATCGTGTTTTTCCGAGACCCGTGTGCACCTCGACGCCCGGGCGTCCCGCGTTGGCGCTCACTCGCTGCTCAGCGCGCTTGGCGCCACAGCTCCGCAAGCGACGGTCTCGAACCCGTCAACAAAAAGCCCACTCGGAACAGCCGTGCGCCTACGCGGATCGCGAGCCAGGTCGAGAGGATCAGGACGGCGATGGCGCCACTGACTTCCCACCAAGCGATTCCCGACGGCTCGACGGAAAGACGGATGATCACGGTGAGAGGCGAGGTGAACGGGACCCATGTCATCACTTGGCCGAGGATTCCGTTGGGGTGCTCGAGCAGGATCACCAGGACCATCAGCGGCAAGATTGCGAGCAATGCCCACCCCATCGTGAGCTTCTGGCTCTCTGCCGCGTTCGCGCCCAGCGCCGCCGTTGCTAACATCAGGCTGCCGAGAAACAAATAGCCGAGAACGAACAACAATGGCGAGATCGCGAGCGCGAGCCAAGGAACCGTGATCATGGCGGCGAGTGCAGCCGAGGCGGAAACGGCGACGAAGATGACCATCGAGGTCCAGGCTGCGAACTGCACCAAGCCCGCGGCGCCGAGGCCGAACAACTTGCCGGCCAGAATCTCTTCGGGGGTCACCGACGACAGCAGGACTTCCACGATCTTGCTTTCCTTGTCGGTCGCAACGGTCTGCACGAGATAGCCAGATGCGCTCAAGAGGGCGGTGAGCAACAGAACGCCGAGGAACAAGGGGATCGTCGTGCGTATCAAGAGGTCGAGCGCCTCGTCGACTTTGGTGATTTCGACGCCGTCGGGACCGAGGCGGGCACGAACGAAATGGGCGGGTGAAATGACTCGCTTTTGAAGGTTCTTCTCGAGTCGCCCTTCGAGCAGCGACCGTCGCAGGAGAGAGCGAAGCAGGGGTTCGACTGTCGTCCCGCGCATGCTGAGGAGAGGCGTCTTTTCGGATTGGATGGCACGCACCTCGCCGCTCTGCAGGTAGTCATCCCCGATGACGTAGAGCGCGCGGAGCCGACCGGACCCGAGGTCGCGGGCGGCGGCTTCTTCGTCGTCGTAGAGGACCACATCCGTTTCTTCGTTGGTCCAGACCCGCGTGCCGTTGCGTTCCTGGAACACGGAGCGGTCCACGACCCCCGCGTCGTCGACGAGCCCGAAAGCGGAGCCTTCTTCCGCGCGCTGCGTGAGGAAGTACGTTTGGACGCCGAGAACGGTACCCGACACCGCGGCCAGGAAGAGAGGCAGACCGAAGGTCGCGATGAGATACGACCAGCGCTTGACGACTGCGAGGAACTCGAAACGCGCAATTGCCGCAATTCGCTTCGGGCGCATCGGCTAAGGTCCTTCGCTCACCAAGCTTACGAAGATGTCATCCATGCGAGCGACGAGCGGCTCGTACCGGTCGATCAAGACCCCGTTTCGAACGAGCTCGTTGAGGTACCGAGCGGCGGTCTCACTCGCCGGAAGCTCGATGCGCCAGCCGCCGGTCTTGTGCCGCGTCGCGTTGACGCCCAGAGCCACCAGGTCCATCTCGGTCCAGACGATCACCTCGTTCGGCGAATAGCGTCGGCGGATCTCGCCCAGCTCCCCATACACGACCAGATGACCTTGGTGCACCAGGGCGACGCGGTCACAGAGTGCCTCGACCTGATGCATCATGTGGGTCGAGAGCAGTGTCGTGCGGCCGTTCGCGCGGCGCTCCTCGATCAACTCCCTCACCAACCCGACATTGACTGGATCCAAGCCTGAAAACGGCTCGTCGAGCACGCAGAGCTCGGGATCGGTCATCAAACAGGCCGCGATCTGCACCTTCTGCGTCATGCCCTTCGAAAGGCTGTCGATCCTGTGGTCAGCAACATGACTCAAGCCTACGCGCTCGAGCCACTCGCCGCTGGCCTTCGCAGCCGCGCCGCGCCGGAGCCCTTTCAGCTTCCCGAGATACGTCAGCAGGTCGCGGACCTTGGCTCGCCGATAGACGCCTCGCTCCTCGGGCAGGTAGGCCGTACGGTCCAGCGAGGCATGACTCGGGGGCGCACCAAAGAGCGTGACCTCGCCCTCGTCAGCGCGAAGAATGTCGAGACCGATTCGAATCAGCGTGGTCTTCCCGGCGCCGTTTGGACCGAGCAGGCCAAACACCTCCCCCGACAGCACCTCGAGCGAGACGTCCGTGAGCGCAGCGTGCCGACCGAAGCGCTTGGTAACGCCTCGATACTCGAGAATTCCCACGGGCCTAGTGTATCGGGCTAGGCGGGCTCGACGCCAGTACCGGGGCCAGCGCCAGCGCGGAGCCCCGTGGTGACCAAGTCACTCTACGGGGTCAGCGAAGGAGCGCTGTACCGAGCAACTTCCGGGTCAAGGTCGAAATCCCCACGCCTTCGAGCTCCTGGTTGCTGAATAGCCGCCCCGTGTCGGACTCCGTGCCTCGCGCCCCCAATGCACGGTACACCGCAACTTGGAGCCTGCGGTGGGTCAGCACGTGCTCCACCGTGCCCACCAACTCACTTTGAAGCCGCGCGCGCACCCCGGCTTGCCTGAGCGCATCGCGCGGCTCCTCCTCGCTCATGGGAACGCCCCAGAGCCCACCGAAGAGCGCAGTGTCACCTCTGACTAGCCACACCTTCCTCCCGGCGCCGCGCCCCGATGTCGCAACTACTGCCGAGAGCTTCGCAACGACCGGCGCTTTCTTCGGCTTCGAAACCGGAAGCACAGCGACCTCTCCATGCTCATGAGCGCCGCACTCGAGAACGAGCGGGCACTCCTCGCACCGCGGTTGCCGCGGGGTACACACGATGGCGCCAAGCTCCATGAGCGCCTGGTTGAAGTCCCCGGGGCGCTCGCTCGGAACGAGGCGAGCGGCCTCTTTCCACAGCCGCTTGGTCGTCGCGGTTGCACCGACTGGAGTGTGGATTCGAAGCAGTCGCGCGAGCACCCGCGTGACGTTGCCGTCGACGATCGGCTCGGGTCTGTCGAACGCGATGCTCCCGATAGCGCCGGCCGTGTAGGCGCCGACTCCAGGTAGTGCGCGGCGCGCATCGGGATCCTCCGGGACTTCTCCCCCGAATCGCGCAACGACTTCACGGACGCCAGCATGCAACAAGCGCGCACGGCGGTAGTAGCCGAGGCCGCTCCAGTACGAGAGCACCGTGTCCTCGTCGGCGTCGGCAAGCGCCTCCGCCGTCGGAAAACGGGCTAGGAAGCGCTCGTAGTACGGGATGACCGTCTCGACTCGCGTCTGCTGAAGCATGATCTCGGAGACCCAAATCGCGTAGGCATCCCGAGTCTCGCGCCATGGAAGATGCCGCGCGGCCTCGTCGTACCAACCGAGAAGCTTGTCCTGCATCGAGGCCATTCGGGGCTATTCGTAGAACAAGCGCTCGGGGTTCTCCAGCACCTCGATCACATCATACGCGAAGTCGGCGCCAACGTGCCCGTCGATCACGCGGTGATCGAACGACAAAGAGAGCAACATGACCTTGCCGACGACGATCTTTCCTTCACGGACGACCGGCACCTCTTTGATGCGATGCACCCCGAGAATGCCCACCTCCGGATGGTTGAGGATAGGGGTCGCCAAGAGCCCTCCGCGTTTGCCAAGCGAGGTGACGGTGAACGTCGAGCCGCGGAGCTCGTCGGGCTCGAGGCTTCCGTCTCTCGCGGACTGAGCCAACTCCGCGACGCGCCTCGCGACGTCGAAGAGCGAAACGCGATCGACGTTGCGCACCACCGGAACCATGAGACCGGCTTCGGTCGCGGTGGCAACCCCGATGTCGTAGTATTTCTTGTAGACGAGCTCATTGGCCTTTTCGTCGACCGCGCTGTTGAGCTTCGGATGACGCTGAAGCGCGTCGGCGACCGCCTTGATGACGAATGGAAGAAACGTGAGCTTGATGCCGAGGCTCTTGGCTTCGGGCTCCAGCCGCCGGCGCAGCTCCACCAGTCGGGAAGCGTCGCACTCCTCGACGAAGGTGAAGTGCGCTGCTGTGGTCTTCGCGTGATGCATCCGCTCGGCGATCTTGCGACGCATGCCGATGATCGGCTGTCTCTCCTCGAGCGATGCGCGCGCGGGGTCACCCGCGTTTGCTCCGCGCGCGGACGCCCGAACGTCATCAGAGGTGACGCGCCCATCAGTCCCGCTCGGCCGCACACCCCTGAGGTCCACCCCCATCTCCTTGGCCAACCGGCGCGTCGCAGGCGTAGCCAGCGTTCGACCCTGACCTTGACCCTCCGCAAAGAGGCTCGCCCCGGGTAACTCGTCCGAGATCTGCCCCACGGCGCTGGCAGGAGGCCGGCTCGACTTTTGTGCCGCCCCGACGTTCGACGCTTCCGCGGGCTCGAGGACCACGATCACCTGCCCAACCTTCGCAAGCGCGCCCACCTCGAAACAAAGCTCGGCGACCTGGGCGTCGCACGGCGCACCAATGGTCACCGTCGCCTTGTCCGTCATCACCTCCACCATCGGGTCGTCTTCGGCGACGGGATCTCCAGCGCGGACGAACCACTGCACGATCTCGCCCTCGGTCACGCCCTCGCCGATGTCCGGAAGCCTGAAGTCGAGGCGAGCCATGGTCCTTAGTACCTCGCGGTCTGGAGCAGTGCCGGCGCGATCCGATGGGCGAGCGGAAGGTACTCGCGCTCGTGTGTCAGAGGAAACGGCGTGTCGAAGCCTGTGACGCGAACCGGCGGTGCTTCCAGGTGCAGGAACGCGCGCTCTACGACGAGGGTCACGAGCTCGCCGCCGAAGCCGCAGGTGCGCGGCGCTTCGTGCACCACCACGAAGCGGCCGGTCTTCTTCACGCTGTTGACGACGGTGTCGATATCGAGCGGCCAAAGCGTTCTCAGGTCGATGACTTCAACGTCGACGCCCTGCTTGCGAACTTCGTCGGCCGCCGAAAGCGCCTCGAAAAGCATGGCGCCCCACGCAACACAGGTCACGTGCTCACCCGGCCGCACGATCTTGGCTTCGCTGAGCGGCACGGTGTAGGCCTCGTCGGGAACCTCCATCTTCAACGCTCGGTAAACCCGTTTGGGTTCGAAGAACACGACGGGATCGTCATCGAGGATCGATTGGATCAAGAGCCCCTTGGCGTCATGAGGGTTCGAGGGACAGACGACTTTGAGGCCTGCGGTGTGGATGAACAATGACTCGGGCGACTGCGAATGGTACTGGCCGCCGCGAATCCCGCCGCCGTAGGGAGTGCGAACGACCATCGGCACGTGGAGCTCGCTCGCGGTCCGATATCGGTACTTCGCCGCCTCGTTCACGAGCTGGTCGAAACCCGGGTAGATGAAGTCTGCAAACTGGATCTCGGAGACCGGGCGCAAACCGTGTAGCGCCATCCCGATGGCGACACCGAGGATGCCAGTTTCGGAGAGGGGTGTGTCGAGGACGCGGTCGGCGCCAAACTCCTCTTGGAGGCCCTGGGTCACGCGAAAGACCCCACCGAGCTTGCCGATGTCCTCGCCGATCAACACGACGTCCTGGTCCTCGCGCATGGCATTGCGGAGACCGCTCTGGATCGCTTGGACGAGGTTCATCTCGCTCACGAGCTCCCCTCCTCGTGGTCTCGCGCCCGCGGACCTCCCAGGCACTCGGCTTCCTGCTCCCGAAGGTGCCACGGTTGCTCGGCGTAAACGTCCCGGAACACCTCGCGCAGCTCGGAGGCGGGCATGCTCTCCGCCTGACGCACGCAGGCTCGCACCTCCGCATCGCAAACGGCCTGCCAGTCCGCCTCCAGCTCCGCACTCCAGGCGGCTCGCTGCTCGATGTGCTTGCGCAGCCGGAGCAGCGGATCGGCTCGCCTCCACGCGTCGACCTCCTCTTCGGTGCGGTAGACCCGCGGGTCGTCCGAGGTCGAATGCCCGCCCATGCGGTAGGTCATCAGCTCGATGAAGCTCGGGCCCCCGCCTTCGGCTGCTCGATCGACTCCATCCCGCACCGCCTTCCACACCGCGAGGACATCATTGCCGTCGACGCGGGTGGCTGGAATGCGGTACGCGGCGGATTTCTCAGCCAACGTCCGAACCGCAGTTTGTTCCGACGTCGGGAGGCTGATCGCGTAGCCGTTGTTGCGGCAGAGGAAGAGGACTGGCGCCCGATAGACGCCGGCAAAGTTCATCGCAGCATGAAAGTCGTTCGAGCTCGTCGCCCCGTCTCCGAAGAAGACGCCGATGCACTCGTCGAGACCGCGCTTCTTTGCCGCCATTGCTACCCCGACCGCATGAGGGATCTGCGTGCCGATGGGCGCGCTGACCGAGAGGTAGCGGTGCTCGCGGCTGAAGGTGTGGTCTGGCATCTGTCGGCCGCGCACCGGATCGCCGGCGTTGCCGTACATGTGATCGACGTACCTCTGAAGGGGGTAGCCGCGCCAGAGCAGCGCACCGACTTCGCGGTAGCACGGCGCGATCCAATCCCGGTCGCGAAGAGCGGCGGCGGAGCCGACGATGGCAGCTTCTTCGCCTAGGGAGCCGACGTGAAACGCGATCCGACCCTGACGTTGGAGGCGGTTCAGTCGGTCGTCGATGACCCGAGTACGAACCATCGCTTTGTACAAGGCGACGACTTGGTCGATCGACAGGCCCGGATCGAGGTTCGGGTCGAGGCTGCCGTCGTCGCGAATGACCTGCATGAACCCCCTACGTCAACACCGAGAGCTTCCGTTTCCTGCCGTATCGATCCATGACGGGCTGCGCATCGCTTCGAGGCTCTTCGGCCAAGACGCCGGAGAGAAATGCCTCGGCGGCGCGATAGCTCGAGCGCACGAGCGGCCCCGACGCAACGTACGAAAAGCCCATGTCGAGCCCTGCCCGCTCGTAGTCGGCGAACTCGGCCGGCTCGACGAAGCGTTCGACGGACGCGTGTCGCTTGGTCGGGCGGAGATATTGCCCAATGGTGAGAACATCGACGTCGGCATCTCGCAGGAGCTGCATTGCTTCGAGCAGCTCTTCGCCGGTCTCGCCGAGGCCCACCATCAGCGACGATTTGGTCACGCGGGAGCCGAGCTCCTTTGCGGCGACCAAAGTGTCGACTGAGCGGTCCCAAGAGCAGCGAGCGTCGCGAATCGTGCGCTGCAAGCGCGGCACGACTTCGACGTTGTGCGCGTAGACGTCCGGGCGCCCGTCGCGGACCAGGGTTTGAATGTCTTCGCGCCTGCCGAGGAAGTCGCCGACCAGAGTCTCGACACGAAGCTCGGGGCTCAGGTGTTTGATGCGCCGTACTGTTTGCGCGACGTGCGAAGCGCCCCCGTCGGGTAGGTCGTCCCGATCGACCATGGTGAGAACGACGTACGCGAGCCCCATCTCCGCAAGCGATAGCGCGGTGTTCTCAGGCTCATTTGCATCGACGATGCCGCCGGGCTTGCCGGTGTTGACCGAGCAGAAGCGGCATCCCCGGGTGCAGGTTTCGCCGAGGATCATCACGGTCGCGGTCCCCTGCCCCCAGCATTCGAAGATGTTGGGACATCGAGCCTCTTCGCAAACCGTGTGGAGGCCTCGGCTGCGGAAGCGCGCACGGAGCCCCTGGAACTCCTCGTGCTGCGGCCCCGCGGGGAGTCGCACGCGAAGCCAATCAGGTTTGCGAGCTGGCAAGGTCATCCGATGGTCCTTAGGTCCTAAGCCAAGCTCTTAGGGGTCCGCAGCCCCGGTGTCAAACCCGTCTAACACTTCGAATTGTGACGGTTTCTTTGTTTTCGCGCAAAGTTTTGAAGAAGCGGAACGATCGCGCGCAGTATTTTCGCGAAAGCTCTTTACGTGGCCACCTCGTGCCCCATAATCCAGCATCGCAGAGCTTCATCCCGTTTAGGAGCAACTCGATGGATCAAGAAAGAAGGCCTAGGCGCGCAGGCCCAGTGGAGCGCCCCGGGGCGGTGGGCGGAAAGCGCGACCTCAACCGACGTCAGCGTGTTCAGGACCTGATCGAGGCTGGCCTCAACCTCTTTCTCGAACGCGGAATCGAGGCGGTCACAATCGACGAGGTCGCCCGCGAAGCCGGCATGGCCAAAGGCAATTTCTATCGTTATTTCAGGGACAAAGCGGACTTGGTCGAGGCGGTGATCGAGCCGGTTTCCGAAACCACGCGGACCGCGCTCGAGGAGTGCCACAAGACGCTCGCCGGGGTGGATAACCGCGACGAGGCAGTCAGCGCGTATGCGGAGCTCGGCAATCGCCTGGTCGGCGCATTGGCGATGCACCCGGACGCCATGTGCCTCTACCTTCAGGAGCGCCGCGCGCCTGCGACCACGGCGCGCCAATCGATCTCCGACTTAGCCGCCGATCTGGACGCGCGTGCCGTCGCGCTCAGCCAACTCGCAGCCGATCAAAAGCTGGTCGTGGTCTCTGATCCGCAGGTCAGCGCCGTTGCCGTATTGGGCGCGGTCGAGGCTTTAGCGCTGGCGTCGGTGCGAAATCAGGTTCAGATGAACCCGGTCGAGACGACAAAGGGCCTGATCTCGATTGTGCTCGAAGGCCTGCGAAAGTAGTAGCTAAACACCTGTCCAGCCCGAAACTACCGCTTCGGCGTCTTCTTCTTCACAATTAGGCGGATATGGCGGGGAGGCTGATGGTGACCGCATTGCCGCTGCTGTGGGCGGCGATGTCGGGCGTAGCGCACGCGGCGAGCGGTGCAGAGAAGAAAGGCGGCGCCGGGGAGCTCGGCACCGTGGTGTTGCTCGTGCTCGTCGTCGGTGTGGCGTACGTGCTGGCGCACAACGTCGTCGAACGCTTGCAGCGCCGCTTCCTCGTCGTGAGCGGCGCCGAATACCTGCTGCTGGGCGTCCTGCTCGGACCCGTCATCCCGGACATCGGTGTCTTCGACAACATCACCGGCATCGTTCCGGTCATCGCACTCGCGGCAGGCTGGGTTGGCTTGCTGCGCGGCACCGATTTCGACTTCGCGAGCCTCCAGCGTCTGGACCCCGCGACCTGGCGCATCGTTTTCCTCCATCACTTGTTGCCCGGCGTCGCCGTCGGTCTGAGCGCGTACTACTTCTTCATGGAGCCCGGTGTCCTCTACGAGGTCTTTCAGATCGCGCCCGAAGAGAGGCGCCTCGCCATGCTCAGTGCCGCGGCGCTGGCGTGCTTCGCCGCAGCGGACTCGGCAGAACCGTTCGACCTCTTGTCGCGCCGCTACGAGGTGAGTGGACGACTGTCGCCCCTGCTTCGCAATGGGACGCGGCTCGGCGACATCCTCGTGATCCTCGCGTTTGGCCTGATCTTCTGTGTTTTCCACGAGAGCGCAGCCGGGGCGCAACAATACTCGGCGTCCACCTGGGCGTGGGTTACGTTTGGGCTCGGCGCAGCCCTCGGCTTCTTGTTCTCGCTGTTCTTGGCGGGTGACGAATCGGACAACTCCCGCTTCCTCGCACTCGTCGGCATCATCGCGTTCGCTTCGGGCGGCGCGTATTTCCTCGAGCTCTCGCCACTTGCCGTGAACCTCTCGATGGGTTTCGTGTTGGTGAACTTCGCTCGCGGCGGGCATCTCCTGCACAGCACGCTGGAGTCCACCGAACGACCGATGACGATCGTTCTCTTGATTTTCGCGGGCGCACTTTGGGTGCCCACGGATGTCACGGTCACCTTGGCGGCGCTCGGCGGGTTCTTGGTGTTGCGGACGACCGCCAAGTGGCTCGCAAGCGTCGTCGCTGCGTGGGGTACGAGCCTTCGAAAGGACTTGTTCCGCGGTCTGCTGGCGCATGGCGACGTGACACTCGCCATGGCCGTTTCGTTCCGCCTGGTCTATCGGGGCGGCCCTGCTGACATCGCCTATTCGGTCGTGCTCGGCTCCATCATCATCAACGACTTGATCGCGCCGCGACTTCTCCGCGGCCTGCTGGCAGATCAAGGTGAGATCCAGCGCGAGATCAGAGACACCGACTCCCGAACATCGATCGAGGTAAGCGCGAAATGAACATCGTCATCATTGGCCTGGGCGAGGTGGGTCGGCACCTGCTGAGCGTGCTCGACAAGGAAGGGCACGACATCGTCGCAATCGACGTGAGCGCGAAGGCAGTCCAGAACGCCGAGGAGAACTACGATGTCGCCTCGATGGTGGGCTACGGCGCGAGCGAGACCTTGCTCAAGATCGCGGGCGTGGCCCGGGCGGACCTCGTGGCCGCCGTCACGAACCACGACGAAATGAATCTCATCGCCGCCCTGGCCGCCAAACAGCTCGGCGCGAAGCACGTCGTCGCCCGAGTCCAGGGGACGGCCTGGTCCGAGTGGACCGAGGGCATTCGCTACGGCCTGCTCGGCGTCGATGTGGTGATCAATCCGCGGGTCTTGGTCGCACAGGAGCTAAGCCGGATCGCCCGCTCCTATGGCGCGTCTGACGTGGTCGATCTCGCCCAGGATCGCGTCGAGCTAGTGCAGATCGACCTCGATGAATCGCGTGTGCTCAACAAGCCGTTGTCGTCAGTCGAGCTGCCGCCGCACACGCTGGTCAGCGCTGTGGTGCGGGACGGAGAGCTCTTCGTCCCGGGCGGCGCCGACGTGTTGGTGAAGGGCGACCGCGTCTATCTCATCGGCCGACCCGAAGGTGTGCTCGCCGCGGAGCGCCTTTTCAGCAAGGAGCGCGAGGCCAGGCGGGTCTGCATCGTCGGCGGTGGCGTCGTGGGTAAAGCGCTCGCGCGAGAGCTTCTGTCGCAAGGCGCGACGGTGATGATGATCGAAAGCGATCTCGAGGCTGCCGAGGAGATCAGCGCGGAGTTCCAGGGGATCGAGGTCGTCCACGGTGACGGCACCGACGGAGCGCTTCTCGAAGAACAAGAGGTTGGAACCTACGACTTGTTCGCAGCCGTCACCCGTGAAGACGAGATCAACCTCATGGCCGCGCTGCTCGCCCAGCGCGCGGGCTGCAAGCGGACCGCGACGATCGTACAGCGCGCGGACTACGCGACGATTTACCGACAGCTTGGCGTCGACATCGTTTTGTCGCCACGCACCGTTGCGTCCGACCAAATTCTTCGCTTCTCGCGGGGCGGAGGTCTTCACAGCCTCACCGTCCTCGAAGACGGGCAAGCCGATGTCGTCGAGCTGACCGCAAGTGCGAAGTGTCGCGCCGTCGGCAAACCCCTGCATCGCATGAACCTGCCGCGGGGCTCGCTGCTCGCCGCGATCGTGCACGGGGACGATGTGATCATCCCGCACGGCAAGGACGTCGTGCACCCAGGCGACCGCGTCATCTTGATGACGACGAAGGACGCCCGACCGACCGTCGAGCGGCTCTTTCGACCGAGGGGTGAGTGACCTCGCGAGCACGAGATTTCCGGGGCGTCATTCGGCCGGTCGGTGCGGTCGTGTTGGGTCTCGGCGTGATGATCGCGCTTTGCGCCGGCGTCGGAATGGCGTGGGATCACTTCTCTCCAGACCCCGGGCGGCCGCAGGGCGGCGCAGCGGCCCTCGCACTGTCCGCGATCATCGTGTCCGCCATCGGCCTCGGCGCTTTCCTCTACGGCAAGCAATTCGTCTCCGATCGAATCACGCGCCGCGAGGCGACCCTCGCCGTGAGTCTGATCTGGCTCGCGGCGGGCGTGTGCGGCGCGGTGCCATTCATGCTCGGGGCGGACATGTCGGCTGCGGACTCGTTCTTCGAAGCCGTTAGCGGTCTGACGACGACTGGCGCAACGGTGGTCTCGGATATCGAGGGCACGCTGTCGCGCCCCCTCCTGCTTTGGCGCTCTCTGATTCAGTGGCTCGGCGGCATGGGCATCGTCGTATTGTTCGTTGCGGTCTTCCCGAACCTCGGTGCCGGCGGCAAGCACATGTTCCGCGGGGAGGTTCCCGGAACGAGCGCCGAAGGGCTGAGACCTCGAATCGCGGAGACCTCTTTCGCGTTGTGGAAGCTCTACGGCTTGTTGACGCTCATCGAGATCGCTCTGTTGAAAGGTCTCGGGCTCGATCTCTTCGACGCCGTCTGTCACGCGTTCACGACGATGTCGACAGGGGGCTTCTCCACGCTCGATGCCTCGGTGGGTGGCTTCAACCGCCCCGCCATCGAATACGTGATCGCTTGCTTCATGCTGATAGGCAGCGTGAACTACGGCCTGTACTATGGCCTGCTGCGTACGGGAAGCTGGCGCGGCCTCTTTCGCAACATCGAGTTCCGGTCGTACGTGGGCATCGTCGCGGCTGCCGTCGTCGTGTTGACGATCCTCAATCTCAGCGTCCACGAGGAGCTCCTGACCTCGTTCCGCTACTCGTTCTTCATGGTCGCTACGACCATCTCCTCCACCGGCTACGGCACCGACGATTACAGTGTCTACAGCTCGGCCGCCCTCACCGTCGTGATCCTGCTGATGTTCGTCGGCGGTTGCGCCGGTTCGACCGCAGGAGGAATCAAAGTCGAACGCGCCGTGCTCATGGCTAAGCAGGCGATCGCCCAGCTTCAGAAAAGCTTTCGGCCGGCCACTGTGCAACTGGTGCGCATGGGCAAGGTCGCGGTGAGCAATCAAGTGCTTGCCGACGTCGCGTCGTTCTTCCTCATCTACATGGGCTGCATCGGCTTCGGGTTGTTGTTCGTGACCCTGGTCGAGGGCGTACCGGCCCCAACCGCCTTCGGTGCCATGCTCACTTGCCTCTCGAACATGGGCCCGGCGCCCTTCCACATCGGGCCAGACAACTTCGCGGGGTACTCGGCGGTGAGTAAGATCTTCTTCTCTGTCGCGATGCTGCTCGGTCGTCTCGAGTTCTTCACCCTCTTTGCGTTGCTGATACCCGGATTCTGGAGTCGTTGATGGCGGGCTCCTACAGCATGCCGCCACCAGGCGAGGAGACGCACGCGCGACGACAGATCGCGGTGATCATCTTGCTGCTCTTCGGCATGGCGGCGCTCTACCAATTCGAGCAGTTTGCCCAACGAGAGTTCGATCCGAGCGGCATGCTCGCGTTTGGCTTCATCGTCTTGGCGAGCTACACGATCGGCGGGCTCGTCGGTCAGATTCGGCTGCCGCACATCACCGGATACCTGATCGCAGGCCTGGTGTTCGGACCTTCGTTCGCGAACGCGTTGGGTGGGCTCGGTCTTCCACCTCCGTTTGACAAGGGCATCGTCAACGACGAGGTCATCGAGCAGCTGAGCTTGCTCGACACCCTCGCGGTCGCGCTGATCGCGCTCACGGCAGGCGGCGAGCTCAAGCTCGAGGGGCTCAAGAAGGGGCTGCGCGCGATCAGCTCCATCATGATGGCCCAGTTCGTCTCGATCGGCGCATTGATGACTGGGTTCTTCTGGCTGATCTCCGGCGCAGTGCCGTACGTCGGCCTACCGGGAATCGAGGGGCTTCCGATGATGGCCGCTCTAGCCATAGGCGGCATGGTCGCCTCGGTGTCATTGGCCACATCGCCTGCGGCGACGATCGCCGTCATCATGGAGTCGCGCGCCGAAGGTCCGATGACCCGGAACGTGCTGTCGGTCGTGGTTTTGAAGGACGTGATCGTCGTGGTCGCCTTCGCGGTGGCCCAGGTGATCGTCGCCCAGCAGATCGGGATGGGGGCGCTCGAGGGCGGCATCGGCGAGTACCTGCTGAATCACATTCTGCTGTCGATCGTGTTCGGCGCGGTGGTCGTGGGCGGCCTGATGGCCGTCTACATCCGCTACGTCAACCAGGAGCTGCTGATCTTCGTGATCGGCGTCGTCTATCTGGTCGCATTCATCACTGACCGCCTCGGCTGGGACCCGGTGCTCGTGTTCCTCGCAGCTGGCTTCGGCGTTTCGAACTTCTCGAAGACGGGACACCGACTCATCGAAACCGTCGAGCGGCTCTCCCTTCCGGTCTACGTCGTCTTCTTCACGCTCGCGGGCGCCAAGCTCCATCTCGATCAGCTGCAAAAGGTCGCGCTCTTCGCAGTGGCCATGGTGGCAGTCCGCATCTTCGCGATCTACGCCGGCACGAACATCGGCGCACGGATCGGCAAAGCCGACGATGCAACGCGCGCCTTCGGATGGATGGGCTTCGTATCGCAGGCCGGGGTATCGATTCTGCTCGCCGCGATGATCGGAAATTCGTTCGGCGAGCTCGGCGCTTCACTCGAGACGCTGATCATCGGCGGCGTGGCGATCAATGAGCTCATCGGTCCGGTTCTTCTCAAGATGGGCCTCGGCCTCGCGGGGGAGACGACGGGGGCGCGCGCTTCGCTATCGCCAGCCCGGCACCTCTCGGTGAAGCCCCCGTCGCTGCTTCCCGAGAGCGAAGAGGGTCGTTCGAAGCAGCTCGAGCCGTGGCCGGAGCACGTCGGTGCAAAGGACGTGTGGGGGGCGCCTCTCGCGACGAAGAGCGCAGAGCTCAACTCTCGGATGCAGGACCTCGGAGGAGACCTTCAGAGCATCGTTCGAGAGGTCTCGACTGGGCCGCTTCGCGAGTTTCAGGTCGACGCAGGCAAGTATCTTCGCGACCTACGGCGTGAGTTTCTGCGGCAACACCGAAGGTTGACCGTCCAAGCGCGCGCCAACGAAGGCGTCGAGCGGGACGAGCTGGTGACCATGTTGCGGGCCGCGCAATCAGAGCTTGCCGCGCATTGGAGAGGCATCGTCCTCGGTCGCTCTGTCACGCTCTCGAAGCTCACCTGGACGCCTGAGAGCATCTTGAACAGCGTCGATGCTGTGGTCGACGAGCTCCCTGAGCTCGTCACGGCGCCCTACGAGGAAGTTTCGTACCAAAGGAAGGAAGGCGATTCGCTCTGGAGGCAATTCGAGCGCCAGGCGCTGCGCCTTCGACGCGGTTGGCGCAAGGCGCTAGGCCAGAGCCCGCCGCAGCGCGACGTCCGACTCCGAGCGCTCGGGCGCTATCACCTGTCGTACGACGCCCCGACCCGGTTCGAGGCCCTCGCTGCGTTGTTCGTGGAAGCCGATCGGCACATGGCTGCGCGGACGCGAAGCCTCTTCGATGGCCTGATCGCAGGATACGACGACGTCGTGGAGATCTCCGCAGACCCGCAAGCCGACCTCGAACGCCAGCTGGTGCGACTGCGGCACGAGGTCGAGGAGGAGCTCGCGCTCGCGCTCGACGAGGTGGTGCGGATCACCAGCGACGGAACGCATCGCGCTGCGAGCGCGGTCGCGATTGGATTCGTCCACATGAAGGACGATCTGCCGACGTTTTGCACGATGGACCTCCCATCCCGCGAGCGTCGAACGAGCCGGCGTTTCGCCAACCGTATGCGGGCGATCGAAACACTGACCAAGGACGTGGCCAACCTGCGCAAGGCCAGCTCGGCAGAGTACTCCTCACTCGCGATGGAACTCGAGCTGCTCGGCCTCCAAGCGCGGATCAAAGACAACGTCACCGAGTACGTCGTGAGGCTGACGAGTACCGTAGATCGCCGCGCGACATCACAGGTGGCCCGCGTGAGCGACACGCTTCAGGCTGCGCTCTCCGAGCTGAACGGTCACCTCGAGAGCGACACGACGGGGGAAGCCCTCGCCAAAGGGCTCCGGAGCTCGACTGTCGCGACGAGCAAGGCCGCGGGCGAGGCGGCTCGCGTCACCAACGAGCTCTACCAAGACCTCAGTGACGACACCAAGATCGCGCCCTTGCTAGACACGCTCGTCGAAGCCTGCCGTGCGCTGACTCCGCGATATCGGGTCACCGTCGGCCAACGGCAAACCGGCGAGTGGCGCTTGCCGACGGCGCTTCCGGAGGTCGAGGTTCCGTTCCGCGAGGTGGTCTTGACCTACATCGACAGCCGCGTGGCGCCGAAGCTCCTCGCGATTCGGCGAGAGCTTGCAGAGCGCGTCCAGCCGCTGGCGAACCTGCTGCAGGAGCTTGAACGCGTGGTCGCCTTCAACGTCGAGCTAGCCACCGCGGAGCTCGAAGTCGTCCATGACGAGGCGGTCCCGGAAGAGATGCACTCTTTGCTTCGCGACATGGTCTACAGCCAGCTCGAACGGAACTACAACTCGCTCGAAGAGATACGGGTCGAAGCCAAGGGGTGGCCCGGGATCATCGAATCCGAGATGCAGGCGGCGGCGATCGGCACCCTCGAAACACTACGCGAGGAGCTGGCGGAGGGCGAGTTTAGCCGCTCGCGCCTCGAAGCAATGCGTCGTGCGGCGAGCGGCCAACGCATGATCGAGGAAGCGGAGAAGCCGCCACGCCTCGAGCGGATCAAGGCTCAAGGACGCAACGCACTTCGAGCCGTGTTCGGTGAGGAGAGGCTGGCACGATGGAGCGAACGACTCGGTCTGACGGGGCCGCTGCCAACCAACGAGCTCACCGCAGGCAGCTTTGCTGCGCCTGCAGTAGGAACCGAGCTTCCGCTGGTCTACCGTCGGCTGTTCGCCGCAGACACGATGGAAGCCGGAGACGTTCTTACCGGCCGCGACGAGGAGATTCGCCGAGCGGAAGCCGTCCTTTCGAGTGAGCAGCGAGGCCGCCTACGCTCCGTTGCACTGGTCGGCGTCGATGGCGTCGGCAAAGCAGCGGTGTCGAGCGCCATCGTGCGAAGCCGCCGGTGGAAGAACGTGAAGCGGGTCGTGTTCACCGGGCCGGTTACAGTCGAAGATGTCGATGCGATCTTCCAAGACGCTCCCGAGGGCCAGCTCGTCGTGGTGGACGGGCTCCATTGGATGTTGTCGATGGCTCCCGAAGGCTTCGAGCCGCTTCGACGTTTCGTGAAGGGGATCATCGAGGAGGGCGGGCGCCGGCGCTGGCTGACTCACGGGGCCGTTCTGTTCTGGAACTTCGCGTCGACTGTCGCGCCGCTGCGCGATGCATTCCCGGAGATGATCAAGCTGGAACCATTGAGCGAGCCGGAGCTGCAAGCAGCGGTGATCGCACGCCATCGACTGAGCGGTTTCGAGCACTCCTTCGACCGGGGCGACGGCTCGCCCATCGAGGGCCTGTTCGCCCGCGGCGCGAGCCGCATTCGTCGGCCCTACGATCAATACTTCCACGAGTTACACGAAGCGACGGGCGGCTTGGTGCGCGACGCGCTCAGGCTGTGGCTCGCATCCATTCGCAGCATCCAAGACGACATCGTGCACGTCGGACCGATCCCCGCGTCGCCCTACACCCGAATTCGACGGCTTCCGGACGACGTCTTGGTCAACCTCTACCAGATCGCGCGGGAGGGCTGGATCGACGCCGCCGGCCAAGCGCGGCTTTTCCGGCTCGACGTGAACACAGCCCAGGCACAGCTGAGCCGTCTGGCGCACCTCGGGCTGCTCGACGAACGGGAGGGCTCCTTCGTGATCGCCGTTCATCTCCGCGGCGCGATTGGCCGCGTGTTCGCGGAACGAGGGTGGGTGTTGTGATGAAGGCTGTCGGCCGCACGCTCCTGTCCGCCCTGTTGCTCGCCTCGATCTCGTCCTCAGCCGGCGCGCAATTCTTCGATCTCCCCTGGCCGGCCACGAAGGCGGACGAGCGTTCCGAAGCCCCGCGAACGGAGCCGGATCGCGGACCCGTTCCCGATCGCGACCGCCAACCCGAGCCCGAACCCGAGCCCGAGCGGGAAGTCGCGGCGACTGCCGAGGCACCACCGGGTATCGCGCGACCTCGGCCGGGTCCGCCCCCTGAGCTCCCCGAGCCACCCGACGCACCCCACGAGCGGCGGCCGCTGCTCATCTTGTTCCTGTCGCTCCTCGGCGTCGGGTTCGCGCTGTTTCTCATCGAGCGTGCACGGAGCTGGATCACAGCCAACATCGCGTTGAGCCGCGTGTTCGGCGGGCTCGTGCTCATCTTGCGAATCGCCGGGTTTGGGCTGCTTCTCGGCATCGTGCTCGAGCTGATCCCCGAGGGACAAGACTGGATTCTGTGGGGGCTGGTCGTGCTGGCCGTGGTCGTTGGTTGGTCGGTCCGCGATCTCTTTGCCGACCTGGTTGCCGGGGCGGTCTTGGCAGCCGAGCGACGCGTGAAGAAGGGCGTCTGGGTTTCCGGGAACGGGTTCCAGGGAACGGTCGAGGGCCGCTCGTTGAGAGCCACGTGGCTTCGTGACGGGCAAGGGCATCGCCTCACCGTTCCAAATCGCGCGATGGTGGGCGCGCCGATGGTCTACGACGCAGGCTCGGACGCCGAGCACGAGGTCGTCGTTCGTCTCGAAGGCTACAAGGATGCCGGCAAAGTGCGCATGGCGCTCACCGACGCGATCCTGAGCTCACCGTGGGTGCTTGCTGGCGCCAATCCGGTCGTCCTCAGAGATCCTGCCGACCCGGTCGTTTGGCGTGTGCGCACGAAGCTGCTCGAACCCCGCTTTTCGGTGCATTTCGAGGGCGAGCTTCTCGAGCGCGTCGAGGATCTGCTCCGATACGAGCCTCCTGCGGAAGAGCGCGAAACCGTACCGACTGACGTCCCCCCTGGAAGCTGAGCTCAGCCGAGCCAGTCGCGAAGCTCACCGGTGATGATACGCGGGCTCTCCTGAAGCTCCTCGATGGTCTTTGCCCCGCACAGCAACATCACCGAACGAAGCTCCCGCTCGATCTGGCGGAGAAATCCTCTGGCGCCTTCGACTCCACCCTGCAGAAACGCTTGATAGACGGTGCGCGCAATGCCGGCGCAGCTCGCGCCGAGCGCGATGGCTCGCGCGACGTCCATCCCGGTGCGAATGCCGCCGGTCGCAATGGTCGTGAGCCCCGCATCGACGCAGTAGCGAACCGATACGGCGGTCGGAATGCCCCAGTCCCAGAGTGCTTCCCCTAGGGCCCTGCCGTCGCCGTCGGCGCGCATCGTTTCCACGCCCACCCAAGACGTTCCGCCGGCGCCCGAGGTGTCGGCGTATCGAATGCCAGCGGAACGCAGTTGCCCCGCGGTCTCTCTGCTGATGCCGTTGCCCGTCTCTTTTGCGATGACCGGCACGTCGAGCTCAGCCCACAAGCGCCGAAACGTTTGGAGCCCGCCGCTGAAGTCTCGATCGCCTTCCGGCTGGACGAGCTCCATCGCTGGATTCATGTGGACGCAAAGCGCATCCGCGCCTACGTCCTCGACCATCCGGCTGATCTCGGCGGTTGGCATGTCGCGCGCCTGAATGACGCCGACGTTGCCAAAGAGCAGCGCGGTTGGAGCGTGCTCGCGCACCTGGTAGGTCCAGCTCGTCGCGGGATGCTTCTGCATCGCGCGCTGACTGCCGAGGCCGAAAGCAAAACCGAGCTCCTCTGCGATCGATGCCAACGCCCGATTGATCTCGGCGGCGCGCTCGTGCCCGCCGGTCATGGCCGCGATGAGAAGTGGGGCGCGCAGCTCCTTGCCGAGTAGACGGACCCGCGTGTCGATCGACTCGTAGCTCGCTTCGGGCAAGGATTGATGAACGAGGCGCACGTGTTCGAGCAAAGTGGTGCGCTGTCGAAACGCGACCTCGTCGGTCGCGCACAAATCGAGATGGTCGGCCTTTCTCTTCTCGATATCCGCGCTCATCGCCTTGCTTGCTCGGCAGCGTCCCGCCGTGTACGTAGCTCGCAATAAGGACACTCTCCGCGTGGTGCAAGGGCAAATGAATCTGGATTCCTGGATGGCCGACATCCGGCAG
>JAHEEE010000017.1 GCA_024640845.1 Myxococcales bacterium | reverse complement strand
AGCCCCTGATGAACGACTCTTTGCGAAAGAAGGGCTGCGACAATCAGTGCACGCAAGAAACCCGGCCCGAAGACACGCGCGGCAGCGCGAGCCCGCAGGGCGAAGCCCGGCGCAAGTGCGCCGCCAAGGCAGAGCGAAGCAAAGCGCGCGGAGGCACGCTGCTCACTCGCATGAGAGTGATACTGAGACTACGGGCGGGGGTGGGCGGGTCGGATGTAATTAAACCAAACCAGGTCCCAAGCCCAACCCACCGCAGAAGCCACCAACCCGCGAGCCCGCAGGGCGAAGCCCGGCGCAAGTGCGCCGCCAAGGCAGAGCGAAGCGAGTGCCGCGGAGGGAGGACTACGGGCGGGGGCGGGCGGGTTGGATGTAACTAAACCTCCCGACGCCAATCGCGTTTCGCTGGCCCCGTAAAGTGACTTCGTCACCACGGGGCTCCGCGCCGAAGGCCCGTGGGCGATGGGAAGCAGCGGCTTTACGGGCTGGCGCTGGCGCTGGGCCTGCCACAAGCTTCCTCGCGATGACTGACGACGACCTGATCGCTCTCGACCGCGCCCACGTTTGGAGGCCTTACACTTCGAGTGAGGATCACCAGGGCCGTTCGCTCTTCGTCGTCGACCGCGCTGAGGGGCCTTGGCTGATCGGGGCGGATGGGCGTCGGGTGCTCGACGCCAGCGGATCGTGGTGGTGCAATAATCTCGGACATGGCCATCCGCGGCTGCGTGACGCGATTCGGCGGCAGTCGGAGCGCCTGATGCACTGTACCTTCGCGGCGGCGACGCATGAACCCGCGGCGCGGCTCGCGGCCGAGCTGATCGAGGCGGCCCCGGCCGGACTCAACCGAGTCTTCTACAGCGACAATGGCTCCACCGCGGTCGAGGTCGCTCTGAAGATCGCGTTTCAGTATTGGCAGCAAGACGGACAGCCAGGACGCCAGCGTTTCCTCGCGCTGCCTGGCGCCTATCACGGAGACACCTTGGGGGCGATGAGCGCAGGGGCGGTCGACGAATTCTCGGCGGTTTTCCGTCCGCTTCTGTTCGACGTGGCCCGGCCGGCGGAACCCGCTGGCGACGACTGGACACCGGTGTTCGACGCGCTGTTTCACTCACTCGACGAAGCGGGCGACGGGGTGGCCGCTGTGATCGTCGAGCCCATCGTGCAAGGCGCCGCGGGGATGCGCATGTATCCGGCCCCACTCCTCGCGGAGCTCCGGCGCAAGGTCGACGAGGTGGGGGCGCTTCTCATCGCCGACGAGGTGTTCACCGGGTTTGGAAGGACCGGTCCGATGTGGGCCTGCGAGCATGCGGACGTCACGCCGGATCTGCTCTGCACGGCGAAAGGTCTTTCCGGGGGCATGCTCCCCTTCGCGGCCACCCTTGCGACCGAACGCATCTACGACGGGTTTCGCGGTGACAAGAGCCGCGCGCTCATGCACGGCCACACGTTCTGCGGCAATCCCCTCGGCGCGGCCGTCGCGCGCGAGGTCCTGTCGATCTACCGCGACGACGACGTGCTAGCATCTGCGGCGCCCAAGGCAGCCAAAGTCAAGACCGCGATCGAATCGATGAGCGAAATCCCAGGGGTCGCGCATCCGCGGGCGCTCGGCATGTGCGCCGCCTTCGAAGTCGGAGTCCCGGGCTACATGGGCAAGATCGGCTGGGAGATCTCGGACCTCGCACTAGAGCTTGG
Organism: Myxococcales bacterium; assembly: GCA_024640845.1. Taxonomy (GTDB): domain Bacteria; phylum Myxococcota_A; class Polyangia; order Polyangiales; family Houyiibacteriaceae; genus SG8-38. The sequence goes on along the minus strand of JAHEEE010000017.1, from coordinate 56,404 downwards.
CGCGCACCTCCGACCGCTTGGCAACACCATCTACATCGTGCCCCCGCTCAACATCGACGCCGAAGAGCTCGACCAGCTGCTGCAGATCGTGCGCGTTTCGACCGAGCGCGTGCTACGAAGCGGCCAGTGAACGACGCCCGAACCAAGAGCCTCGCGCCCAGAACCAAGATCTACGGCCTATCGTTCATCGGCGCCGTGCTGCACTTTCTCGGGTGGGCGGGGTTCGGTATCTGGCCGTTTGCGCTCGTGTGCATGGTTCCCCTGCTCGCGGCGCTCGAGCTCGGCTTGGACCGGGGTTGGCGCCACTCGCTCGCCGTCGGTTGGTTGTACGGGGTGGTGAGCTACGCGGGAGGCTATCACTGGCTCGTCGAGTTCCTCGAGGTCTTCTCCGGGTACGGCCTCGCTCTGAGCGCTCTCATCTTCTTCTTGTTCTGCATCTATCTCGGCTTCGACTACGCGATCTATGCGGTCTTGTATCGCGCGCTCCGAACACGCGGCTGGTCGACGGCCGCGATCGCCGTTCCGGTGCTGCTCTTGATGGAGTGGGGGTATCCCGCACTTTTTCCTACTTATCTCGCCAACAGCCTTCACATGTTGACCTGGCCGACCCAGATCGCGGACCTCGGGGGTCCGCTGCTCGTCACGGCCCTCATCGGCGCGATCAACCTGACGATCTACGAGACCTGGCAATGGCGAAAGAAGCGCCGGGCCGCGCCTAGGTGGCTCTGGGGGATCACCACGGCAGCCGTCCTCTCAGCGACCACCTACGGCGCGATTCGTGTGCGCCAGATTGAGGCAAGAATGGCCGACGCCCCGGTGCTTCGCCTCGGGATCGTTCAAGTCAACATGGGTATCTTCGACAAATGGGATGAGGCCCTCGAAGGGCATAGGCGCCACCTCGAACAGAGCCACGAGCTCGAAGACGAGGGGGAGCTCGACCTTCTCGTGTGGCCCGAATCTGCAATCGTCAGGAGCCTGCCTCGAAAGCTCCCATGGAACGGAGATCGGATTCGACGCGATCTCGAAACCCCGATCCTTTTCGGTGGAGTGTCGACGGACGAAGTAGATGGCGAACGCAGAGTCTACAACACCGTCTTTGCGATGGACGCCGACGGCATGGTCCGCTCCACGTACGACAAGACCTACCTGTTGATGTTTGGCGAGTATCTTCCATTCGGCGAGACTTTTCCGATCCTCTACGAGCTGTCACCGAACAGCGGCCGATTCACCAAAGGCAGTCACGTACGGCCCGTCATCCTCGGGGAGTGGCGGATCTCGACGCCGGTTTGCTACGAGGACATTCTCGCGCGTTTCACCCGCAAGATGGTGCGGGAGGCCAAACCTCATCTGATGATCAACCTCACCAACGACGCGTGGTTCGGCGACACGCAGGAACCGGCGATTCACCTCTTGCTTTCGAAGTACCGCGCCATCGAGCATCGCCGCTATCTGGTTCGTTCGACCAACAGCGGCATCAGCGCCGTGATCGACCCGCTCGGCCGCGTGGTCGCGCAAAGCGGCCTACTCACGCGTGAGAACCTACGGGCCGACGTTCACATGCTCGAAGAGGACACCATCTACACCATGCTCGGCGACTGGCCCGGGTGGTTGTCTCTGCTCGCGGTCGGCTGGATGCTCACTGTGCGCCGAAGTGTGGGGCGATGAGCAATCGATAGTTGCCCTGGTCGTCGGACATCGTCTCGGCGACTTGGACGGACCGGCTCGACGAGCCGTCGTTCGTCAGCACGTAGGCGCGGATGAGCGCATCGGTCACCGCGGTTCCGTCGCTTGCTTGGAGCAGTCCCTCGACGGCAATCGGGGGGTCGAGCGGATAGGTGCGCGCTAGGTCTCCATCTACCTCGAGAGCCGGCTCGACCAGCCATGCGTAGCCGCTTTCCGATGAAGCTCTCACCTGTAGGTCGTAGAGGCCTATGTCCATTCGCATCGTGAAGCGACCTAGCGAATTGGAAACGGCTTCCTGCGATCGATACGAGGAAGCGGACTCTGCGCCGGCGCGCGCGCGTGCCACGACCGTCACACCGGGAGCCGCCTCGTTCTTGAAGGTGCTCACCAAGCCGAAGAGCTCGACCTTGGACGGGACGATCAGCGCCTCTGCCACGCTAACCTCCTCCCCGACGAGCACCTCGGATGACAAGACACCCCAACTGCTCTCCGAGTCGTCGGGTGGGGTCACCGTCACCGAATAGAAGCCTGGGAGAAGACCCAAGCCGAAGCTGCCATCTTCGTTGGTCGTCGCCGAACCGCTGAAAGAGCCCCGCAAGCCGAGTTGGTTGTCGTCGAAGACGCCGTTCGAGAGAAACCGAACCGTCGCGCCCGGGACGGCGGTGCCCGCCTCGTCTCGAACTCGGCCGGTGAACTGCACGGGGTCCAGCCGCGGAATCCGGATGACCTCGTCGTTGGCGAGCGCGACATCTGGATCGATGGACACCGAGGGGAAAAGCTTCGCCCCCTCGGTGGATGTGACGCGGATGAGGTAGCTCGGCGTCTCGTCGCCGATGCGGATGGCAAAGCGGCCGGAGGCGTCTGTCTCGCCGATCGACGAGACGACACGGCCGGTCGCTTCGTCGACTGCTCGGACCTGCAACCCGGCCTCAGCAAGCTCGACCTCGCCGTCAAAGCTGACGATATCGCGCGCCAAGGTACAGCTTGTCTTACGGCTCTCGGTACACTCGCTCTCGAGGTCCGCGGGGAAGGAAATGTCGAAGCGGAACGGCTCAATCGGATCGCCGCCCCCGACCGAGATCTCCAAGTAGAGCGGTGGCAAGCTTCGAATCGCGGGCGCGGAGGCATCCGCGGGCGTTGTCACTGTATCGCTCGTCGGAAGCACGACGACGTCGTAGGTCTCCCCTGCGACGAGGACCGTGCTGAAGTCGTAACCATCCAGCTCGGTCCCCTCCACAGGATCGCGGAGGGTGTCGGTCTCGACGGGCACCGGCTGAAGGGGCTCCACCGCGTTCGCCATGCGGCGCACGAAGCGGATCATGGCGGGCACCCGTAGCCCATCCCACCGAACCGTGCCCCGGACCTCGCGAGTTGGGGGTAAGACCAGGTCTCGAATGCTGGAGCCAGTGAAAGGCTCCGCGCGGAACGCCCAACTCGCGGGAACCGCGCTCTGCGCTTTCGAAACGCCTCCGACGACTTCGACCGCGACCTCGACCGATGCGCTCGAATCATCGATGCAGATGTTTCCATTGCACACGCCCACGAGGCAGTCTGCGTCGCCGCCGCAACGGTTCTCGACCGTCTCGGTGGTGGCCGGTGACTCGAAGCTGCATCCAACGAGTACCAGGAGCAGGAGTGGGAGCCTCCGCTTCATCGGCACCCCACCGTGAGCGGATTGTCGGTGTCGGTGATCTCGACCCACCAAGTGACGTTGTCGAAGTCTCCCTCTTGCGCAGGTCGGCGCGGTTCGACGAAGCCCGCGAAGTTGCCGACGACGATCAGCTCGATCTTGTTGCACCTGCCTGGCACCAAAAAGGTATAGGGGATGTTGAACGTATCGGGACGCTCGACCGAGCCACTCTCAGGGGGAATGTCCCCCTGCAAGATGGGGAACTCCGCGCTCGGCGGCGTCGTGGAGTTCAGGAAAATTCGATACTCGAGCGTCTGGTCGACATTCGGGTCGCGGACGATCACTTCGAGGGGCAGCTCGGTCTCGAAGGACTCGTCCAGGTTGAGCTGGCCGATCTCACGAAGCGGGTACTCGGCGTTCTGCTGGCTGACGACCGACGGGGGGTAATTCTGCTCCGGAGAGAACTCGATCGTATCGGTGGCGACGCAGCCGGTGACCGTGAAGCTCGCGGCCAGCGCCACGCATGAAGCAAAGGAGAGCATCCCGTCGAGATTGAAAGCAAAGGTCATGCCGCGGCTCCGACGCCCAAAAACCCTGAAGTTTCTCGCATTATCCCACGAAATGGGAGGGAGCCCCATGACATTAATGTCAGCCCTCCGCAGGCCGACCGGGCTCCGGAGCGTCCGGCTCGCGCTCGAGATAGCGAAACACCGTGCGCGGGTCGACACCTAGATCACGGGCCGTGCGGGTACGATTGCCCCCGTTGCGCTCGAGCACTTCGAGAATGTAGCTGCGCGTGAAGTCTTCCCTGGCCTGCGTCAACGGGACCACCGCGCGCCGCTGACCGGCACCGAGATCGAGATCATCGGAACCGATCAAGGTTTTGTCCGCGAGCACGATCGCCTTCTTGATGCGGTTTTCGAGCTGGCGGACGTTGCCGGGCCAATCGTAGTTGCGCATGGCCTCGAGCGCCTTCGGGGTGAAGCCGTTCACTTTGGCGTCGAACTCGGCGGCGTACTTCTTGAGCAGGTACTTTGCGAGGATCACGATGTCGTCGCCTCGCTCCCGAAGCGGCGGGAGGTGAAGGTTCACGACGTTCAGCCGATAGTAGAGATCTTCGCGGAACGTCCCGTCCTTGATGGAAACATCGAGGTCGCGGTTGGTCGCGGCGAGCACGCGAATGTCAACCGACTCGGATTTGGTGTCGCCGACCTTCACGACGACCCGCTCTTGAAGCGCTCTCAAGAGCTTCACTTGGAGGGCGAGCGGCGTCTCACCGATCTCGTCGAGAAAGAGCGTCCCGCCATTGGCCGCCTGAAAGCTCCCTTGCCGGGTAGACACTGCGCCGGTGAATGCGCCCCGCACGTGTCCGAACAGCTCGGATTCCATCAAGTTCTCGGGGATCGCGCCGCAGTTCACGACGATGAACGGCCCTTCTTTGCGATTGGAGCGCCGGTGAATCTCACGCGCGAAGAGCTCCTTGCCCGTGCCGGTCTCGCCGGTGATCAACACGTTGATATCTGCTGCGGCGACCTTTTCCACCCTGCGAAACACCTGCTGAAGGCTCGGACAGCTGCCGATGATGTCGCCAAACTTTTGTGCATCTAGCTCTTCGGCGATGCGGTCACGATCGGTCGTGAGCTGATTGAGCAGTATGGCGTTCTGCAAGATCAGAGACGCCTGCCCGGCGAACACGGTCAGCACCTCGAGGCTCGCCTGTTCGAACAAGTTCACGACGTTGTCGTTGCCGACGTAGATCAGTCCGAGGAGCTGACCCTGCGCGATGAGTGGTGCGACCATGACCGAGCTGAGCTGCAGATTGAGAACGCTCTGGCTCGAGTTGAACATCGTGTCGTTGACCGCATCGCTGACGATGAGCGGCTGTCGGGTATCGATGCACTTTCGAAGAATGCTGTCGGAAAGCTGCGTCACGGCATCCGGGATCGTCTCTCGATCGACGTTGCGCGCGGCGGCGATCTCCGGGTCTCCATCGCGAAGTAGGATGACGAACCCCTTGTTCGCGTGGACCACCTCGATGACGGCATCGAGCAGTGCCTCGATCTGCTCGGGGATCTCGCGGATTTCGAGAAGGCGGCGATTGAAGTCGCTCAGCTTCATCATTCCTTCGATCTCCGAAGTGTACGACATCTCTTCGGCCGGCCCCGTATCTCGTGTGGCCGTTTCATCGTAGAGCGAGAACACGAGCTCGATGTCTCCAAGCGTCAGCTTGTCGTTGTGGAAGATCTTGGACTTCCTCTTCTTCTTCCCGTTGACGCAGACTGTGGCTCCCGCGTCGACCGGAGTGACCGAGAAGTCGCGTCCGTCGAACACGACTTGGGCGTGGTGCGCCTGCAGAGATGCGGCGTCGATCGCCACGTCGTTTGCCCCGGCCTTGCCGATCGAGGTCACGCGCTTGTAGATCCCAAACACGCGGGGCCGCCCCTGCGGCACCATCCACTTCAGGCTCGGCATACGCCGGGCACTCTAACAGAGCGGAATTAGCGTGTCACTGCGACCGAAAGACGCAGATCCGAGGTAGAGCAAACCCGCTCACAAGTCCTCCCCCGCGCGGAAGCCGGCAATCTCGACGCCAGCGACATACGGACCCCCGATGTAATTCGAAAGCTCGCGAACTTCTTGGCGTAGATTGTAATGGGTGGCTTTGGTGATATCGCCGATCGACACCAGGCCGATGAGCCTTTTCCCCTCCATCACTGGAACGTGGCGACAACGGCGGTCGGTCATCAAACTCATCACGTCGAGCAACGTGGCGTCCGGGGTCGCCGTGTGAAGCCGCGTGGTCATGACGTCGCGAACGAGCGTCTGACGCGGGTCACGATGGGCGGCGACGACGCGAACCAAGACGTCTCGCTCGGAAAAGATCCCGACTGGCGAGCCCCCGTCGGTCACCAGAACCGAACCGACGTGATGCTCATTCATCACGTTGACCGCCTCGATCACGGTCGCGAGAGGCCCGACCGAATAGACGGCGTCCCCTTTTCTTCGAATGACGTCCCTTACTTTCGTCTTCAACACTGTCGAACCTCGCTTTTCGCCGATTATATAATCATCTGAGCATTTGAGAACCCCCATTTTGAAAACTGTAGGAATCACACAAGAGACCGGGTTGTCACCCCCTGTGGACTAGCTTTTCTCGGCGCGGCTCGGCACTCTTAAAGCTCGATGGGACATGCCAGGGCACAACGAGATCGACGCTCGAACCATCGTGTTGATCTCGACGGCCGGGCCGTCCTGTTTCAACGAGGCGATCGCATCGGGCAGTACACGCTCGAAAACATCTCCGCCGGCGGCGCGTTGATCTCCGGCTCATGTGACTTACGCCCTGGTCACCTCGTCCACCTCTTGATCGATCTTGCAGCGGGTGGGGAGACGATGAGTCTCACCGGCTCAGTGCGGAGCGTGCGCGACCAACTGAACGGCAGCGGCAATGGAAACGGAGACGGTGTCGGGCTCGCGATTTCGTTTCCGGTGCTGTCAGCCGACCAGGAAGACACGATACACGACGCCGTGTTGCGAGCATTGCTCCGTCGCGACGCCAAGGCCGAACGACTTCCGCTGTTGGTGTTCGAACCACGGCGTCGCGTACGCGAAGAGATCGAATCGGAGATCCGTAGCTTCGGAATCCCCGTGCTCGCGGTCGACTCGCTCGCCGACGCAGTCCGTGAGCTCGAAGGCGAAGAGACCCAATACTCGGGGCTCGTCATTCACTCCGTGACCCACGATCCGCGCTCGATGGAAGTCGTCGAGTTCTTTGCCCGATCGGACAGCCTCAAGACGATCATTTTGCCGGAGCCCGACGTCGCCCTCCCCGAATGCGCACAACGGCTCGCGAAGCTACCCGAGGTCGAGGTCCCCCGGATCTGGAGCCGCTCCGAGCTCCACCGCGTGTTGACCCGCTAAGTGCCGTCAAAAGGCACGATTTCGATGGAAGCCAGCCCAGGTAGGGCCTCGAACGAAGAGGCCACCTCGGCTGCCGTGGCGACGACGACAATCGTGAGGTCCCGTGGCGAGATTCGCGCGCGGGTGGCTTCGTTGGCCTGAGCTCTCGTGACGCCGGCGATCAGTCGGTCGTGCTCGTCGACGTAGCGTCGCGGGATACCCAGGAGCTCGACGTCCATCGTGGCTTCGAGCCGCTTGGAGGGCGTGTCTCGATCGAAGCAATGGCTGTTGATCAGGTAGCGCTGTGCGAACTTGAGCTCGGTGAGCTTGACGCCGCGTTCGACCCAACGTTCGAGAAGCTCGAGCTGAAGAGTCGCGCAGTCCGCGGAGTACTCGGACGCCGGCGCCGTCCACATGTACCATGCGTCTCGCTGCGTGGAGTGTAAGAGCCGACTGTACGCTCCATAGCTCCAACCCCGTACGCCGCGAATCTCTTGCATCAGCGGTCCGCTGAACGTGCCGCCGAACGCGGTGTTTGAAACGATCAGCGGAAATAGCTTCGGATCCCGCGTGCGCGCGCCGAGTGTTCCGATGAAAAGCTGCGTCTGCGTGCGCTCGGGCTTGTCCACGATGACGACGTGACGTCCACGTCGCGCGCGTGTCGCTCGAAGCTTGCGATCCTGCCTCCGGCAAACACCGAGCGCGGGGAAGTGCGCTTCGATCAACGAGCGCGCGTCGCGCTCTGCGACATCGCCCGCAATCCCTACGATGAAATCGCCGTTTTCGATGTGGCGCCGATAGAAACCGCGTACTCGATCGACGTCGATGCGAGCGAGGCTCGCTGCGGTACCGCCCAACGTGCGCCCATACGGGTGCGAGCCGAAGAGCGCACGACGGAAACGGAGGGCGCCGAGGGTTTGATCGTCGTCGAGGCGCGCGGTGAGCGAGGCCTGGGCTTGGCGCCGGAGCTTCGCGTAGTCCGCGGAACGCAGCGCAGGGCGCCAAATCATGCGGGCAACGAGCGCGAGGAGAGGCTCGAGGTTGCGTCGAAGGACGGTGGCGCGAACGCGGGTCGAGCGCATCGAGACCTCGACCGAGGCGCGCGCGCCAAGCGCAGCAAGCGCGTCCTCGAAGCGCTCCTGCGACAAGCCACGCGGCCCCCTGCGCATCAGGTGACCCGTGAGCTGCGCCAGCCCCTCCTTGCCGGCTGGATCATGCAGGCTTCCCACCGGAAACGCGACCTCGAGGTCGACCAGAGGGAGCACATCGCTCGATTCGACGAACAGGCTCATCCGCCGCCTCGGCGGATCTCCACACGGGTGCGACGAGACGGACGGAGGTACTTGTCGACGACGCGCTTCACGTCCGCGGCGGTGACACCTCGATACGCCTCGAGGCGGTCGAACACGGCCGATCCGTCCCCCGCGACGGTTTCGTAGAAGCCGATCTGCTCCGCTTTCCCGCCCGCGGTTTCCATGCTGTGCAGGAATGAGAGCTCGAGCTGGTTGATCGCCTTCTCGAGCTCGGGCCGAGTCGGGCCGTCTGACGCGAGCTTGCGGAGCTCCTGTTCGAGGCGCCCGAGCGCATCCTGACGGCGTTTGCCCTCGTGGACGAAGATCCACATCTCGTACAGCCCGGGGTCGACGAACGGCGAGATGGAGCCGCGGACCGACAGCGCGATCTCCTCCTCGATACAGAAGACTCGATGGAGGCGCGAGCTCCGGCCGCCAAACAAAACCTCGTTGGCAACGACGAGTGCGGGCGTATCCGGATCCCCGAATGCGGGGGCTTGGTAGCCGAGCAGGATCTTCTCCGTCGGAGTTGGCGCCCGAAGCTGCACGACGCGTTCGGCGCGCTGGGAAGGCTCCTTGGGCTGCACGACGGTCTTGGCCGCAGCCGTCTTCGGGAAGCCACCGTAGTGGTCTCGTATCAAGCCCAGGGCTTTCTTCTCATCGAAGTCACCCGCAACGACGACGGTCGCGTTCCCCGGAGCGTAGTGGGTTCGATAGAACCTCTGGCAGTCGCGAACGTCGAACGCGCGAATGTCTTCCATCCAACCGATCGTCGGCCAGCCGTACGGGTGGCGTCGGAACGCGGTCGCGTAGAGAAGCTCTAGCGCTTTTCCTTCGATGTCATCGTCTACCCGTAGCTTGCGTTCGTTGGCGACGACTTCCTTCTCCGACGCAACCTGAGGCGCCCGCAGGACGAGGTTCCCCATTCGATCGGCCTCGAGCTCGACGAGAAGCGGCAGCGCATCCCGCGGCGCATTTTCATAGTAGTAGGTCCAGTCGGTCCAGGTCGCCGCGTTGGCTTCCGCGCCGGCGCCCTCGAGCAAGCGATCGAAGTCGCCGTGTGGGTGGTCGCGCGTTTCGTTGAACATCAGGTGCTCGAAGAGATGAGCGAGGCCTGTTTTGCCAGGTCGTTCGTGGCGCGACCCAACGCGAAACCACGTGTGGTAGCTGACCGTAGGTGCCGAGCGATCGACGAGCGTCAAGACCGTCAAACCGTTTCCGAGGCGAAATCGGCGGAGCGTGAGCGCATCGCCAAACTCGTGGTCGCGTACGAAGGTCCACCGCGCGTTGCGCTTGGACACGCCGCGATTGAGCCGCTCCACGAGGACCTGAGGCGCCACCATTAGCGAGCGAGGGTGCGCAGGGTCGCACGCCCGGTCAAGCCGCCGCCGAGGAGGAGAGGCCCACCTTGACCGGGTCCCGGCAGGCAGTTAGCTCTCGCCCATGTCGGAAGTCCGCGTTCGTTTCGCGCCTTCGCCCACAGGTTACCTTCACATTGGTGGCGTGCGAACGGCGCTCTACAGCTGGCTCTGGGCGCGACGACACCAAGGCACCTTCATTTTGCGCATCGAGGATACGGATCGAGAGCGCAGCACCGACGAGAGCATTCAGGTCGTGCTCGAATCCATGCGTTGGCTCGGCCTCGACTGGGACGAAGGACCCGAGGTCGGCGGCGAGCACGGCCCCTACGTGCAAAGCAAGCGCTTGCACATCTATGCGCAGGTCGCCGAGAGGCTGATCGAAAACGGCCACGCCTATCGCTGCTACGCCACGAAGGAAGAGATCGCCGCCTCGCGCGAAGCCCACCGACAGTCGGGGACGAAAGATGGCTTCCGTTTCGAAAGCCCATGGCGCGATCGGAGTGGTGCGCCCGAGGATTCAAACTCGCGTCATGTCATCCGGTTTCGCGCCCCCCACACCGGCACGACCAGCTGGAACGACGCCGTCAAAGGCAGGATCGAGATTCAGCACTCGACCCTCCAGGATTTCATCTTGCTGCGCCCGGACGGAATGCCGCTCTACAACTTTGGCTGCGTGGTCGACGATCTGACGATGGGAGTCACGCTCGTGGCGCGGGGCGATGACCACGTGATCAATACCGCACCGCAGATCCTGCTTTATCGCGCGCTTGGCGCCGAAGTGCCTGAGTTCGCGCACATGCCGATGGTGCTCGCGCCGAACGGCGAGAAGCTGTCGAAGCGCCACGCCGCCGTAGGCGTATTGGAATACCGTGACATGGGGTATCTGCCCGACGGCGTAATCAACTACTTGGCACGTCTTGGCTGGTCGCATGGCGATCAGGAGATCTTCACGCGTCAGGAACTCATCGAGAAGTTCAGCTGGGACCGCGTTGGGTCGACGGCGGGCCGATACGACGCAAAGAAGTTCCTCCACGTGCAGGCCGAGCACCTTCGCATGCTGCCAGATGAAGAGCTTGCGCGGAGAGTCGTCCCCTTCTTGGCCGACCTCGGCGTCGAGGTGGCCGGCGACGACCCCACCCTCCGCAAGGCCATCCCCTACGCCAAACCAAGGGCGTCGACGCTCATCGAGCTCGCCGAGGCGGTGGACTACTTTTTCCGGCCTGTCGTGTTCGACGAGAAGGGGAAGCGGAAGTTCTTGGTCCCCGGCAACGCCGAGAACTTGCTGCGGCTGGCTCAGGTCGTCGAGGCAGTCGATCCGTTCGACGTCGAGACACTCGAAAACGCCGTCAAAGCATGGATGGAAGAAAACGAGCTTCCGATGAAGAACGTGGCCCAGCCCGCGCGCGTCGCCATGACGGGTCGCACGAAGAGCCCTGGGCTCTTCGAGGTGATGGCCGTGCTCGGTAAGGAAAAGACGGTCGAGCGACTGCGCGCCGCCGCCGAGATCGCTTCGAGCGCCGAAGCACCCTCGACGTGAGCCGAGGCCGTCCCATAACTCCGAGACTCGTCCGTGGAAACTCTCATCATCGTTGTCTACTTGCTTACCTTGGGAATCCTGGCGCTCTACGGGCTTCACCGGAGCGCGCTCCTCTGGTCGTACCTCCGCCACAGGCGGGAACATGCGGCTCCGCGGGACCGTTTCGTCGAAGCCGAGCTGCCCCGGGTCACGGTGCAGTTGCCGATGTTCAACGAGCTCTTGGTTGCAGAGCGCGTCATCGAAGCTGCGGCGCGCATCGACTACCCGCGGGACCGCCTGGAGATCCAGGTTCTGGACGACTCCACGGACAAAACGGCCTCGATCGCTCGGGCGCGATGTGAGGCGCTTCGCCAGGATGGCTTGAACATCCGGTACGTTCGACGAGCGGGCCGAGTGGGTTACAAGGCGGGTGCACTGGAGCATGGGTTACAAAGCGCCGAAGGCGATTTCGTCTTGGTTTTCGACGCCGACTTCGTTCCCCCCGAGAGCGCCGTTCGAGACCTCATCGACTTCTTCACCGACCCGTCCGTCGGCATGGTCCAAGCGCGTTGGGCGCACTTGAACCGAGAGCACTCCCTACTCACGCGTTGCCAGGCGATGCTGCTCGACGGGCATTTCGTCATCGAGCACGCCGCGCGCAACCGCACCGGGCGCTTCTTCAACTTCAATGGGACCGCCGGCATGTGGCGCCGGGCTGCCATCGAGGACGCGGGCGGATGGGAGCACGACACGGTCACGGAGGACATGGACTTGAGCTATCGGGCCCAGCTCGCTGGCTGGGCGTTCGTCTACGCGCCCCAGGTTTCGGTTCCCGCGGAGCTTCCCGGCGACATGAGCAGCTTCAAGAGCCAACAGTACCGCTGGGCCAAGGGCTCGATACAAACCGCGCGGAAGCTGCTCGGCCGCATTCTCCAGGCGCCGGTCCCGGCGAAGGTAAAACGCGAAGCCTTCTTCCACCTGACCAACAACGTCGCCTACGTGTTCCTTCTGCTGCTGGCGGCGCTTCAGCTTCCCAACATGCTGATCCGGCGCCGTATGGAAGATCCGACGCTGCTGCTGCTCGACGTACCCATGTTCTGGGCGACCTGCGGCTCGGTCGCAGCGTTCTATCTCGTCGCGCACAGGGATCTTTACGGCGGAAACTGGCAAGCGGTGAAGCGCCTGCCTGCGATGATGGCGCTCGGGATCGGGCTCGCCGTCAACAACGGCCGGGCTGCGATCGAGGGGTGGTTCGGCCGTGACGTCGAGTTCGTGAGGACGCCCAAGAGCGGTGCGACTGACGAGCAAGGCGCATCGGGACCAATCGCCTATCGCGGTCGGCAGCCATGGCACAACGTGCTCGAGCTCGCGTTTGGGCTCTATTGCACCGCCACTCTGGTCGTCGCAATTGCGACACGAAGCTGGGCGAGCGTTCCTTTCGTGACGCTGTTCTCAGCCGGTTTTCTCTACGTGGGCGTCACGAGCCTGATCGAGACGCGCCGCAGCCAGCCTCATGGAGACGCCGAGGTCGACGCGCAAGCGCCATCCACGCACTCCTCGCCGAGCCCGCAGTCGATGTTGAGCTGACACTCTGCCAACACCTCGCTGCTGCGCACACAGAGGTTCATCTCCTCGACAGGGGCGCAGAAGCGAATCGTCGCGTCGATGCGGGCGCATTGCTCATCGGTCTCGCACGGAGTGCGGCACTGGCCACGCACACACACACGACCGGGCTGACAATCGTTTTCGGGGCAGAACGCCACCGGCCTCGTGTCGGGAACGCATTGGAAAGCACTGCAGTACTCGAAATCCTCACACTCGGCGTCTTCGCTGCAGTTGGTGAGACAGGTCTCTTCGGTGCAGGGCCGGCAAGCGCCCGCGACGCACTGCTGTGTGTCGGGGCATGGCGCGTCGAGGCACGTGAACAGGCAGTCGCCATCGATACAGATGCGTCCGTCCCCGCATTCGAAGTTGAACTGGCAGCTAAACGGCGCCGGCGGGGGCTCTTGGGTTGCCGGTTCTTCTTCGAGGGGGTTGAGACAAAGGCCGCTCGTTGCGCATGTCGTGCCGATCGGACATTCGAACTCCTCGTTGCACTGCGCGACGCAGCCGATGGTCGTGCAGACTTCGTCGACCGCGCAGTCGGCTTCAGTGAGGCACATCGTCCGCGCGGGCGGCGGCTGCGGTTTGCATTCGTCCCCCTCGCAGAAGAAGCAGCCGCGGTCACTCAGCGGACCGTCGGAGATGCAGACGTAACTCTGGTCGTCTCGGCAGCCGGTGACCCCGAGCAACGCGATGAAGAGAATCCCGAAGCGTTTCATGGGAGGTTCGACGCCGGGGCCTGGGGCTTATTCACTGCGGCTAAGGGCTTGATAGCCAAGCAATTCCGTTGAATAACAATCCCGATATGAGTGGCCACAGCAAATGGTCGACAATCAAGCGACGCAAGGGCGCCCAGGACGCCAAGCGCGGGAAATTGTTCACCAAAGTGATCAAAGAGATCACGATCGCGGCGCGGAGCGGGGGAGGCGACCCGGACGGCAACAGTCGGCTGCGACGCGCGATCGACCTCGCCCGCAGCGTGAACATGCCGGCCGACAACGTGACGCGGGCCATCCAGAAGGGCACCGGCGAGCTCGAGGGCGTCGAGTACGAGGAGCTGCTCTACGAAGGCGTCGGGACGGACGGGGCTCTGTTCTTGTGCGAGGTGGTGACCGACAACCGCAATCGAACGATCGCGGAGGTGCGCAAAATCTTCGACAAGAACTACGGCACGATTGGCACGAGCGGGTCGGCGGCGTGGGCGTTCGAGCAAAAGGGCATGATTCGAATCGACAAGGACGCGGTGAGCGAGGAGAAGCTCTTCGAGGCAGCCGTGGGCGGCGGCGCGGAGAACATGGAGCTCTCCGACGATCAGTGGGTCGTGACCACACCGCGCAACGATCTGGACTCGGTTCGCGACGCGATCGCGAGCGCGGGGATCGAGATCGCGGAAGCTTCACTCGAATACATCCCGAACAACCCCAAGATCGTGGAAGGCCCCGACGCAGAGAAGCTAATCCAGCTCTACGAGGCGCTCGAAGAGCACGACGACATACAAAACGTGTTCTCGGACTTCGAGCTCAGCGAGCAAGCGCTCGCCGAGATGGCCTGACGCTCCATGCGAGTCCTCGGCATCGACCCCGGCAGCCGACGCACGGGCTGGGGCGTCGTGGAGCTCGAGGGGACACGGCTCCGGCACATCGCGGCTGGAACGATCGCAGTGCCCGAGAAGCTCGCCCTCGCGAACCGACTCCGGATGATTCACGCGGAGCTCGAGCGGGTGATCGCAGCACATACACCGGAGGCGGTGGCGGTTGAAGAGATCTTCTTCGCGAAGTACGCAAACGCGGCACTCAAGCTCGGCCATGCGCGCGGCGTTGCACTGCTGGTGGCCGCGCAGTCGGAGATCGCGGTACACGAGTATCCGCCGGCGATCGTGAAGCGAACCGTCGTGGGGCGAGGCGCCGCGGACAAGGTGCAGGTGGGGAGGCTGGTCAGCGCCCTGCTGGGGCTCAAAGAGCCGCCCGAGGAAGACGCGGCCGACGCGCTGGCGGTGGCGATTACGCATATTCAGGCGACGAGATCGAAGGGGATCGGCCGCTGACCCCCTAAAGTGACTTCGTCACCACGGGGCTCCGCGCTGACGCTGAACGCTGGCGCTGACACTGACGCTGACACTGACGCTGACGCTGACGCTGACGCTGACGCTGACGCTGACGCTGACGCTGACGCTGACGCTGACGCTGACGCTGACGCTGACGCTGTCCTTCTTCCACGCCGCTTGTCCTTGATGTTGGGTTTTGGTCTCCGCGGGTGAGACCAAAACCCAACACCAAGGAGTCGCTATGGAGAAGAAGAATGTCTACGTCAGGGCGCGGGAGGTTGTGCGCGAGCTCGGGCCGCTACTGCAGAAGATTCGGGAGCAGGATGCGAAATTGGCTGATCAACTGAGGCGAGCGGCGCAGAGTATCGTGCTGAACATGGCCGAGGGGCGCGGGAATGATACGGGGAACGCACGCCTTCGGTTCGCGACGGCGTGCGGGTCCGCAAAGGAAGTCCGCGCCGCGCTTCATGTCGCGAGTGACTGGGGGTACCTCGAGGCGCAAAGGGTGGCGCGCCTCGATCGGAGGCTCGACCGGGTCTGCGCCATCACCTGGTGCTTGAGCCGAGCTCGCTAGCGCCCCGAGAGCTTCCAAGCCATGCGCGGCAGCGCGAGCCGGAACGGCGAAGCCCGGCGCGTATGCGCCGCCAAGGCAGAGCGAAGCGAGTGCCGCGGAGGGAGGACTACGGGCGGGGGTGGGTGGGTGGATGTAAACAAGCCTCCCGACGCCAATCGCGTTCATCGACGCTGGGGCTGGGGCTGGGGCTGGGGCCGACGAGGAAATACACATCTGTTCAGTAACCTGCTAGTCTCCGGCCGGTGATCGGCAGAATCACAGGGACAATTGCGCACCGGGAGGCCGATGGGTCGGTGATCGTCGATGTTCAGGGGGTCGGGTACGAAGTGTTTCTGCCCTCCGGGACCGCGGGGCGGGTCGAGGCCGAGTCAGGCCAGAGCGTATCGTTGCACATTCACACCCACGTTCGCGAAGACGCCCTCACCTTGTTTGGGTTCGCGACTGCAGAAGACCGGGCAGCGTTTCGTGCGCTGCTCAAAGTGAGCAGCATCGGGCCGAAGCTGGCGCTTGCGATCATCGGCGTGCTCAACGCGCGCGAGCTTCAGGACGCGATCGCGCGCCAGGACAAGGCTGCCTTCAAGGGCATCAGCGGTGTCGGGAAGAGGACCGTCGAGCGAATCCTCTTGGACCTCCAGGACAAGCTGGATTTCGCGACGAGCGGGAAGACCGGGGTTCGACTTCGGGCCATACCGAGCGCTGCGAGCTCGACAGGTGACGCCGTCGTTGGTGCACTGGTCAACATGGGATACAAACGGAGCGAAGCGGAAGCCGCGGTGGGAACCGCGATGAGCATGTCCGATGACGAGAACGTCGAAGGACTTCTCCGGGCGGCGCTGTCGGCATTGTCATGAGTGAGATGGAAGCGAGAGCGAACGAGAACCTGAGTGTTGCCGAGCAATCGGACGACCCCACGCTCGATCGCAGCCTTCGACCGGATCACTTCGCGGATTTCGTCGGCCAAGAACAGATCAAGGCGAACCTTCGTGTCTTCGTCGAGGCGGCCAGACAACGCGGCGAGCCGATCGACCACACCTTGTTCTGCGGCCCTCCGGGGCTTGGCAAGACCACGCTGGCGCTCATCCTGGCCTCCGAGCGGGGCGTGACCCTTCATTCGGCGTCGGGCCCGGCGATCGAGCACAAAGGCCAGCTCGCTGCGCTCCTCACCAAGCTCGCACCGAACGACGTGTTGTTCATCGACGAGATCCACCGACTGAACGCAACCGTCGAGGAGAACCTCTACACAGCCGTGGAGGATTTCCGAATCGACATCGTCAACGGCGACGGGCCTTATGCGCAAACGCTGCAACTCCCGCTGGTGCCGTTCACCTTGGTCGGCGCCACGACCCGCACGGGGCTGCTTACAAACCCGATGCGCTCGCGATTCGGCTACGTCGCGCGGCTCGACTACTACCCCGACGACGCGTTGCGTTTGATCATCGAGCGGAGCGCGAGGTTGCTCGGGCTCTCGCTCACGAAGGAGGCGGGCCACGAGCTGGCGCGGCGCTCGCGGGGCACCCCGCGCATCGCCAACCGTTTGCTCCGCCGCGCCCGCGACTTCGCGGAGGTCCTCAGTGATGGCAAGCTCGATGGAGCAACCGCGCGCGAGGCGCTCGATCGACTGGAGGTCGACGAGGCCGGCCTCGACCAAATGGACCGGCGCTACCTCACGGTGATCATCGATCACTACGATGGCGGCCCGGTCGGCATCGAAACCTTGGCGGCCGCGTTGAGCGAGCCGCGCGATACGCTCGAAGACGTGTACGAGCCTTACCTCCTTCAGCGGGGTTTGTTGGCGCGCACGGCGAGGGGACGTGTAGCCACACGGCACGCCTTCGAGCATCTCGGAAAGAAACAGGCCCCGGGCACACAGTCCGGGCTGTTTTGATCCGCTTGCTTGCTGCTTCCTGAACCCCCCCAATGACCCCCCGTCCACATCTGGCTGAAGAGGGCCTCCTATCCTGGATCGAGCGCTGGGCTCCTGCCGAAGCGAAGATCTGGGCGCGCTGGCGGCAGTCGTTGTCCTCCGAGCAGCGCGCCCACGCGCTGCTGCCCCTCCAAGCCGCCCTCGCCGGGTTGGCGGCGTTCCGCCATCTCGAAAACCACCCGCCCGCAGCGGCCGTGACCGACTTCCGCCCCCATCTCCATGCGATGAGACTGACCTGCGCGTGGGCGCTTGATCTGGCCAGAGAGCTCGGCGCGGACCACCCGACCGAACGTCGCCTGCGCCCCGTAGGAGCGACGACCATGGAGCCAAGCGCTTCGCTCGACGCGCTCGCGCGCTCGCTCGGGGATGCGCTGCGGGTGAGCGAGCGCCTGCTCGATTTGCCGAGCGTCGATTCGGACGCGTTCGCGGCGAGCTGCGACCTCTTCCTCCGCGACCTCGGTCGCAATGCGTACTTCCGACCCTCGGATCCACTCGAGTTCGCCAACGTCACGGAGCTCATCGGCCCGGAACGCTTCCCCGCGCACCTCGCCTCGTGGAGACACGACGCGGCCAAGACCACGACGATCGTCGCGTTCCTTTCGCTGCTTCGGAGCCACCGCTACCTCGGTATCGCCGACCAGCAGATGAGCGAGGATGGAGGCATCTACCGGGCGCATGTCGTGCTCGCGGGCACGCGGCGGGAGCTTCGGACACTCACGCGCTTCTTGATGGTGCAGGGCGAAGAGGTGGTCGAGCCGCTCGCGATGGAGGTGCACGACGCCGTGCGCACAGGGCTTGTCGATCCGCTTCCCACTCTGGGAGGCGCGCAGAGCCTCGCCGCGCCCTCCGAGCGACTGCGCAACGAGATTCGACAGGTTCGTGGCACCGTGAAGGACGCCGCGAAGCATCTTCGCGATCTGGCGGCCCCTCCTCAGCCGGAGCGCGTCGAACGCTCGAGCGAACGGGTTCGGAAGGATTTGCGACAAGACATTTGGGCGTTTCGCTTCATCCTGCGCGGCTTCATCGCAAAGGCATCCGCTCATCGGCCTGGCGGGCACCGCCCGAACGGTGCCGAAGGCCTTGGGTTCGCAGGTGAGTTTGCCCGGCACTTCCGTGCATTCGGCCCAAGGCTCGCCAAAGGCACCGACTACCCGCAACGGGGTCCTTTGATTCGAGCGGTCAGCGCGCTCACCCGTCGAAGCGAGATCGGCGAAGAGAGCCTCGGCCGAGCAGCGCAAGAGTGCGCGCGATTCGTCGAGCACCTCGACCAGGCGCTCGAAGTCGTGGATTCGCAGGTGTCGTTCGACAAACGACGAGCTGCAGACGAGCTTCGCGGATACCTCGAGGGCGCGAAGGATCGCTTTTCCTCAGGTCCGCCGACCGGCACCTTTGGCTTGGGCGACGAGGACCGGGCGGAAGCCGGCTAGGCGCTGAGGCCGAACACGCTGAGCGTTCGTTCGATGACCCAAAACGCCGCGAGCGACCCGATGACGTAAGCCGGTAGCGTTCGATTGCCCTGCCAGCCAGCAGGGATCGCCGAGCGCACCACAGCGTAGCTCGCCCAAGCGATCGCGATGACGCCGAGCTGCCCGAGCTCGAGACCGAGATTGAAACCGAAGAGCGCGAGCGGGATCTCGTCGCTCGGCAGTCCGGCATCGAAGAGCACCGATGCGAAGCCGAGTCCATGGAGCAGGCCGAGCGCGCCGGGGAGCGTCCAGGGATGCTTCCAAACCGGGCCGTGGCGTCCGGATTGGATCTCGAGGGCGAGCACGACGATCGTCATGGCGATCAGCGCTTCGACGATGGCCTGGGGTACCGAGAGAAAGCCGAGCACCGAGAGGGCAAGCGTGAGGCTGTGGCCGACGGTGAACGCCGTCACCGCGGCAACCAGGCGGCGCTGCCAGCCGAAGAGGATGAGGAGGCCGATGACGAAGGTCAGGTGATCCCAGCCGGTCAGCAGGTGCTCGACTCCGAGCATCAAGTACTCGAAAAAGGTGTGGGACTCGTCTCGTGGCGAGGCGATCGTGAGCTGAGGGGTGCCCGCGTCGAGGATCGCATGGTGCACCCTGCCGTCGGCGCGCACGACGCGGACGACCACGTTGATGGTCGAATCCTCGAAGCCGTCGATCGCGACGACCGCACCCGTCATGTCTGGCGGGTCGCACTGAAGCTCTTGGGTCTCCGTGACGGCCGTCTCCTCCTCGTTGAGCACGGCGGTCACAGGCTCGGTGACTTCGCAGATCGTGGGAACGCGGGGACGGAGTGATTGGCCGGTCGGCCGTTTCACCGGCGCGCGCCAACGCATGGTGACTTGGCCGTGGCCGCTCTGCTCGAACGAGAGGACCGACGGCGCGAGCGGGTGAGCATCAGCGGGACTCGGGACGCCGAGGCCGAAAAGAATCACGAGAAGTGAGGCTCGAGCTCGGCTCATGGCATCCTCTCGATGTGCACGGTGTAGGCGTCGCGAAGCGCGGCCATGCGCTCCTTGCGGAGCTCGGCGCGAACCTCGCGCAGGAGGTCGGCCCGCACCTCGGCGACAATCGCGTCGAGCGGCGGAACGCGCGCCGGTTCCTTCTCGAGGACCTTGATGAAGTGCAGCCCGTACACGGACGACACCGGTCCGCGCCACACTCCGACCAGAGCTTCACCGACGGCGTCCGCGAGCTCGGGGCCGTAGGCCGTGTGGACCTTCGAGGGCGTCGCGACAATCTCGGGCCGAAGTCCCGGCAACGGGTCGCCCAAGCCCGCCGGCGGCGCATCGCCGAGCACCGTCAGTTTCTCTCTCATGCGGCTCGCGTCGGCCGCTAGCGAGTCGCCACGCTTGGTGCGGCTGAGGAACACCTGCTGAAAGCGGACGCGGCTTTCGCGCTCGAAGCGTTCCACGTGTTGGTCGCGGTGCGCCTCGAGCTCTTCGCGCGTGGGCATTCGATCCTCGGGTACGAATGCCAGCGCCTCCCTTGCGCGATAGAGGAGGCGCGCGCGCACGATCGGGTCGTGCTCGTGCATCCTCATGTCGAGGGCGCGCTTGTAGAGCGTGGCGTCGTCCTCGGTTGTTTCGGGCTCGATGAAGCGCATGTTGCGCACGAGGTGGCTGAACACGACGGGGTCGCGGCGGTCCCAGCCGTAGCGCCGCGCCTCGTTGAGGAGAATCGCCTCGCGAACGATCCTGTCGACCTCTGCTTCGCTTGCTTGCGCGGGGACGCGAACCGCGATCTCCGGCCCTTCGACACCTCGGCGTTCGTAGAACGCTTTGGCGCTAAAGAGGAGCCCGCCGATCAGAAAATAGTGGAGGAGGACGCGGAGCATCAACCGGGCGGTTGGTACCAGATCGGCGAGGTCCAGGCACGCTCCTGGATGATGGGCTGCACCCGCGCGACGCAGCAACGCGCCTCATCCTCGGGAAGGTCTTCGGGATTCGTGCAGTCGACGCTTTCGCACCAGTCGACGTTCAGGCCCGCGCTTGGGTCACAACAATCGCAGAGGTAGCTACTTTGCCCGGTGGCCTCGAGTGCCTGGCACGAATCGTAGTCCCAATCGTTGCAGTCGTACTCGGCTTGCGAGCATTGAAAGGTCGACCAGCGACAGGTGGGGTTTTCGATCACGCGAGCGTAGTAGTAGGCGCGCTCCGAAGGATCGAAGTCGGGGTCCTGCCACAGCTGACAGAGGTCGCTCGCACCGGAGCCGCTCGGCACGCAGGTGTCGAGGTCGACGCTGGCGCCGTTTTCGGGATTGCCCGCGACCTCGTACACGCGAACCTGATATTCGTCGCCGTCGAGCCAGCCTTTGACGACTTGAACGCGCTGCAAAGGCGCTCCCATCGGGTCTTGTTTGGCGGAGACGACGAACTGCGGCCCACCGCTTCCCGACTGCGCCTCGAGCATGCCGCCCATGGGAACGCCGCCCGCGTAGCCCTGCGCGGCGAGATCTTCGTCGTCGCAGATCGAGCTGGGGTAGTCCCAGCCGCCAAACATGCGCACCGCGATCCGTGGGCCGCTCGTGCCGAAGACCTCTTTGTTGCGAAACGCGCTGAAGATCGCCTCTCGGGCGTTTTCCTCGGCCCAAACACCCGTGAGGCCACCCGGGCTCAGGTATTCCTGGTCTGGAAAGCCCGCGGGGGGCGGCAGGAATCGGTTGGGCTGTCCCGACCCGGCATGACCCTTGAAATCGTTCTCCGCAACGAAACCCGGCGCCGAAATGTGTGTGTCGCTCGCCGCGGTAATCCCGTACGCGAAGGGATTGGTTCCGAGGTCTCTCTCATATTTCATCCCCTCGCCATATGCGTAGCGGAGAAAGCTCTTGGGATTGGGAGGCCCTTGGGTGTCCTGGTTCTGAGCCCCGATGTTGCGGTAGGGAAGGAGCTCGAAGCCGCATTGCTCGTCGGGGACCGGCTGGCCAGGAAGGCACTCGGAGGCCCCTTTGTGCTGGTAGATCTCGATGAGGGGTTCCATCAAGTTTCTCTGCTCGACGTAGTCGGACGTGAACGGGGCTCCGTATGCGATCTCAGCATCGAACTCGATGCCGTCCGAGAGATTGGTGTTGTGCGGCACCGTTAGTACGTCGCAGCCGTTGCCGGCGCTGAGGCACTCCTCCTCGAGTCGATCCCAGAGGCCCTTCGGATAAGGCTCGTCGAAGTAACCATAAGGCTGTGAGGTCACGTTCCCGTTCTTGAACATGACGTTGCGATGCATGTTCCTGTTGAAGGGCACACCGCTCCACTCGTATCCCGGAAAGGTCGTGAATTCGCAGCTGTCGCTGCGATCGTAGGCGGCCTCCGCCTTGTCGACGATATCGCTCCAGACGTCCATGCCCGCGTCGATGCAGATCGCCGCATCGGGCCCGCAGAGCGCCGGGTAGCGCACGTCCTCCGGCGGGAAAAGGTATAGGCCGTTGATCTCGACGAAGATGAAGATGACCTCTCGGGGATCCGCATCGAACTCTTGGGCGGCGCGATAGTCGACGCACTGCCTTGCGTCGTAGGCAGGCGAGTCGGGATCGTTGCAGACTGCGAGGGTCCCCAAAAACTCCGCGTGATCGCTGAGCATCACGAAATCGAGGGGGCGGTCGATCTGCGCCATCCGCGTGGGGGCGCCGTTCTCGTCGTAGGGCTGGAGCGGGATGGCTTCGCCCCGCGCAAACGCATACGCGTCATCCTGGGTGGTCCGCGTCCCCTGCATGTTGGCGTCGAACGAGAGCTCGGTGTGAGCGTGGGTGTCACCCCAATAGACCTGCTTGAGGGGGTCGAAGTCGGCGCAACGGCCGCGCTCGTCCGCCGGAACACACTGCCCAATGGAATTGAGGACTTCACCCGAGGGACAAGCGTCGTTTCCGCACGCGGCGACCGCAAGAATGCATAAGCTCGAAACAAGCAATAAGGGACGGGGCATTTCGGAAAGTTAACGGAACCAGCCGATGATGCAATATCCGGGCTAGAGGTCGGTTTCGCCCTGGAAAACAAAACGCGCCGGTCCCTGCATGAGGACGGTTTGTCCGGGCGCCCCGACGGTGATCATCAGGGTCCCGCCGGGCAGCCGAACCGAGATCGGCTGCTCTCGGAGCATGCGCCCGGTCTCGACGGCGGCAACCGCCGCTGCGCATGCGCCGGTGCCGCATGCTTGCGTCCAGCCCGCGCCGCGCTCGAGCACGTCGAGCCGCATCGAGCTCCCCTCGAGCTCCGAGGCGAATCCCACGTTGATGCCCTCCGGGAAATGCGGGTCGCTCTGGATGAGCGGGCCGAGCTGCAGGCGCGCATCGCCGACCTCGTCGAAGGTGACAGCGTGGGGGTTGCCCATCGAGACGCCACTCAGGCGCAGGGTTTGACCACCGACCTCGAGCGGATGGTCGAGCCAGGGCGTATCGGAGCTCAACGGCAAATCGCGAGGCATCAGCGAAGGAGGCGCCATTTGAACGGCGACCGATTCCGCGCCAGCGCTGTTCACGACGAGGCAGGCATGCGGCCCGGCCAAGGTGTCGATGCTCAGCTCGAGCGCCGACTCGCCGGCGCGGCGCGCCAGATGCAAGGCGGCGCAGCGAATTCCGTTGCCGCACATCTCGGGGACCGAGCCATCGGAGTTGATGACATCCATCCGAGGCGATTCGAGGTCGAGGATCAGCACTCCGTCTCCGCCTACGCCTCGGTGCCGATCGCAAAGCGCCATCGCCCGCTCGCGGCAAAGGGGTACGCCGCCCAGCGCTTCCCTCTCTATGATCAGGAAGTCGTTTCCAAGGCCTTCGTACTTGTAGAACGGCAGCGGCATGGGGAATCGTTGTAGGGCCCTCGGCTTAGATCGTAAAACACAGGCGCATTTCTTGCGCGAAATAATAGGGAAATTCCCCCTTGAAACCGGTGTTATGACGCCCTAGTTATTTTATGTGGGTCTCATTTTCGGGGCCCTCAGAGTGGGGAGGTCCTCATGCGATTCTTGATCTCAGTGGCCTGCGCATGGGCATTCGGTGCTTTGTTAATCGCCGCGCTTCCAGGCTGCGGTCTCTGAGTCAACACCAGTGCCAGCCCACAACGCCCGGGCGTCGAGGTGCTGACGGGTCTCGCGAAAAACACGATGGGGGTTTCACGGGACGGCTCGGCTTGCATCGGTGGCCGGGGATGGCGATTGATGGCCCGGAGAATCGGTCGCGACGCGCGGATGCGTGACGCCCGGGGCGTCGAGTTGCACCCGGGTCTCGGAAAAACGCGACAGGGGGATTCACGGGACGGGCGACTTGCAGATGCGGCCTCGTAGGACTGGGGAGGTCAGGCCGCGCAAGCCGCCCTCGGACGGCGCGCCAATCGCGGTGGCTGCGGTCTTGCGATTGGCACTTCGTACGCCCGCTCCACCCCCTGTCGCGTTTTTCCGAGCCCCTCATGAACGACTCTTTGCGAAAGAAGGGCTGCGACAGCGTGTGTACGCACAATGCCCCGGGTCCAAGACACGCGCGGCATCGCGAGCCCGAAGGGCGAAGCCCGGCGCGAATGCGCCGCCAAGGCAGAGCGAAGCGAGTGCCGCGCAGGGAGGATTACGCGGTGGGGGTGGGCGGGTGGAGATAACTAAACCTCCCGACGCCACTCGCTTGTTCGCTGACCCCGTAAAGTGACTTCGTCACCACGGGGCTCCGCGCCGAAGGCCCGTGGGCGATGCGAAGCAGCGGCTTTACGGGCTGACCCCGTAAAGTGACTTCGTCACCACGGGGCTCCGCGCTGGCGCAACTCAAACCCCATAGTTGGAACACAAGCTGACGGGTTCGAGTTGCGTCGGTCGGCGTGCGCCCCCGGGTCTAGCTGAGGGGGTGAGGCGCCGTCAGCTGTCGAGCGCGCCCGGAGGACTGCAGTGAGGAATACGACCGTATTCCGCAGCGGAAGTCCGAGGACGTAAGCCGACAGATGGCGGTGGATCGCCCCCTCAGCTGCAGCCCATGGAGTTGCCGCAGTTGAGGCACTTGTAACAAGCCCCGTTGCGCACCGTGATGTGGCCGCATTTGTCGCACATCGGGGCGTCGCCCATCATCTCGCCGAGTTGCTGGTCGAGCGCGCTTGGCTGGTGAGCACCCTCGTCGAAGCCGAAGGTGACCTGCTCGGCCGGCTCGATGGCTGGAGGGGGCTCGCTTGGGTGTGCGCCTTCCAAGCGATGCGCTGCGGCGACATCGGTCGGGTTCTGGAGCTCTTCCTGCTCCTCTTTCGGTGGCACCTGCGCGAAGTCGTACTGCTTCAGGTATTCGACGCCGAGGACACGGAACACGTAGTCGATGATGGAGGTCGAGAACTTGATGTTCGGATGACCCTCGACGATGCCCTGGGGCTCGAAGCGCGTGAAGGTGAACTGCCGGACGTACGCGTCGAGCGGCACACCGTGCTGAAGACCCATCGACACGCTGATCGCGAAGCAGTTCATCAACGAACGGAACGCGGCACCCTCTTTGTGCATGTCGATGAAGATCTCGCCGAGTGAGCCATCGACGTATTCGCCGGTGCGAAGGAAGACCTTGTGTCCGCCGATGCGCGCTTCCTGTGTGAAGCCGCTTCGCTTCTTCGGAAGGCGGTGGCGGCGCGTCGTCGGAGGCGTGAGCCACTCCTGGACCGGTGCGGCGGCCGGGGCGGCTACCGGCGCCTTCGCTTCCGCCTTCGCATCTTCTCTGTCTCCGCCCTTCGAGTCGCCCTTGGCGTTGAGCGGCTGCGAGGACTTCGAGCCGTCGCGATAGAGCGCGATCGCTTTGAGCCCGAGCTTCCAGCCCTCCTTGTAGATCTCCTCGACGTCCTCGACGCGTGACTCTTGCGGGAGATTGACGGTCTTGGAGATCGCGCCCGAAAGGAACGGCTGGGCGGCGGCCATCATGTGGACGTGGGCCATCGGCTCGAGAAAACGCTGGCCGATCTTGCCACAGCGGTTCGCGCAATCGAAGACCGGTAGATGCTCTGCGCGGAGGTGCGGCGCGCCCTCGACCGTCATGCGGCCGATGACGACGTCGTTGATCTCGCCGATCTCCTTGTCGCTGTGGCCCCAGAACCGAAGCAGGTGAAAGCCGGGCTTGTTGTACACCTCGGGCTCGATGCCGAGCCTCTCGTACGCCTCGGTGCCGATGACCCACGGCGCAAGCGCGAACCCGACGTCGAACACGCCGCGGAGCGCCTTTTCGGCCTTCTCGACCTCGCGCTCGGTGAGCCCGTTCTCGAGCAAGGCCTTGCGACCGCAGTGCGGTGCACCGGTGAACGTGTTGGTGCCGGTCACGTACGAGACGATATCCGCCACCTGAGCTTCGGTGTATCCGAGGCGCTTCAACGCCTTCGGCACGCTCTGGTTGACGATCTTGAAGTAGCCGCCGCCCGCGAGCTTCTTGAACTTCACCAACGCGAAGTCGGGCTCGATGCCGGTGGTGTCACAGTCCATCAGAAGACCGATTGTGCCGGTGGGCGCAAGGACGGTCGCCTGTGAGTTGCGGTAACCGTAGAGCTCGCCGAGCTTGCAGGCCAAGTCCCAGTCTTCGTGGGCGGCTTGGATGAGCTCCTGCGGGCACGCGGTCCGATCGGTGTCGGTCATGCCGGGCCCCCCCGGCTCGTTGATGCGGTACGCGGCGTCGCGGTGCTTGCCCATCACGCGAAGCATGGGCTGACGGTTGCGCTGGAAGCCCTGGAACGGTCCCTTGCTCGCCGCGATCTCCGAGGAGGTCGCGTACGCGTGGCCGCAGAGGATCGACGTGAGCGCCGCGGCAATCGTACGACCCTCGTCGCTGTCGTAGGGGATTCCGAGCTGCATCAGCAGCGTGCCGAGGTTCGCGTAGCCGAGACCCAAGGGTCGGTAATTATGGCTGTTCTTGGCGATTTCTCGCGTCGGGTAGCTCGCGTAGTCGACGAGGATGTCCATTGCGATGATCAGAACGCGAATCGCTTGGCGGTAGCCCTCGATGTCGAAGCGGCCGTCGTCATCGAGGAACTTCGAAAGGTTGATCGACGACAGGTTACAGGCCGAGTTGTCGAGGAACATGTACTCGGAGCACGGATTGCTCGCGTTGATGCGATCGCTGTTCGGGCAGGTGTGCCAGTCGTTGATGGTGCTGTCGTATTGTACGCCCGGATCGGCGCAGCTCCACGCGGCTTCGGCGAGCTTGTGCCACAGATCGCGAGCCCGATAAGTGTCGCAAACCTCTCCGGTGGTCCGAAGTGTGGTCTTCCATTCGCCGTCGGCTTCGACAGCCTTCATGAATTCGTCGGTGACGCGAATCGAGTTGTTCGAGTTCTGCCCCGAGACCGTGTGGTACGCGTCGCCGTTGAAGTCCGCTTCGTAGCCGGCTGCGATCAGCGCCCGGGCTTTCTTTTCTTCGCGGACCTTCCATTCGATGAAGTCGGCGATCTCGGGGTGGTCCATGTCGAGGCAGACCATCTTCGCTGCGCGACGGGTGGTGCCGCCGGACTTCGTCGCACCCGCGGCGCGGTCGAGCACCTCGAGGAAGCTCATCAAGCCACTGGAGGTCCCGCCGCCCGAGAGCTTCTCCTGCTTCCCGCGGATCTTCGAGAAGTTGGTGCCGGTGCCGGAGCCATACTTGAACAGGCGCGCTTCGTTCTTGATCAGCTCGTAGATCCCCATGAGATCATCGTCGACCGCCTGGATGAAACACGCGGAGCATTGCGGGTGCTCGTACGCCGTGTCGGTCTTGAAGATGACGTCCTGCTTGGGATCCCACGCGTAGTTTCCGCCGGAGCCCTCGATGCCATAGCGCTGGTAGAGGCCGCAGTTGAACCAGACGGGGGAGTTGAAGGCCGCTTTCTGATTGATGAGTAGGTGCGCGAGCTCGGCTTCGAATGTGTCGGCGGCTTCCGCGTTCGCGAAGTAGCCACCGAATTTGTCGCCTGCTTCGCGAATCGAGTGAGCAACTCGGTAGACGAGCTGACGAATACTCCGCTCTCCCTTGCTCTTATCGCCGTCGATACCGGCCTTGCGGAAGTACTTCGAGACCGCGATGTCGGTCGCGAGCTGGCTCCAACCCTCGGGAACCTCGGCACCCTTCAACTCGAAGACGACGGAGCCGTCGGAGTTGGTGATCTGGCTGTCACGCAGGACGTACTCGACCGCGTCGAGCGGGTCCTGACCCGGCGTGGTCAGCCGTCTGTCGACCGAAAGACCGCCGGCTTCCTGCGAAACCTCGGCCCTGCGCGCGCCTTCAATCTCCAAATTGCTCGTCATTCCCCTAGTTTCTAATGCCACAACATACCTCCAACCAGACGCAACTATCCACCCGAGTACATTCCACCAACCATCCCCAGGTGGAATCCCCGTTATCCACAATCGCCCCACAACGGGTTGCGCTGGCAGCCTCGTTGCCACCACAATCGCTTGGGGGCGAGCCTGCGAAGTAGCGCCCTCGAACCAGCGCAGTCAAGCAGAAATGATCGGCCCGATGTGCTTTCTCGCTTTGGCCTGTAATTTCTGGGCGTTGAGCAGCGCGGAACCTGTCGATTTCAGCGCTTCTGCAGTGCGTCACAGAAGCGTCTCGCTCAGGCCGCACTAGATGACACTCCATGTAGGGTCATAAAGAGTATGCTACTAGATGTTGGGGTACCCTCTCAAGAAATCCGCAACATTTTGGGGTAAGGGTCGCCAGACACCTGACCTTCGCTCAGCCCAGGATCTGCTGGATCGTGGGTCGGGCGGCCTCTGCAACCCTCTCAAGATCGTTTTCCAAGTCCTCGGAATGCCCAATAAAACGACTTCGTCGCCACGGGGCTTCGCCCAACCTTGCGGTAGGTTGCTGTAGAAGGGGTCAGAACGATGGATGTTCACCTCATCGACGGGACCTATGAGCTCTTCCGATCGTGGTTTGGGGCCCCCGAGGCCAAGTCCCCGCGCGGGATCGAAGTCGGCGCGACCCGAGGCTTTCTTCGTTCGATGGCTGCGATGCTCCGCGACAGCTCCGTGACCCACGTCGGCTGTGCGTTCGACCAGACGGTCGAGTCATTCCGAAACGATCTCTTCGATGGCTACAAGACCGGCGAAGGGTTGGAGCCCGCGCTCTTCGCGCAGTTCGCTCTGGCCGAGCGTGCGAGCCGCGCGCTCGGAATGGTGACTTGGCCCATGGTCGAATTCGAAGCGGACGACGCGCTCGCCACGGCGGCCGCCAAGCTCCGCGATCACCCCGAGGTCGATCGCGTCGTAATCGCATCACCGGACAAGGACCTCTGCCAATGCGTGCGTATGGACGATGTGGTCACGCTCGATCGCAGGCGCGAGATCGTGTTGAACGAGCAGGGCGTGCGCGCGAAGTTCGGCGTCTCTCCCCAGTCGATCCCCGACTATCTCGCGCTCGTCGGCGATGCCGCGGATGGGATTCCAGGCATTCCGCGTTGGGGCGCGAAGAGCGCGTCAGCGGTGCTCGCGGCGCACTTGCATCTCGAAGCGATCCCCGACGACCACGAGGCTTGGAACGCCAAGGTCCGCGGCGCGGCGGCTCTCGCGAAAAACCTCCGGGAGCACCGGGAGGAGGCGATGCTCTATCGTCAACTTGCGACGCTCCGGACCGATGTGCCAATCGACGAGTCCCTCGACGAGCTCCGATGGCGCGGACCGAAGCGGGACGATCTCGAGGCTTTGTGCGAGGAGCTCGGCGAACGTGACCTGCTCAAGCGGATCTGACTCAGTCGAACCGCGCGTCCCGTCGGAGCGTCTGGAGGTATTCGCGCGCGCGCCTCACATAGCCTGCAGCGCTCTTTTCGAGGCTCGCGGTCTTGCTCGGATCGATCGTCCGCGCAACCTTGCCTGGAGAGCCGAGAACGACCGAATAGTCCGGAATTTCCTGACCCTGCGTGATCAGCGCGTTGGCGCCGATCGTGCAATATTTGCCGATCTTGGCGTTGTTGAGCACGACGGCGTTAATGCCGATGAGACTATAATCGCCTACCACGCAACCGTGCACCATCGCGTTGTGGCCGACCGTGACGCCGCGGCCCAGCACGAGACGAATCCCCGGGTCGGTGTGCAGTACGGCGCCGTCTTGGATGTTCGTCTCCTCGCCAATCACGATTTCGTCAGAGTCACCTCGGATCACCGCGTTGAACCAGACACTGCACTTGTTCTTGAGCACGACACTGCCGATGACGTCGGCGGAAGGCGCGACGTAGGCCTCGCCCTCGACGCGCACTCGGCGATCTCCGAGCTCGTAGATCATCAGAGCGCGCTACCCTTGAACAGCACGGGGGAGTAGACGTTGAAGCCGACGGTGACCTGCCAGGTCTCCGCGTTGAGCTCATTGTCGCGCGTGGTGAACCCGTAGAAAGCGGGGAAGTTGAAGTTGACGAACACGTCCATCATCGTTGCGCGCGCCTCGACCGTGTACCCGACCTGCGCTCCGAGGGGAATGAAATAGAACGGGCCTTGCACCAAGCCGGAGGTCGCGGTGGCAATCGTTCCGCTCAAGTCGAAGAACGTCATGCCGCTCATGAATTCGAAGAAGAGCTCATCCGTCGCGTTGGCGACGAACTTGAGCGGGATGTTCAACGACCACACGTTTGGTCCCTTCGAATTGACGTCGATCACCATCTCGAGCGCAGTGTCGAATGCGAAGCGTTCGTCGATGATGATGCGCATCGGAATGCCTCCTAGGAACCCGAAGTTGCTCCGTATCGGAATTCGAAATACCGCGTCGAACGCCAACTTGAAGTTATCGCGATCGAGCGCTTGGAAACGACCGTAGAGCGGGATGTCGCCGAACTTGACGTCGGGCGCGAGGCTGAATGCGATCAACCCTTCGTCGCCGAAGCCAAAGCCCGGATAGATGCTGATCGTCGGAAACGAGCCCATCCGATAGCGGGAAAATCCGATTTCGAAGTCCTCGGCAAGGCTGATCGCGACCCCGAAGTTCATCGTGGAGATCGTTCCGGTCGGCCCGAAGGGCTCCTCGTTTGGGACGGTCTCCTCGACCCGCCGACCGACCACGGTGTCGAACGTCCCGCGCATCATCCCGCGGGGGACCACCAGGTCCCGATTGGCGTAGCGGATACCGTAGGATTCCGACGCGCGCGTCGGCATCTTGCCCACCGGTGGCGCCTCCTCTTCCTCGACCCAGTCGGGGTTACCCGGCGCGCGCTCTTCGTATTCGGTCGGGTCCGGATCCTCCCAATCCGGATTGGGCTCCGCTGAGCTAGGCGTGTCTGGCGCGGGCGCAGGGGGTGGCGCGGGCGGAGCTGATGGCGCGGGCGGAGGCGGCGGCAGAGGCTCGGCCGGGGGAGCGAGCGGCGCTCCCCAGCCTCCCGATTGAGCCGAGGAGGTGGCCGGCGAGAGAAGGAGCGCGGCGCCCAAGATGGTCGAAAAACAGGGGAGGAGGGTGCGCACGCAACCGGCCATAAACCAAACCCCCACGCGTGCCAAGCACGGACCGCGGTACACCGACCGTTCCACATTGCGCCGAAGGCGCCCACGCCTATACTCGCGGCCGTTTTGGCGATGTAGCTCAGGTGGTTAGAGCGGGCGTTTCATACGCGCTAGGTCGGTGGTTCGACTCCACCCATCGCCACCAGCCCGTGAGAGATGCGCTCGAAGCGCGAGGCACATCACTTGACTGAACGCCTGTCCTCTGTAGCGTGAAGGGATGCCCGTGGCTTCTCGCCGCCGAATCGCCGCACACGCTGGCGTGCAGGCCGCCGCTCTGTCCTTCGTCCTCTCGGTCGTGGGTTGGTTCGCCGTGCGCTCGCTCGGCATCGACATGGACCTCTCGATCTTCGCGTGGGCCACCGGGGTCGGAGTTGCGGTCGCGGGGCTGGTCACGGCTATTTGTGTGGAATTTTCGGTGGGTCGACGGATCTCCCAGATTGTCGGCGCCCTGGACGCACACGCGCGTCAGAGCAGCCTTCTGCGCTTGCCGGATCTCGGAGACGACGAGATCGGCGAGATCGGCCGCGCGCTCAACGACCTCCTCGCGAACCTCAGCTCACTCGAGGCTCGCATGATCGAACAAGGCCAAGAGCTGCGGCACACCCGCGAGGAGCTGATCCTCAAACGCGCGTTGAGCCTGAAGTCCGCCGAGCTCGAACAACGTCTTCGGGAGCGCGCGCTTCTCTTCGACATCGTTCGGGCCAGCGCGTCGGAGCAAGAGCTCGACGGCGTCCTCGAAGACATCGCCAATCGACTCGGCAGGGCGCTCGATCTCCGCGAGTGCTTGCTCTTCCTCGTCGACTCCGGAACGCGCCGTCTCACCTTGCGCGCCGCCTACGGCTTTGAAAAGCCGGGCGAGCTTCTCGAGCGGATCGTGCTCTTCGACGAGGGCGCCCTCGGAAAGGTCGCCGAGACCGGCGAAGCGTTGATCGTCGAAAACCTCGCGAACCTCGAGGACGGCCCTCTTTGGGAGCCGATTCCGCCGGAGGGCTCGATCGCGATTCTGCCGGTGTGCCATCACGGCAAAATCACCGGCGTCATGGCCGCTTCGCGAGCCGAGCCCAGCGCGTTTACCGAGGTCGAGACCGGGCTTCTCGAAGCGATCGGGGACCAGCTCGGCCTCGCCATCCGGCACACCCAACTCTTCCATGAGCTCCGTCGCGGCTCCCAGCACGACGACCTGACTGGGCTCGGAAATCGACGCCTTCTACGCATTCGGCTCCAGGACGAGCTGCACCGCGCAGAGCGCTTCGGCCAGTCGGTCAGCGTGCTGGCGATCGACATCGACCACTTCAAGGCGCTCAACGATCGTCACGGTCATCCGACCGGCGACGCTT
Source organism: Myxococcales bacterium (assembly GCA_024640845.1). Lineage (GTDB taxonomy): Bacteria > Myxococcota_A > Polyangia > Polyangiales > Houyiibacteriaceae > SG8-38. Next base: position 23,694 of record JAHEEE010000017.1, on the reverse strand, counting down.
CACTCCGAAAGCTAGCCGGGCTGATGACGCGGAACCTGCGCCGCATCGACACCATCGCGCGAATTGGCGGCGAGGAGTTCGTCGTTCTTCTCCCGCGCACGACACCCGAGGAAGCGGCGCAGGTTGGCGAGAAGCTCCGCTCGCTCGTCGAAATCGCCGAATTCCCCGGTGGCGGGGGCCAACCCGGCGGCAGGTTGACGATATCGGTAGGCGCGGCTTCGCTCCGACCCGACGAGACCGGCGCTGATTTGCTCGCTCGGGCGGACACGGCGCTCTACGAAGCAAAGGACCGCGGCCGCAACTGCGTGGTGAGCGCGATTCAATCCGCCGATGTGGCGCGCTGGGCCACGACTTCGCGGATCTGACGCAGATCGAAGGGTTTTTCGAGGCAGGGAAGCGGGGTGCTCGCGACGAAATCGCGCGCCTTCGGCGTAAACGCCCCGCCCGTCATGAACACGAAGCGCGAACCGCGCTCGGGCCGGCGTTCGGTGACGCGACGGTACACCTCCATGCCGCTGACGTCCGGCATCATCAGGTCGCAAAACACGACGTCGAACGGCTCATCGTCGCAGAGCCGTTCGATCGCCTCGGCGCCACTCTCGAAGACCTGCACATCGTGTCCGCGAAGCGCGCGCCGGATCGAGCGGCCGACGAGCGGCTCGTCATCGACGACGATCACGCTGGCGCGGGCACCCGGGGTGGTCGTGGGAGGCGCCTGCGTCGCCAGCCCTACATTTGCGCGGGTGGAAGCCGGGAGGCGGACCACGAAGGTCGTGCCCTCTCCAGACACGCTCTTCACATCGATGGTGCCACCCGCGTCGCGGACGATGTTGCGGCAGATCGAAAGCCCGAGGCCGGTGCCCTCGGACACACTCTTCGTGGTGAAGAACGGCTCGAACACGCGACTCACCCGCTCGGCCTCGATCCCCGTGCCGTTGTCGCTGACCTCCGCAACCGCCCAACCTTCTTCATCCGTGTAGGTCCGTACGCCGATCCGATTGGCGCTCAGAGGCCGCTCCGGCATGGCTTGGGCCGCGTTGATCAGCAGGTTCAAGAACACCTGCCCGAGCCGCGACTCGTTGGCGTCGACGGCGGGAACCGGGGCGAAGTCCCGCTCGAGTGTGGCGCGGTGGCGGATGTCGTTCCAGCACATGTTGATCGACGATTCGAGAACGGAGCGGAGGCTGACGTTGCCGTGTTGTTCGCCGTCGACCCGAGAAAACGTCTTTAGATCGCGCACGATGTGCTGCATTCGGGTCGCGCCTTCAATCGCCTCGTCGAGCTGCTGGCGCGCGCGCGCGACCGAACCGGGGTCGTCGCCCCGGTCGAGCTCCTCGCGGGTCAGGTGCAGATTCGACAGCACGTACATCAACGGGTTGTTGAGCTCATGGGCCACCCCTGCCGTGAGCGTGCCCACCGACGCCATGCGGTCGGCGAACGCCAGACGAGACTCCATGTCCTTGCGCTCGGTCTCGCGCCGCGCGATGTCGGCGATCGCGCGCTCGGCGATGAACAAACGGGTGCTGAGGATCTCTGGGTCGATCGGCTTCGAGAGATAATCAGAGGCGCCGGCGTCGAGCACGGCGGTCAGGTCCTCGACCTTATTCCGAGCGGTGATCATCAAAATGAACACCTGCTCGCCCCCTGGCCGGGCTCGAACGGCGCGGCACAGGTCGAGGCCCGACATCCCTGGCAGCGTCCAGTCGACGAGTATCAGCTGGAACGGCTTCTCGATGTGGGCGCGCAGACCCTCCTCGGCCGAGCCGAGGACGGTGACTTGGTGATGTCGCTCACAAAGGAACTCGCGGAGGAGGCCCCGCATCGAGCTCGAGTCGTCGACGACCAGCGTTCGCAAGGGCTCTTCTGTCACTCGCCCGAAAGTCTAATGCAACTCGGCAAAAGGTTCATGGTTTGGTGTTTGTCTTGACTAGACCCCGATCATCACTATCTTCGAGGTGGATAACGCGCCGCGTCATCCAAGGGAGGATATCGAAATGACCCGCAGCAACCAACTTCGTCGGAGCGGCACCCGCCTGCAGCGACAGGGGGCCCTCTGGTTCCAACAGACTCGCCGGGCCGGCGAGACCTTTGTCGAGGAGTCGCGCGTTGCGAGCACAACGTTCGCCGGGGACATGAAGGCCGCGGGAAACAAGCTCGTGACGGAGTGGACCCGATCCGCCGAGGGACTCCGAAAGGCGCTCCTCAAGGAGGCGTTCGATTGGCAAAAGCTCGTGATTCAGACGCGCGACGCCTACGTCGACGCGGCCAAGGAGCGGATCGCCGGTCTCGAGGCGCAGGCCGTGAACACCCGCAAAGCCCTCAAGCCCGAGGTGGTCGAAGCGACTGTGCTCGAGTCGACTCGTGAGCTCTTGGCCAAAGCGGAGAGCCTGGTAGACGAGCGCATCGACAAGACAAAGACGCCGAAGAAGGCGCCTGCACGGGCCAAAGCAAAGCCCCGCAAGGCGAAGGCGGCCGCCACGAAGGCCGATGCTCCTATCCGCAACTACGATCAGCTCACTGCCAAGGACGTCGTGGCCCGTGTGCAGCGTCTGTCCGGACCCCAAGCCACCGCCGTGCTCGACTACGAGCGGTCTCGGAAAAAGCGAGCGACCGTAATTCGCGCAGTCGAGAAGCGTCTCGCCGCGGCGAGCTGAGCACACTACACTCCGCCCCGTGGGCGAAGTGAAACAGGTCCTCGTTGCGGATGACGAGGAGAACCTTCGTCGCGTTCTGAAGGCACAGCTGCAGCACGATGGTTACGAGGTGCACAGCGTCGGCGACGGCGCGGCGGTCCTCCAGGCCATGAGCGAGCACCATATCGATGTGCTGATCACCGACCTGCGCATGCCCAAGCTCGACGGAATGGGAGTGCTCAAGGCGGTGAGCGACCGCTATCCGCACGTGCCGGTGATCATGATCACCGCGCACGGTACGGTGGACACCGCGGTGGAGGCACTCAAGCTGGGCGCGTTCGACTACGTGACGAAGCCGTTCGACCGGGCGGAGCTTCGGCGCGTCGTGAGCAAGGCCGCAAAGACCCGCGAGCTCTCTCAGGCGCACGTGAGCGGGGACCCGAGCGAGCGCGGGCGCTACCGCATCATCGGCCAGTCGGCGCCCATGCGAGGGGTCTACGAGGCGATTGAAAAGGTCGCCGACACCCCGAGCACCGTCTTAATCACCGGAGAAAGCGGCACCGGTAAGGAGCTCATCGCGCGCGCCCTCCACGAGAACAGCTCGCGCAAGGACAAGCCCTTCGTGAGCGTCAACTGCGCCGCCATTCCGCCGGACCTGCTCGAGAGCGAGCTCTTCGGCTACGAAAGAGGCGCATTCACCGGAGCGGTGGGCAGCAAGCCTGGGCGCTTCGAGCTCGCGCATGGCGGGACCTTGTTCCTCGACGAGATCGCCGAGATCCCGGTCAGCATGCAGGTGAAGTTGCTCCGCGCACTCCAGGAACAGCAGTTCGAACGCGTCGGCGGTATCAAGACGATCACCGTCAACGTGCGACTCATCGCGGCGACGAATCGCGATCTCAAAGCGAGCATCGCCGAGGGTGGCTTCCGAGAGGACCTCTACTACCGCCTCAACGTAGTGCACGTGCACCTGCCGCCGCTGCGCGACCGCCCAAGCGACATCCCGCTGCTGATCGACCACTTCGTCAATAAGTTCAATGAAAAGCTGGATCGCGCCGTGAGCGGATTCGAGGACGACGCTCTGCAGCAGCTGATGAGATACACGTGGCCTGGCAACATCCGCGAGCTCGAGAACGTCGTCGAGCGATGCATGATCTTCGCAGAGGACGGGGAGGTCGGCGCGCAACATCTCCCGACGGAGGTGAGCGATGCAGGCGGCGCATCCCCCAGGCTCGTCGCCGGGATCGAGGCCACGCCCGGGGAGACCGGACTCAAGGAAGCGGTGAGAAACGCGACGCTCAAGCTCGAACGCGAGTTCATCGCGCGGGCGCTCGAGCAGACCGGCGGCAACGTCACCCATACGGCGCGGCTGCTCAAGATTTCCCGCAAGAGCCTTCAGAACAAGATGAAGGAGCTCGGGCTCCGCGACGAGTGAGGCCTACTCGCCGCAGCCTGCGCGGTGTGCCGAGAGCATGGCTTCGAGCTCTTCTCGGCTCACGGGCTTCTGGAGGACCGGGTTCTGCACCGACGCCGCGAACTTCCGAAGGCGCGGTGTGAAGGCGCCTCCACTCATGAAGACGATGCGCTCCGCAAGCTCGGGATTTTCCGCAACGACGGCATCGTAGAACGACTTCCCATCGACCCTGGGCATCATCAGATCGCAGACGATGGAGTCGAACTCGGGGTCGGCGGCCAGGAGAGCGAGGGCTTCCACGCCCCCGAGCGCGGTGACCACGTCATAACGCCGGCGAAGGCGCCTTCGAAGGGCGGACAGTACCATGGCGTCGTCGTCGACGATGAGCAGGCGCGAGCGGGTGAGCGGGGCCTCGGAGACCGGCCGGCTGTCATGGCGGGTCTCGGTGACCTCGAACCCGGTCTCCACCGGGATGATCAGCTCGAATCGGGTGCCACCCTCGTGAAGGTGGTGCACGTCGAGCCTACCGCCGTGCTCCTCTGCGACGCGACGGCAGGACGCGAGACCGAGCCCCATACCGCCTTGGCCGGCCTTGGTGGTGAAGCCCGCCGTGAAGATCCGATCGCGATGCTCCTCGCCGATCCCAGACCCGGTGTCGCGCACGCCGATCACCACGTGATTCCCGTCCAAGCGCGTCGAGACCACGATTCGGTGCTTCTCGTAGGCGCCGCCCTCGATTGCCTCCGCGGCATTCGTAAGCAGATTGACGAGGGCCTGAGCGATCCGGCCCGGGAACACCGCGACGAACGGGATGGGCTCGAAGCGCTTCACGAGCCGAGCGCGGTACCGGATCTGGTTGAACACCATCGCGCACGCGTCGTCCACGATCCGCGTGAGGTCGATCATCTCGGCGTGATCGTCATCGGCCCGCGAGAAGGTCCCGAGGCTTCGCGCGATGTCCTGGATCCGGTGCATGCCTTTGTAGCAATCCGTGAGCATGTCCGCGGCGTCGTCGATCACCTCTTGAAGGTTCGCCTCTCCGGCGAGCTGCTCGAAGGACTGCGGCGTCACGGCCTCCCGGGTCGACAGATCGACCCGCAATAGATGGATGAAGCGGCGAATCGCTTGGTGCGACTCCCGGAGGCTTTCGAGGTTCGCCAACACGAAGGTCAGCGGGTTGTTGACCTCGTGCGCGAGGCCCGCGGCGAGGCGGCCGACCGCACGAAGGCGATCCTCCGAGACTCGCGGGGCCGAAAGATGAGGAGGCAGGCTCGGCGGAGCGCTCGGCGGAGCGCTCGGTCGCTGTGTTGGTTGGAGCTGCAGGATCGTCGCCTCGCGCCCGTCCCAGATCGACACCATGGCCGTCGCGGTGAGCTGCAACGATTGGCCGTCGGAGGATTGCGCCCGGAAGACGACTTGGCGGCCCTCGTCGGGGACCGCATGCTCGAAAGGCTCTCCAAGCAACGCTTCGCACGGCGCGCCGAGGAGCGCACAAGCGGCTGGGTTGGCAAAGAGGACTCGGGTGGCGGCGTCAACGACGATGATTCCGTCGGTCGCTCGGGTGAGCAGCAATCGGCTCTGGGTCTCGGTCCCGTGGGCATCCCGGAGTTGCATCAGCAATCGCCGAAGCTCGTATTCTCGGTTGATCGCCTGCTGAAGCCCTGAGGCGTATTCGTCCGAGACCGTCATTGCCCACGGACGCTCGTCGGGCATCGTGCAGGACTCCTCGCCGAGCAGGAGGGTGCAGATCCCGCGCGCGGTCGCCGGCAGCTCTGCACCGAGCGCCGGATCCCAACAGAGCACGTGCGGGGCGTGGCTCTCCAAATGATCGATCGCGTCCTCGCGGTTCACCGCCACCCGGCAGACCACGGCTTCGGGCCAGGCGTGGAGGCTCTCCCGAACCAACATGATGCGCTCGGGATTGGCCGAGGCGATGAGCACCCGAATGCGTCTCCGCCCGGAAACCACAGACATTTGAGCCTTGTTGACGAGCACAATCCCCCCGGGCCCGGATCACCCTTGACGCCCCTCTGAAACCATAGCACTGTAATAAGGCGCTGGTAACGGTATTTTTGATGGTGGGCGATGCTTGATAAGCGCGAGGACGAGGAAGAGCGCGAGGTCCGAGAGGTCCTCCTCGTCGAGGACAACCTCATCGACGCCCAGCTCGTCCGGAGGCTGCTTCGCCGCGTGACGGGCTCCTATTATCGGATCACCCACGTCCGCACGCTCAACGACGCCATCCTTTCGGCTGAAGAGCTGACCCCCGACGTGATCCTCGCGGACTTGAACCTGCCGGACTCCCGAGGGACCCAGACCGTCACGAGCCTGCAGACCTCGTATCCGGACATCCCGCTCGTGATCGTGAGCGCCTGGGAGGATGAGGCGATCTCGCTGAGGTCGGTCAAGGCGGGCGCCCAGGACTACCTCGTGAAGGGTCACATCGACGGCGCCAATCTCCACCGCGTGATTCGCTACGCCGTGGAGCGAAAGCGAACCGAGCTCGAGCTCGTGCGGCTCGCACACTACGACCAGCTAACTTCGCTGCCGAATCGAACGCTGCTTCGCGAGAGGGTCGAGCACGCGCTCGGTAGAGCGATGCGCGCCGGAACGGGTGTCGCGACGCTGGTGCTCGACATGGACCGGTTCAAAGAGATCAACGACATGCTGGGTCACGAGATTGGCGACAAGCTTCTGGTCGAGGTGGCGCAGCGCATTCGGGCGAGTCTTCGCGACCAGGACACGGTCGCGCGCCTTGGCGGGGACGAGTTTGCAGTCGTGCTCGAAGGCGTCAGCGAAGCCCGTGAAGTTCTGCCGGTCATCGAGCGCATCATCGACAGCCTCGCCGAAGTCACGACGATCGGGGGGCACGAGATCAACAGCTCGACCAGCGTCGGAATCGCGATGTTTCCTGAAAACGGAAGCAATCTCTCGGAGCTGCTCCGCGCAGCGGACTTGGCGATGTACCAGGCGAAGTCCTCGGGCCGCGGCCGATACCAGTTCTTTGCCGACGCGATGCAGGAGGAGGCGCAGTCGAGGCATGCGCTCGAGTGGGCGCTCCGACGCGCCGCGGAGAAAGGCGAATTTCAGCTCGTCTACCAGCCGCAGATCTGCCTGAGGACCGGCACGGTGATCGGAGTGGAAGCGCTGATTCGCTGGATGAGCCCGACGCGCGGCCTTCTCGCTCCCCATCATTTCATCGCCGGACTCGAGGAATTTGGGCTCATCAACGAGGTTGGTGAGTGGGTGTTGCAGACCGCCTGCGAGCAGGTGCGGCGCTGGCACGCGATGGACTTCGAGCCCATGCGCATCGGCGTCAACGTTTCCGCCCAACAGTTCGAAGACCCGATGCTCATCGAGAAGATCCGCGGCGCGCTCAAGGAGACCAAGCTCCCGCCCGAGTTCCTCGAGATCGAGCTGACCGAGAGCTGCCTCATGAGCGACCCGGGGGAAGCCGGCGCGCTCCTTCGCGAGTTGCGGGAGGTCGGCGTGCGGATCGCCATCGACGATTTCGGCACCGGCTACTCGTCGCTGACCTACCTTCACGACTTCCCGCTCAACGCGCTCAAGATCGACAAGAACTTCGTGCAGAGCGTCGAGGCCAACGACCGCGGCGGTCCGATCGCCAACATGATCGTCGGCCTAGGGAAGAATTTGGGTCTGGATGTCGTCGCCGAGGGTGTCGAGACCGAAGGGCAGCTCGAGTACCTGCGCAATCACGGGTGCGACATCGCGCAGGGCTATCTCTACGCACGCCCCCAAGCGCCAGATGACCTAGTCGCCTGGCTTGCGACCAGCCAGCGGGTCTCGGAGACGCGCATTCGCTCGGTTCCCGTGCCCAAGCGCGACGACGAGACGGGCACCTGAGCGCCCCTCGCCGTGTGCTAGCGTATCCACATGCCGGCCGCGACGGTTCTCGTCGTCGACGACGAACGAAACATTCTGACCTCGGTTTCACGCGCGCTCGGCCTCGAAGGGTACGACGTCGAGGTGGCTGGGAGCGCGGAGATCGCGCTCGACAAGATCGCAAAGCAGAGCTTTGACGCGATTCTGCTCGACGTGCAGCTCCCCGGCATCGACGGGCTGCAGATGCTCGACGAGCTCGCCAAGCGCGAGGTCGATACCCCGGTGATCATGATGAGCGGCCACGGGACGATCGACGTCGCGATGGAGGCCATCCATCGCGGGGCCGACGACTTCATCGAGAAACCCATCGGAAGCGATCGGCTCGTGCTTGCGCTCCGCAGAAGCCTTCGCCTTCGCGCGCTGCAAGAAGAAAACGAGGACCTTCGGCGGCGGTTCGGCGCCGGCGATACCCTTCTCGGACAGAGTGCGGCCATCCAGTCGCTACGCGAACAAGTCTCGCTCGCGGCGCGGTCGAACGCTGCGGTGCTGATCCTCGGAGAGCGCGGCACCGGCAAAGAGCTCGTCGCGGGCGCCATCCATGCCGGCTCTGCGCGAGCCGGGGGACCTTTCGAGAAGCTCAATTGCGCTGCGGTGCCGGAGGGCTTGATCGAAAGCGAGCTGTTCGGCCACGAAGCCGGCGCGTTTACCGGCGCAACGAAAAAGCGCCACGGGAAGTTCGAGCGGGCGCACGGCGGAACGCTCTTTCTCGACGAAGTGGGCGACATGCCTCCGCAAATGCAGGCCAAGCTGCTGCGCGTGCTCCAAGACGGAGAGCTCGAGCGGGTTGGCGGCGGCGCGCCGGTTCGCGTGGACGTGCGGGTGGTCGCCGCGACCAACAAGGCTCTCGAAAAAGAGATCGAAGCGGGGCGTTTCCGCGCCGATCTCTTCGACCGACTCAACGTCCTCCCCCTCCTCGTGCCGCCGCTGCGCGAGCGACCGAGCGACGTGCCCCGGCTGGCCGAGCATTTCCTCGAACTGGCCTGCGAAACCCACGATCGCCCCGGCAAAAAGATATCGCCGGGCGCGATGGCCCTGCTCGCCGCCTACCCCTACCCGGGCAACGTCCGCGAGCTGCGGAATCTCGTCGAGCGGCTCGTGATCCTGACCCCGGGAACGCTCATCGGCGAGGCCGAGGCGCGCGCGCTTCTGCCGACCGGGGCGGCGGACCCCTCTCAGAGGTATTTTCGGCCGGAAACCCCGATTCGCGAGATGCTCGAGGCGGCGGAGCGAGACTTGATCACCCGAGCGCTGCGGTACCGGGACGGTCACGTGACGAAGACGGCCGCCGACCTCGGTCTCGAGCGCAGCCATCTCTACAAGAAGATGCGAGCGCTTGGGCTCCGCAAGCCGGGCGGGGACTGACATTGCGTTCTCCGCCAAGCCAACATACAGATGTCGGGACGCTGCGAGGCCACCTTGCTCGATAATCTCTTCCCCATCGACCCCGAAGTCGCCGCCCGCATCGAGGCGTTGGATCTGCAGTTCAACAAGTTTGGGGTGGACCCATACGGCATCGACAAGAACGATCTGATTCGATTCGTGTCGGCGTTCGCGTGGATCTATCGCTTCTACTTCAAGGTCGACGTGTACGGCCTCGACCACGTCGCGTCCCGCGGACGCGGGATCCTGATCGGCAACCACTCGGGCGGTGTCGCGATCGATGGCGCGATGGTGATGGGCTCGATGCTGCTCGACGCCGAGCCGCCGCGACTCCCCCACGCCATGATCGACAAGTTCATCCACCAATTTCCCGGCGCGTCGCAGCTCATGGCGCGAACCGGCCAATTCACGGGCAATCCGGATCAGGCGAAGCGCTTGCTGCGCGACGAGCGGCTGCTCCTCGTGTTTCCCGAAGGCGCCAGAGGGACTGCAAAGCTCGCGAAAGACGCGGATTCCTTGATCGAGTTCGGAACTGGCTTCATGCGGCTCGCGCTCGAGACCAAGAGCCCCATTTTCCCGTTCGGCTTCGTCGGAGGAGGAGAGGCGCTGCCGACGATCGCCAATCTCAAGCGGCTCGGAAGGCTGATGGGGGTCCCCTACATCCCCGTCACGAAGTGGGGCCTGCTCATCCCCAAGCCGACGCGCTTTCAACTCCTGTATGGAAGACCGATGACTTTCGAAGGCACCGGGCACGAGAGTGACGAAGTCGTGAACGCGATGGTCAATCGAGTGAAAGAACGAATCCACGACTTGATCCAACAAGGCCGCGCTCTCAGAGAGAAACGGATCTCCGAGGAAGAGCTCGTATTGTGATGAAGGTTCTAGTGACAGGCATCTCGGGGAAGCTCGGACGTTTGGTGGGGCTCGAGCTGTTGCGAAGGGGCTACGACGTCGTCGGGATCGATCGGCGCCCTTGGCCGGAGGGGCCTCCCGAGATCGAGGTTCATCAGGCCGACATTCGAAAGCGCCCCGCCGAAGACGTGTTTCGGACGTATCGCCCGGACGCCGCAATCCATATGGCGACGGTCACCCACTTGGTGCACCAAAGCCCCGACCGGATGCGCGTGAACCTCAACGGAACGCGAGCGTTCATCCAGCACTGTCACAGCTACGGCGTCAAACAGGCGGTCTTTGCCGGACGCCACACGTTCTACGGAGCCGCGGCGGACTCGCCGCTCTACCACACGGAGGACGAGCCTCCGATCTCTGCGCACGCATTCCCCGAGCTCGCCGACTTGGTCGCAGCGGATCTCTACGCCGCCTCGGCGCTCTGGCGCTACCCGGAGATCGCGACGGCGGTCTTGCGCATCGTGTACACCCTCGGCCCAAGCCGCCATGGAACGCTCGGAACCTTTCTCAAGGGCCCGACTGTCCCCCTGGTGATGGGATTCGATCCGCTGTTCCACTTCATTCACGAGCTCGATGCCGCCGAGGCGATCGTCACCGCCGTCGCCCACAAGCTCCACGGCATCTTCAACGTGTCGGGCCCGACGCCGGTGCCGCTCGCGACGATCGTGAGAGCCGCCGGGAGAAGGCCGCTTCGAATGCCGGAGGCGCTCTTCAGGATGGGCCTAGGGCGACTCGGGCTACCCTCGCTGCCTGCGGGCGCGATCGATCATCTGAAATACCCCATCGTGGTCGACAGCGAGACCTTCCGCCGCGCAACGGATTTCCGCTACTCGTACGACGAGAGGGAAACGATCAACAGCTTCCGCACGGCGGACTGAGGGGGCACTGACACTGGGAGGCCCGTGGGCACCACGCCCGGGCGTCGAGGTGCACACGGGGCTCGGAAAAACACGATGGGGGGTTTCACGGGACGGCTCGGCTTGCAAAGGTGGCCGGAAGAACTGGGAGGGTCGGGCCACGCAAGCCTCGCCTCGGGCGGCGCGCCAATCGGGGGTGGTTGCTGTCGTGCCGATTGGCACTTCGCACGCCCGCTCCAACCCCCATCGCGTTTTTCCGAGCCCCTTATGAACGACTCTTTGCATCAAAAGGGCTGCGACAATGTGCGCACGCAAGAAACCCGGCCCGAAGACACGCGCGGCAGCGCGAGCCCGAAGGGCGAAGCCCGGCGCGAAGCGCCGCCAAGGCAGAGCGAAGCGAGTGCCGCGGAGGGAGGACTACGGGTGGGGGTGGGCGGGTGGACATTAACTAAACCAAACCACGCCACCAGCCCTCCCCACCGCAGAAGCCACCAACCCGCGAGCCCGCAGGGCGAAGCCCGGCGCGAACGCGCCGCCAAGGCAGAGCGAAGCGAGTGCCGCGGAGGGAGGATTACGCGGTGGGGGCGGGCGGGCGGATGTAACTAAACCTCCCGACGCCAATCGCGTCCATTGACCCCGCCCCTGCAATCTCGATCCCCAAACGCCACCCCCGACGCAGCTTTTTTGACGCAAACCGCCACCCCGCCCGAGTCTTGTCGCGATGGGGGCATCGACTGAGCGGAGCGAGGTTCGGGGGCAGCTTCTGGACGGCCGGTATCGAATCGGCCATGCGATCGGGACCGGGGGTACCGGGATCGTGTTCGAGGCCGAGCGCTTGGCGACCCTCGAGCGTGTGGTCGTCAAGATGCTCCGACCCGCGTTTGCCGGGAACCCCGACCTGATGAGCCGAGTGCGGCGCGAGGTCGAGGTCGCACGACGGGTATTTCACCCGGGGATCGTCCCGGTCATCGACCACGGGACGCTCTACGATGGCTCGCCGTACCTGGTGATGAAGCACATGCGTTCGGAGAGCCTCTCGTCGTACCTCCGGCGTCGCGGCCCCATCGGGCCAAAGCAGATCGCCGTCATCATCGCGCGCCTGGCATCGGTGCTCCACAGCGTCCACCGGCACGGCTACGTGCACCGGGACATCAAGCCCGAGCACATCCTGCTCAACCGGGGCCCACATGGCGAGCTCGACTTGCACCTCCTCGATTTCGGTGTGTGCGCCGCTGACAGCGCGCCTGCCGACGAGAGAGGCCGGGAGCGCGGGCGCGTCTACGGCACACCGAGCTACGCGTCACCGGAGCAGGCAAGCGGCAACCCGTTCGTCGATGCGCGGGCCGACCTCTTCAGCGTCGGCGTGACGATGTTCGAAGCGCTGACCGGGAAGCTCCCGTTCACAGGAAGCGACGTGACCGACGTTCTTCGGCGGATCATCCGCGAGGACGCTCCTCGGCTGAGCCTTTTCGCTCCGCACCTGGACCCCGAGATCGACGGCGTGGTGGCCAAGCTGATGAGCAGAAATCCATCGGGACGTCACCCTTCGGCCCGCGCGCTGATGCGCGCGCTCGACCCTTGGCTCATCGGTCGGGTTCGCACCGAACGCCTTCTCGTATCGTCGCTCGAAGTCGCTCCGGAGACGACGAGCATCCGGCCGACGGCGCGTCACCAAGTCGTCGCGGCCTAGCTGCCCTTGAGGGTGTCGATCAAGCCCTCTACGTCGGCGGGCACCGCCATCGCGTGATAGCCCTTGTCGACGTAGAGCACGGTGCCGGTGATGCCGCTTGCCAGCGGGCTGCACAGAAAGGCCGCCGCATGCCCGACCTCTTGCGCCCGCAGAGCATCCGGGAGCGGTGCGTTGATCGCGTAGTACTCGATCATCTTGTGAATGAACCCGATGGCGGTCGCGGCGCGAGAGGCGAACGGCCCTGCTGAAATCAAGTTCACTCGGTGCCCCCACTTTCGTCCCATCTCGAACGCCAGCATGCGCGCATCGGCTTCGAGCGCGGCTTTGGCGGACGCCATACCACCGCCGTAGTCGGAGACGACGCCTTGGCTTGCGAGGTAGGTGAGCCCGAGCAGGGCGCCGTTGTCACGCATCAGGGGCTGAAGGCGTTGCGCGAGCGAGATCATCGAGTACGCGCTGGCACCGTGTGCGGCCAGGTATCCAGCTCGGCTCGTCTCCATGAGGGGCTTGGTGACCTCGGGACCATTGGCGAGGCTGTGCACCACGATGTCGAGACAAGCTTCGCCGAAATCATCACGAAACCGGTTGGCGACTCCTTCGATGCTGAAGTCGCCGCGGTCCCGGTACCGCTTCTGCGCGCGGATCTCGTCTGGAGCGTCTGCGAGCGTGTCGTACTCGGCGTCCAGCGGATAAATGCGCTCTAGCTCGAGCTTGCTCCCGTCGGACATCTGGAGCGAGGCGTCGAGCTTGCCGCGGCGGAGAAGCGTTTCGAAGATACCGAGAGCCGGCGGCCACGTCCCCACGCAGACCGAGGCGCCGGCTTCAGCGAGCGCTTTGGCGATCGCAAATCCAAACCCTCCATCGTCCGCGACGCCTGCCACGAATGCGCGCTTCCCCGAGAGGTCGATCGACAACATGCGCGGAACCTTATCGCCAGTCCCTCCAAACCGCTACACTCCGCGCCATGAAGAAGAAAGGCCAGGGGGTCGAATACGACTCGGTCGCAGATCAGTACTTCTCCGAGCGAGGTCTGCGGCGGTACGCAGGGGTCTGGTCGCTCTGGGCGCTCGGTGTCGGCGCTGTGATCTCCGGCGACTTCTTCGGCTGGAACTTTGGCCTTCGAGCCGGCGGCTTCGGTGGCCTCTTCCTAGCGACGGTGATCATCACGCTGATGTACGCCGGGCTCTGCTTCAGCATTGCCGAGATGGCCGCCGCGCTTCCTCACACGGGAGGCGCCTATTCCTTCGCGCGCTCGGCGATGGGGCCGTGGGGCGCCTACATCACGGGGCTTGCCGAGAACATGGAGTACATCTTGACCCCGGCGGTGATCGTCGTCGGCATCGGCGGTTATTTGGGGGCGATCTTCGGTACGCCGGCGAGTGTCGAGCCGCTCTGGTGGCTTGCCGCCTACGCGATGTTCGTGGGCCTCAACGTCGCAGGCGTGGAGATCACATTCCGTTTCACCGTGTTGATCACCGCCCTCGCGCTCGGCGTGCTGGTGGTGTTCTGGGTGAGCGCGATCCCGCACTTCGACATGAGCTGGGCGCTCGACATCGAACCCGCGCAAGGCCGAACGCAATGGCTGCCGAACGGCCCCGGCGGGATTCTCTCTGCGCTGCCATTCGCGATCTGGTTTTTTCTGGCGATCGAGCAGCTCCCCCTGGCCGCTGAGGAGGCCCACGCTCCGGCGAGGGACCTGCCCCGCGGCCTTCTCTACGGTTTGCTCACCTTGGTGATCGCTGCGTTTCTCACCCTCTTCCTGAACGCTGGCATCGCTCCCGGATCGAAGGCGCTCGGCTCCTCCGCGGAACCCCTCTTCGAAGGCTTCAAGACGACCTTCGGGGCGGGGATAGGCGCCAAGCTCCTTGCCCTCGTCGCGGTCACCGGCCTCGTCGCCAGCTTTCACAGCATCATCTTTGCGTACGGCCGGCAAATCTTTTCGTTGTCGCGCGCCGGCTACTTCCCACGCTGGCTCTCCCGCACGCACCGCCGCCGACAGACGCCGCACATCGCCCTCTTCGTCGGCGCGGCGCTCGGATACGCAGTCGCGTTCGGGATTCACTCCCTCGGTCAGGATCACCCCGTGGGGGCGGTGCTGCTCAACATGGCTGTGTTCGGCGCGGTGATCGCCTACGCGCTCCAGATGCTGTCCTACATCCTGCTGCGAGTCCGTCTGCCGGACATCGAGCGACCCTACCGAAGCCCGCTCGGCGTCCCGGGAGCCGTGCTGGCCCTGCTGATTGCCGTCGTCACGCTGGTCACGCTTTTCGTGACGGATCCGGTCTATCGACAGGTGGTGATCGGGGCAGCGGTTTGGTACGGCCTTGGACTCATCTGGTTCGCGGTCTACGCGCGACGAAAGCTCGTGCTCGCGCCCGAGGAGTCATTCGCGCTATCGGCACACGAACCGCAAGACGGCGCGTAGCAAGCGTGGCAGGATTGTTTTCATGCGCTTGTTGCTGATGCGACACGGGGAGGCGGTCGATTCACACCTGGTCTCGTCGGACCACGATCGTTGGTTGACCGAAGCGGGGCGCCGGACCGTGACGACGATCGGCGAGATGCTCAGCCGAATGGACCTCCACTATGACTGTGTCTACACGAGCCCGCTCGTCCGGGCGGTGCAGACCGCAGAGATCCTCGCGGCGGTGCAGCCCGGTTTCGACGGTCCTCTTCGCGTACACCCCGCGTTGTCGACCGAAGAGGGTACGACCGCGCAGGCGCTCGAACCGCTCGAAGACGCAGCTGAGGACGATGTCATCGTCATGGTCAGCCACATGCCGAAGGTCGGCGTCCTCGCCGCACATCTCGGACGGCTCGCACACGCCCCGTCCTTCGGCACGTCGTCGGTTTGCTGCCTGAGCATCGAGGATGGCAGGGGACGCGCCGAATGGATGCTCGACCCGCGAACGCTCGAGCTGAGACATTTCTAGTGTTTCCGGAAGCCTAGACCGTACACACGCGATTTCGGCCCTGGTTCTTGGCCTGGTAGAGCGCCTTGTCACCCTGCGCAAAGAGCTCTTCGGCGCTCTTGGCGTGGTCGGGGAAGGTCGCGACCCCGAGAGATGCGGTGACCCTCAGGGCGCCGAGCTCGGTCTGAAGCTCGGTGCCTGCCAGCTCTTCACGAACACGCTCTGCGAGGAGCTCCGCGCCACGGGAGTCGGTCTCCTCGCACAAGACGCAGAACTCCTCACCGCCGAACCGAGCGACGAGATCGGTTTCCCGCTTCATGCGCTTGAGCACGCGGCCGAGCTCCTGCAGCACCCGGTCGCCCGTCGCGTGACCGTAGGTGTCGTTGACGCCCTTGAAGTGATCGAGGTCTGTGACGATCAGCGAGAGCTTTCGCCCGAAACGCTCCGCTGCCATCAGCTTCTGGCTCAGCTCCGTGAGAAAGGCTCTCTTGTTGAGGCATCCAGTCAACCCGTCGGTCGTGGCCAGCTCCTCGAGCTGCCGCACCGCGCGCGCGTTGGCGAGCGAGACTGCAAGCTGGTTTCCGAGGGCCTGAAGCGTCTCGCGAACCGAACGGCTGAACGCTGCGGGAGCTCTGGCAGCGACGATCAAGGTCCCGATCGTCTCTTCACGAACCACGAGGGGCAGGACCAGCAGCGACTCCATCCCTTTGAGCCGGGCCTTCTTGGTGAAGAGCACCTGTTGCTTGGAATCGAAGTCTCCTCGGTACGGCAGGTAGTGCCGGTTCTTGACGACCATCGCAGTGAGCGACGTGTTGTCGCGAAAACGGAGGCCTTGGAGGACGAGTCCTTGTTCCCCGACAGCACGCTTGACGACATGGCGACGTCCTTCCGGCTGGTACTCGGTGATCGCTGCAAAGTCGTGCGGCGCGATCTCCGCCGCGGCTGCAAGACCGACTTCCATGACAGCGTCCTGGGTCAACGCGGTGCTGAACGACTGCGACGCCCGATAGAGGATCTCCTGTTCTCGCTTCGAGGTCTCGAGCGCCATGAAGACGCGTTCGTTCTCGAAGGCCCGCAAGATGTGCGACGTGCTTCCTCGAAGGAGCTCCTCCTCCTGCGGGCTGAACTGCCGGTCGACCATGCGATCGGCGCAGAGGACCGCTCTGAGGTGCCCACGCTCGAGGACGGGCACCGCGATGACCGCGCGGACCGCCGCAGGCCCTCGATAGTAGCAAATGCCTGCATATCCCGGCCGAATCGGGTGGAGGCTCGTGGTGACCTGCCTGCGGACCGCCGCGCCGACCACCCCGGCACCGAGCGTGAAGGGTCCATCGGCAATGTCGTCACTTTGAGTGATCAGCTCGGCGATTCGCAGATGCTCGGCATCATCGCCTGGCATCAAGAGAATGCAGGTGTGGAGCTCGAGCGTCTGATGCAGGAGCTGAAGCGCATGGTAGAGCGCCTGACGAACTTCCTGCACGCTGGTTTGGTAGAGGCGATCGGCGTCCCGAACGCCTTCCGAGGTGGGCGCGACCAAGCGGAAGAGGCGCATGTCGTCGCGCGCTTTCTCCCGCTCCGCCGCGAGCTCTTGCTTCGACCTGCGACGCACCCGAACAATCTCGGCGCGGGTGAACAAGCGGCTGAGCGCTCCGAAGCACGCCGTGAAGAACGCGTTGAGTCCGAGGACCTCAGGGTCGGCGACGTTTTCGCCGAAGAACGCAACGCCAAACCCGAGGACGATGGCGAAGGCGATGATGCCGATCGCCGTCCAGCCAAACGAGAACGAAGCGACCAGGGCAACCGCGACGTAGGTCAGAGGGTAGAGGTGGCTCCCGACGCCACCGCTCGCCTGAATGAGCGCGAACACGCCGACGAGGAGGATGGCGCCGAGCTCGAACGCCGACCGCGGGTCGGCCCCATGTTGTTGGGCGTTGCGCGCGCGGCGGCCGAACAATAGGAGCCACACCCCGAACCAGACGGCATGCCCCCAACCAAGCGTGCGCGTACCCGGAACGAAGAAGCCGGCGAGCAAGAAGGCGGCGAGGATGATCGCCGCGCCGAGACCCCAACTCGACCGCGCCGTGCGCCGGACGCGAAGCGCTGCCTGGACGAGGGCGGTCATCAACGCCGTGTTACGCCCGCTGACGTTCGTTCAGCAAGAAAACCGCCCGCATGTGTGCCCGGCGCCCACCTACCGCGGCGGGAACTGGAAGACGAACTCCTCTGCGCGGACCATCCCGAGCTCGTCGCGCGCAATACGCTCGATGTAGGTCGGGTCTGCGCGAAGGGCCTCGATCTCACTCTTCAACTCCGCGATCTCGCGGACGAGCTCCTCGTTGGACTTCCGAAGCTCGCCGAGCTCGGCGCGGAGGTGACGGTAGCGGGGCAGCCCCTGGTCGTCGAGAACGAGGGTCGGGACGGTCATGATCGCCATCACCATGAGCAGGAACGGAAGGAGAGCTGCCGTCGGTCGCACGCCGCGAGCCTGCCGCAAACGCGGCTCCAAGCGCAATTTTCTGCAATCTTTCAAGGGCTTGACAGAACGGGCCGAGCTTTTACTTTCAGGAAGACGTGACGGTCACATTAGACGAGCGCCATCGAAGGATCCTTTTCGCCGTGGTGACCGAGTATATCGCCTCCGGTAAGCCCGTCGGCTCACGTCGAATCGCGAAACGATACGCGGTTCAGTTGTCGCCTGCGACGATTCGAAACGTCCTCGCAGATCTCGAGGATGCCGAGCTGTTGCATCAGCCACACACGAGCGCCGGACGAGTGCCGACCGATGCTGGTTTCCGCCATTTCGTCGATGCGATGGCAACCGCGGGCGACATCTCCGAAGCCCACCGCACGGCGTTGATCGAGCGCCTGCGCGATCTCGCTCCGGGCGAGGACGCGGTGCGAGAAACGGGGCAGCTTCTC
The DNA here is from genome assembly GCA_024640845.1 of Myxococcales bacterium. Lineage (GTDB taxonomy): Bacteria > Myxococcota_A > Polyangia > Polyangiales > Houyiibacteriaceae > SG8-38. Next base: position 5,077 of record JAHEEE010000017.1, on the reverse strand, counting down.
AGTCGGCTGACGGGAACGGCGACGATCATCGCGCAACTACCGGTGACTGAGGCGACGCTCGAGCAGCTTCGATTCATGCGCCTTTCCGAAGGGCGCGCGCTCGCGGTGCTAGTCACGCGGTCCGGCGGGGTGGAGAACCGAGTCGTCGTCACGGAGCTCGATATCGACGACCGCACCCTCGAGCGGGTGAACAACTACCTTCGGGAGCTCGTGGAGGGGCGCACGCTCCGCGCGATTCGAGACGCGCTCGCGGTTCGGCTTGCCACAGAGCAAGGCCAGTACGACGTGCTCCGAAAGCAGGCCCAAAAGATGGTCGAGGCGACAGTCGAGGGGCAGATGGGCGAAACGCAGGTCGTCATCGAGGGGCAAGGAGCCCTGTTCGACCGCCCCGAGTTCGGCGACGCCGCGAAGATCCGCGGTTATTTGAACGCCTTCGAGGAGAAGCAGAAGCTCCTCCAGCTTCTCGAACAAACCCTGCTTGCCGACGGCGTTCGGGTGTTCATCGGCTCGGAGGCTGCCCTCCAGGACGTTCGCGATATCAGCGTAATCTCGAGCCCCTATCGACGGGACGGTTCGAGTGTGGGGTCGTTTGGGATCGTCGGACCAACGCGAATGGACTACAGGAAGTACGTGCCGTTGGTGGGTTTTGCGGCCAACCTGTTGAGTGACGTCCTCGATGGACGGCTTCCAGGGACTTCGAAGCGGTCATAAAGGAACATGGACGGAGAGATGAACGACAACGCTGGGGACAAGCCCGAAAACGGGCAGAACGGGCAGGGCGACGAGGGCTCCGAGGGTTCCGAGGAAGAGGTGATCTTCCCCGAAGACGAGGCGACAGAAGCCGGTGAAGAGCCTACCGAGCTCGAGAAGGCCCATGCCGAGCGTGATCGAATGCGCGAGCAGCTGTTGCGCATCGCCGCCGACTTCGACAATTTCCGGAAGCGCTCCCGCAAGGAGATCGAAGAGGTTCGGCGCCGCGCGACCGAAGACACCCTTCGTGAGGTGCTGCCTATCGTCGACAACCTCGAGCGCGCGGCCAATGCGATGGGCGATGCAACCGAGGTCGCGGCGGTCGCGGATGGCGTGCACATGGTGCTTCGGGGCTTCGAGGACGTCGCGAGCCGGCTTGGGCTCAAGCGGGTGCCCGGCGCCGGCAATCAGTTCGACCCAACCTGCCACGACGCGATGCAACAGGAGGAGACCGACGAGTACCCGCCTGGAACCATCGTGTCCGAGATCGTGCCCGGCTACTACCTCGGCGAGCGGCTCTTGCGGCCGGCGATGGTGGTGGTGGCAAAGCCCCCCACCCAGACGGATGATCAGGGTGACGAACCCCCCAAGGGCGCCTAGGCCCTCGGCCGAGCACCCCATAGGTGCGACAAACCGCAGCCTCGGGCTATAAAGAAGCACAGGGCAAGATGGGGAGAATCATCGGGATCGATCTAGGCACGACCAACTCGTGTGTGGCGTTCGTCGACGGCGGCCAGCCGCAAGTCATACCGAACGCCGAGGGCAGCCGAACGACCCCGTCCGTGGTGTCGTTCACGAAGGATGGCGAACGCCGAGTCGGGAGCGTGGCGAAACGCCAGGGCGTGACCAACCCCGAGAGCACGGTCTTCGCGATCAAGCGCCTCATGGGGCTCGGCTTCAACGCGGAAGCCGCGGAGAAGCACACGCGCGTGGTCCCGTACAAGGTCGTCGAAAGCGAGCGCGGTGACGCGTGGGTGCAAATCGGCGATCACATGTACTCGCCGCCCGAGATCTCGGCGATGGTGCTCGAAAAGATGCGCGAGGTGGCCGAGTCGTACCTCGGGGAAGAGATAAGCGAAGCGATCATCACCGTCCCCGCCTACTTCAACGACGCACAACGCTCGGCGACCATCGCGGCCGGAAAGATCGCCGGGCTCGAAGTGCGGCGCATCATCAACGAGCCGACGGCGGCCGCCCTCGCCTACGGTTTCGCAGAGCACGAAGGCAAGCGTGTTGCGGTGTACGATCTCGGCGGCGGCACGTTCGATATCTCGATCCTCGAGATCGCCGACGGCGTCTTCAGTGTGAAGTCGACGTCGGGGGACACCCACCTCGGCGGGGAGGACCTGGATAACGCGCTCGTCGAAGAGCTCGCGCGGCGCTTCGAAGAGCAGACGGGCATCAACCTGCGTGAAGATCGCATCGCCCTACAGCGTCTCAAAGAACAGGCCGAGAAAGCCAAGCACGAGCTTTCGTCGGCCTTCGACACCGAGATCAACCTGCCGTTCATCGCATCAGACGAATCCGGGCCGAAACACCTCGAGACCACGGTGAAGCGAAGCGAGCTGGAGATTCTGGTTTCGGAGATCATCGACCGAACGCTCGGCCCGTGCCAGCAAGCACTCGACGACGCCGGAATCAAGCCCGACGCGATCGACGAGGTTCTTCTCGTGGGCGGGCAGACCCGTATGCCGATGGTGCAGTCGAAAGTCGCCGACTTCTTCGGGAGGAAGCCGCACAAGGGCGTCAATCCCGACGAGGTCGTTGCCATGGGTGCGGCCCTCCAAGGCGCTGCGCTAACAGGCGAGGTCGAGGAGGTCTTGCTTCTCGACGTGACGCCGCTGAGCCTGGGAGTCGAAACCGGCGGTGGCGTGTTCCACAAGCTCATTCCGAGGAACACGACGGTTCCAACCAAGGCCAAGGAAATCTTCACGACTAGCGTCGACAACCAGTCATTCGTGCCGATCCACGTGCTCCAGGGCGAACGCGAAATGGCCGAGGACAACAAGTCGCTTGCGAAGTTCGAGCTCGCGCCGATCCTGCCGGCGCCCCGCGGCGTGCCCGAGATCGAGGTAACCTTCGACATCGACGCAGACGGCGTCGTCAACGTCAGCGCGAAGGACTTGGGCACCGGGCGAGAGCAGAACATCCGGGTGGTCGCTTCGAGCGGCCTGACCGAGCAAGAAATCGAGCGCATCATCGGCGAGGCGGATGCCTACAAGACGAGCGACCAGAAGCGCCGCGAGCTCGCGGAGCTCCGAAACGCCGCCGAGGCGCTGCTCTACACGAGCGAGCGGGCCGTCGCGGAGTGCCGGGAGCTGGTCGCTGAAGAAGTCGTGGCGCAAGTCGATGCCGACGTCCAATCGCTCCAGGTCTGCATCAAAGAGGGCGACGCAATCGCGATCAAAGATGCTCTAGAGACACTCGAGCTGAGCGCCTACAAGATCGCCGAAGCCATGTATGGGAACGTCGACTTGGATGCTCCCGGCGAGGGCGACGCCAAGACCGAGTCGTGACCGCGGAAGCTCGGCCGAGCGCCGCTGGCGCCGAATGGTTGGCCCGCATGCGCTGGGGCGCGCTCAGCATCGTCGGCGCGTCGATCTTGGTGGCGACGCAGGTGCTCGGCGTCGAGCTGCCCTTGGTGCCGATGTGGTCGCTCGTCGTGGTCGGGGTCGTCTCCAATGCCTGGTTGGCCTCCCGCAAGGGCGGTGCGGGCCATCTTGGTGGGTTTCTGGTCCTCGACGTCACACTGCTCACAGCTCTGCTCTATTTCTCTGGAGGTCCAACCAACCCCTTCAGCATCATCTACGTCGTCTACATCGCAATGTCGGCGGTGATGCTCCCGCTCAGATGGACGTGGGCGATCGCGGGGCTCTCGGTCGTTTCTTTTGCCTCGCTGTTCGTGTTTCAGGCCTCGGATCCACACCTCGGGCACATGCGCCACGGCGAAGGGTTTCAGGGACACCTCTATGGAATGTTCATCGCGCTAGTTCTAGCGGTTGCGCTGATCACGTATTTCGTGAGCCAGCTCTCGTTGGAGCTTCGCCGTCGGGAGCGCGCGCTCGCTGAAGCCGAAGAGAGGACACACCGTTGGGGAAAGCTCGCCTCGATCGCGACCCTCGCGGCCGGCGCTGCGCACGAGCTCGGGACGCCGCTCGGCACGATCGCAGTCGCGGCCAAAGAGATGGAGCGGCAGGCCGAGAAGATCCCAGGCGCAGACGGCCTGCGTGACGACGCCAAGCTGATTCGGGAGGAGCTCGAGCGCTGCCGGGTCGTGCTGGACCGCATGGCGAGTGCGGGCGGCGAGCACGTCGGTGAGGCGATCGCCTCGATTCCCGTGGGAGATCTCTTTGCCGAGGTGCGAGCTCGGCTCGACGCGGAGCAAGCATCGCGATGGGTGACAGAGAGCCGTGTCGACACGATCGATGCGCCGCGCGAGGCGTTGGTGCAAATGGTGGAGAACATCGCCCGCAACGGTTTCGACGCATGCGAGGACGCGCGGGTATCGCTCGATGTGCAGAGGCGGGATCATGCGGTCGAGCTTCGCTTCGTGGACGAAGGTCTCGGAATGGATGAAGAGGCCGTCAAACGGGCGACCGATCCCTTCTTCACGACTAAGCAGGCGGGCGATCGGATGGGCCTGGGGTTGTTCCTCGCGCGTACGCTCGTAGACTCGTTGGGCGGCGAGCTGCTGATCGAGTCGGCGACCGACCGCGGCACCACGATCCGAGTTGTGCTTCCCCAACGCGCATGAACGACAGCGACGCCAAAGCCTCCCCCATGCCTTCGGTGCTCCTCGTCGACGACGACGAGCGGCTCCGCTCGCGCATGGCGCGCGCCTTCGAGGAGCGAGGCTACGAAGCCCAACAAGCCGATGGCTACGAGGCTGCCGTGGCCATCGCCTCCGACGAGAGCACCGAGCTAGCCGTGGTGGATCTACGGATGCCAGGTAAATCGGGACTCGAGGTCGTACGCGAGCTTCACCGGATCGACCCCGCCACGAAGATCGTCGTGCTGACCGGCTACGGCAGCATCGCGACCGCGCTCGAAGCGATGCGCCTCGGCGCGACCCACTATCTGACAAAGCCCGCAGACGTGGACGAGGTGATCGCCTCCTTCGACCGCAACCACGCCGAGGGTGGGGACTCGACCGAGCCAGCCGAGGGCATCGAGCCCGAGACCCCGTCATTGGCGCGAGTCGAATGGGAGCACATCCAGCGCGTGCTGACGGACTGCGACGGGAACATCACCAAGGCCGCGGAACGATTGGGTATTCACCGGCGCTCGCTCCAACGCAAGCTCGCGAAATTCCCAACCCGCCGCTAGT
>JAHEEE010000125.1 GCA_024640845.1 Myxococcales bacterium | reverse complement strand
GCGCCCAGCGAACACAGCAGTACGATCGAGGCCGCGGCGCACATGCCGTTCATCTGTCGTTTGAAGAGTTCGCGATATCGTCGGGCGCGCTGCATGGTTCGCCTCGCTGCTGGCCTACGTTTCATTCATGGGCATCCTATACCCTGGCACACCGGAATGGAAGCGCGCGGATCAAGCCCCTCTTCATCGAAAGCAGCCTTTCGCCCTCGATTACACCGATTCGCGTGTGGGGACTCGTGTGGGGGATTTGCACGAACGAGCCCCATCCAGCTCAAACAGATTTCGGACCGAACTCCGCAACATCGCTAGAACATTGAAGAACCCCCGGCCCCCGCGCCCACGCTCATAACCCGGAGGTCGGGGGTTCGAATCCCTCCCCCGCTACCACTTAGGCCCTCGGAATCGAAAGGTTCCGGGGGCTTTTGATTCCGAGCCCTGACGGCTGACGGGTCACACTGCATCGTCCCGGTGCTGATACGAGTTGGCCGATCTTCACTCGAAGCGCCACGAGTTCGTCGCTCACAGCATCCATTTGGCGGTTGGTCGGTCGATCGAAGAATTCCGTCGCGCGAGCGGCGCGCGTAGCGAAGGATCTCATCGCGGCGGTACTTCCGGACAAATACTGATCGGCCTGCGCAAAATGGGCTTTGACGGATACACCTACGGGTGACGTCAATCGGATCATGAGAATTGAACGTCCGGAGGGTTCGACCCTCGGCCAACGTATCCGCGGAAGAAGCAGACGAATACCGAGAACAGACGACTATGCGGGCTTCGATTGCCGCTTGCGGCGATGCGCTGCGAAGAGCGAGAGAGCGACGAGCCCCGCGCCCAGGCCGGCCGAAGACGACGGCTCAGGAATCGACATCGAATCACCGTACACAAGGATGTTCGCCCGCAAGTCGTCCGCGTCGGGCTGCGGGCTGTGATAGTTGGTGGTCGTCATGCCGCCGTAAAGCGCGAGGCCCTGTCCGATGGTCCGCTCGGCGAGGACGCTGCGCGCGAACTCGTCGTCCAGCAGAGAAGTGATGCCGACGCCCGTGATGAACGCGTGGTTGAAGGAGTTCCCGGTGAGGGCCGTCGAGGTGGCCAAGGGCCCGGTAAAGATCGGGTCGCCGGGAAACGCCGTGCTGGTCGGGCCATTGCCCGCAGTCGCATACGAGAGGTCGAAGTTCAGTGAGATCCGCTGGGCGGTCCCATCGGGGAGCTGCATTCCGTTCCCCTCGTTAGGCGCCGCATTGAAGAAGATGACGCCACCTGCCCACAGGAAGGAGTTGATCTCGTTCAGGTGGCTGCCGACGAACGCTTCCATCTCATCGGCGTTGAAGTTGCTGCCTTCCATGAAGATGAAGCTCGCGTCGGCGAAGAGAGCGCCGGTATCGACAGTTTCGTAGCGCTCGTCGACCCAGCCTCCGACGCCGAACGCGGCATCCATAGCAGCCTCGTTCGACGACGATCCCCAGGGCGCGCCTACGGTCGACCGGAGGTAGAACGGGAGGTCGCCCGGGGTCGGACATGTCTGCGTGTTGCAGGACTGGCTGGCGGCGCCAGTGCACGGCAGGTTGACCGCAATTTGGCTGCCGCCGCCGCACGGGGCGTCGCACACGCCGTAGACACACGGCGGGCAAGCCGGAGCGCTGCACACGATGGTGAGGTCGCCGACGCAAGGCGCGTTGGTCGCATTCTGGGTGCCGCTCGTGCCGCAGAGCGTGGCCGAGCACGCACCGTAGATGCACGAGGGACATGATGGAGCGCTGCACGCGATGCTGAGCGGGCCGCTGCAAGGCTGGTTGGTCGGATATCGATAGCCGCTCGTGTCGCATGTCGTAGCGTCACAGGGGCCGTAGGTGCAGGCGGGGTCCTGCGCGCGTGCGGCGGCAGGCGTGATGAGCACAGTCGCGAGGACCGACAGCATCAGAGCAGATTGGAGGATCGATTTCATCGGCGTTGCCTCGGCAGATAACTACAGGTTTCGGGGCCGCCTCCTCACGCACGAGCCCCGGGCTGCGCACCGCCGGCGTGCTGCGCCTAGCGCCGATGACGCTGCGGAACGGGGCTCGGGGATGCGCGTTTGGCGAACCCGCCCGGCAGAGCACCTTCCGCAGCGCTCCTCCCGGGTCCGGATTCTCCCACAATAAAGCCCCGCCGCGAAAGAACTATTTTCGAGTCGGGGTCCTTCTCGGGATTCCGCAACGGGTGTAGCGAGTATGGGGTTTTGCTGCCGGCTCCGGAGCCCTCTGCGCCTGCGCCGCCCAGGTCGGGTCGGCTCGCGAATCCCGTCCGGCTCAAATCCGGGACCGAGGTCGAGATGTCGCGCATCGTCGAGCGCACGCACACCTGCAGCGCAATGCCCCGCGATCAGAACCGACTGCACGGTCGAGTCGTTAAGCAATGGACGATACGCCCCCTCCCCCGCCGAATCACAGCCCTTTCGCCCGCAGATACACCGCCGCATGTGTGGGGACTGCTGTGGGGGATTTGCACGAACGAGCCCCATCCAGCCCAAACTGATTTCGGATCCAACCGCATAACACACCTACAACATTGCGGAATCCCCGCCCCCCGCGCCCACGCTCATAACCCGGAGGTCGGGGGTTCGAATCCCTCCCCCGCTACCAAAACCAAACGCCCGGAGTCGTGAGGACCTCGGGCGCTTGGTTTTCGGCTCCTCGCCGTGGACCTACGATCCAAGAGGCAAGCTCGATCCCCAAATGCCGCCCATCCCGCCTTTCACCACCGGGGAAAGAAGGCAGCCTTGATCGCCAAGGGCAGTTGCCAAGAGCAGCCGATATTTTAGAGGGGAATGAGTTCTTGGAGGTTTGGGGTTCGATGTCCGCCGTCAATTTCTATGACGATTCGCTCAGAGCCGCAGCGTACGAAACCGTGGGAGTCGAGGGCACCTACGCCATTGCCTTTCGCGAATTGGCACTGATATTGGCACGGCTGCCACGCCGCGAAGCCGCACTCGATTTCGGCTGCGGTGCTGGACGCTCGAGCCGATTCCTCATCAACGCGGGCTACCGGGTCGTCGGCGTCGATATTGCACAGGAAATGGTCGCGCGCGCGCGCCGGGCGGACCCGGGCGGCGATTATCGGGTTCTAAGCGGCGACCAGGCGCTTGACGGTTTGAAACCGGCGATGTTTTCGCTTGTGTTGGTCGCATGGACCTTCGACAACGTCCACGAGCTGTCCGAAAAACGCCAGATTTTGACGGGCCTACGGCGTGTTCTCGCCGACGACGGAACCCTGATTCTGATTGCCTCGGCCCCGGAAATCTACACGAACGAATGGGCGTCATTCACGACCGCTGCCTATCCCGGGAATCGAGCGGCGAAGTCCGGGGACGTCGTAAAGATTCGTATCAAGGGCACAGAAGACGCCCGCCCCTATGAGGACACCTACTTCACGGATGCGGACTATCGCCGCGTCTTTGGCGAATGCCGCCTCGAACTCAGAGCCACGCATCGACCACTCGGCTATGCGAGCGAGCCATGGAATTGGATAAGCGAGAAGGCCACCGCGCCTTGGGCAATCTACGAGTTATCGAAACCTCGAGGCGCGAAGTAGCGATCAGCACCCTGACTGTAGCCAGTCAACCTGGCCTGGCCGGAATGCAGCCTTGATCTCACCGGGTCGTTCCGCACACTGACGGAGAGCAAAGGAAATCAAAGTCGCCTCTCGGGTAACGGCCGATGACTCATCATTCGGTCGAGCAGCCCGCAAGGTCGCGGGGAAGCAGTCCCAGCGGCATCGGAAGGGAGATTTTGTCATAGCGCCACCCGCTTCCAGACCGGCTGCGCGATCGCGACATACAGCAACGGATAAATACCCGCCCCACTCTATCGCAAGCAGTTCTTGCACTTATCTACACCGATCGGAGTATGTAAACTCGTGTTGGGGATTTGCACGAACGAGCCCTGTCCAGCTCAACCCGTTCTTCGACCTGACTGCACAACATCCCTAGAACATTGAGGAGTCCCCGGCCCCGGGTCCACGCTCGTAACCCGCAGATCGGGGTTGCGCGGCCTTCGCAGCCGAAGGCTCTTCGCAAATCCCTTCCCCGCTACCACTCGAGCCCTCGGAAACGAAAGGTTCCGGGGGCTTCTCGCATTCCGCTCCCGGAAGCATGAGAACTTCGGGCGCTTCGTGCTTTCAGACGCAACGACTCGGTTTTGCGAACGAGAACTAGCGCCAGCGATGTGCGCGTCGCCTGCGCCACAACAACCCGAGCATTGCGACACCCGTAAGAACGACGGGTCGGGCAGCAGGCTCCGGAACTGGAACCGGTGTCGGATCGAGCGGGTCAAGCGGGTCTGTTCCCAGTTCGAAGACTTCTTCGCCGTCTTCGAAACCGTCGCCGTCGGTATCCGGGTTGAGGGCGTCGGTTCCGATGGCCGCCTCGTCCACGTCGAGCAACGCATCGCCATCCATGTCGGGAACGGTGCGCACGGCATCGCAGCCCTCGAAACGTGTGCCGTCCAACGTCTCTCCGGTGAGGCACGCCTCGAGGTCGCCGAACTCAATCCCGGTCTCCTCGATTCGGAAGTGCGCCATCAGATCCGTGAAGCCGTCGCCGTTCAAGTCCTCGAAGTGCGGCCCATGGCGGTGGTCGAGCGGCGCACCGTCGGGTCCAAAGGCGAGCGTCGTCACATCCACATCCGCTACGTCGAAGGTGTCCGATCCGAGGATTGCAACCGGGAGATCGCCTTCCAGGGACGGATTGATCGAATTGGGGTCGCTGCCCGGCTTGATGTCGATTTCGACTCGCCGCGCAATTTGCAAGAGCACGCTCACGTCCTGGCTGCCAGTGTTGGCGGTGACCAGATCGAGGAGTCTGTCGCCGTCGAGGTCGGCCACGGCCACGGAAGCGGGCCGATCGCCCGCCGCGAAGGCGATGGCCCTCTGGAAGCTGCCGTTGCCGTTGCCCAGCAGCACGCTCACGTCATGGCTGAGGACGTTGGCGGTAACCAGGTCGGGGACGCGGTCGCCGTCGAGGTCGGCCACGGCCACGGAATTGGGACCATTGCCGGCAGCAAGCGGAACAGCGACTTGGAAGGTGCCGTCGCCGTTGCCCAGCAGCACGCTCACGTCGTCACTGCCCTGGTTGGCGGTGACCAGGTCAAGGACGCCGTCGCCGTCGAGGTCGGCTACGGCCACGGAAGCGGGAGTGGGAAAACCCGGACCCGCCGCGAAGGCGACGGCGGTCTGGAAGCTGCCGTCGCCGTTGCCCAGCAACACGCTCACGTCGTGGCTGAAGAAGTTGGCGGTGACCAGATCGGGGAGGCTGTCGCCGTCGAGGTCGGCCACGGCCACGGAATTGGGACCATTGCCGGCAGCGAAGGCGGCGGCGGTCTGGAA
>JAHEEE010000066.1 GCA_024640845.1 Myxococcales bacterium | reverse complement strand
TCCACAAAGAGCATGGCCTCAAGGCCGTGACCGGCTTCCCGTCCGGCCTCTGTCCCCAGGTGCCGCTAAACGACAAAAAGTACTACCCGATCTACGCAACCTGCGTTGACCTGGACATCCCCATCTGCCTCTGCGTTGGCGTCCCCGGCCCCCGTATCCCGATGGAACCGCAGAAGGTCGAGCACATCGACGAGGTCTGCTGGTTCTTCCCAGAGCTCAAGTTCGTGATGCGCCACGGCGGCGAGCCTTGGGTCGATCTGGCCGTGAAGCTGATGCTCAAATATCCAAATCTCTACTACAGCACGAGCGCCTTCGCGCCTAAGCACTACCCGAAGGAGATCATCCACTACGCCAACACGCGCGGCGCCGACAAGATCATGTACGCGGGCTACTTCCCCATGGGGCTGTCGCTAGAGCGCATCTTCACGGACATGCAAAACGTCCCCTTCAAGGACGAGGTCTGGCCCAAGTTTCTCCGCGACAACGCCAAGCGCGTCTTCAAACTAGACTAGGGGCGGAGGAAGAAGGCTTGGAAGGGGTAGCGGACGAAGTCCGGGGGGACGAATTGCTTGGTGGCGTCGCTGACCTGGAAACGCTTCCGTAGAGCTGGGTCGAGCTCGAAGGCTCTGGCGTGCGTGGTGAACAGAAGCTCGCCCCGGCGATCCAGGTTGCGCATCGCGTGCTCGATCAGCGACTTGTGGTCTTTGTGGATGTTGAAGGCTCCCTTGCTCATCTTGGACCTGGAGAACGTCGGCGGGTTGATGAAGATCCAATCGAAGCTGTTCCGATTCTTCGCGATCCACCGAGTGGCATCGTCGCGAAAGAATCGATGCTTCGACGGATCGAGGCCATTGGCCTCGTAGTTTCTCTTGCCCCAATCGAGGTAGGTGTTCGACAGATCAACACTCGTGGTTTGCTTGGCTCCGCCCACGGCGGCGGCAACGCTGACCGAACACGTGTACGCGAAGAGGTTGAGCATGCGCCGGCCGTTGCAACGGTCGGCGGCATACGCGCGGACGATTCGGTGGTCGAGGAAGAGGCCCGTATCGATGCGATCCTCCAGGTTCACGATGAAGCGGAGGTCGCCTTCACTGACGACGACCTCGGACTCCTGCTCAGCGATACGGGCGTACTGATCCCCTTGTTCGTGTTTTCGACGGATTTTGACGACCAGGTCTGCTGCGTCGATCCCCAATGCCTCAGGCAGCGTCAGCAGCACGTCTTGGACACGTTGCTTGGCGGTCTCGTCGTCCGCATCACGCTCCTTTTGGAAGACGTGCACGATCGCCTTCGACGGATACTGATCGACGGCGACGTTGTACTCGGGGATGTCGGCGTCGTAGATACGGTAACATTCCACCCCATTTTGCTTCGCCCACCGGCTCCACTTTTTTTTGTTCTTCTTCACGCGGTTCGCAAACATCGCGGCTTTTTCGCTCGGTTTCCGCCAAGCCGGTCCCCTCGGCGATTCGCCTTTCGTGACCCCACGAATCGGAATCTCGGCCAGCCTGCACTCGATGGCGCCGTTGTACAGGACGTGGCGGCGAGCAGGTTTGAGCCCGAGGTCCTTGATGTTGCCCGGAGTGGCGAGCACGTACGCCGTCCACCCATGGAAGACGCGTTTCAGGACGTCGCCGAGCGCCTGGTAGAAGAGGAACATGGTTCCCTCCTCGCCGAGTCGATGGCCGTACGGCGGGTTGCAAACCACGAGGCCGCGCTCGGCGGGCTTCTCGGCGTTGGCGAGCTCCCTGAGCGCCAGCGACACGTATTGCTCGACACCCGCGGCCCGTAGGTTCTCTTTCGCGCTCGATAGCGCGGTTTCCGATGCATCCAGCCCAAAGATCAGCGCAGGGCATTCGGCCTTCCGTGCCGCCCGGGCGTCGGCGAGCTCTCTCTCAAACGCCGGGACGTCGTGCTGCAGCCAGCTCTCGAAGCCAAAGTGATCGCGGATCAATCCGGGCGCGCAGTTGGTTGCCATGAGCGCGGCCTCGACGAGGAAGGTCCCAGATCCACAGGTGGGATCCATGAGCGGCACACCTTGCCCCGCCGCCTCCGGCCACTTAGCGAGATAGAGGATTGCCGCGGCAAGATTTTCTTTGAGGGGAGCCTTGCCACCTGATTGCCGATAACCGCGCCGATGCAACGCCTCACCGGAGAAATCGAGAGCGAGCTCGTGACGCCTCTCCCCTACGTGCAGGTGGAAGCGGAGCGCCGGGGTCCGCTTGTCGACGCTCGGTCGGGCGCCCGAATGCTCGCGAAAGCTGTCGACCATCGCGTCCTTCGCGCGCTGCACCCAGTAGTGCGAAGGAAACGCGCTCCTCGGCGCTTGCGAGCTGCCGATCGCAAACGTCTTCGAGGGATCGAAATGCTTCCACCATTCGACTTCGCGTAAGTTCTCGTACAGGGCGGTGTCGTTCTCAGCTTCGATCTCGGCGATAGGCAGCAAGACACGTGACGCGACCCGCGACCAGAGACAGAGCCGATAGCCTTCTTGCAGCGTGCCCCGTACATGAACCGCGGTGGGCCGCTCCTCGGCAACTTCGATGTCTAGTGCCCGCACCTCTTCGGCCAAGACCTCCTCGCACCCCTTGGGGCAAGGTAGAACCCACCGAAATCGCTGCGGCTCGGAAATCGCCGCCACCTACACTGCGAGCAGCAGTTGAGTCGCTTTGTCCGTGTCCGCCAGGACCTGCGAAGCATCGTGCAAACCGCCAGCCCATCCGACGAAAGATGCAAACCACACGTTCTGAAGGATCGAAGCGATCGTGCGCTCCTTCTGGTCGGCGTCTCCGCCCCATTCAGCGATATCATCTGCGGCCTCGCCGCGAAGCGCCGACATGACCAAGGCTGTGATGAGTGCGTGAAAGCTTGCCACGCGCTCCGTGATGTTGGGATCGCCCGACGCAAGCGACCGAACGAGCGCCTTGGCAAGGTTTGGGCGTCGCAGGAGTCCCTTAGTCAGCGCGTTGAACACGAACCGAACGCGGTCGATCTGATCGTCACCTGGAACAGGCTTCTTCCCGATCTTCGCAAGGAGCTTCTCGCTCTCCTGTTCGAGGGCCGCGATGAGGATCTCCTCCTTGCTTGCAAACCGCTTGTACACGGTGCCAAGCGCAACCTGGGCGGTCGCCGCGACGTCCCGCAGCCTGACTGCCTGATAACCATCACGCTCCGCGAGTGCGACGGCGGTTTCCACGATGCGCTTGGCCCTATCATCCATAGCTAGTACCCGACCTCTGCTTGGGGCGTGTAGAACTTCTGGTACCACCTTCGGAGACCGCCAACGTCGCCATCCCCGTCACACAGAATCGGCCGGGTCCGGTACTTCTTGTTCTCCCAGATCGCGATGTCTTCCTTGAAGCCGGTAATGATGTTGTTGCGGTACCCGTCGAGGAAAGCCTCCTTGCCTTCTTTCACGTTCGAAATGTCGATCATCGCGCCGATACGCACATGAACGCTGTTCTCGTCGATGGGTGTGTGACACAGGAGCATGATGTTCGGAAGCACGCTCTGCATCTCGGTGAGCATGTAGCCGGGCCCGTAGTATGTGGATTGCAGCTCGAAGTGGTCCTCCCCGCCGCCACGAGGATACGCCACGCCTTTGACGCGCTGGATACCGATGTGGTTCTTGAACTCGTTCCCGAACTCGTTGGCCCACGTCCCATGCACCGGACCGAAGTGGCCCTTGTCGGCTAGGTTCTCGACGATCTCCTTCGGATGAGTCTTGATCTCGATGAGCGCGGAGCCCCAGTCGGTCCATGCATCGGTTCCATACTCGGGGATGTCCGGGATCTCCCACGTCGGCTGCTCGCCTTCTACGCGAGCGTTCCAAACGAAGATGAGGCCGTTGTGCTCCTCTACCGGGTTGTTCTTCACGCAGGCGCGGGGCGGGATTCGCTTGGCGTAGGGCACTTCGACGCACTTGCCACCCTCGTCGAAGCGCCACGCATGAAACGGACACGCAATCGACTCCCCGACGACCTTGCCGCCGTATCCGAGATGGGCGCCGAGGTGCGGGCAAAAGGCATCATGGACCACGGCCTTACCGCTCTCACTGCGGTAGAGGACCATCTCGCGACCGAAATACTTGATCGGCCTGACGTCGCGCGGCTTCAGCTCTTTCGACACTCCGATGACGAACCAACCACGCGGATAGCCAGGAAAAAGCTCCTCTTCTTCTCGTGCTGCTGACATGGGTTCCTCTGGTTTGGGGCGTCGAGTCTACGCGTGAGCGGTGGCCTGCTCGCGGGCGATCTCCTCGGCCCACTTGTAGTCGGGCTTGCCGCTCGGCATGCGGGAAACCGTTTTCGTGATCGTGATCTGACGAGGGATCTTGTAGCCGGCAACGTGGTCGCGGCAGTGCGCCTGCACTTCATCGAGTGAGAGCTGCTTGTCACCTCGCGTGTTGAAGACCGCGGCGACCTTCGAGCCGAACCGAGGGTCAGGGACAGCGACGACCAGTGCGTCGATGATATCCGGGTGCGCCTTGAGGGCTTCTTCGACCTCCTCGGGGAACACCTTCTCTCCACCGGTGTTGATGCACTTGCTCCCGCGCCCGAGAAACGTGATGCGACCATCGGCCTCGACAGTTGCGAAGTCGCCGGGGACGACCCAGCGCTTTCCCTTGAACTCCTTGAATCGCTCCGCGGTCTTGTCAGGGTCTTTGTAGTAGCCGAGCGGCAAGCGTCCCGAACGCGCGACGAGGCCGATCTGGCCTGACCCCGGCTTGATGGGATCGCCCTCCTCGTCGAGCACCGTCACCTCGTCTCCCATGTAGAACGA
Organism: Myxococcales bacterium; assembly: GCA_024640845.1. Classification (GTDB taxonomy): domain Bacteria; phylum Myxococcota_A; class Polyangia; order Polyangiales; family Houyiibacteriaceae; genus SG8-38. Next base: position 15,114 of record JAHEEE010000066.1, on the reverse strand, counting down.
CGGGCGACCCTCGTGGCTTTCTTCGTCGCCGGCAGCCCGTCCGAGATCTCCCGACTCGCTGGTGCCGAAGCTGTTGATCACCATCACATCTGGAAGAAGCTGTTCGATTTCCGCTTGAACGCTTCCGGAAAGAATCGCCCCCGCCGACGCGATGACTGCCAGGTTCGACATGTCGTAGTCGCCGTTCTTGAGCTCCTCGACGAGAGGAATCGCCATCGCATCTCCGACGAGGGACATCGTGGAGACTTCTTCCTCGGCAACCAGCGAAAGGATGCGTTTGGCGTCGAAGCTAGGCCCGTTTTGCAGGACGAGCTTGCCGCCGGTCAGGTGGCAGATCCATTGAGTCCACTGCGCAGCCCCATGGATGAACGGCGCGCACGGCAGCATGGTCACCGTGTACCAGCCCTCCTTGGCTTGCTCGACGAGCTGTTCCGGGGACTCGACCGGATCGCCTCCGGGAGAGCCTCCTTGAAGACCAGTGAAGAAGAGATCCTCGTGGCGCCACATCACGCCCTTGGGCATCCCAGTCGTACCGCCGGTGTAGATGATGTAGAGATCATCTCCGGACCTCGAGTCGAAATCCCGTTGCTCGGAGCCCCTGGCAAGCGCGCTCTCATATTCGATCGACTCCTGGTCGGAGACTGCATCAGATCCATCCTCGATGACGATTAGGGGTCGCAGCGGCTCGAGCCCCTCGTTCGCCTCGTTGATGATCGGGATGAAACGGCGCTGTGTGATCATGCCCTTCAGATCGGCATTGTCGATCATGTAGCGAACCTCCGGTCCAACGAACCGATAGTTCACGTTGATGCCAACTGCGCGAATCTTGAAGAGCGCCAAAATCGCTTCGACGAATTCATGACCGTTGAAGAGGTGCAGGCCAACGTGATCGCCCTGGCCTATGCCCTGAGACACTAGGTAGTGGGCGAGTCGATTCGCTCGTTTGTCGAGGTCGGCATAGGTGTGGTGTACGTCACCCGCCGCAAGCGCGATGTTGTCGGGAACGGCGTCTGCAATCGCCTCATAGAGATCGGCAAGGTTATACTCCATCATCGCTCCTGCTCATCGCTCCGATCCCACGATCCACATGGCGAAGAACTGAGAGCCTCCTCCATATGCATGGCCGACCGCGACCTTGGCGCCATCGACCTGATGCTTCTCAGCCGTCCCGCGAACCTGGCGCGCGGCTTCCGCAAACCGGAGCATACCACTGGCTCCGATCGGGTTGGTGCACATGACACCCCCGGACATGTTCCAGGGCATCTCGCCACCCAGCTTGGTCTTGCCTTCCATGGTCATCTTCCAACCCTCGCCCTCTTCGGCAAAGCCCAAGTTTTCGAGCCACATCGGCTCGAACCACGAAAAGGGAACATAGATCTCCGCGCAATCGATGTCCTTGAGCGGGTTCGTGATTCCGGCTTGATCGTAGACATCCTTCGCGCACAGCCGCCCAGCGGCGGGGTTGACCTGGTCTCGACCGGCGAAAAAAGTTCTCTCGGTGCGCACGGAGGTGCCCTTGACCCATGCGGGGTTCTTCACGCGATCCGCGTGCTTGTCACTCACCAATACCATCGCCACCGCGCCGTCCGATGATGGGCACGTCTCCGAGTAGCGAATCGGATCCCACAGCATCGGGGAGGCCTTCACCTGCTCGAGACTCTGATCGAGGTGAAGGTGCGCGTTCGGATTGAGGCGACCGTGCTCGCGGTCCTTGACGGCCACCATGCAGCCGGTGTCGGGATGGGCATTCGCGCGGCGAATGTACGAACGGATCAACGGAGCAAAGTACCCCCCCGCACCAGCGACCAGCTGCGGCTGAAAGGGCACCGCAGGCGACAAGGCCCACATCGCGTTGGACTCGCTCTGCTTCTCGAACGCTAGGGTCAGCACCTTTTCGTGCACGCCCGCCTGCACCAAGTGAGAGGCGACGACCGCCGTCGATCCGCCGACCGACCCGGCGGTGTGAACACGGAAGATAGGTCTTCCCGCAGCGCCTAGCGCGTCGGAAAGCCAGAGCTCGGGCATCATGACACCTTCGAACATGTCGGGCGCCGTGCCGATCACGATCGAGTCGATGTCCTTCCAAGTCATGTCGGCGTCCTGCAAAGCAAGGAGCGCGGCTTCACGAACCAGGCCGGGGATCGACAGGTCGCGTCGGCTCTCGCGGTGCTTGGTTTGACCGATGCCGACGACTGCACAGTGCTCGGCCATTACTCTCCCTCCAGGACGGCAACTAGGTTTTGCTGAAGACAAGCGCCGCTCGTCGTGTGTGCAACGGCACGGTCGGCGTCACCTGCCAGAATCCGTTTCGCCGCTTCCCCGAATCGAATCAATCCGGCGGTCATGATCGAGTTGGCCGAGAGCGCCCCACCCGATGGATTCAAGCTCACCTCGTCCCCGAGCCCCATCGCCTCACGCAGGATCAGCTCCTGGTGTGCAAAGGGCGCGTGGAGCTCTGCGACGTCGACCTTCCCTTTGGCGACGCCCGCCTTTTCTGCAGCCAGCTTTGCCGAGGCAGACGTCGTCAAGTCGCGTTGCCCCAACCCATGCGGCTCGATCCGGTGGTCTATCCCTCGAATCCACGCAGGTCGATCCACCAGCTCTTTGGCCCTGTCCCCGGCCGCCAAAACGATGGCGGCGGCGGCATCCGAAGTCGGGGGGCAAAGGCTTCTTCGGAGAGGGGAGCTGATGTAAGGCTCCTCCATGATCTCATCCACGCTGAAATCGCCCTTGATGTGTGCGTTGGGATTATCCATCGCGTTCCTTCGACTGCGAACGGCGACCTCCGCGAAGTCCCGCTCGGTTGCCTTGTTGGCGTCGAGCATGGCCTGCGCCTGCAAGGCCGCAGCGCTGATCGAATCGAGCCCGAGCGGCTGCACGTAATAGGGGTCGTTCTGCAGATTGAGCACATCGGGCACTGTTCCCATCGAGCTCTTGCCGAATGAATAGACCAACGCGGTGTCGATGTCCCCGTGTAATAGACGAACCCAAGCCTCGAAGAGCGCGAATGCGCCATCCATTTCGACGTGAGATTCACGAATTGGGGGCCATGCAGCAAGACCGTCCACCGCCGCGACGAACGAGAACGCCCGACCGATGAGGTAGTCGGCGCTACCCGAGCAAGTGAACCCGATGTCCGCCTGCGTCAAACCAACCTGCTTCATCGCGTCCGAGGTCACGGGCTGAAGCAGCTCCGCTTCATCCGCAGTATGGATCTCTCTCACCGACGGAAGCTGCGAGAACGAAACGATCGCAATGTCTCGCATCAGAGGTGCTCCTTGTAGAGCTCGAATGGGACGTCAGGTTCTCCGGTGGGCTCGAAGTACAGAATGTTCTCGAGCGACGTGACCCACTCTTCGCGCGGCTTCCATTTGGCCCGCACGCGCATGCCCATTCGGATCTCGTCGTAGGGCACCCCACTGATCAAGTGATAGATCGGCATGTGGGCACCATCCAGGACGATGGCGCCGAAGCAGTAGGGGGGCTTGAGCTTCTGTCCCTCGAAGGGGATGCGAATCACCGTGAACGTCGTCAGCACCCCTACATCCGCGACTTCGACATACTCGCTCGTAGGATTGCCCGTCACCGGGTCGGACGCTCTTGGTGGCACGTAGACCTTGTCTGATTCTGGATCGCGCCCGCCGATGATTTTTCCTTGTTCGAGCCCGCGAAGGTAGGCGCTGTAGTGCTTCCCCGGCTTGACCTCGAAGTCGAGACGGACCGGCGAGGGAACGAACGACGAAATCGGCTCGAATCCTTCGATGTCGAGAATAGTCCCGTTCTTTTCGCGAGCCCAACGCAGCCTCACGCGCATCCCGGTCTTCATCGACTTTGCGTCTCCCGCATCCACCGCATGCACCATCGCATTGTCGGCGCCGTCGATTTGAACGAGCGCCCACGCAAACGGACGGTCGAACGGATGGCCCTTTCGCGGTTGCTCGACCCAAGACCAAGACTTGACCGTGCCGGAAGGACGAAGCTGAATGAACTCGCCGGTCGTAGGCTCACCCTCTTCGTCATATTCGAGAGGAGGGCAGAGCACGCGACCATCGGCCGTCTTCACCCCTTCAAGCACTTCATACCGAAGGCCCTCGAGGAAACGGCCGACAACCGGCCCGGTGCTTCGCGTGTACGTGTATTCGAGCACGTACGGGGCTGAAAGAATCTCGCTCATGGATTGGCGCCGTCCGTTCTCGATCAGCCTTGAGGAAAGAACTTCTGCATCTTCTGGGCTAGAGCGATGTTGCCCTTCACCTTGAGCTTGCGCGTGAGGAATGCCTTGCGTCCGTCTAGATCCCCATTGGCCATGTCGATGAACTTCGCGGCGTCCATCATGACGTTCAGGGTCGGCTTCTCGACACCCCCGGTCGCGACGCCTTTGAACTGCCCGTCTTCAATCGTGATCGTCCACTCGCCGCCACCGTCACCGCTGAGCGTGTATTGAATCTGCGCGTTCACGCCGGCCGCTTGGTCGGGCAAGAAACGATCGGCAAGGGTGTCGAAATACTCTGCTGTGCTGGCGACTTTGGCCATATCCACCTCCCGGTTCCGGGTCCTCATGGGTGTTAAAGAAGTGAAACGTGTTCTATTTTGCCAGAGCCGGCACGTCAAGGCGGCGCGTCGCTCGGCGCGGGGAAAGCCCGAGAAAAGGGTCACCGTTCGCGGGAAGCCCTACTCTGGGATCGCTGGCGGTACGATCGAGCCGACGACATGCAGGCCAGCCACGCACTCATCGCCGACTCGGCGCGCCCAAATCACGCGCGCCCGCTTGAAAATCTCACGGCCGGTGTGCGTGGTAATCCGCAAATCGCACAACGTGCCGGTCGATAGCCACCCGTCGAGCGAGAGCTGAATACCGGTCGCACTCACGTCGAGCGCCTCGGCCTGCGCCTGGATCGGCGAAAGGATCTCTACCGACGCGTCCGAGGCCCAACGCACGGCGTGGCGACGCTCATCGGCCTGCACGGCCGCGCGAACCTCCGAGTGCTTGCGCGGAGGCGGTGGAGTCGACCCTTGCTTTGGAAGCTTGGAGCTCATGCCGCCCTTGGACTTCCATGATGCCGAGCGCTCCTACGCTTGTCGATAAAGACGCGAACCGGTGTGCGAAACGTCACATTCCGCAGGTGAAACTCCCGTTCTGGGGTCAGCCTAGGCGCTCGATGATGGTGACGTTTGCCTGGCCGCCACCCTCGCACATGGTCTGAAGGCCGTAACGCCCGCCGGTGCGCTCGAGCTCGTGGAGGAGCGTCGTCATGAGCTTGGCGCCCGTCGCGCCGAGCGGATGACCGAGAGCGATTGCGCCGCCGTTGACGTTGACCTTCTCCAGGTCGACATCGAGCTCCTTCGCCCACGCGCAAACGACCGGGGCGAACGCCTCGTTGATCTCCACGAGGTCGATGTCATCGAGGCTCATGCCGCTCTTTTCCATCGCGTACTTCGTCGCGGGTATCGGCGCCGATAGCATTCGAATCGGATCTTCGCCGCGGACGCTCAAGTGGTGGATGCGTGCTCGCGGTGTGAGGCCGTATTCCTTGAGCGCCTTTTCCGAGACGATGAGAAGAGCCGCAGAGCCGTCCGAAATCTGGCTTGCGACCGCCGCTGTCAGCCGTCCGCCTTCCATCAGCACCGGCAACGCGGCCATCTTCTCGAGCGTCGTATCGGCGCGGGGGCCTTCGTCTGCCGTCACGTCCCCAAACGGAATGATCTCTTTGTCGAACCGGCCTTCCTCTTGGGCGCGAAGGGCGCGCTGGTGACTTTGCAGTGCGAACCGCTCGAGCTCCTCGCGCGAAAGATCCCACTGCTTGGCGATCATCTCGGCTCCGTAGAACTGATTGACGGGCTTGTCGCCATAGCGCTCGGTCCAACCGACCGAGCCGGAAAACGGATCGGGGATACCGAGCTCTTTGCCGACGACCATCGACGCCCCGATAGGAATCTGGCTCATGTTCTGAACGCCACCTGCAACGACTACGTCCTGCGTACCGCTCATGACGCCCTGTGCTGCGAAATGAACCGCTTGCTGGGAAGACCCGCACTGGCGGTCGATGGTCACGCCCGGCACGTGCTCCGGGTAGCCCGCAGCGAGCCAGCAAGTGCGGGCGATATCGCCAGCCTGGCTTGCCACCGAATCTACGCAGCCGAACACGACGTCGTCGACCACACCGGGATCGATGCCCGTACGCTCGATGAGCCCCTTGATGGCATGCGCGCCGAGATCGGCGGAATGGACTTTGCTGAGCCCCCCCCTCTTCTTTCCTACTGGTGAGCGGACTGCTTCGACAATGTATGCTTCGGGCATCTGAACCTCACTATGCTCGTATCTCTAAAGGGAGTGGTCCTCGCTCGCAAGCGTCCACCCCGTAGCTCAAAGGATGTGACGGCCTACGCGCTCGCGATGGTAAGCGGCGTCACCGTGCGCGGCGGCCAGCGCCCACGCACGTTTCATCCACATATGTAGGTCGCATTCGATCGTGTAGCCGATCGCGCCGTGCACCTGGAGCGCTTCCTTAGCGACGAATTTTGCAGCCTCGCCTGCATAGATCTTCGCGAGCGACACCGCGACTTCAGCGTCGGCGGCCGAGGTCGTCATCGCCCAACCGGCGCGGTACACCAGCGGGCGAGCGAACTCCTGCTCGATCAACGCGTTGGCGAGGCGGTGCTTCACGGCCTGCTGCGCGCCGATCGGTTTGCCGAACTGTTCCCGGTCTTTGGCGTATTGAACCGCCATGTCGAGCATCCGGCGCGATAAACCGAGGAGCTGGGCGGCCGCGCCGAGGGCGGCTCGCTCGCGACCGATGCCGAACTGCGCCCGGGGGTCGACGTCTTCACGCATCCGGAACTTCGCGCCCGCTTCGAACGTGATTCGACCGAGCTCGCGGGCTCGGTCCACGGACTGTTCCAAGTTGACCGAGGCCTCTGCGATCGGCACACAGAAACCGACGCCCGCGCGCTCCGCGATCAACAAGTCTGCCGACGCGACATGCGGGACGATGTGTTGATCCTCGAAAGAGACGACGATTCGCGCCTCCCCTGATAGGGCCGGACCGAGCCACCGCTCCTTTTGCTCGTCGGTCCCCGCCGCTTCGAGGATTGGAATCCCGACCGCCGCCGTATCGACGAGCGGCCCCGGGAGCGCCGCGTAACCGGCTTCTTCGAGTGGAAGGACGAGATCGAGCTCGGCCATGCCCATGCCGCCGGCCTCTTCCGAAGCCATCATTCCGATCACACCCGTCTCCGCAAGCGTGTCCCACACCGAGCGAACACCCTGCAGACGACCTTCCCATGCAGCGCGAACCACATCCGGCGCGCACTCTCGCTGTAGGACCTCACGTACGGTGTCGCGCAGCATCTTCTGGTCGTCTGTAAACGCGAAACGCATCGGCTACTTCCGTGGGAGCCCGAGCACGCGCTCAGCGATGATGTTGCGTTGAATCTCGTTTGTGCCCGCGTAGATGGGACCTGCAAGCGCGAACTGGAAGCCCTTCATCCAATCGCCGCCGTCGACTGCGCTCGGAGAGCCTTCGTCGAGCTCCAACGCTTGACCGATGAGCGCCAGTGCGGTCTCGTGGGTTCGGACGTCCATCTCCGACCAAAAGACCTTGTTCATGCTCGAGTCCGGACCAATCGAGCCGCCCTCCCTCATTCGCGTGACGGTTTGAAACGTGAACCACCGGTAGGCTTGCGCGTCCATCCAGGCCTGAACGACTTGGTCTCGAAGTACCGGGTCGGAGCGATCGCGGTAGCGGTGATAGAGATCGATGAGCCGCGTAGCGATCGCCATGAATCGCCCCGGGCTGCGAAGGCTCAACCCACGTTCGGAGCTGGTCGTTGCCATCGCGACCTTCCAACCCTGGTGAACCTGGCCGATGACGTCCGTGTCCGGAACGAACACGTCTTCGAGAAAGATCTCGGCGAATCCCTCGTCGCCGTCGAGTCGATCGACTCCCCGGACCGTCACCCCCTCGGCATGCAAGGGAAACATGAAATAGGTCAGGCCTCGATGGCGCGCCTGATCGGGATCGCTACGAAACAGACCGTACGCCATATCGCAGAACGCAGCGCGCGTGGACCAAGTCTTCTGCCCGCTGAGACGCCATCCACCATCAACACGCCGAGCGGTGCTCTTGAGCGAGGCAAGATCACTGCCGGCGTTTGGCTCCGACCAAGCCTGGCCCCAGGTGACGTCGCCCCGGGCCATGGGGCGCAGGATGCGTTCCTTCTGTTCGTCGGTGCCGAACTCGAACAACGTCGGCGCGAGAAGGAAGATGCCGTTCTGGGTCACACGACTAGGCGCGCCAACGCGATAGTACTCCTCTTCGAAGATCAGCCACTCGATCAACGTAGCCTCGCGGCCGCCGTATTGCTTGGGCCACGATACGGCAGCCCAGCCCGCGTCGAAGAGCGCGCGCTCCCACTCCAAGTGCAGAGCGAATCCCTCTCTGGTGTCGCCCGAAGGCAGCCGCTCGCGCGGTGCGTTGGCTTCGAGCCAGGCGCGGCACTCCTGCCGAAAGGCGTTCTCGGAGACGCTAAAGTCGAGGTCCATCGTGCCCCTCACGCCCCCAAGCGGGCGAGCGTCTGTTCGGCTTCGGCGATGATGCGCTGAATCAGCTCCGAGACGGTCGGGATCTCGTCGATGACGCCGGCGATCTGGCCGGTTGGCAGTATGCCGGCCGCGACTTTGCCGTCGACCATAGACGCCTTGGTGAGCATCGGAGCGTTGGCCGCCATTGCGAGCTGCGCCCACGTGAGCTCTTGATTCTGCTTCATCGCCATGCCCTCCTCGAGGAGCTCGGGGAGAGACGTGCCGGTCACCTTCATCAACGACAGGGCGTTGAGTGCGGCCCGGGGGAAACGCGTCAGCGGATTGGCCTTTTCGAGCTGTTCGATGAGGGCGGTTCGAATGACCCTCTGCGGATGGCCGTCGACCGCTGTGGTGACGACCGTACCGTTGGCCTTGGTCTTGAGGTAGATCTGCTTGACGTGATCCGGGACTTGGCTCTCCTGGGTGAGCAGGAAGCGCGTACCCATCGCAATGCCGGCGCCGCCGAGCGCGAGAGCAGCGACCAATCCGCGGCCGTCACGAAACCCGCCGGCGCCAACCACCGGGATATCGACCGCGGCCGACACGTCGGGAAGCAAGATCGACGTAGGGATTTGCCCAGTGTGCCCGCCGCCCTCTTGGCCCTGCGCGATGACGGCGTCGACGCCCCAGGCTTGCACTTTCTCCGCGTGTCTACGGGCGCCAATGGTCGGCATGGTCAGCACCCCGGCGTCCTTCAAGGTCTTGACTACGCGCTCGCCCGGCGCTTGCGCAAAGCTCGCGACCTTGACTCTCTCCGCGATGAGAAGTTGGACGCGCTTCATCACGTCGGACTGGTCGGCGCGCATATTCACGCCAAACGGCTTGTCGGTGCGGTCCTTGACCTTGGCGATCGCCTCCCTAAGCTCGGGAAAGGTCATGGTGGCAGCCGCCAAGATGCCCAGGCCGCCAGCGGAGCTCGTCGCGGACGTGAGGCTCGCCCCCGACACCCAACCCATGCCGGTCTGAATGATCGGGTACTCGATCCCAAACAACTCGCAGATGCGCGTGTGCAGTGCCGACTTCGGCCGATAGGCCCTCCGGGCTGCGGGGGCCGGGATGCTGCTGACTCGCGGGGGCCCTTTGCTCTTGCGCGCCTTGGCCTTCGTCACCTTGGCTTTCGTCTTCGGCGCGGTCGACTTCCGTTTCTTCGTGGGCGACTTCGCGCTGCTCGCCTCGGGCGGCTCAGACTTGGCTTTGCGCTTCGTCGGACGTGCGCTCTTCGCCTTCGGCGCGGCGGACTTTCGCTTTTTCGGGGGTGTCTTCGTGGTCCTCTTTTGATCCGTCATACGACGACTTCTTTCTGCGCATAGCCTTGCGGATCGAGCTCCCGCAGCACGCCAACCATCTCTGGGGTCGGAACGGGGGTCGTGCCCACCCCTTCGGGAATTGCAAGCTCGAAGCCCGTGTTGTCGAGGACCTCCTGAAGCTGAACGCCAGGGTGTAGCGACGCGAGCCGCATGCGCCGGTCGGGCGTGTTGAAGTCGAATACGCCCAGGTTGGTAACGACGCGTCGGATCTCGTGGAAGCGGCCGCCGGAGCCGAGCGCGGCAGCGCGGTCGTAGCCAACCCCGCTCGCCATGTCGACCTTCGGCACGAGCACGCGAGCGTTGTGATTTGGCACCCAGTAGCTCGTGACATGATTGATGGTGTTGCCGGGAGCGCCGCGCACCCCGAGGAGCTGCGCCTTGGGCGTCTCCCACGAGCCGATGCAAGCGATGTTCTGGTTACCGAACTGGTCGATCTGCGACGCGCCCATCATCACATGCCGGCGTCCCCACCAGAGCGTTTCGAAGACGGAGCCAAACGGCATCCATCCCTCGACGTCTTCGTCCGCTGGCTCTTCGCCAAGCGGCAGCGCTCGGCGCAACAAGAGATTGTACCCGTCGGTCATCAACAGGTCGGGCGCGAACGTCGCTTTCGCGAGCCGCGCGCCGAGGCTCGGGGTGGTGCCCATGGCGCTCACCATGATCTCGCCGTCGTCGCGAAAGCATTCGGCAACCGCCAGGGCACAGACGTCCGCTCGCGAAGCTTCGTGGTTGATCACGCCGACACCGCCTTCTGATAGTCGACCTCGCTCACATCGAGGTACTTGGCGCGGAATGCGTTCCAAGCGTCGATGTCCTTTGCGGTCTTGGCATACTCGCGTTGGAACGCCTCATCACGCGGATAGTCCGGCGGGCATTCCGTGAAGTGCGCGCCACCCGGCGCCTCGACGACGCCGCTGACCATCATGCGGTTGATGAGCAAGCTTTGAAGCGGACCGCCTCCGACGAGATCCTCGGTCGAAACGATCTTCTCGCAGCTCATGAATGCCGTCTTCGCCGCCATGCAGAAGAGATTGTCGAAGTAGGGATCGCGTCCGAGCGATTGACCGTTCCCCTGCGCGTCCGCGCGGTTCATGTGAATGAACGCGACGTCGACGTTCAATGCCGGGACGGCAACCAGCTCTTCGGCATCCGCATACGGTGATTTGATCGTCCTGAGGTGGGGGTTGATCTTCAGCACGTCGGAACCCAGCCCGGCACGCGTCGGCAAGAACGGCAGTCGCTGCGCGGCAGCCCGTAGGCCCAGGAGGAACATCCCCTCGTCGAGCTCGACCGCCGCGATCGTCCCGTCCTGGCGGGCTTTTCGAAAATGAGGTTCGAGCGGAATCGAGTCGAGTGACACGAAACCATAGACGGCCTTCTTGAGCTGTCCGGTCGCGCAGAGGATGCCGATGTCGGGGCCACCATACGAGACTACGGTCAGGTCCTTGACGCCCTTGCGCACCAAGGCGCGCACAAACGCCATCGGCTTTCGCCGCGAGCCCCAACCGCCGATTCCGATCGTCATCCCGTCAGTGATCTCGGCGACGGCTTCCTCCACCGTCATGCGTTTGTCTGCCACGAAGCTACCTCACTTTTCGTCGGGGTCGCGTTTCTCCACGAACGCGTCCCGCGCCTCGTCGGCCACGCCCGCCAAGTTGAGCTCGAAGGTGAAGCCTTGTTCGAATCTGTACGAACGATTCACGTCGATGGGGTCGATGTTGTTCAGGCATTCCTTCGCCACGCGTACCACGCGGGGGATCTTCTTGGTGAAGGCGCGAGCGACTTCTCTTGCCTTCGCGGCAAGCTGGTCTTCTGCGACGACCGCGTGGACCGATCCCCATGCGTGGAGCTGTTCCGCGGTCGCCGGCTCGCAGGTGAGCACCATCGCGCGCATCTTTAGCGGAGGAACCAAGCGGGCAAGATGGGTCGCCGCGCCAAGCGCGCCGCGATCGACTTCGGGCAGGGCAAACTTGGTGCCCTTTGCGGCGATGAGGATGTCCGAGTTTCCCGCGAGCCCGATTCCCCCTCCCACGCAGTAGCCATGCGCCGCGGTGATGACGGGAACCTCACATTCGTAGACGGCTTTGAAAGCCTCCCAGCAACCGCGGTTCGCGCCGAGCAGGGCGTCAAAACCCTCGGTGTTCTGCATCTCCTTGATGTCGACGCCCGCGTTGAAGCCGCGGCCCTCGGCGCGGAGGATCACAGCGCGGGTTTCCGGATCGCTGCCGACCGCTCTGATCCTCTCAGCGAGCTCGAACCAGCCGTTCACGGGAATCGCGTTGACCGGCGGGTAGTCAACGACGACTTCGGCGATTCCATCAATGATTTCGTGCGAAATGCCCAAGGTGCGTCCCTTCGAACTCAGGTCGAAGTGAAACGCGTTTCAGTCTGCGGGTCAAGCCGACGCCGGGCCTCGTACCGTGTCGAGCCACCGCTCGATCTGCGGGGTCAGCGCTTGCCCGATCCGCCCGAGCTCGCCCCGCACGGCATCTGCCGCGCTTCGAGCGTCGGGGGTGGTCAGTGTGCGGAGTGGCGGGGTGCGAAACCGGTAGACCACGCGGAGGACCGCCCGAAAAATCGCCTCCGGCACCACGACAACGGCGACGACATCGTCCCGCTGGAGCGCCTCGCGACGCGCATCCAGCCAGTCCGCAAACGCCTTGCGATGGCGGGCCGAAATCACGCCCGTCCCCCGCTCCTGGCGGACCATCACGATGAAGGGAAGACCGCTGTCGAGATGATAGTCCGCGAGGCTCAGCATCAGACCGACTTCGTGGTCCTCCACCAGCCGCGGGAGCTTCATGTCATAGAGCACCGCCGGCGACGAAGTCGCGTCGATTCGAACGCGCTCCGATTCGTAGGTCGGGCGCGTCTCCCAATCCCAATCGACCATCTCGAGAACATTTTTAAGTAATTAGGTAAATGCGACGTGGAGGCGACCCGCTTTGGACCACCTCCGTCAAAAGCGACGGCAGTATTGCCACGTTAGGGGCCCGGTCAATCCTCGAATGGGGACGAAATGATCAATGTCAGGTTGCCCGAGGCGTTGATCGTCCCGCCGGTTGGCGATATCACGGGCGCCGTGTTCCGAACGATTCCGGATATGGTGACTCGTCAGGCTCAAACGCTGCGCGGAGCACCGGCAATCGTTGATGGTTCCACGACGCTCAGCTTCGAGGAGCTGGCGGCGAGGGTCGATCAGGCGGCCCGTGGCCTCATCGCGCTCGGAATCGACAAAGGCGATCGTGTCGCGATTTGGGCCCCCAACATGTGGGAGTGGATCGTATGCGCCCTCGCGATCCACACGGTCGGCGGCGTGATGGTTCCAGTCAACACGAGGTACAAGGGAGCCGAGGCGGCGTATCTGCTGGGCAAGAGCCAGGCAAAGGCGCTCTTCACCGTGACCGGCTTCCTCGACGTCGATTACGTGGCGCTGCTCCATGGGGTAGACGCTGAGCTCCCGGAGCTCACCAACGTCGTCGTCCTTCGAGGTGAGGCGCCCGAAGGCACGCTCAGCTTCGCGGACTTCATCGCGTGCGCCGACGACGTTCCAATCTCCGCGGCTGAGGACGTAGCGGCCAGCGTGGCACCTAGCGACCTTGCAGACATCCTCTTCACGTCCGGCACCACAGGGAAACCCAAGGGCGCAATGTGCACCCACGAACAGAACCTGCGGGTGTTCGACCAATGGAGCTCGATTGTGGGCCTCCGCGAGGGCGACCGCTATCTGATCGTGTTGCCGTTCTTTCACAGCTTTGGCTACAAGGCGGGCTGGTTCTCGGCGTTGATGCGTGGGGCAACCGTGTTTCCCGAAGCGCTCTTCGATGTCGACGTCGTCCTGCGTCGAGTGCAAGAAGACGCGATCACCATGCTTCCCGGCCCACCCGCGCTGTACCAATCGATCCTTCTTCATCCGAGGCGCGGGGCCTTCGACATCTCGAGCCTACGGCTCGCGGTCACCGGGGCCGCGGCGATCCCGGTGGAGCTCATACAGCGAATGAAGGACGACCTCGGTTTTGAAACCGTGATCACTGCCTATGGTCTCACCGAGAGCTGCGGTGTGGTGACGATGTGTAGGCTCGACGACGACGCCGAGACCATCGCCACGACCAGCGGGCGCGCCATTCCCGAGGTCGAGGTGCAGATCGTCGACAAGAACGGGACCAGCCTACCCGCGGGCGAACCCGGAGAGATCGTCGTCCGCGGATACAACGTGATGAAGGGCTACTTCGATGCCCCCGAGGAGACGAGGAAGGCCATCGACGAAGAAGGATGGCTCCACACCGGCGATATCGGAACGCTCGACGAGCGGGGCAACATCCGGATCACCGATCGCCTCAAGGACATGTTCATCGTCGGGGGCTTCAACGCATATCCCGCCGAGATCGAGAACACTCTGCTGAAGATGCCGGGCCTCGGGGAGGTCGCCGTGATCGGTGTACCGGACGAGCGGCTCGGCGAGGTGGGTATGGCGTTCGTCGTCCCCGCTCCAGGGCAGTCCTTGACGGCAGACGAGGTGATCGCTTGGAGTCGGGACAACATGGCGAACTTCAAAGTTCCGCGACGCGTCGAGATCCTCGAGGCACTACCCCGCAACGCGACCGGCAAGGTGGTGAAGTTCGAGCTCAGGGAGCGCGCCAATGGTTGACTTCCCGGAGGGCGTGGCGCTCGTGATCGGGGGTAGCGGAGGGATCGGAAGCGCGATCGCACGCGGCTTCGCCGAGGCCGGCGCCGCGATCGCCATCACCTACCGGCACAACGAAGAGGCCGCCAACGAAGTCGCTCTGAAGATCCGACACGGTGGCGGGAGTTGTTCGGTGCATCAGGTCGACCTCGCCGACTTGGATTCCATGAACGCCTGTCTGGATGCGCTCGTCGCGGAGCACGGCGCGATCCACACCATCGCGCACGCTGCGGGCACGCACATCGATCAGCCCTACATCAGCCAGACGACTCCCGAGCAGTGGCGCAATACGATGGATTGGGACGTGAATGGCTTCTTTCACGTCGTCCACGCTGCTTTGCCGCACCTTCGTGCAAGTCGGGGCTCCATCGTGTTCGTGAGCTCGTCGGGGCTCCGGCGCTTTCCTCCGGGCGACGTGCTCTCGGTGGCCCCCAAAGGAGCCATCGAAGCGCTCATGCGTGGGGTTGCCCGTGAAGAAGGCCGACATGGCATCCGCGCGAACAACGTGGCGGTCGGAGTCGTCGACGCCGGGATGTTTCCGA
>JAHEEE010000016.1 GCA_024640845.1 Myxococcales bacterium | reverse complement strand
TCGATCCGATTGGCGAATCGAGCTACCGGGTCGATTTTCTTCTCCGGTACTACATCGGCCGCTCGCCGAACGGGCAGTTCTTCACCGAACGCATTCAAACGATCGGCCCCGCGATTCAACTCTACTTTTAGGGCCTAGAGCCGATGATGAGCGCGCAGGTGCTGAGAAAGACGAAAGTGCGTTTCATGATTGCCTCCCGGTTCTATTTTGGTGATTTCAGACCCAGCTCGCTCTGAATGTCGTGCATCACCTTCTCTTCGACCGCCTCGATCCGACCGTCGGCGAACGCGGCAATTCTTGCCGCTCCCGCGACCAGCTCGGCGTGCTCGCGGGTTTCCTTGACGCGGGCCACGTTTGCCAGCGCCAACCGCTTTCCGTCGACGGGATCGGAAATCATCGCCTCCGATAGGTCAAGGAAGGTCCGGGACAGCGCGTCGAAATCAAGCGCCGAGAGGTGATCGGCCTTCGCGCCGAGGGCCTCGAGAAATCGATTCGCCTCAGACTTGCTTAGCTCACCGTCGCAGGCAGCGACCAAGACGAACGCACCAGCAACCGCGCGCACCAGGTCACCGGAAACGTTCTCGTCGAAGCGCTTCCAGGCTGCCAATGCGTATGCGACCGCTTCATCTGGAATCATGGCTGGCACCATACCACGTTGGAAGCGGTATCGGAATCGATCGCAACGACCCTGATGACGTCCGCAGTGCCCTTCAGCGTCCTTGTTAGCATGTCGCTAGCCGTCGTGTCTTTCGGTGCCTGCCAACTCGAGAATTAGGTCTTCGCCGTAAGCCGTAGAGGGCGTTTGAAAGCCCGGCTTGTGCTCGCCATTGCATACCTTGTTGGCGATTAGAAGCGACATGCGCGCGGTCAAGGTGTAGCCCTCCGGCGTCGACAGCCGAGCGACCACAGCATGTCCCGCCGCATTACGCGCTTCGCCCCAAAGCTCGTTTCGAGCGGCGGCGCGGGTTTGGTCATCGGGTCCGGCGGGCCCGGCTTCGATCCGCTTCTTCATCAGGTTCTGTATGGGGCGCGTTCCCAAGAGAGGCAGCAGCGGCCGCGCAAGCCGGAGGATGCGGGCCGGACCTGCGGGGAACATCATGTAGACCATGATGTTCGGAATCTCCGTGCTCCGGTAGGCGGTCACGACGTCACCCCAGGGGATCACCATGCAGTGCACCGGTCGTCCGTCACCGAAGTCGATCATGCGGGTCTTCCATGCCGCGGGCACCGATACCAGCTCGCCATCGCGCCGAATCAAGCCGCCGCGATGGATGTTCTTCGCCATCGTCTTGGCGGTACCGTGGGACACCCCGCCGCCGAGACCTCGAAAGGCCAGCTCTAGGTGCGTCGCATCGGAGCAGCGGGACTTCAGATGCGCGGCGAGGCAATCCGAAGGCACGACATCGAAGCCGGTTCCAGGGAGCAGCATGATACCTGCGCGTTTCGCTCGGGCGTCGAGCGCCCAGAGGCCCTCGTAGACCTCGGCCTCGCCCGTGATGTCGGTATAGTGGGTGCCGGTGTCGAGGCAGGCCTCCGCCATTGCTTCGTAGGTGTCGGCGAACGGGCCCGCGCAGTGGATGACGACGTCAGCGTCGCGAAGCACCTTTCGGATCGAGGATGCGTCCGACAGGTCGGCGGGTGCCAGCTCGAAACCGTAGCGCGTCGCTTGTTGGCGCAGGCGCTCGAGGTTGCGGCCGGATAGAACGACATCGATACCGCTTTCCTTTGCAAAACGCGCGATCAGATCGCCGGTGTATCCATACGAACCGTAAACGACAATTCGGCCAGGCATCGCCCGGGGGTTCTACCACATACGGGTGGAAGGAGTTGGACAGACGTCTCGTCCTTCCGCTAATAGAGGGGCAATGTCCGGACTGACCGTATCCTCCGCGGACGGAGTCGCGCGGGTGCTCTTCGATCGCCCGGATGTGCTCAACGCGCTCTCGCCCAGAATGCTGAGCGAGCTCGTCGAGGCGTGCGCGACTATTGCGAGCGACGACACGATCAAAGTCGTTCGATTCCAAGGCGCGGGGAAGTCGTTTTCGGCTGGTGCTGACCTTCCAGCCTTTCTAACCGCGTTCCGCGGTTCCGATCCTCGTGGGACCGCCGACTTGGGTCGCCGCGCAACCAACGCCATCGCCGAGCTTCCCCAAATCACAATCGCTGGGATTCGCGGCCATTGCGTCGGAGGCGGTATGGTCCTCGCGGCCGCGTGCGACATTCGGATCGGGGCCGACGACGCGCGATTCATGATCCCCGAGCTCGACGCCGGGATCCCACTCGCATGGGGCGGTATGGACTGGGTCGTTCGCTTGGTTGGCGAGACCTTGGCGGCCGATCTGGTGTTGAGCTGCCGGCCATTTGGCGCAGAAGAGGCGCTTCACGCCGGGTTGATCAGCCGCGTCGTGCCTCGGGATGAGCTCCAAGACGAGCTTGCCGCGTTGGCGCAGAGCGTCGCCGCCAAGTCCCGCTATGTGCTTCGCGTCACGAAGCAGCAGCTCGTCGGGATCCGGGCGGCTACCTTCGACGCGCGCAACGACGCCGATGCGCTTCTCGGCGCGCTCGAGGATCCTGAATCGATGCAACAGGGAACGCGCTACATCGGGAAGCGAATCCGCAACCCCAACCCCTGAGTCTTCCTCATGGGGAGAGCCGTTGGATCCGCCAGCCGGTGCCTTCGCGGACGTACTGGAAGCGATCGTGGAGACGGTCGGGTTGGCCTTGCCAGAACTCGATGGTCTTCGGCGTGACACGGTAGCCGCCCCAGAACTTGGGGAGTGGCACCTCCCCGTCGGCGAACTTGCGCTTCATCTCGCCGAGCTTGATCTCCAGCGCTTTGCGCGAGGTGAGGACGCGCGACTGGTCAGACACCCAAGCACCGAGTTGGCTGCCACGCGGCCGGGTCATGAAATACTTGGCGGCTTCCGCGCTCGAGATGCGCTCGGCGACGCCGGTGATCTCGATCTGCCGTTCGAGCAGGGGCCACCAAAAGAGAAGGGCGACCGACGGGTTGTGCTCGATGTGCGAGGCCTTTCGGCTCTCGAGGTTCGTGAAGAACACAAACCCGCTTTGATCGAAGTACTTGAGCAACACCGTGCGGGCGCCGGGAGCGCCATTCGAGTCGACCGTGGCCAGGGTCATGGCGTTGGGCTCGGCGTCCTTCACCCGCTCACGCGCCTCTTCGAACCATCGTTCGAACTGGGAGATCGGATCCGCGTCCAAGTCATCGCGCTCGAGGGGGCCGCGGTGGTATTCTCGGCGCATCTGATCGATGGGGGGGCCGTCGCTCATGCGCCAGCCTACGCCCCGCCTACCTCGCTGCAAGCGGGAACACCGGGCTTTTCGCCCCGTTTCAGAGCTTCCCCGCCCTTACTTTACTCTTTGTTGTCTTAAGGCGGCGCTGTGGTACGACAACTCGATTCCATGCCTGAACGAGCCTTTGATTTCATCGTCGTGGGCGCCGGCTCCGCTGGTTGTTGCCTCGCGAACCGCCTGTCTCGGGACCCCTCGACGCGCGTGCTGCTTCTCGAAGCGGGCGGGAAGGACAACAACCCGCTGATCAAGATGCCGATCGGCTTCACTCAGCTGATGTACGACGCAAAGACGACCAACCTTTACAAGACCGAGCCTGAGCCAGAGCTGAACAACCGCGAGATGAGCGTGGTGAGGGGACGCGTGCTCGGCGGTTGCAGCTCGATCAACGGAATGGTCTACATGCGCGGACAGCGACAGGACTACGACGATTGGGGTGCGCTTCGGGGATGCGAAGGTTGGTCGTACGCGAACATGCTTCCGTACTTCAAGAAGTCGGAGAACTACGACGCCGGGCCCGCAAACGAGTACCACGCCAAGGGTGGCGAGCTGAACGTCACGCACGTCCAGATGCAGTACCCGATTAGCGAGGCGTATATCGAAGCCGCCGTGAGTTGCGGGATCCCTCGCAACGACGACATCAATGGCGAGACCCAAGAGGGCATTGGGTATGTCCAGGTGAACATGAAGGGTGGGAAGCGCTGGAGCTCTGCCGATGCCTTCTTGAGCGCCGAGGTGAAGCAGCGCCCGAACCTGACGATCGAGACGCACGCGCTGGTGATGCGAGTGTTGCTCGAAGGCAAGAAGGCGGTTGGGGTCGAGTACCGGGACAAGAAGGGCAACGTCCATCAGGCGACCGCCGCCCGCGAGGTCGTACTTTCAGCCGGCACCTACAATACGCCGCCTCTCCTCGAGCTCTCCGGAATCGGCAACCCAGAGGTGCTTGGCGAGCTCGGGGTCGAGGTTCAGCACGCGCTCCCGGGCGTCGGCGAGAATCTGCAAGACCATTTACAGGTCTGGGTGCAGCAGGGTGTGAAGACCAAGCAGTGTTTGTCGGAGGACGGGAAGTTCCCAAAGGTTCTATTGGCCGTGCTCAAGTACATCTTCACGAAGAAGGGGCCTCTAACGATGCCGGCCTGCAACGTTGGCGGTTTCGTGCCGAATGAGGGGGCCGAGCGTCCCATCCTTCAGATCCATTTCACGCCGGGCGCCGGCGGGATGGATGAAAATGGCAAGATGGTTGCGACTCCTGACCCAGGCGTGAACTCGACGGTTTGCACCGTTCGCCCGACCTCGCGCGGGAGCGTGCATGCGCGCAGCACGGACCCGAAGGACTTTCCGAAGATCATCCACAACTACCTTTCGACCGACCACGATCGGCAGCTTGCGATCGAGGGCTTCAAGCTGCAGCGCAGGATCTACCAATCCGAAGCGTTCGCGCCGCACCGAACCTACGAGATCCTGCCAGGGGACTCGGTGCAGACCGACGAAGAGATCCTCGAGTTCTGGCGACGAGAAGCGATGAGCGTATATCACCCGGTCGGCTCGTCGAAGATGGGCCCCGCCGACGATCCGACGGCCGTGGTCGACAACGAGCTCAGGGTGCACGGCATCGCGAACCTGCGCATCGCGGACGCGTCGATCTTCCCGTTGCTGCCGTCGGGAAATACGCATGCGCCGACCGTGGCGGTGGCGGAACGAGCAGCCGACTTGATTCTGGGAAATCCGACGGCCTGACGGCAGCGCCAGCGTCCGCGTGAGTGCCACTGCCAGCGTAGTCGTGCTAAGCACCGACGAAACGCGCCCGTAGCTCAGCTGGATAGAGCGGTGGCCTTCTAAGCCGATGGTCGGGGGTTCGAATCCCTCCGGGCGCGCTGAGGGAATTCGTTTCAAGTTACTTGCGAGCCCAATCGCCAAAACACGCGGTTCGCTGCCGCTGCTTAGGTCCTACGGCTGATCATCAGAGTCGCGGCCTCCGTTCGCCGGGCGACCTGCAGCGCCAATTTACTAAAAAGCCGCTTGTGTCGCTCATGCCGTAACCCGAGGATGATCAGGTCCTTCGGGCCGGCCTCTTCGGCGAGGGCGCGCACCATGTCGTCTGACTCGATGAGCGCCACCTGAGGTACGCCGAAGCTTTCTTCTTCTGCGAACATGCGGAGCTCGCGTTCGCGGTGCCGCTTCAGGTTTGGAGGCATGGCTTCGTCCGTAACCTGTACGAAGCGGACGTTCGTGCATCCCGCTCGGCCGAGGCTTCCGAGCAGGCGGGCCCTTAGCTCGTCGTGGTTGCCCCGGCCGCCGACCGGGACGATGATGCGCGTTCCCGACGTGAGCGACCAATCTTTCGGGGCTCGCAGGGCGACCACGTCGCAGTCGACGTCGTTCAACAGCTGCTCGATGTGTTCGACGTTGCCTTGTCCCTCGAGCGACGAGAAACCGATCAGCAAGCTCTCGCAGCCGCGCGCTTGCGCTACGCGCGCGATTTCTTTCCACGGGTCGTAGGCGAGGGTCATCAGCGCCTCAGGGGTATGACCGGCGCTCAACGATGCCCGCATCGCCTGGCCGACGACATCGGTGGCGTCCGCGAGCGCCTTGGTGGTTTCGGCTTCTGCCGCGGAAAAGTCGCTAGGGCGCCGCACCACCGTCAGCAGTATGACGCGCCCGACCACGGGCATGGCGAGCGCGTTTGCCAACGTGACCATGCCGACTGCGCTTGCGGGGTTGGCGACTGGGACCAACACCAGCGGGCTTCGTCCGCGGAGCACGCCGAGCCGTGGATCGAGGGCTTCGGTAAACGCGTCGAGGGCCTGGGCGCGGCCGGCGAAGAGGCCGTAGTAGAGGATCACGCCAAGGCCCAACCACACCGCGGCGATGCCGCCGGCGCCGGGCACGGCTACGGCTTGATAGGCGGCTAGCAGCGCGCACGCGAGCCCTCCGGTGATCGGCACGGCGGGGAAGTACGGCGTTTGGAATGGAGCTTTGATCTGCGTGCGTCGGCGCGCGAGCAGGCTCGTCCAGTGCACGAGTGCAAAAGAAATCAAGAAGATCAAGCTGGCCGCTGCGCCCGCTGCGGACACGTTGGGCACCATCAGCAAGATGAAGCCCATCGCCAGCGCTGTGGCGTAGATCGCCATGACCGGCGTGCCAAGCGTGCTGTGGCGTTGTTGAAGCACCCTTGGCAGGGTGCGATCGCTCGCCATTTGCAGCGCGATGCGGCTCGCGGCGAGAACGTTGGCGGAGAGCGCCGAGAGGGTGGAGAGAACCGCGGCGACGATCACCAGCCAATAGCCGAAGACGCCGCCGAAGTGGTACGCGGCGTCTGCCATCACCGTGGCCGGGCGCGCCCGGCTCATGTCCGAAATGCTCTGACCCGGTTCGGTGCCGACTGTCGTGATGAAGAACAGCAGCGGGAGATAGACCGCTAGCGCGATGCCGAGTGAGGTCAGCATGGCGCGAGGAATGTTTCGCTCCGGGTCCTTCACCTCGCCGCCCACGGTGGCGATGAGATCAAAGCCCTGGAGCGCGATGAAGGTGAAACCCATGGCGGTCAGGAGCCCGGTGGTGCCCTCTTCAAAAAACGGTGTGAGACCCTCGCGCGTCGTTCCGGAAGGAGATGTGGCGAACGCCCATGTGCCGAGAACGAGCAGCACGGCGAACACAATTAGCTTGCCGACCGTCTCGAACTGACCACCGCCCTTGCTCCTGCGGATCAGCAAGATGCTGTAGGCGCCCATCGCGCCGACGGCCAACGCACTGAGCGTAGGGCGCCGATAGAGCCACGCCGGCGCACCGCCGGACGTCGCTTCGAGCGCCTCCCCGATGGCGAGAGTGGCGTACTCCGCGAAGCCGAGGGCGTAGAGGACGCCGGCCACGATATATGCGAACCAGAGCACCCAGCCGACGCCGAATGCAGCACGGACGGTGAGCACCTTCTTGGCAAAGGTGTACGCGCCGCCCGACTCGGGGAACATGGAGGACATCTCCGCGAAGCTCAATGCCGTCATCAACGCGACGAAGCCGTTGACGGCGAAGGCGAGGATCGTGCTCGGTCCGGTCTCTCGAAACGCAGCGCCCGCGAGCACGAGGATACCGCCACCGACGATGGCCCCCACGCCCACACCGGTGGCCGCCGTCAGGCCGAGATGCCGGCGTTCCCCTCCCTTTTCTGTTGATGCCACTGGCCGGAAGATTAGGCGTTGGCGTACTCCGCGCCAACTCGATTTACCCTCGTTCACAGGGGGCTGCCCTCTTTCCCGGGATGCCTATGGAGGGGGAGGCGCATTCGACTGCGCTGCGTCTGCGGACAGCACGAACTCGTTCAGCCTGCGTTCGAAGTCGAGTTTCGCTTCTTCGTCGTCGAGGTTTCGGAAGTGACTGATCTCGCGATTGACGAACAGAAGCGCCAGCACGTAGTCGTAGGCCGCGTTCGCCGCGCCAAGGTTTGCGACGAGGGCCTGGGTCTGCGCATCCACCAAACGAATGATGTCGACCTTTCCGCGCCG
The DNA here is from genome assembly GCA_024640845.1 of Myxococcales bacterium. Taxonomy (GTDB): domain Bacteria; phylum Myxococcota_A; class Polyangia; order Polyangiales; family Houyiibacteriaceae; genus SG8-38. The sequence goes on along the minus strand of JAHEEE010000016.1, from coordinate 51,093 downwards.
GTAGAGGTCGACGACGAGCTCGAGGTTGTCACTGGCCGCCTCCGCTTCCTTGCGCGTCAGGCCGACTGCCGCAAGCGCCGCGCTGGCGCTGTAGAGCTCGGTCCTCACCCCGGTGTCGACGAGCTGGTCGACGCGTGAATACTCGGCGCTGAGCCGCTCGACCAGGCGCGCCGACTCACGCACGGCGGCAATACCCTCGCCGCCTCGAGAGAGTGGAATGGAAGCAAAGCCGCCCGCTTCCCAGGTCCCCTTGTTGAACTCCGGGAACCCAATCGCGGCCAGCTCGGGTGGCGTCTCTGCGCCCTTTCCGTCGACCCAATAGTCGTGCTGACCCCTGCCTTCGATGAAGAACTCCGGAAGCCAAAGCTCCTGTTTCAGGCCTCGGTTGGTGCGCACCTCCGCATCCCTGTTTGCCTCGATCTGACGCACAGCCGGAGAGTTCCTAAGGCCCTCACGGACCATGAAATCCCGCAGCAGCCTGAACGACCAGGGATCGGCCATGTACTTGGATATCGGGTCCTTCGGAGGAACCGTGCGGCCGAGATCATCGACCGGAAGGTCGACCGGCGCGATGGGTTGTTCGAGGGGCCGATTGAGCGCTCGATTGAGCTCGACGGTCGATTGTCCGACCCTTGCCCGCGCGTTGATCACGTCTTGCTGATTCCTCGCGAGCTGCGCGCGCCAGCGGTAGAGCTCACTTGCGGTGGCGACGCCTATTTCGAGGCGAATGCGCGCGAGCTCCAAGTACTCGCGCGTAAGCCGGACGTTCTGGCGTTGTATTCGCTCCTGGGCCTTGGCACGAAGTATCGCGACGTACGCAATGCCCGTCTCGAGCATCACGTCGAGGACGTCGACGAAGTAGCCGTATTGTCGGCCTTCTTGGCTCAGTTGGCGCGACCGGAACCGCTTCCACGCCTCCGCGGAGTAAAGGCTCTGAGTCGCTCGCACGACCGTCGACGCTTGGCGTTGGGCCGTGAATCCGGCTGGCGGGACGCGGTTCGGGTCCCGGATGGTCAGCCCGGTTCGAGCCTCGGATTGAATGATCAGCCCGCTGCGCTCGCGTTTGACACCCTCTTCCCCGGCCTCGACGAACTTCCGCGACACCTCGAGGTCCAAGTTCCGATCGACCGCTTCCATCATCGCGCTCGCCATTTCGATGCGATTGTCTTCGAGACCTTCGTCTTCGTGCGTCAGCTCGGCCTCGATCAAGACTTCATAGTCGGGCCGAACTCCGATGGCCCGGGCGGCCTCCATGTTGATTTGCAGCTCTAGGCGCTCTTCGAAGTCGACGTTGATTCGAGAGGCAGGTCGACCCTCGAGGATCAAGTCGAGGTTGAGCGCGGCGCGCTGCGCACGGCGATTGTAGCCGTTGGGGGAGCGAACGGACATCAGCGCGCCCTGCTCCAGCCAGGAGGGATCGACGGCGATGTTGGCCAGGCGTCGGCGCGTGATGAGCGACATGAGTCGCTCGCGATCTTCGAGGCTGAGCTGCCTCATCGGCGAGAGAACGACGCCGTCGGCGGTCGATGGGATCGCCGCCATCAATGCTTCGACGTTGGGGTCTGCAACGACGACCCGAAGCGTCTCGTTCTGCATGATGGTGGAGACCACACCTGCTTGGGACCGCTCCGCGAGCACGACGGGCTCCTTGCTGCCGGCGACCTTCCGGAGATAGGCTGCCTCATCGGAGACGTCGAACTTCTCGGTGATGTACGTCAGGTTCCTCACACCACTCGCGTCGTCTCGTTTCGGCAGACCCTGGCGCCGAGCTTCGACGACGTATGGCAAAATGGTGGGCTTCGGCAGGTTCTTACGCTTGGCGACGGCCTGGATGGTGAGGTGGCCAAAGCCGAACACCGCGGTGATGCTCGGGTCGGAATAGGCCATGTCGAGCAGGGTCTCGACGCGTTCGGCGGTCCAATTGGGTGCGATCGGGAGCTCGACGAGCTCGACGCTGAACCGATCCGAGAGCTGAAGCTGGATCTCATCGCGCAGAGCGTCGATCGCGGCATGAAACACCGGCGATGGCCCGTCCAGGACTGTGGCCACTCGCACGACGGGCTTGCCAGGTTGGGCATCTAGAGATGCGGGGACGATCCACAAAGCGAATAGAAGGAGGCACAGCAGCCGCATAGGGGGCGAAGCATAGTCGACGAACCCTGGTTTCCCTAGGCTCTCGTCACGAAGTTCCCCGTATCTGCTCTTGGCAAGGGACCCGGAGCTTCCTATGCTGCCGCGTCCCTTCAGGACGGCGCGAATGCGTCGAAGATGGAGCCCTCGATGCCCCCCAGAACGCTTGCCCACGCCTTCTTGCTTGCGCCCCTGCTGGTCGCGACGGCAGTACTCGCCTCCTGCCAGAAGGAGGAAGTCGTCGAGGTCGAGCCGCCCCCGCGGCCCATCAAGATCTTCCGGTTGACCGGTAACCTCGGTGCGACGCGGCCTGACTATCCGGGCCGCATCAAGGCGGCGCGGGTGGTCGAGCTCGCGTTCGAGGTCGAGGGGCGGATCATCGATTGGAATGTGGAAGAGGGGCAGGTGGTGAAAAAAGGGCAGATCCTTTCCCGCCTCGATGCACGTGACTACCAAGCCAAGGCCGAGGCGGCGCGGGCGCGGCTTCAGCTCGCCGAGGCCGAGTATCGGCGAGAGAGCAAGTTGTTCGCGTCTGGGTCGGGGACTCAGCGCGATCTCGACGTGGCGACCCGTTCGCGTGATGTGAGCCGCGCCGACCTTCGCATTGCCCAAAAAGCACTGGAAGAGACCAAGCTTCGGGCGCTGTTCGATGGCGTCATCGCGCGGAAGTTGGTGACGGACTTTCGCAACGTGGCAGGGCGTGAGCCGGTGCTCCTGCTGCAAGACGAGTCGGTCATGGAGGTCGTGGTCGATGTTCCGGAGCGAGATCTTGCCCGCCAGCGCGACGACATCGACATGGACGAGTGGAACGAGAAGGCGAAGCCGGTCGTCGAGCTCTCCGCGCTCCCGGGCCAGAAGTTTCCCGTGAAGCTGACCGAGCTTGCCACGGCAGCCGATCCGGCGACCCGCACTTTTCGCGCGACCTTCAGCATGGCGAAGCCCGACCGTATCGCCGTCCTGGCGGGCATGACTGCAAAGCTCTCCCTAACCGGGCTGGTCACCACTGGCCCCGATGATTTCTTGGTGCCGGTCGGAGCAGTGGTTGCAGACAGCGAGGCCAAGCCTTTCGTCTGGGTGGTCGACGAGGAATCGATGACGGTGTCGAAGGAGCCAGTGACCGTTGGCGCCATCACCGGCGACCGCATCGTCGTGAAGGACGGGCTCGAAGGCGGGCAGGCCATTGCGATGTCAGGCGTGCATCTGCTCACCGAGGGCATGAAAGTCACGGAGCTGAAGGAATCGGACGAGACCCGTAAATGAATCTCACCGACTTCTCGCTTCGAAACCGCACGCTGATCGTCGTTCTGACGCTTGGGGGGCTCTACGCCGGCTACCAGTCGTTCAACAGCCTGCCGCGCCTCGAGGATCCCGAGTTCACCATCAAGGAAGCGCTCGTGATCACGCGATATCCGGGGGCCACCGCGTACGAAGTGGAAGAAGAGGTCAGCGACGAGATCGAGCTTGCCGTGCAGAAGCTCGGCAAGATCAAGAAGATCGAATCGCGCAACGTGCCTGGTCAGTCCACTCTCAGCGTCGAGATGCGGTCGACCGTGCCGGGCGATTCCCTCCCGCAGGTCTGGGACGAGCTTCGTCGCAAGGTGGGGGACGCCCAGGCGAATCTGCCGCCAGGTGCGGGCCCCTCGCTGGTGATCGACGACTACTCGGACGTCTACGGCGTGTTCTTCGCCCTCTACGGCGATGAGTACAGCTATCGCGAGCTCTATGACGTGGCGAAGCTGCTCCGTAAGGAGCTCGTGCTCGTCAAAGACGTCGCCAAGGTCGAGCTCTTCGGTGCGGTTCCCGAGGCGGTGTACGTCGAGTTCGACCGCGAGCGTTTGTCGCAGATCGGCATCTCGCCCGGCGTCATCATGAACCAGCTCGTGGCCGAGGGGCTGGTCGTGGATGCCGGCAAGGTCCGAGCAGGCGATGAGTACCTCGAGATCCACCCGGACTCCCTCATCAAATCCTCCCAAGACCTCGGTGACATCCTCATCAGCCAGGGCGACAACTCCCAGGTGCGCCTTCGCGACATCGCAAACATCGAGCGCGGTTACAAGGAGCCGGCGAAGAACAAGCTCCACATCGATGGCCACAGGGCCATCGGCATTGGCGTATCGACCGAGAAGGGCGGCAACGTCGTCACGATGGGCGACGGCGTCAAGAAACGGCTCGACGAGCTTCAGGACAGATTCCCTCTCGGGATGGACCTCGAGGTCATCTACATGCAGTCCGATATGGTCACCACGGCGATCAACGGCTTCCTGGTGAATCTTCTCGAAGCGGTCGGGATCGTCATTGCCGTCCTGCTGCTGTTCATGGGGCTTCGAAGCGGGTTGATCATCGGATTCGTCCTGATGCTCACCATCGCGGCGACCTTCATCTTTATGGGCCCGGCGGGCGTGGCGCTCGAGCGGATCTCGCTCGGCGCATTGATCATCGCGCTAGGCATGCTCGTCGACAATGCGATCGTGATCATCGACGGCATGTTGGTACGGATCAATGGCGGAATGGATCCCGAGGAGGCCGCCAAGGAAGTCTCCAGCCAAACGGCCATGCCGCTCCTCGGGGCCACCGCCATCGCGATCCTCGCGTTCGCTGCCATTGGCTTGTCACCGGACAGCACCGGCGAGTTCTGTAGCTCGCTGTTCACCGTGATCGGGATTTCGCTCTCGTTGAGCTGGGTGACCGCGATGACTATCACGCCACTCATGGGCATTTGGTTCTTGAAGCGGCCCGAGCCAGACGCGAAAAAAGACGCCAAGGGCGCCTATGACAACGCGCTCTACAACGGGTACAAGAAGTTCCTCTCCCTCTGCATTCGCTTCCGCTGGGTCACCGTCGCGGTCATATTCGGATTCTTCGCGCTCTCCGTGTACGGTTTCGGTTTCACCGACAAGTCGTTCTTTCCGGCGTCGACGACCCCGAAGTTCCGCGTCGACGTATTCTGGTCGATCGACCAGCACATCGAAGAGACCGAACGGAGGGCCTCCATCATCGAAAAGGGTCTGGCAGAGCTCGAAGGGGTGACTCACGTAGCCTCGGCGATCGGCCAAGGGCCGATCCGCTTCATCCTCACGTTCACCCCCGAGAAGGAGCACAGCGGGTACGCTCAGTTTCTCGTCGACATCGAGGACTACACCACACTCCAGCGGGATATAAAGAGAGCCGAGGAGTACGTCGAGCGCGTCGCGCCTGACGCGATCGCATTCGGCCGCACCTTCGACCTCGGTCCGAGCAAGCCTGGCAAGATCGAAGCTCGGCTCGTCGGACCGGACCCCAACGTGCTTCGGGACCTCGAGGCGCACGTGCTTGCCATCTTCAGGGCAGATCCGGATACCAAAGGGTCGCGCGGTCGGTGGTATGATCGCGTCAAGGTGGTTCACCCGCGGCTATCCGAGGAGCAAGCCGACGCGCACGGAATCACGACCCGCGCGGTGGCTCAAGACATTCGATCCACATTCGAAGGGCAACCCGTGGGTGTGTACCGTGAGCGCGACGAAGTCATTCCGGTCCTTTTTCGCCAGCCGGCCCCGCTTCGCAACGACGTCGGCAACCTCCGACAGATCCCGATCTGGAGCCCCGTGGCGCAGCGCTACATCCCCCTCGCCAACGTCGTGACCAGTCTCGAGACCGAGTGGACGGACGAGGTCGTCGAGCGCCGCAATCGCAAGCGCACATTGACCGTGGTCACGGATCCAACGAACGAATCGGCTCCGACGCTTTGGGCCAGGCTCGCACCGCAGATCGAGAACCTTTCGTACCCGCCGGGCTACTACGTCGAATGGGGCGGCGAGTACGAGAGCCAGACCGAAGCGCAAGCGGCTCTCTTCGCGCCCATCCCGATGTTCGTGGGAATCATGGTGATCATCGTAATCGGCCTCTTTAATTCGATCCGCCAGCCGCTCGTGATTTGGCTCACCGTGCCACTTGCGCTCATCGGTGTGACCGCAGGCTTGCTAGCCACCAACCAGCCGTTTGGCTTCATGGCCCTTCTCGGGTTCCTGAGCTTGTCTGGAATGCTCATCAAGAACGCGATCGTGCTCGTCGACGAGATCGACTTGCAGGTCAGCGAAGGAAAGCCGATCTATGACGCGGTTCTCGACGGCGGCGTGAGCCGCTTACGTCCGGTTGCGATGGCCGCGGCCACGACGGTCCTCGGGATGCTGCCGCTCTTCTTCGACGCCTTCTTCATCGCGATGGCGGTGACCATCGTCTTTGGACTCCTGGTCGCGACGGTCCTCACGATGCTCGTCGTGCCGACATTCTACGCGATCTCTTTCAACGCAAAGGCCAACCCAAGCGGCGCCACGACATCGCCGCCTGCCTCAGCGTGACCTAGTCTCGTGACATGCTCTGTCCTGCGATGTGCAGGCCAACGAGGCGAGCAATCATCACGGCCAGGTAGAGCTGGCCGATCACCCCTTCGAGCACCGCGAGCGGTCGCGCCAATCCAGATACCGGCACGATATCGCCGTACCCCATCGTGGTGAGGCAAACCAGACTGAAATACATCAGCGCATCGACCAGGCTTGCGCGACTTTGGCGCGCCTCCTCCGGGATCCCAGAGAGTGCGCCCGGACTCACGACCTCGAGGAGTTGGAAGACGAACATGAACGCCACAGCGATAAGCAGATAGGTCACCACGGCGCCCAAAATGGTGTTGACGGTGACTTCACGGCGACGAAAGAGGTCCCCAACGATGATCGTGATCGCGTAGACGAGCCACGCGAGCGTCAGGGTCAGCGCGCCTGTGTCGAATCCTCGAATTCCCAGCAGAAGCTCACCCCATCGGACGGCAAGCGTCACGGCAGTGAGTACCAGGAACGGCCACCGGTGCCGGTCGCCCGCTGTCGAGTAGACCCCCGCCAACAGAATGGCGTCCAACATCAGCTCGCCGAGGAACCAGCCGCTATCGGCTGCCACCAAGGGAGAGACGAGGATCAACACCAGCAGCACGACCAGCAGTGCTGCGTTTCGCGGAATCCGGTGAATGAGTGACGTCATGTCGACGAGGCGGATGCTACAGGCAGGTGCGGCGGCAGGCTAGCGACGCAAGCGGTAAAAGCTCCAGTGTTGGCCGGCATCTCGATGCGTCGTCGAGGTTTCGGTGCGAAAGATGCCTCGAACGGTCGAGAGGTCGACCAGCGGATCACCCTGGGCGCGCGGATCGAGCGAGGGCTCCAGGTAGACCGAGAGGAGGAGCTCTTTGACTACCATCGGGCGCTCATAGAGCTCGCGCGCGGTCGAGGGCCCAGCTTCGATCGATACGCATTCGCAGTTGCGCTCGAGTTGCAGGTGCCGAATGGCCCGCCGAATGTCAGGCGCCTCGTCGGACACGACGGGGCAGGGTGCGGCGGCCAGCTTCCGCGTCGCCGTGCGATCGGTCGTGAAGACGAGCGGCCGGCCCCAGCCGTGAAAGACCGGGTGGTCGAAGTCGATGTCGCCTCGCCCGGTGAGGATCAGGATGAAGGGCGGGTCGCACAAACCCCATCGGCGCTCGCGCCAGCTCACCAACGCATCGCCCCATCGCGAATCAGCGCGAAGGCTGAAGGCAAGGTTCGGTTCGTCGCGCAGAATCTTCCCGGTGATGACGATTCCGTCGGCGCGCGCCCGTGCGATGTGGAGAGCAAGCCAGTCGAGCTCGCTTTTGGGACCGTGCTCGTTGATCTTGATCGTCGTGAGCGGCTGGTCGGGCGAGGCGCACCAGGCTGCAAAGCTGTGAGAGACTGCGGGCCGAGTGTCGAGCGGGCTGCCGAACAACGCGCGCGCGGCACGGTCGACGCTGCGCGTGTCGGTCAGCTCGACGATGGAGGCGGTCATCGTCCGATGGAAAGGCGGTTTCGCGGCCAAGTCAACCTGCTTTGCGCGCAAAACTCGCCCGACGGATCCCCGCCTGTTAATCTCGCGTCATGTCGCGTTGGCTTTTGATCGCGGTGACTCTTGGCATCGGCTGCGCCGGTCGCCAGACTCCGGATGGATCGCAAGAGATCGTCGTCAGCCCCATTCCGGTGCCGCAGCCGGTCTACCCTCGTGAGGAGCTCAGCAACGATCTGCAGGAGCTTTGGAAGCGCGTCGAAGAGGCCGTGGCCGTCCGACCACCCGAGCCTCCGGACGGTGCGAGCGAAAAGGCGATCCAGACTTGGGCCGAAGGCTCGTTCAGGCAGTGGTTGCTCCAACGGCAGGCGGCCACCGACCGCGCACTCGCGGCGACGGCCGCGCTGCGGACACACCCGCTGTTCGAGCGCGGCATAGGAACTGCCCTCTTCGGCTACATGTATGAAGACATGGCTGGCAGTATCCGCGGCGCACCGGTCCCCGAGAGCATCGCGAAAGACGAGGAGCTGCTCGAAATCTACACGAACGCGCTCACGGAGCACATCACGCCGTTCGCCGAGCTTTCCGCACGCGCGTACTACGCGTGCCTTGCGCTCTTCCTGAAGCTCGAGGACCCGCAGTGGGGCGAGTGGGCCTACTACTGCGATGAGCGCGGCGCCGAGGTCGTCGATACGTTCGAGCTAGAGCCGCCCGAGCCCGTCGACCCGTCGGCCACCGTTACCCAGCTCTTAGACCCTCGCTAAAGGCGTCTGAACCCTTTTTCGGCGGCGGCGTCTGGGCGTGGGCTTCTTTTTTCGGGATCAAGCTCATCGCTCGTTCCGCGAGTGTCGTGATGGTAAGTGACGGGTTGACGCCAGGGTTCGCCGAGATGGCCGAGCCGTCGATGACGTAGAGCCCAGGGTAGTTGTAGACCTCGTGGTTGGCGTCGATGACTCCGGTCTCGGCCGAGTCGCCCATGCAAGCGCCGCCCAAGATGTGCGCGGTCGAGGGAACGCCGAGAAGGGTCTCGGTCATCAGCGTGGTCGTCACACCTTCGGTCTTGTCTGCAAAGCGTTCGGCGAGGTCGGTAGCCTCCTCCATGAAGGCGGACGGGGCCTGCGCCGGGTCGTCCAACTCGGTCACGAGCGCGCGGCGATACCCGGTGCGCCATTCACGCCCGAGCCGCATGCGGAGGGTGCCCTCGAGCGTTCGCATGTAGAGCAGCACCTGAGAATGCTTTGCCAAGTCGCTGACGAAAAGCGCTCGCAGCCAGCGCACCGGCTGGCGAAGGAACGCGACGACTCCTCCCCAGATTCTCGAGAGGACGGTTGGACCTGGCGAATGGGGGGCGAGCAGCGTGCGGAAGAAGCCCGATCCGGCGCCGTAGCGCACCGGCTCCATATGGCTGTGATCGTCGGTGTGCAGAATCGAGGTGATCGCAACGCCCTTCGAGAAGTTGGTGCCCTTCTTTGGCGAGAGCACCGCGATCAGCGCCTCGCTGTTGGAGCGGACGAAGTCGCCAACGCGATCCGAGAGCTTCGGCAAACCCTCGGGGTCTTCCTTCATCTGCAAGAGAAGTGGCATCGTACCCATCACGCCGCCTGCGAGGATCACGCGGCTCGCGGTGAAGACGCTCGTCGGCCCTTTATCGAACGTGGGCTTGGTCTCCACACGGTAGCCGCCATCCACGGCCCGAATTGCCGTCACCTCGGTCTCGGGGAGCACCTCGGCGCCGTTGTTTTCGGCAAAGTACAAGTAGTTCTTCACGAGCGTGTTCTTCGCGCCGATTCGGCACCCGGTCATGCACGCGCCGCAGAAATTGCAGCCGACGCGGTCGGGGCCCTCGCCGTCGAAGTAGGGGTCGGGAACCTTCTTGTTGGGCTCGCCGAAGTAGACAGCTACCTCGGTTGGGTGGAAGTGCTCTTCGCGCCCGATGTCCTGCGCGATCTCCTTCATCACTCGGTCGCCCTGTGTCACGACCGGGTTGGGTGCCGCGCCGAGCATTCGCTTGGCTGTGGCATAGTGCGGCGCGAGCTCGGTTTCCCAATCGGCGAGCTTGCTCCACGAGCCGGACTGGAAGAAGGCGGACTTTGGGGTGGGCAGCGTGTTGGCGTACACGAGCGAGCCTCCGCCCACGCCGACTCCGTGCAGCACGGTCATGTGCTTCATGAAAGACATCTTGAAGATGCCTTTCAGTCCCATCGCGGGGTTCCACATCCAGCGCCGGAGGTCCCAGTTGGTCTTCGGAAAGTCTTCGTCGGCAAAGCGTCGCCCCTTCTCGATGACGAGCACCTTGTAGCCCTTCTGCGTCAGGCGGTGCGCCGATACGCTGCCGCCGAACCCAGACCCGATGATGATCCAGTCGTATTGCCGTTCGCCCATGCGCCAACTGTACGACGATGGTGGGCGGAGATCGAGGCGGGCTCAGACCCCCGCGCCGCCGATTGAGCGGGGCATCCCGATCAGAGTCAGGAGCTCCATGCGCGCCGCTTCGTCCTTCAAAAAACAGCCGGTCAGGCGGCTGGTGGTCGTCCACGACCCGGGCTTCCGCACGCCGCGATAACACATGCAAAAATGCTGGCACTGCAAGATGACGGCGGTTCCCTGCGGAGTGAGGGTCTCGTCGATGGCGTTGGCGATTTGCGCTGTCAGCTTCTCTTGCACCTGCAGCCGTTTGCCGAACGTGTCCACGACGCGCGCGATCTTCGAAAGCCCGACCACTTTGCCGTTCGGAATGTAGGCGACGTGCGCCTTGCCGACGAAGGGGACCACATGGTGCTCACAATGGCTGTAGATCTCGATGTCGCTGACGAGCACGAGCTCGTCGTAGCCCTCGACCTCGCTAAACGTGCGCGACAGGTGCGCCACCGGATCCTCGTGGTAGCCTCTGAAGTGCTCCTCGATGGCCCCGAGCACGCGTCGTGGCGTGTCGATCAGGCCCTCGCGCTCTGGGTCGTCGCCGATGTAGGCGAGGAGCTTTCGGACACATTCCGTGGCTTCTTCATCGGTTGGCTTATCGCTCATGGCAGTACGGTTTCCTTGGGTCGGGAGTGCGGGGGCGTCAAGTCAAGCGGCCGGTACATCACCTCTAAACCACTTGGTGGTCAACACTCGCTCAGAGATGCGCCAACCGGCCGACGTTTCAAGCCACCGATCCTTGTACACGCCTCCCAAGTCGAAGAACCGCATGCTGCCGTCGTCGCCCGGGTACCCGTGAACGGCATGGACGTAGGCCACCGAGCGTACTTCGTCGCCTTCCTGCGCAACCTGCACGTTCGACAGGAAGTGCTGCAGGATTTTGAACTGCGCCATGTTCTCCTCGAGCCACCCCGAGGTTTCCGCGCCGCTCAAGACGGGCCCACCGGCGCCGCGGTAGTCGACTCGGGCGTTCGGAAGAAAGACGTCTCCGAGAAGCCCCCATGCGCTGGTGTCGATCGCGGTGCTGTAGCGCACGAGTGTTTCGACGATCGCGCGGCGTTCGGATTCGAGGATCATGACGGCTCAGGGGGCGCGCTTGCTCAACCGCCCGCGCTGCGATGATACACGCGCGGTGCCTCCCGGACGACGAATAGTTCGGTTGAGCGCTTGCCTCGGGTATGGGCACTCGCGTTTCGTTCGGCGGGTCGGACCCGCGTGCGCTTCGGGTGTCGGGTCGGCGACCAACGACTCGCGGATCGGCGGGATGCCTTCGAGCGCCGGCGTAGCCTCGATCGGCCGGGCTTGCGTGAGGTTGGGCGCGTCGTCTTCGGCGGATACTTCGTCACGCGCCGCCGCGCCGCCCGCGCGGCGACCGGAGTATACGCAATCCGCGATCGACAGCCCGCTCACGTACTGCCGCGAGCAGACACCGACGGCGTTTCGGCCGGCCGCGTAGAGGCCGGGAATTACGCCTCCCTGTTCGCTTCTCACCTGTCCGGTGCGTTCGTCCACCACGAGGCCGCCGAGGGTCAGGGTCGGGCAGGGGAAGCGCTTGCTGCGGATACCAGCGTTGATCGCGTAGTAGGGCCCGCTGCGCATGGCGTGCATCTTCGCGGGGTCCTTGCCAAAGGGATCCGCAGACTTCCCTTCGGCCGCGTCGTTGTAGGCTTCGAGCGTCTTACGCAGCGTTGCAACGGGGACCTTGATGACCTCGGCAAGCTCCTCGAGCGACTTCGCTTCTTTGGTGTTGAACCAGAGGTTCAAGAGCGCAGGTGCTCGCTGGAACCATTGCGCCTTGCCGGGCCTGCACTGCTCGCGCGCCAGCTTCTTGAGCTCGGCGTCGATGATGAGGATCGCCTCGCCGTCGTTTTCCTCGACCATGGCCTCGCCGATCGCTGCGCCGTACATGAACTCGTTGATGTATCGCTCGCCGTTCTTGTTGATGATCATTCCCTTGGCGAACGCCTCCGGGGGGTTGATGAAGCGCCACGCGGACACGCGGTCCATGAGGTCTGTCTTGGCACCGACGCTGGTGCCAAGCAGGATGCCGCTGCCGTTGTCGGAAGTCGTACCGAGCGGCATCCCGGTCCTGTAGCGGGGGGCGATTTCCTTGACCATCTCCCGGTTGTAGATGAAGCCGCCTGCAGCCAGGATGACGCCCTTCGTCGCTCGCGCCCGCGTGACGACCGAATGGTCGGCCTCGATCCGAAAGCATCGCTCGCGGAGCTTCGCGGCCAGCTTCGGGTTGTACTTCACGACCGCGATTCCCGCTTGGTGAAGCTTCCGGTGCAGCTGGCTCCAGAAGCCCTTCTCGATTTTTCGGTACTCCACACCGAGCACTTGGTTGCCGCCGTCGATCACCAGCCGGGTAACCCGCGCTTCATACTCGACATCGATGCCCGCACGCACCGCCGCCGCGCGAAGCGGCTCGTAGAAGCTCTCTCCGGGAAGCCCGGCGCCCTTGGCTCGATGGCCGCGAGGTGCCGGCTTGGCTGCGTCCTTGAAGGGCGAAAAGCCTTCGTTGCCGGAATAGTAGAGGTAGTAGTCGTCGGTCGGGTAGCTGGTCTTGTAGGGGCAAAGCGTGCCTTCGAACGGAACCCCATGGCCCTCGAGCCACCCGAGGTTCTCGGCGCTCCGATCGCAGAAGTCGCGAAGCGTCTCCTCCGAAACGACCCCTTTCACTTCGAGCGACAGGTAGCGGAACATCGAGTCCGAGTCGTCGTCGACCCCGGCCTCTTTTTGGATGTGTGTCCCGCCACCCGCGTAAAACACCCCGCCGCTGATCGCCGTGGCGCCGCCGCCGTGAAACCGGTCGAGGACGAGCACGCGAGCGCCCTGCGCCTTGGCTTCGAGCGCAGCACATGCGCCAGCCCCACCAAACCCAACGACGATTACATCGGCCTCTCGGTGCCACGCGTCAGCGTTGGCTTTGGTCAGCACCAAGGGCGCATCGGCCGGCTTCGGAGCAAGTGTTTTCTTCCCTCGAGACATCGGGAAGAAATAGAACATGTTTCACTTGGGCTGTCGAGTCGATTTCCAGAGGTGCGCTGCCCGGTTCTATTGTCGAGCGGGAACGGCGCCGTCGAGGAATCTCAAATAACGTTCCGCGATTCTGCCGACGAACAGAATGTCGCCGTGATCGATGCGTGGCACCTCGATGTACTCGTCCGCGTGAAAGAGGCGCGCGAGCTCCTTGCCGTGGTGGACGTCAATCAATGTGTCCGCGCTCCCGTGGGCCACGAGGACGGGGCAGGAGATCGCCTTTGCATAGTCGCGGCTCATGAAGCGATGTTCGAGGAGTCGCCGGACGGGCAGGAACCAGTAGTGCTCCTTCGCGAGCTCCACGATCGAGGTGAAGGTGGACTCCAGGCATAGGGCGCCGGCGTCGACCTTCGCCCCCAGCTGGACCGCAACGCCTCCGCCGAGGCTCCGACCGTGAATCGCGACGCGCTCCGGCGCCGTGCCGAGCTCTTCGGTCACCCAGGCCCATGCGGCAAGAGCGTCTCGATGCAGCCCTTCTTCGCTCGACATGCCCGTGCTGCCGGGATAACCGCGATAGTGGATACCGACGAAATCCCACCCCTCGCTCAACAGGAGATTCTGCAGCTCGATCTGGGCGAGCACCGACGACGCATTGCCGTGGAAGTAAAGCAGGACTCGTCGCGGGCCCGTTCGGACGGCATCACGATGCCAACCGTACAGTGTCTCACCATCCTCGGTGGGGACGCGGAGCTCTCGGGCGCCAACCTGCTCGGCGACCCGTGCGAGCAACGCGCGGTTCACGCCCTCGGGTCCCGGGAAGATCATTTGACGTTGAAACCGAGAGAACAAACTTTGTGCTCCGCTACCACGCATGAATTACCATGCGAGGCAATGAGTGGAATCATGAAAACAGTGGCGGCGCTGCTGGCCGTCGGCTTGATGGCGTGCGGCGGGTCGAAGTCCGCGGACTCCAAGTCGACGGGCAAGGTCAGCGCGATCGAGGCCATGGGGATCACGCCGCCCGACTCGCCATGGGAAGAAATGAGCGTCGAAGACAGGGAATTCTACATGATCGGGAAGGTGAACCCGATCATGAAGGAGCTCTTTGCTGGGTACGATGCAGAAGAGTTTGGCGACTTCGATTGCGTCCACTGCCACGGTGAAGAGATGAGGGAAATCGATTTCAAGATGCCGGCGCCATCGATGTACATCGTTCCGCCGGAGGGCACGCCGGGTCATCGTGGCATGCTGTCCACCTTTCCCGACGAAGTGAAGTTCATGCAGGAGGTCGTGACGCCCTCGATGGCTAAGCTCCTCGGTATCGAGAACTTCAGCTGTGCCGGCTGCCATCCGAGCGCGCCGCCGAAGAAGAAGCCCGCGAAACCCAAGCGATAGTGGCGGTTCCGGTCATCTTTGACCGCTTTGGGGGGCCCTGCTAGCTTTCAGCCACTTTTTCCGGAAGGGAGTCCGATGACCTGGGTCATTACACGTCTTTGCCGCGATTGCGTCGACAAGTCCTGCGTCGATGTTTGTCCCGTGGAGTGCATTTACGAATACAAGGGTGACGACAAAGAGACGTTCCCCAACCAGCTGTACATCCAGCCGGAAGAATGCATCGACTGCGGCGCGTGTGAGCCGGAGTGTCCGTGGGAGGCGATCTACGAAGACGCTTCCGTGCCCGAGGTCTTCAGCGAGGACACCGAGCTTAATGCGAAGATGATGGAGGCGCAGGACGACTTCGAGGTTCCCGTCAACGACGGCTCCGATCAGCCGAGCCCGGAAGAGGTCGCCGAGAACAAGGCCAAGTGGGGGCTCACCTAGAAGCCGGCAGCGCCTTTTCCGGTGGGTTGATTTCTCGGGAGCTCCTCAGTCGATACGCTGCATACGCGTAGGTGACACCAAGCGCGGCTAGGCATCCGTAGGCGATCGCCAAGTAGAAGTCGGCCAGGTCGTTCGCGTCCCAGGCGAACTGCTGCACCAAGCGGTTCATGTCGCCATCACTTTCGGCGCCAATCGCGGCCCCCCACGGCATTTGGGACACGTCCGCGGAGACCGTGCGCCAGAGGAGCAGCGCGTGCACGAAGCAGAGCGCCCCAGGAATCAGCGCCACCCACCTCCAGAAGTCCCAGCGAAACCGGTCCGGCAGTGGGAAGTGAAAGGCGAGCAGAAGGAACGCGCCAAACACGATCTCTCCGAGGGCCCCCGCCAAGATCTGCCACATCAGGGTTGTGGTCGGCGAGATGAGGAAGGTCGCGATCGCCCAGGCGCCGAGCATCGCGCCCGCGACCGAGAGCATGAAGTAATTCTTTTCGCGGTAGGTGTGAAACATGAGCCAGCCGAGCGCGCTGACGACCAACAGGCCCATGAGCACCGATTGATCGTCGAACCAGAAGGTGAAGAAGGGCAGCGGGATGGCGATTCGGCTGCTCAGCCATGATGCGGCCGCGTGACCGAGCTCGTGGAACGGCATCCCGACGAGCGATGCGAAGAGGCGGCCCAAGCTAGTCGAGCAAAGGAGCAAACCCGCGGCTAGGGCGACCGGGGCCCCAACGAGATTGCCGATGCCGCGATCGTGCCGACTCCGACTGTGCGCCAGGTCGGGGCCGTCGTGCAGGATGGGTGCTGCGCTCGCCTCGGGCGGAGCGACGAGGCGAACGGGACGCCGCGATGCTTGAAGCGAACGAGCCAGGGCGAAGAACGCGCCTTCACCGAGCCAAAGCCCTCCACAGCTTCGACACTGCCACGACTCTACGGCTTCCGCGCCTCTGACCCGCAGCGGCTGCATCGCAGGGTCTACGCACTTCGGGCAGCGCATTCCAATCTCGTCGCCGAGAGATACGGGCACGACCTCGGTTGCCTTGGCGAGCGAGCCGCCGCCGACGAGCTGACGGATCTCGTGCCGGTCGAGGAAGAGGCCACGGCAGTGCGCGCACAGCTCCACCTCGACGCCGGGGCTCGCCTCAAACCCGGACAAGGGCATCGAATGGCATGCTGGACACGACCCCACGTGTTCAGTGTAACGGGTCGGCCGTGTATCCACACGGCCGGCGCGAATTCAGCGTGCTAGGCTTGCGCGCATGCGTCGGACGCTCGCCGAAAACGGTATCTTCCTGCTCCGGATTTCGGTCTCGTTGCTCATGCTCAGCCACGGGATCCCCAAGGTGCTCGAGTACGAGACGCGCGTCCTCCAGTTCCCCGATCCGCTGAACGTCGGCAGCGAAGTGAGCTTCCAACTCCTCATCTTCGCCGAAGTCGGCTGTTCGATCCTCTTGTTCCTCGGGCTCCTCGGCCGCTTCGCTTCGGTGACGTTGTTCATCGCGATGATGGTCGCGGCCTTCGTGCATCACTTCAACGACGCGTGGGCCATGCGCGAGCTGCCGCTCCTCTACGCGGCCGTCTATGCGACATTGGCGTTCACCGGTCCCGGGTCACCCTCGCTCGACGCGTGGTTCAGCCGCCAGGTGTTTGGAAAAGAGGAGCCAACCTCCCCAAAGCCGAATCGAGTCGAGCCGGGGGCACCGACGTGAAGCAGAGGCGCACCCACTTCGCGTAGTCGTCGCCGCAGGACGCCCCTGGGGTCAGCAGGACGCCTGCGTCTGCACAGCGCTCGAGGAATGCGAAGGAGCTCGTAGCGCCCGATCGCAAGTGAGGGCTCACGTCGATGAAGAGGAAGGTGCCGCCCTGGGGGCGGGCAACGCCGAGCGCGTCAGCTGCAGCATATCCTGCGTCGCGGTAGAGCGTGCGGCTGTCTTCGACCCATGCGCCCCCTTCGCGAAGCGCCCCGACCGCGCCGAGCTGCATCGGTCGCGCGGCGCAATAGGTGTGAAAGGTCTGCATCCCTGCGATGGTGCCCATCAGCTCGGCCGGGCCGTGGGTGAAGCCGACTCGCGCACCGGCGAATCCATAGGTTTTCGATAGTGTGTGAAACGCGACCGCTCGATCCCGGATCTCCGAGCGTAACCAGATCGGCGTGGGAGGTTCGCGATCGAAGTAGATTTCTTCGTAAGCCTCGTCGCAGAGCACCCAGAGGTCGTGACGCATCGCCACGCGCAGCATCGCGTCGACAGTCGTTTCCGAGAGGATGCGGCCGGTTGGGTTGTTGGGCGTGTTGATGTAGAGCGCGACCGTCCGATCAGTCACTGCGGCTTCGAGCGCGGCTTCGGGATCGAATCCAGGCTCATCGAGACGCGTGTAGAAGGGGACCTGCACGGGGCTGGCGCCTTTGGTGGCGATGATCCCACGGCTCAAGGGCCAAAACGGGGAGGGGAGCAGCACTTCGTCGCCAGGCTCCAGCAGCACCTGGCAGACGATGCTCAGGCCGGCTGTTGCGCCGGACATGACCTGGATTCGATCTCTGTCGAGCGTTGCCTCATGGCGCTTGGCGACGTACTCGATGAACGCGTCGATCAGCGCCGGCTCGCCACGCACGGGCGCATAAGCATGGAGGCCCGGATGCTCCTCGCTCTTTTGCGCCTCGGCGCGCGCCGCCATCACGGGATCTCGATATGTGTCGCCCACATGGAGCGGAAAGATCTCCTGGTTGTTGGCGCGCGCGCGCTCCGCAAGCTCGCTGTACACGCGGTGCGAGACGGAGTTGGCGTGTTCGGCGATGTTTGGAAAACGCGGCACGAGTCAGAGCCAAGCGAGAGCGATGATGGCAACGGTGCTGATCCCCACCAGCGTCTGAAGGGGCAGGCCCAACCTCAGGAAGTCTGTGTACTTGTAGCCGCCCGGGCCGTACACCATCAGGTTCGTCTGGAAGCCGATGGGAGTCGAAAAGGCCGTCGCGGCCGCGATCATGATCATGTAGCTGATGGGGACTAGGCCGATGCCCTGCGCTTCCGCGGCGGTTGCTGCGATTGGAAACATCAGAGCGGCCGACGCTTTCGTCGTGACGAGACCAGCGAGAACCGCGGTGATCGCGTAGAGCGCGACGAGTACGCCGACGCGTCCGAACGGGGCAGCGAGGTCGATGATTCGCAACGCGAGCACCTCGGCCGCGCCGCTTTTCTGGAGCGCCATGGCGACTCCGAACGCAGCGGCGATGGCGATCAGCACGGTCCAGTCCACCGAACGGCGGGCCTGCTCGCCGGTGAGGCAGCGTGTCAATAGCATCAGGCCCGCGGCGCTCAGCGAGGCCGTCATGAGGTTCATCGAGCCGCTCGCGTTCACCAAGACCATCAAGAACAGGATCACGGCAGCCAGCCATGCCCGATCGTGCCGGGGTGGAGCACTGTCTTCGACCTCGGCGAGCAATGCAAAGTTCGGGTCGCGCTGCCTTGCGTGTGCGAAGTCCGGATGGCCTTCGATGAGGAGCACGTCGCCTGCCTGCAAACGGATGTCGCCCACTTTTGTTTCCGTGACGCGCACGCCCTGCCGGTGGACGGCGAGAATCGCTGCGTCGTAGATCGTGCGAAAACGGCTCTGTCGGATCGTCTGACCGATGAGCGAGGAGTGTGCGGCGACGACCGCCTCGACGAGCATCCGGTCGCGGTGCGCGGTGATCTTGTCGACTTGATCGGTGTCGGGGACGATGCGTTGCTTGCGTAGGTCGACCACGGAGTCGACGACTCCGGTAAAGTGCAGGCGGTCTCCTTCGCGCAGCACGGTCGTTGGCGGTACGGCTGCGAGCACGCGCCCGGCCCGCTCGATCTCGTAGAGGTAGACGCCACGGAGCGAGCGAAGGCCGGCCTCTTCGATGCTGTCTCCGATGACCGGCGAGCCTTTTTCGACGCGCATCGCGATCGTGTACTCGCGCGCTTTGCCGAGCTCCTGCAGCGCGCCCTGGCGATCCTTGAGCAGCCATTGCGAGGTGATCACGATGAAGAGCACACCGAGCACCAGGGCTGGAAGACCCAGTTGCGCGATCTCGAAAATGCCGAACTGAACCGTTGGGTCCCACTGCTTCGCCAGACCTGCCACGACGAGGTTGGTGCTCGTACCGATCAGCGTGCAAAGGCCGCCCAGGATCGATGCGTAGGAAAGCGGCAACAGCATCAGCGAGACGCTGAACTGACAGCGTCGCGCCCAGCTGGTGACCAGCGGCACGAACATCGCGACGACGGGCGTGTTGTTCAGGAACGCCGAGAGCGCTGACACCGGGAACATCATTCGGAGCTGTCCGCCGGCGAGCGAGCGCGGCCGCCCGAGCACGAGGCGGCCCGCGAGGTCGAGACCGCCGGTCTCCTTGATGCCCGCGGCTACGACGAAGAGCGCGGCGATCGTGATCACGGCGGGATTCGAAAAGCCCGTGAAGGCCTCGGACGGGTCAATGATGCCCGTGAGGAGCAGCACGGTAACACCGGCGATCAAGACCAGGTCGGGCCCGGCCAGGTTCGCGGCCATGACGATCACCATCCCGACGATCACCGAGATCGTGATCCAGCCGTCACCCGTCAACATCGAGTGGGAGACTAGCAGCCGCCGTGCCGGATGACCCGTTCTTGATCGGCAAGCGCAGGAATCCGCCTATCGGGCGTACCGCTCGGCTTTCTCGCGATAAATCAGCGCTGTGTCGTGGTCGCCGCGGCTCTCAGCATCGACGGCACGGTTGCGGTAGTAGTCGAAGCGGGCGGTGCTGGCCGTGACCGTCAGCCAGAGCGCGAGGCACCCGCCGAACAGGCTTGCCACACGCCAAAGTGGGCGAAATCGAGGCGTGAAGTAGAGCTGCCTTCCCATGACGAACAGCATGGCGATCGCGGTCAGCGTGCAGCCCGTCTTCACCCCGGGCAGGTCGACGAACATGCTGATCATCGGCGCAGCGACCAGACCGAGCAGCGACGCGTAGAACACCTGCGATGCCCGCTCGTCCAGCCCAGCATCCGTCCGCTCCTCGACGAGATTTCGCGCGGGGCGGGTGAGCGCGCGACCGATCGAATGCACCCACGATGTCGGAGTGAACACGATCAGCGAGATGCCGATCATGTAGATCGCGAACCAGCCGGACTGGGGTGTCATCAGATGAAAGGCAATGGGCGCAGCGCAAAGAATCGGAATAGCCGTCTTGAGGGCCGGAAGTGCCACGCGGTCTTGCATGGTTGCGACGAGATAGCCGGCGCAACAGACCATCGGAAGCCAGTAGGGTTCCCCTTCTGCGGCTGACCACGCGGCCACGTAGAAGTAGACGATCGCGGTCGTCACGCAGAACAGCACGTACGCCCATGCGCTGCCCGAGGGCGCCCTCTGCGACCTCGAGAAAGCG
The DNA here is from genome assembly GCA_024640845.1 of Myxococcales bacterium. Lineage (GTDB taxonomy): Bacteria > Myxococcota_A > Polyangia > Polyangiales > Houyiibacteriaceae > SG8-38. The sequence goes on along the minus strand of JAHEEE010000016.1, from coordinate 30,548 downwards.
GCGCGCGCGCTGAGCATCGGGAAGAACACGAAGCACGAAAGGTAGAGCGACAGCAGGTAGTGATAGGGCACGGAGTCGAGCAGACTGCACGACCAGCCAAGCGTGTAGCCAAGCGCGACGAAGACGATCGCCATACGATGCGGGCGATAGAGCGCTTGGCTGAGCGCGAGCACGCCTGTGAACGCCAATACTCCGAGGTAGAAGCTCGACGTCGGCACAAAACCCTCGAACCACGGGAAGTGGGCGACGTTGAAAGCGCCAACGCCGTACTTCGCGCCCTCGGGGATGAGGTTCACCCACGTGTCGAAGGCGAGCAACGCGAGCACGAACCGGACGAGCACATAAGGTCGCGCGAGCGCCACGTCTCCGAACCAGTAGCGTTCGAGAGCGTTCATCGGGCCGCCGTCCTCGTGGTCTCGTACGCGCGCTCTCCACCACAGCGAAGGCTGTAGCTGCGGGTCCCACGTTCGTCGTCGCAACGGTTCACGAGGTCGACCTGCTGAACGCCGTCCGCCTCGCACTGCTTCAGGAGGAACGCGTCCACGACGGCGCGTCGCCCCTGCTGAACGTATCGCACCCAATCCTCTTGAAGAAGCTGCCGGAGCGGGATCTGCTGGCGGGCGCCGTCAAAGAGCTGGAGCGACGCTCGGGTCTCGCACGTCTGTGCGGGCGGCGTCGCGAGTGTGCGCCACGTGAACCGGTCGTCCGTCGCGTCGTCTCGCACCAGGTACGTGAGTGGCACCAAGAACTGAAGCGCCACGAACGCCGCGATGAAGATCCCAGCTCGGCGCCGAGTGGGGCCGATGGGCTGCGCCGGAGGAGGCTCGGTCGGCAAAGACGCCATCACCTCAACATCGGCGCCGAGCGCCTCCGTGTCAAAGTTCGGTCGAGAGCCGGGAATTGCGTGTTAGCTCACCAACTGCCGGTCCCTGCTTGCCCCTTGAACGGGCCGACGATTTCGGGAGTCACCCAGCCGCCGTAGAAGCCTCCGAGCTGTCCGCTCACGCGATGGTCGTCCACGTAGCAATCGAGCTTGCTCGGGTAGAAGCTCAGGTACCCGCGAATTTCGCCGTACTCCGGAAACGGCGCCTCGTAGCTCCACGCGGCGTTGGGCACCTTGCTTCCGTCGAGCTCGAGCGACCAATAAGTCGCCTCGCCTTTCCACTCGCACAGGGAGGCGCCTCGGGCGCGCACCAGCCATTCGGTGCGTACGTCGTCCGGTGGGATGTAGAAAGTTGGCGGACTAGCGGTCTCGAGCACTCGAATCGCCCGACGCGTCTCGGCGACGACAGTCTCGCCATGCTTCACGCGAACTACGCGTTCGCTGTGGTCGACGCGCGGCGGTCGGGGGTAGTCCCAGACCGATTCCTGTCCCGGTCCCGGCTCGATCGCCCAGTCAGGGCGGCCGGAGCCGCGAAAGCTCCAGTGTGCGCGAGCACGCTCGAGGTCGTCTGCTGCCATTGCCTGCCTCTAGCGCCGAAGTGGGCGATTTGGCAGCCCCACTTTCGGTCTAGCTACACGGAAAGCCGAGTGGCGAGGTGCTCTGCCGTCCGGGCTCCCCCGAGCGCGACGGCGAGCGTGCTCTGGCCGAGTAGCACCGAGTCGCCCACCAAAAAGAGCCCGGGAGCAGCTTCACGCGGCCAGAGTGCCCGTGGTCGGTAGTGCCGCCAGCCGACTCGCCGCGGCACCCCGCCCACATAGCCGCGGTGTCTTCCGGTGAAACGCGCGAACGTCCGGGGGCTTGCAGTCATTTCGAACTTGAGGTCATCGACCAGCGCGGGCGCCCGACGGCTCAGCGTCTGTCGCATCCGATCTTGAATCGTCGCGACGTATCGGCCCTGCGCCTCAGGTCCCAAGTCATGGAGCTTCGTCATCGGCACATGGGTGGAAATCGTCACCGTACGTTGACCGCCCGGCGCACGATCACGCTCGTCGGCCGCGCTGATCGAGCAGAACACGTGGTTTCCCTCCATGAACGGCTCCGACTCGTCGTCGATGAGCTGAAGATGCTGCGGCGCCGGATCGCTCACCGCGTCCGGGCCGATGGCGAGGTAGAGCATCGCCGCGCCCCAACCCGACTCGACCGAGCTTTCTACATCGCTGAGGGCGCCATTCAGTGCGGGCTCCGCCATCGTCGACAGCGACTGAGGCAGCACATTTGCGACGATCGTACCTGCGCGGATCTCTGCGTTTCGCGTGTCGACCCGCCAGTGGCCCGCCTCGCGGCGCACCCCTTTGACGCGGTTCGCGAGTTGGACCTCGCCTCCAGCTCGCTGAATCGCTTCGGTCAGGCCCCATGCGAGGCGGCCGATGCCGCCATGAACATGCCCGGTTCCACGAAAGAAGTAGTCCATCGCTGCCATGGCAAATGGAGCTTCGGCCTCCGCCGAGGGCGCCTGGACCGTGATCTGACTCACCGCGTCGAGGTAAATGCGCAGCGGTTCCCAACCCGTCAGACCGTGGTGGTCGATCAGATCCGAGAGCGGACGTCCCATCCAACGGACCACGGGTCCGTATGCGAGCGAGCGCCCGAGGTGGCGAAGCACCGACGTCCCGCCGAGCGGGGGCAATAGGCTCGGGTCGTCGAACAGTTGCCAAAGGACGTCCGCGACTCGTCGCTGTGTATGGAAGAAGGCGCGAAGCGCTTCGGGGTCCGCGTTTGGCAGCTTGCAAAAGCGTTCGATGAATGCATCTCGGTCGGGTGGCACCGAAAGCGACCAGCGCGCCGTGCGCATCTCGACCAGAGGGTCCAAGAGGTCGAAGCGGACGCCGAGATCCCACGCCTCGTTCCAACGAGAGAAGAGCTGGCCCTCGCCGAGCCCCGAGAACAAGGTCGCGCCTGCTTCGAACTGGTAGCCTTGTCGTGTGAAGGTGCTCGCGCATCCGCCCGGATACCGGAGGGTCTCACACAGAACCACGTCGGCCCCGAGCTCTGCGAGGCGCAAGGACGCGGCGAGGCCGCCAAAGCCCGCGCCAATCACGACGACGTCTGCATCACGCACGTCCCCCCTCTAGTGCTGGTCTCGCCGAATGACAGACCCCAGCAACACCTGTGCTACCCTCAGCCCGGATTCCATGCGTGTTTTCCCAGCTGCGTTGATGGCCTCCCTCGTCTGCCTGCTAGCAGTGAATGCCGCTGCCCAGGATGTCACCGCGGACACTGCCCAGAATGATTCGGCCGAGGTCTCGTACGAGTGGCCGGATCCAAGCGAGAGCCACATCGCTCCGAAATACAAGGCGACCTTGGAGACGCCGCCCGTCGTCGAGTGGACGCTCAGCGCCGAGCTCGGGTTCCTCGCGGTTGCTCATCACATCATTCAGCTGAGCAACGACGGTTCTCGGTTCGACTATCGGGAGAACGGTGGCCAGGACGTGCTTTTTCCGTTTTTCCGCTTGAGCACCGACCTGAAGTTCAAAGGCCGACACACGGTCGTGTTCCTTTACCAGCCGCTGAACCTCAAGGGAGAGACCGTGCTCTCTGAGGAAGTCGTCTTCGACGGCGTCGTCTTTCCCGCCGGGACACCGCTCAACTCGACCTACGGCTTTCCGTTTTGGCGCATCAGCTATCTCTACGATTTTCTGCGCCGCCGGGGAGACGAAGTCGCTCTCGGGGTTTCGCTTCAAATTCGCGATGCGACGATCGTCTTCACTTCGGCAGATGGCACGCTTCGAGCGAGCCGTCGTGATGTTGGCCCCGTGCCCGCGATCAAGTTTAGAGGCCGATGGGGTTTCGAGAACGGTGTCTGGTGGGGAACCGAAATCGACGGATTCTACGCGCCCGTCAGCGTCATCAACGGGAGCGACGAAGAGATCACGGGGGCGATCCTCGATGCGAGCCTGCGCGTGGGGTACGATTTCAACAAGCGCGTCTCGGGCTTTTTCAACGTTCGCTACCTCGGGGGCGGTGCCGTCGGAACACAGAGTGACCCCACGCCGCCAAGCGATGGGTATACCAAGAACTGGCTCAGCTTCCTCACCTTCAGCCTCGGGATCGACTTCCGCGCCGTGCAGTGAACGATGCCGGTCGCCCTACTCAGCTCAGGAACCGATCAACCGGACGAGCTCTCCAACCGAGTGGTCGGCCTCGATCGGGTGGCGCAGCGGCAACCGCTCATTGATCTCGTAGTGCGTGCGTCTGCCATTGCGGGTGCGCACGATCACCCCCGCTTCCTCCAGCTCGCCGAGAATCCGGTGCACAGCGCGCTCCGTGATTCCAACGTCTCGGGCAATCTCGCGGACCCGCACATTGGAATCACGAGCGATACACATCAGCACATGTCCATGATTGCTGAGGAAAGACCATGCTGACTGTGTTTCGGGAGGCTCTAACATACGACATTAGATACATAAAACATAAAACACGTATTGACAAGCCTGTATTTATAATCATGCTTTGAAAGTCATGGATGGGAAAACCTCACCGCTGCGACGGGTTCGCCAGCTCCTAGCGCTCGACCAGCAGGACCTCGCGGTCGTCATCATCTATGGCGTTGCGCTTGGCCTGCTGTCGCTTGCGGTTCCCATTGCGGTCCAGTCCCTCGTCAACACCGTCGCCTTTGGCGCGCTGATACAGCCGCTGTTCGTGCTGACCGTTCTCCTCGCCGTTGCGCTCACGGGAGCAGCGGTTCTTCGCGCGCTCCAGATTTGGATCGCGGAGATGCTGCAGCGTCGCCTCTTCGTCCGTATCGTATCCGAAATCGGCTCGCGTCTCCCGCGCGTGAGCGCCGACGCGCTCCGCAACCGGAGTGGCCCCGAGCTTCTCAACCGCTTCTTCGACGTGTTCACCATTCAGAAGACCGTCACCTCGCTTCTGCTTGGCGGCGTCGACGCAGTGCTCATCGCACTGGTCGGCTTGGTCGTGCTTGCGTTCTACCACCCGGCGCTACTCGCGTTCGACATCGTGCTGATCCTATCGGCAGCCATCGTCTTGATTCCGCTCGGGCGCGGGGGCACGGGCACGAGCATCGCCGAGTCGAAGGCCAAGTACGCCGTTGCCGGATGGCTCGAGGAAATGGCGCGCCATCCGCTGTCGTTCAAGGTCGCGGGCGGCCGGCAGCTCGCGCAACTCGAAGTCGAGAACTTGGCCAAGTCTTACCTCGATCAGCGCCATCGGCACTTCCGGGTCGTCTATCGGCAAGTCGTTGGAGCCCTGGCGATCGAGGTCCTCGCCAGCGTTACTTTGCTGGCTGTTGGCGGCTGGCTCGTCATCGAACGGGAGCTCTCGATCGGGCAACTCGTTGCGGCTGAGCTCATCGTGACCGCGGTCGTCGCCTCCATTGCGAAGCTTGGCGGGAAGGTCGAGATCTTCTACGACCTCGTTGCCGGCGTCGACAAGCTCGGCGAGATTTTGGACCTTCCCCTCGAGCGATCCCAAGGGGAAAACCCCCCTCGAGATCGCGACTCGACCATCGGTGTTCGCGTGGTTGACGCCGAGCTGAGTGGGGATTCGGAGGAGCAGCCCGTGAGCGTTTCATTCGAGCTTCGACCTGGCGAGCGTCTGTCGATCAGCGCCGATTCCAGCACGACCACCGACGAGCTCGTCGACTCGATGTTCGGGCTCGACGCTCTTCGTGCCGGCGTCGTCGAAGTCGACGGTCACGACGTTCGCGACCTCGCCCTTCCGTCGCTTCGGAGCCGCATCGCCTTGGTACGCGGGACGGAGCTTTTCCCCGGTTGCGTCTTCGACAACCTACGTGCCGCCAATCCGGGGCTGTCCTCTGAAGATGCGTGGAAGACGCTCGAGCACGTGGGCCTCTACGACGCGGTGAAGGCGTTGCCCCAAGGCCTGCAGACACCACTCCTCGGTGACGGCGCGCCCCTCTCGCATGCACAAGCCCTGGCGCTCACCATCGCAAGGGCCGTCGCGATCGAACCTTCAGTGCTGGTGCTCGACCGCACCCTCGACCGCCTTGCCCAGCCGACGAGCCTCGCGCTGCTCGACAAGCTCACGAAGACACGAATCTGCGCGCTGCTCGTCGTCTCCGACGACCCCAGCATCCAAGACCGAATGGACCGACACATTCACATCGCCACGGGCAGCCCTGGGCGAACAGAGGCGGCATGAACCGAGCATCTTTCGAGCGCGACCCCTGGCCTGGCTTCGAGCGGGCAACCCTGCCCGATGGGCTGGAGGTGCCCGCTCCTCAGCGTGCGGCACGCATGGCCAAGATCCTCGTTGCCGTCTTGGTGTTGTTCACCCTGGCTGCGTTGCTCGCACCCTGGACTCAGAACATCCAAGGCAAGGGCTACGTCTTCGCCTATGCACCCGGTCAGCGGCAGCAGCCGATCGAAGCCACCATCTCCGGTCGGGTCGAGCGCTGGTTCGTCGAGGAGGGAAGCACGGTTCGCAAAGGCGATCCCATCGTGGAGCTCGTCGACAACGACGAGTCGCTCCTCGACCGGCTCGGCGACGAGCGAGCCGCAATCCAAGCGCGGCGCGATGCACAGGCGCAAAGGGTTGAGACCCTTCGCAATCGCATCGAGTCGATTCGCCGCTCGCAGCGCGCGGAGATCTCGGCTGCAGAGTCCGACGTTCAAATCGCACAGCAAGGCGTTGAAGCCGCTGACCAGGAGCTTGGCGCGGCCCTCGCCGCACTCGAGACCAACGATCTCAACCTAGCGCGTCAGGTCGATCTGTACGACGAAGGTCTCGCGTCCGAACGGGAGCTGGAGCTCGCGAAGCTCGCGGCCCGCCAGAGCAAAGCGATGGTCGCATCCGCGCGCGCGAAGCTTCAAGCGGCGCGCAACAAGCTCTCCCAAAATCGCGCCTACCGGGCGCGGGTCGTCGCCTCCACCGGGGCTGAGATCGAGAACGCACAAGCCTCCTTGCAAAGCGCAGAAACCGATGTTGCGACGACCAACGCGTCGTTGGCTCGATTGGATGTTGGGATTTCGCGGCAGCAAGCGCAGACAATCACTGCCCCGACCGACGGAACCATTCTCCGTGTCATTGGTCGTTTGGGCGGGGAGCAGGTGAACCGCGGCGAGGTGCTCGCCATCCTCGTTCCGCAGACGGAAGACCGCGCCGTTGCGCTCTACGTGGACGGCAACGACGCCGCGTTGGTGAAGCCGGGGAGCCCGGTCCGTCTTCAGTTCGAGGGCTGGCCCGCGGTGCAGTTCTCAGGGTGGCCTTCCGTCGCGGTTGGCACCTTTGGCGGAAAGGTCGCGTTCGTCGATCCGGCCGACGACGGTCGTGGGGATTTTCGAATCGTGGTCGTGCCCGACAACGAGGACGGGCCTTGGCCCGCGGCAAGCTACCTTCGTCAGGGCGTGCTCACGAAGGGCTGGGTATTGCTCAACCAAGTGTCGCTCGGATTCGAGGTCTGGCGGCAGTTCAACGGCTTCCCGCCGACCACCGAACCGCCGCCCATGGCGGTCACTGGCGAGGAGAGCAAATGAGCGCCGCTGTCCGTCTCGGCCTCGTCGTTCTAAGCCTGTTCGCGCCGGCCATCGCGGCGGCGAACGAGGATCGAGGGCCTCCCCTCGCCTTTGAGGAAGTGCTTCAATCCGTGACCTCACACGACCCACGAATTCGCCAGGCGGTCCAGCGCGTTCGGAAAGCTGAAGGCAACGCGACCGCTGCGCGCGGGGCGTTCGATCCGAGGCTCGAAGGCAACGCCAAGCTACTCACCGGCGCCTACTACGACAACCGAAGCGCCGATGCGGAGCTTCGGCAGCCGACCACCCTTTGGGGCTCGGAGATCTTCGTCGGCTATCGCGTGGGACGCGGCATCAATCAGCGATGGCCGACCTACCGCGACGACCAGACGCTTTCCGGCGGCGAAGTGCGCGCTGGCATCGAGGTTCCGGTTTGGCGCGGCGGGTTGATCGACCCAGAGCGTGCCGAGCGCGCGCGGGCCATGAACCTCGAGGAGGCGGCCGAGCAGGATCTCTCCGTCACGGAGCTCGACCTCGAGCTCGGGGCGGCACAGGCCTACTGGAGTTGGGTGAGTACCGGCCGAAATCGGTACGTCGCGATGGAGCTCCTCGATCTCGCCGAGCAACGCGACGCGCAGCTTCGACGTCGTTTCGAGGCCGGCTCGATCGCGCAGTTCGATGTCACGGACAATGAACGAATCCTGCTCGAGCGCCGCGCCTATGTCGTAGCGGCAGAGCGAGCGTTCGAGAAGGCCTCGTTCGAGCTCTCGCTCTACTTCCGCGATGACAAAGGTGAGCCGGTCGTCGTCGGCGCGGATCGCATTCCCCACGAGGTCGCGATTCAGCCCGTCGACGACCTCGCCGTAGAGCGGGTCATCGAAAAGGTCGTGATGTGCCATCCCGAGGTTCGGCAGGCGCGCGCGCTGCTCGATGTGTCGGAGGTCGACCAGTTGCTCGCGCGCAACCGCCTAGCACCCGAGATCGACGCGCGCTTCGCGTACTCTCGCGACCTCGGTCAGCTAACCGGGACGGATCTCGACTTCACGCTTCCCGGAAACGTCTTCGAGGCGGGTGTGCAGCTGTCGATCCCGCTCCTGATGCGCACGGACCGAGGGCGCGCCACCGCCGCCCGAGCAGTCGTTGCCGAAAATCTCGAGAAGGTCCGGTTCGTCGAGGACCAGCTTCGCGCGCGAACGCTCGACGCTGCATCTGCCGTGGAAGCGGCCCAGGAGCGTGCTGTGCTCACCGAGGACGTCGTCGAGACCGCCGCCGAGCTTGCCGCGGGCGAACGACGTCGCTTCGAGGTCGGATCGAGCAATCTCATCTTCGTCAATCTTCGCGAGCAGCAGGCCGCATTGGCTGAGGTTCGCTACATCGAGGCCGTCGCCCTGGCCGAGATCGAGCGCACCCGGTGGGAGACGACTACACGCGTCACTTGTGATTGAGGTACGATGCCCCATGCACCATAGGGGCCATGTTTAGTCGGGAACACTTCGCGGACGACTTGCGTGCCGGGATCGTCGTGTTCCTGGTGGCGCTGCCCCTTTGCCTCGGGATTGCGCTCGCCTCGGGAGCTCCGCTCTTCAGCGGCCTGATCGCTGGTATCTCCGGCGGCATCGTGGTCACGCTCGTCAGCAAGTCGCGTCACGGTGTGAGCGGACCAGCCGCGGGCCTTGCCGTGATGGTTGCTGCGGGGATCGAGACACTCGGATTCGAAGTCTACCTCCTTTCGGTGATCGTCTGCGGCGTCGTCCAACTCATCGCCGCCTTTCTCAAGGCCGGCGTCATCGCACACTATTTCCCATCGAGCGTCATCAAGGGGATGCTGGCCGGCATCGGGATCATTCTCATCCTCAAACAGATCCCGCACGCTCTTGGCTACGACCAATCATGGGAGGGCGAGCTCGAGTTCTTCCAGCGCGACGGCCGCAACACGTTCACCGAGATCGGCTACGCACTCGATTCGCTCAGCCCCGGCGCCATCATCGTCACTGCGCTTTCTCTGACCATTCTCTTGGCGTGGCAGCAGCCGCTGCTGAAGAACAGCCGTGTTGGCCGAGCTCTCCCTGCGCCCCTTCTCGTCGTGCTCTTGGGGATCGTGCTCAACCAGGTGTTCAGCGCGTTTGTGCCCAAGCTCGCCATCGCTGAAGCCCACCTCGTGACCGTCCCGACCTCGGCGAGCCTCGGGGAGTTCTTCTCGAACTTCACAAAGCCCGATTTCTCGCAGATCACCAACCCGGAGGTCTACCTGATCGGCATTACGCTGGCGCTCATCGCAAGCATCGAGACCCTCCTCTCCGTCGAGGCCACAGACAACCTCGACCCCGAGAAACGAGTCACGCCCACCAACCTCGAGCTCAAGGCCCAAGGCCTCGGTAACATCGTCTCCGGATTGCTCGGCGGGATTCCCGTGACCCAAGTCATCGTTCGAAGCACGGCCAACATCGAGTCGGGCGGTAAGACCCGCCGCGCCTCCTTCATTCACGGGGTGCTCTTGCTGGTCTGCGTCGCCACGATTCCCGGACTCCTCAACCGGATTCCGCTTGCCTGCTTGGCTGCGATTCTTCTCGTCATCGGCTACCGGCTCGCGAGGGTCTCGCTCTTCAAGCAGATGTGGACCGAGGGCCTCTGGCAGTTCCTCCCGTTCATCGTCACGATCGTTGGGCTGGTGTTTACCGACCTCTTGAAGGGGATCATGCTCGGAATGCTCGTCGCGTTCTTCGAGATTCTCATATTCAACTACCAGATGGACTTCTACCGAGAGCAGACCTCGGAGGGCAGCTTCACGATTCGGTTGACCGAGCACATGACCTTCCTCAACAAGGCGGCCCTCAAACGAATTCTTCGCGAAGTCCCGCCGGGCTGCGCGCTGACCATCGACATGTCGGCCACGCGGATTTTGGATCACGACGTTCAAGAAGTCATCGACGACTTCGTGGCGCACGCCGAAGCGGACGGAATTCGTCTCGAGATCCTCGAGGCCGTACGGCCCACCATCGCTCTCACGGATAATGCCTAAACATGCGCGCGACGAAGCGGCTCTTGACTTGGACAGTTGTGCTACTTGCGATTGCGGGCGCCGCGATCGCGATCGGCGCCATCGTATGGGGAGATGAGGACGTGGCCTACGAGAGCCCAGACTACCGCGTGATATCGAAGCTAGGGGCCATCGAGATACGCGAGTATGAACCCTACCTGGTTGCCGAGACCTCCGTCGACGGCAGCCTCGAAGACGCCGGCGATCAGGGATTTCGGATCTTGGCGAAGTACATCTTCGGCGACAACCGTGGTTCGCAGAAGATCGCGATGACTGCGCCGGTGGCTCAGGAGAAGACCGAAGGAACGAAGATCGCGATGACCACGCCCGTCACGCAGGAAAAGACCGGTGACCGCTACACCGTCCGCTTCATGATGCCGTCGAATCTCACGCGTGAAGAGCTCCCCGCCCCGAACGATGAGCGCATCACGATTCGCGAGATGCCGGCGCGCACGCTTGCCGCCATTCGCTACTCGGGCACGTGGTCGAAGCGAAACTACAAGAAGCACCTCGAAGCGCTCTACGAAGCCCTGCGCGCCGAGGGCTTCGAGCCTACGGGCGAGCCGACCTGGGCCCGCTACAACCCGCCGTTCACGCCGTGGTTCATGCGCCGTAACGAGATTTTGACCGCGTTCCGAGTGACCACATCGGATCACTGAAGCGCCGTGTCCGACGGGGCCGATCGCGACGCGATGCCCAGCTCGAACGAAACTCCGTCTTGGCCCATGTAGATCATCTCGATGCGTTCATCGAGCGACTGGGCGTCGGGACCACGCGCGCCGAGGCTGTCGAAACCCTCGCCGCTCGCCCCGATCGCTTCACCGAGGGGTCGCCAAAGCAACAATTCGTCGGAGGTGGCGAGCTCGACCGCCCATCGGGTACCGGTACGACGCGCGTAGTAGAGCTGGTACGCGCTGTTGTGCACGATCAAGCTCGGGCTCGTGATCTCCGAAGCCGGGTCGTTCACCCGGGTCAGCTCCTCGAGCGTGCCGTCGACGATTCGCGCCCAGCCAGCCCCTGGGTCGACCGAGTAGAAGGCGCGAAGCTCCGTCGCGCCGGACGACAGGGTCGCGCGTACGATCATGACGAGGAGATCATCGCGGACTAGGAGCGTGGGTGATTCGTAGGAGATGACGTCGTCCTGAGGCGCCAAAATCGGCGACTGTTCCTTCTCTGCCGCGTCGCGGGTGAGCACCGCCCAACCGATGCTACCGACGCCGTTGGTGTCGTAGGCCGTGTAGACGACGTGGAGAGAGTCGAGCAGCCAGAACAGCTCGGGGTCACCCACGCCGCCCGCCTCGAACCCCTCGCTCGGGGAAATCGAGGCGGAGGGACCAGGCGTCTCGAGATTCACCAGGCCGAAGGAGTCTTCCTGCCCGACGAAGATCTCTCCATCGCGCTCGAAGGCAACCGCTGTGATCTCGGGCCCTGCCGCGATCGATGGCTCCAGGCCCATCGCGAGCTGCGGGTCGATGTCGCCCTGCACCGAGACCGTGACGGGCAATCGCTCGCTCCAGCCGCGGGGGTTGTCGCACACCGCGGTCTGCGTCGTGATGGACGCGACCGCCGCGCTGTCCTCGTCAGCCACGAGGTTCCTTCCGAAGATTGCAAGGCGCGCTTGCCGAAGCGACTGCGAATCGAACCGATACGAACCCAGCGTGGCGCCATCGCGCTCGACTCGTGCCACGCCGCTCGGCGAAAGCGTGAGCCGCCAGACCGTATCGTCGTTGCCCGCGTCGAAGCTGTCGGCGACCTGAGCGGAAATCATCAGGTTCACGACCTCCCGCGAACCGCTCAACAGAAGCCCGATCTGCGCGCCGCCAAAGCCGCCCAACTGTTGCGGAGTAAACGCAACGCCGGCGCTCTGCAGACAACTGCCGCCGCACCCGACGGCCGGCGAGAACTGAACCTCGACGAGGACCCGGTGCGAGGCGAGGTCGACGACTCCTCCGAGGAGCGCGCCGCCCTCTGCGGTGGCCGAGCCGTTGGGGACCAGGCCGCGACCCGTCAGTACCGGCTCTTGCTCGCCAAAGACGCTCACGCTGAGCCCTTCGCCCGCGAGGCAGCTACCGATGGTGAGCCCGGCGCACTCTCTTAAGTCGAGAGAGTCGGGCAACGACGTGTTGACCACGGGCGCGCAGCAGCTTCCGCTCGCGACACAGCACGAGGCGAACGCTCGACATCCGGTCGTGTCGCACGCTGCCGGGTTCGCGTAGCAGCCGAGGGCCGCATCGACATATCCCTGCGCGTCCGCCGAGTCGACGGAGAGCAGGTCCCATGGGCTTCGCTGGGGATCGGCGAAGAGCTGGTCGATCGGGTTGTTGACGAACGCCTCAGGGCTCGCGGCCGACGACGGCGGAGCGCCACGGTCGCCCCCGGCGCCAGCCGCGCCGTTGGTGCCTCCGGCGTCCTCGAATCCCGCGTCCCCTTGATCAAAGTCGGTGCCGCCCGCTCCGGAGGTTGGGCCAGATGAGGAATCGGAGGTCCCGCAGGCCACCGACAGGACGGCCAACGCAGCGGCGATCCGAAGTCGCCCACGGTGCTGGTGTCGTCGATCTCGGCTCACGGTGTCCTCCAAGTTTGCTCCAAAGGTATTAATTGAAAGGTTTCGTCCCCAGTCGACTCCTTCAAGCGCCGTGCCAAGAGGAAGCGAAGCCGGCTTGGATCGTCAGCGCGGGGGGTGACGGCGATTCCAGTGATGTTGCACTGCTCGGCCACGCAGCCGCTCAGCACGAGCGTCGACCCGCTGCTCAAAATCGGATTCACCGGGAAGGGTAAGGGCTCCGGAATGTCCAGGGAGAGAAGCTCGATGTCGTGCGTTCGCGCCTCGGCCAAGGCCACCGCCCAATCCCCCGGCGTGCGTTGCGCCAGGAACCAAACCCGCAGCCGCAACCCATCTTCGGCAAACGAGATCACCGGCTCCGGCGCGCGAATCCCGGCGGCGGCAAACGGCCCGAGCTCGTCTGCATCGAGCACCACACGCCGCATGGGACCGCCGCCCTCTTGCACGATCTCGAGCGCCCGCGAGACCCGCACCGCGTGGATCTGCCGCGGTGGCATCGCGCTTTCGATGCACGTGAAGAGCACCCAGTAACCGCCGGTCGCCTCCGGATCCACCGGAATTAGCGCCGGATCACGAAGGCTGACGCACTCGGGGACGTCCTCCGGAGCAAGCGTCGGCGCACTTGGGAGCGTCAGCGGCGAGCCGGGGCTGCCGATGGGACGAACGATCTGGATCCCAAAGACATCACGCTCCGTTGGGCTCGTTACAAGCTCACGCGCAAAGGCCAAGGTCAGGTCTCGGAGCTCCCCTTCATCGTTGAGCTCGGCCAGCAAATGAGGCTCGCGCACGCTTCGGTTGTCGGCACACGTGCCCCCCGAGCAGGCGGGGGGATCAGCGCCGACCTTGGGCGCCTCGCTGCTCTCCCAACCGGTCAATCGCCAGTTGCCGCCTTCGTCGGTGGCGACCCGTGCGTGGCCGAGCGCGTACCCGACGTGGGTGGTCGGCTCGAGCTCCGGGCTCCAGTTGCTGCCCTCGACGATCAAGTCCCACTGGATGTCGGAAAGCGCGTTGCGTGAGCTGGCCAACGCTGGCGCCCCTACATAGGCCTCACTCCAGGAGGGGTTAAATTCGAGGTTTGCGGCTAGCAGGGTTGCACTTTGTTCATCGAACTGGCTCGGATTGGCACAGTCCTGCTTCGCGGTTTCGATGGGGCCTACATACACGAGGTCGCCTTGGCCCTCTGCCGCCACGTGCAGGCCCGGGATCTCCGCGCAGTCCCCGCTGGAGATCAGGTTCTCGGTGCGGGCGACTGTGAATCTCTCGAGGATGGTCTCCGCGTCGACCAACACCGAGGCCACCACCACGGCCTGGTTGCTCTCGTCGAGCATCGGTCGGACTTCGATCTCGATATCCAGGTCCTGCTCTACCGCTCGCTCCGCCCGAGCGATCTCGGCGCCCGCCTGTGTGACCCGCACCAGGCCTCCCGCGTGGAGCGTCACTGCGAGCTCGTCTTGGAGTCGACTGCCTTCGGTCGAGCTCGTGACGGCGCTGAGGACGATGCCAGCGTAGTCCGCGCACACCTCGTCGCTTGTGCAGCCGCCCGAGTTGGTGCTGTGCAAGGTGGTCGTGACCCAGCCGCCAAGGCCGAGCGAGACGCAATCGCGGCTGATCAGGGCGCGCGGCGTGTCCGCGGGAAGGAAGCCGCCGACGAAGGTCGTGCCATCGAGGGAGGGACGAAGCGGGTTCCACGCGCTCGGCGCGAAGCTCCAGGCGTTGCTCAAGCTCACGTCCGTCCAGTCGTAGCTGAGCGTCGTGCGGCGCCTCTCGCAGCACGCGGGCTCTTCGTCGCAGTCGGCGTCCGCGCAGTCGGTGGCGGCGTCATCGTCGTCGTCGAGGCCGTCGGAGCAGAAAAGCTCGATACCGCCGCCGTCGACCCCGCCATCGGGTGGCGTGAAGTTCCGGTCCGGCGCGTTGAGGAGCGAGCACCCTCCCAAGAGGCCTGGGACCGAGAGCGCCACCCACGCGAGGAGCGCGCGCTTCACGGCCTCGCTCCAAACGCCATCTTCAGCGACGCGTAGCCCCCGTCGCGCGACACCGAGACGCCGACCTCCGGGGCCCCCCTCTTCTGTCGCTTCCGATGCACGCCGTAGAGCACGAGGGCGCTCACGCCGAGCGCGATCGTCGTGCCCCACAGCACGTCCGCGGCGATGTTGAAGCGGTCGGTTCGATCCGCGAGGTCCTCGGCGCGCTGAAGGTCGGCGGCGTCACCCGTCATCCGGTATTGGGCCGAGGCTTGGTTTGCGTCGTCTCGAAGCGTCCGGGCTCTGAGCGACACACCAAGCGCTGTCGCGGCCGTGGCGAGCGTAGCGGCGGCGGTTCCAATCGCGGCGTTCCTCAGGCGGGGGCGCGCTTCGGGCATGGGCGCGGGCTCCGGCTCGACCGTGGGAACCACCGGGACCGGTTCGAGCACGACCTCCACCCTCGTGGTCTCGCCTCGGACGGCCGCGCTTCTAAGCTCGGCCGGGGCGAAGCCCTCCCGTTCGAAGAACAAGGAGTGTTCCCCCTCGAGGATTGCGAGCTCGATCGGAGTCTGTCCGCGTGGGGCGAGGTCTTTGCGATCCACGAAAACCAATGCGCCTGTCGGGTCGCTGACGACCTCGAGCACGGCGACCTTGGCGCGCAGCTCGTCACGCCGCCGGTTCGCCTCGGCGCGGTCGGCTTCGGTCAAGCCTTCGATCGCGAGGTACTCGCTGAAGTAGTTGAAAGACTCGTGGTAGCGCTCGAGCTCGCCGAGCACGATCGCGGCATTGAACAAAGCGTTTCGGCTACGAACGATCTGCAAGCTGTCGACGTACGCTTCGAGCGAGCGCTGGAGCAGGGTGGTGCGGCGCGGGCCTTCGGTGTCGCTGGCCTCTTCGTAGAGCCGATTGCCTTCCTCGAAGTAGACCCGCGCCTCTGCGTTTTCCGTCGTGGCCTGCGCGCCCGCGAGGCTCGGGGCGGCGAGGCCCAGCAAGGCGATGAGCAGAAGCGAGGAAAAAGCGGGCACTGGTTAGAACTTTGTCTTAATCGGCGACTCTTCGGGGGGTCTTTTCTTTTTCAGGCGAACGCGGAGCTCGTCGTCCTCGCCTGCCCGGAGGCGGCGCCGCTCGGATTGATATCCCGGAAGCGAAAACCGTACCGTCACTTGCTCGCCGCGCTCGAGCTCGACGGTCAGCGGAGTCCTGCCCTTTTTCGACCCATTTATGGTCACAAAAGCGCCCGTTGGGCGTGAGCCCAGTTGGATCTCTTCGAGCGTGACCTCGGCCTCGGGCTCCGCAAAATCTACCGAGGCATCGGACTTTTTTGTCGCAGCGCTCGCGTCGGGCGCAGGCTGCTCCACCGGCTCGACGCCCGCGTCCAAAAGAGTGGGCGCGTTCGTGTTTTCGCCGCCTGGTTTGGGCCACAGCACGAACGCGAGCATGGCGATGATCGCCGCAGCAAGCAGCGGGATGCCGAACGTGCGCGCGCGCGGCGGCACGGTTGGCCCGCGCAGCGCCGCGCAGAACGCGTCCATGTTCTCGTAGCGATCGTTCGGATCTTTTTCGAGCGCGCGAAGCACCGCGGACTCGACGTGTGCGGGGATCTTGGCCTTCTTGCTCCTCTGCGACGGCGGATCGGGCGCCTCGTTGCCGTGCTTGTAGAGAAGCTGGAAGTGGTTCTGTCCGCTGAACGGAGGCGTCCCCGTGAGCATCTCGTACACAATCACGCCAAGTGCGTAGATGTCGGTGCGGTGGTCGACCGTCGCGATGCCGCGCGCGAGCTCAGGCGAGATGTAGAGCGGCGTGCCTACGATCTGGTCGGTGGCTGTGAGCTTCGGGTCGCCGTGCTCGGGAGTCTTGATCTTCGAGATGCCAAAATCGAGGACCTTGACGAAGTCACTGCCGTTCTTGTCGACCAGGAAGATGTTCTCGGGCTTGAGGTCTCGGTGGACGATGCCGGCGTCGTGCGCGGCTTGAAGTGCATCGCCAGTTTGGGTGGCCACGCTTATTGCTTGCTCGAGGGGGAGGGGGCCCCGGTCGAGACGCTCAGCGAGGTTTTCGCCCTGGAGGAGCTCCATGACGATGAACAGGCGATGCTCGCCGTCCCGGTCGACGTTCACGACCTTGACGATGTGCTCGTTTTCGATCTTCGAAGCCGCCCGAGCCTCGCGTAGAAAGCGCTCGGTCGCGTCGGGCTTGTCAGCGCGTGCTTCGGGCAGGACTTTGAGCGCGAAAGCCTTGCCGAGGAGCGTATGGGTTGCCTCGTAGACCCGGCCCATGCCGCCGACCCCGATCAAGCGCTCGATCTTGTAGAGCCCCCCGAGCGTCGCCCCGATCAGCGGATCATTTTTCCCCGGCTCTTCCCCCATCTCGTATGGCGAATCTAGCACGATTGCCTTAAAGGAAGCCCATGCCTGTGATGCACTCCAACGGGATGCCCCTCGGAACCACCGCGCCGCCGTTCTCGCTGCCGGGCGTCGATGGCGAAGTCTATTCGCTCGACTCGTTTGCCGATGCCGAGCTGCTGGTCGTCGTCTTCACCTGCAACCACTGCCCGTACGCGATCGCGAGCGAAGATAGGCTGCTCGCGATTCAGAACGACTATCGAGACAAGGGTGTTCGGCTCGTCGCAATCAACCCGAACGATGCCGAAGAATACCCCGACGATTCCTTCGAGAAGATGAAAGAGCGAGCGGCTGAGAAGGGCTTCAACTTCCCGTACTTGCGCGACGAGAGCCAAGAGGTCGCGCGCGCTTACGATGCGGCGTGCACTCCGGACGTCTTCGTCTTCGATCGGGATCGGAAGCTCCTCTACAACGGCCGCATCGACGACAACTGGAAAGAGCCCGCGAAGGTGACGCGCCGAGAGCTTCGCGAGCTCTTGGATGCGGCGCTTCGAGGCGAAACGGTCGACTTCGAGCACACCCCCTCGATGGGTTGCTCGATCAAGTGGAAGTAAATGGCGCACGTCCCTTCGTTCGAGATGCCGCGCCCGGAGATCCGGAGCGAGCTCAACCGCATCCGCCACCCGTTCCGGATCGCGATCGACCGCGCCAAGAACCCGTTCAACATCGGCTCGATCATCCGGACGGCGCACTCTTTTCTCGCCAAGGAGATCATCCTCATTGGCACCGAGCCCTGGTACGAGCGTGCAGCGATGGGGATGCAGCGCTACGAGAACATCGTCGAGCTGCCGACCGAGCGGGCGTTCCTCGATGCGGCCGACAAAGAGGGTTGGCCGCTGGTGGCCTTCGAGAAGGACCACGCCCAACAGGGCATGTGGGAAGCGGAGATGCCGGACGATGCCGTATTGATCTTCGGCAACGAGGACGAGGGCTGCTCGCCCGGGATTTTGGAGGCAGCGCACCAGGTGCTGGCCATCCCGATGTTCGGTATCAATCACAGCTACCCGATCAGCGTGGCCGCCGGGATCGCCATGGCCGAATGGGCCCGCAGGTACTACGAAAAAGGCCGCTGCGTGTAGCCTTGCCTGCCGCGAAAGTGACGCTAGACTCCGCCCCCTTTGGTGGGTGTAGCTCAGTGGTAGAGCACTGGATTGTGGCTCCGGGTGTCGCGGGTTCAATTCCCGTCACTCACCCCACTCTTTGAAACTTTCGTTGACCTTTCGCCCCGTACAGTGGCTTCGCCACCACGGGGCTGCGCCTCTGATGCCTCTGGCATCAGAAAGCTTGCACCCGTAGCTCAGCTGGATAGAGCGCCGGACTTCGAATCCGTAGGTCGAAGGTTCGAATCCTTCCGGGTGTGCCATTCGAAATCGAGGATTTCGAATGAGTCCCGTGGTGGCGAAGCCACGTTACGGGGCCGACTCGCCGACCAGCGTTGCAACCCGCTGCAAGGCGAGACATAAGCGCGCTAGCCGCCTACGGGCTGCGCGTCATGGGCCATTAGCTCAAGTGGTAGAGCAGTGGATTCTTAATCCATTGGCTCCTGGTTCGAGTCCAGGATGGCCCACTAAATGATTTCGGTAGCTTAGCGATTGCAGCTGCCTCTGCGTTCGTCGTTCGTGCCTTTTCCCGTGCCTTTTCAAAGGGCACGCGCAGCTCAGGGATTGCGTGGTTACGGCTGGACGCCGCACGTCGCGTAGCACCCACTCATGCATACCCAATTTCCGAACGCGCAGACGCGAATGTCGGGGCAGTGTGGCACCGGGCCGTAGAAGATCCAGTGGGAAGTTCGGTCGCAGAACGTTTCAATATCTTCGGAGACTGTCACCGCCACGAGTCGTCGAAAAACATCGTTGTGCGGGACAGGGAGCCCATCTCTACGAATCGCCGTTCCCCGCATGCCCAATCTCGTTCACATTTGCATCCGACACGGCTTCCTCGTACGTGGGGCAGGGCTTCCTCGCGCAGTACGCGCCGAGGGAGCCGCGGCATTTCCCGTCGCTCTTGCCGCAGCCGATCGCGGCTAGCCCCAGCACCCACACAAGGCCAACCAAGTACCGCATGACAACCTGCGCTTTGATCCCGGTCACTAGATGGTCGTCAGCAACGTGGGGTCGGCGGGCGGCGCCGGGCTATACGTATTTGTTTCCTACGGGCGCTGGAGGCAGTGCGGGCGTCGGGCCAGCGCCTACGGCTGCTGCACCTCAACCGCGCCGACGTTGCACGGACAGGACGGGCTCATAGAGCCTCGAGCACCACCAGGATGTTGTCGTAGAACACACCGGACGGCTCGAAGGCGTTCGCAACGGTCCGGAAGCCAAACTGCAGAACTTGGCCTTCAAGAGCCGGGTCGGTCAGCTCCAACGAGATCTGGTAACGAGCCCAGTCGAACGGGAGGTTCGTCATGTCGATCTCTACGAAGTTGCTCCGGGTGAATCCGGCGCTGGGATCCAGCGTCTGGATGTACGCCAGTGCCGTGCTGTCACACGGTGGGTTGGTTGTGTAATCCGGACTGAGCGGGTCGCACTTTCCGCTTGGATCGGTCGGAGAGTTGATGTTGCCGCGTTTGGCATCGAAGCTGAACACAAGCGTCTTACCGATGGCGGCCGCTGGGATCTGTTCACCCGGGTTGTCCGGGTATGGTTCTTGGAAGACACTCGACTCGACCTGGTCAGTACCTGAGCCCAACGGAAAGTGTCCGCTACTCGGCTGACAGCAACTGTAATCGCTGTAGACCACGAGCTGTTGGTCGCCTTGAGGCAACCCGCCCTGACCTACGTCGATGTCGCAGAAGGCACCGACGAGGTTGGGCGCGCCGAACGGCCCGTAGTCAAACTTGAAGGTACCGCCGCTGTCAAACACGGTACCGGAGACCAACCATCCGTCATCGCTCAGCGCGGTCGGGCTCTGCTGGTCGAGCGACTCGAAGTCTTGTGTGTACTCCTTCGGGGTACCGCCTGTGCCACCGGTGCCGCCCGTGCCTCCAGCACCTCCGGTGCCTCCAGCGCTGCAGTCGGTGCTCCCCGGAAGGCCGGTGCAGGCATCGAAGCGCCCCGTGCAGCCCGCGAAGAACAGGCAATCGATGCAAGGCGGTTGGGTCCCACCCCCGGCGCATTCCGGGACGCAGGTCTCTGCGCCACATCCGGCCAACTCGCCGTAGCAGTCTCCACACTCGGCAGACAGCCCAGTGGCTTCTTCGGTGCAGTCTGCGACGCATTGATCGAATGCTGCAATCGTGTCCGGGCTACAGTTCGGGAAACACGTGATGACGGCCGCGACCTCATCGGGGCAGCCGACCAGTGGGGGCGACGACTGCGCTGACCCGAAGACGCAGTCCGCGGCAATCGAGCTCGCAGCTTCTGTGCAGCTTGAGGGGTTGCCGCCTCCGTCTACGTACGCTAGCGATTCGTACACTGCGCGGTCCGTATCGTTGATGCAGAAGTCCCCTGGTAGCGGGACAGCCCCGAGCTCAAACGCGCCGGAATCACACGCCAGGCCGTACGGGCGAGGTGCGCCCCGCTGGTCCAAGAACAATGGGTACCCTGCCCAATTGAGACACTCGAGAGCGGAGTCGATCGCGAAGCTGCCAGGCAGTAGGGCGTGCGTCCAAGTAGGCCCGCCGTTGTCTTGGAGTGGTTCGAGGTTGAGTTGTTCCGGGGTAAGGGAAACCTGATCCGCAGGATGTGGTACGAAGCAGGTACTACCCGGGCTCTCGATGTTGCCGCCGAGCGAGTTGACCAGCGGCGTCGCGTTGCATGGACTATCGACGATCGTGTTCCTTGCCGTGATCCATCCACCGTCGTTGAAGATGCCCTCTCCGGAGATGGTCACGCTCGCGAGGGCCAAGGTCGACCAGTTGGAGATGCCATTGTCTGACACCGTCGAATTGGTCAGGGCCATCCATGCCCCTGGCCGGTTGGAGAGTCCAGCTCCGCCTTGGGCGATGTTGTTGGACACAGTCGTGTCCATGATGTTCATGGCGCCCAAGTTCCTGATGCCGCCTCCCCAGGTTCCCGCGGTGTTTCCGTTCACGGTGCTTCTCGTTACGGTCAGAGCTCCGGTCTCGGTGTTCCGGATGCCGCCGCCATCCTCGGGAGCGCTGTTCGATGACACCGTGACGTTGCTCAACGTGGCTTCGCCGCTATTCCAAACGCCTCCCGCGAATCGCATGGCTGCATTGTTCGACACGGCGGTGTCGCTCACCTCCAAGAAACCGTCGTTGAGGAGCCCACCGCCGCCGATCTCTGCGATGTTTCCTGAGATCGTGCTGTTCGCAACCGTCACCGATCCGTCAATGTCGATGCCGCCGCCAGCTGATTCGGTCGTATTTCCGGACAACGTGCTATTCGCGACGGTCAATACGCCCGAATGGCCGACGTAAATGCCGCCGCCGCTTCCCGAGCTGTTTTCGGAGACGCTGCTATCTCTCAACGCGAGCCACCCGTGATTGTCGATGCCGCCGCCGTTGTTCGCAGCCTGGTTTCCAGCCACGGTGCTTCCTGCGAGCGTCATCGTTGCGTCCGCTCGGTTCACGAGGCCGCCGCCATGACCCGGTGAGCGATTGAACGACAACGTCGCGTCGTTCAGCTCGGCAGTGCCACCGGCATAGTTGATCATGCCGCCGCCTTCGTCGCCGACCTCGTTATCGGAGACGGTGGTGTTGATCACCGTGATGTTGCCCGAGTTGGCGATGCCGCCGGAGCCTCCGGTCAGGGCCCTGTTGCTGGAGACGGTAGAGCCGGTGATCATCATCGTTGCCCCGGGTCGGTTGGAGAGACCGCCGCCGGCCTGCCCCGCGGTGTTGTCGGCCACCATGGTATCGATGACCTCGGCCTGACCGAAGTTCCGGATGCCGGCTCCGAACATCGCGGTGTTCTCGGAGACAGTGCTGGCCATCACGGTCAGCGTGCCGTTCTCGTTGTTCCGAACGCCTCCACCATCGCCTTCCGACGTGTTCGAGGAGACTGTCGTATTCGCGATTGTGAGATCCCCTCGGTTCCCGATGCCTCCAGCGCGCGGACCCGCATTGCCGGAAACGGTCGAGTTGTTCAGCTCCAGCGTGGCGTAGTTCGTGATCCCACCCGCGCCTTGTTGGGCGATATTGTCCTGGATCAAGCAGCGGACGAGGGTCATGACTGCCTCGGGCTGATCGAACCCGTTTGAAATGGCAGCAGCAGCACTGCCGGCGGCGTTCCTGGAAATATTGGTGTCCGCGAGCAGGGCTTGTCCCAAATTCTGCATGCCGCCGCCATACGAATCCGCAGTGTTCTCAGACACGGAACTTTCAACGACCGTCAGACTTCCCGTGTCGCGGTTCACAATTCCACCGCCACGATCCGCTGTGTTTGCGGTCACCTTGGTGCTTGTAAGCGTGAGGACTCCTGCGTTGAGGATGCCGCCGCCTTCTTCAACATTCGCGCCGCCTGTCACCGTGAAACCAATCAGCTCCGCCGTAACGCCTGCGGGAATCGAGAACACCCGATGTGGACCGTTTGCCTTCGGCGCCACCTCAGCCGCCATCAACCCAGCGCCGCCGGCACCGTCGCCGCCAGCGCCGCCAGCACCGCCGCCGCCTCCTCCGGCGTCGACGATCATGTTGCCTTCGCCGTCGAGGATGACGTCATTGTCGATGACGATCTCGTACACGGTCGGCACGACGGTGGGTCCGTCACAGTCAAAGTAGTTGGGCCCTCCACCGTAGAGGATCGCCTCGCGAATGCCGTCTTCGGTGCACGCAAAGACCGGGGCGCGGAGGATGCGCACGACGTAGGTGTTGGAGTCCGGGGTGGCCCCGCGCCCGGTGACGACGATGGTGAGCTCACTTTGCCCAAGCGGCACCTCGAGCTTGGCCACGGATTGGCCGACCAGCCGCAGGGGCATGCCGTCGTATTCCACGTCGATCTTCGTGCTGGGGTGGTTGGTTCTCACCCACAGCACACCCACCGACTCTTCCTCCGGGAAGCGAACGTCGTATGAAAACACGTTGGGGCTGAATCCCTCGATTACGTTTTCGCCGTGAAAGTCACCGACCCGGAGCTCGAGGATGGAAAGCCTTGCGTCTGCAGGGGGGGCGCACGTGAAGCTATTTAAGGTGATCGGGCTTAACACCGCCGCAAAGAGGAACGTTGAAAGAAAAACGGAACGCCTCATGATCCACCTCCGCTGCTTCGGCGCTAAGCGCTACTGGCCCGAGGTGGTGCATCAGCCATGCCAACCCTGGCGACGGAACCGCTGCGGCTTTCGCGCTGCTCTTGCGCATTTCCTGCGTGGAGGGCAGTGCGGGCGCAGCGGGTGCGTGGCTACGGCTTCCGGCGCTGACTGAGATCGACCACGGTGTCCGCGGCTTCTGTCACTGAGAGAAGCTTCCCTGCAGCCTCATGCGCAACCCGCGCAGCCTCGATGTCTCCGGCTTGCGCCAGAGCGCTCGCGTGTTGGTAGAGCGACGCGATCAGCGTGCTCCGCGAAAGGGCACGAAAGGGTTTTGAAATGGCATCACCGGTCTGATCCGTCGCAATCGGGCAGTGTTCATCCCCCGTAATCTCACCGTTTGCGACGGATGCCGACGGATGGTTCTCATTCTTAATCCATTGGCTCCTGGTTCAAGTCCAGGATGGCCCACTAAATGATTCCGAAAACTTAGGTCGTACCACTGGACACTTTTCGGCCGCTTGGCCGGCACTGGTGTCCACTTCGGTGTCCAGAATTCCGGCTCGGCGAGCGACCGCGCGGCGTGCGGCAGCTTCTGAGTTGTGCACGTAGAGGGCGGTGGTGGTCGCGTTCTTGTGGCCGGCGATGTGCCCGATGGCGGTCAGGTCGCTGCCGACCGCGGCCATGTGTGTGAGCGCGGCGTGGCGGAAGTCATGGGCGCTCAGGTGCTTGGCCTCGTGCTCCGTGCCAAGCACCTTGCGTGCAGTCTGGACTAGCATCCGGCGGTACTCGAAGCGGCGGAAGATGAGGCCCTCTTCAGGGCAGATCGCATCGAGCACGCGGCGCGCTCGGGGCGTCAGTGGCACGGCGCGGGCATACCGAGACTTGTCGATCTCCTTGGAGATGCGGAGCACGTCGTCTCCTGGCTTGTAGTGTTTGGGTACCTCGAGCCGCCACATCGTTCCGATGCGGAGGCTCGTATCCCAGATGACCGTGAAGAGCGCCTTGATGGGATAGCCAGCTACAGGGGTCCGTTCCGGTAGAAGGTCAATGATCGCATCGGCTTGCTCGCTGGTCAGCGAGACCCGCACCTTGTCGCGTTTTCCGCCGTCGTAGGCGGTCCCGGTCGAACGCCTGGGAGGATTTCGAACGACGGGAGCCTCGTCGATTTCGCCTCGGCGCTCGGCCCAGCCAAGGAAATTTCGAAGGGCGGAGAGCTCCTTCGCCACCGTGGGCCGTGTGACGTGGCGCAGCCGCATGCGGCTGTAGTCTTCGATGGAGCTCACGGTGAGCCGCTCGGCCGACTCGAAGAAGGGCAGGAAGTGGTTCGAGCAGTATCCGCGAAACGTCTTCCAGGTTTCGGGCGCGATCTCGGACTCGATCTGCATGAGCCACTCGGCGAGCAAGACGTCGAGCTCTTTCAGATCTCGTGGTCGGTCTTGCAGTCGGCGACCGGAAATAGTCTCGGCGTAGATTCGCGCCGCTTCGACCTTAGCTCCTGCAAGATCTCTAACGCTCGTGGATCGGTGCTGCCGTCGACCGCGGTGCGTGAAGCGGACCGTGTAGACACCGTGCGCCGATCTCGACTGAGCGCCCACCCTTCTGAGTTTCGAGCTCTCTTAGCCCATCGGGCTCAAGACGAGCGCCCAATTGCGCGGTACCAAATGTTATGTCGCCTGACGCGCGAACCTTAAAGGGCGTTTGAATTTACTATCTGCCGCTTCAAGAGGCGGAGCCACGTGTGTCGGGATTCGCGGGCTGCAATCATATCACCGTCGGTTACACGCTCGAAGATGACCAGCTTTCGTTCGGCCCGACGGCAATGACGAGGCGCGCATGCATCGAAGGCGAGGAGCTCGAGCGCGAGTTTGCCAAGGCGCTCCGAGAAACGAGAAGCTACGACATCGTAGGTGACGTTCTGCGGCTTCGCGACGGAACAGGGACCGTGATTGCCGAGCTTCGGGCGCAATAAGGGTTCCGGTTGAGTCGGCCGAGCATCTTGAGGTAACCTCCGCTGCAAAGGCTCGTCATGCGCTACTCGACCACCATTGTGCTTCTCGTCGCCCTCAGCACGTCGCTTGGGTGCAGCCGCAACGACTCGCTCACGCTGCCGCCCCTCGTGTCAGAGCCGTCGACGCGTCTTCCCGGCAAGTTCGTCTGGCACAACCTCATCACACCGGATGCCGGTGCCGCCCGCGATTTCTATTCGTCCGTTTTTGGTTGGCAGCTCAACGTCCTCGAGGGTGGGAGCTACACGGAGGTGTCTCATGGTGGGCGTTCGCTCGGGGGGATCATCGATGCCAGCAAGCATGAGAAACCACCCCGTTCGGCCGTCTGGCTTTCTGGCGTCTCGGTGCCGGACGTGGACGATTCGCTGTCGAGCGCCATCGCGCTCGGGGCGAACCAGCTCCTCGAGCCTACCGACATCCCGAACGTCGGTCGCGTCGCCGTGATCTCCGACCCGCAAGGCGCCTTGCTACAGCTCATTCGGGCCAACGACGGCGATCCCCAAGACACTCCGGCGCTGCTTAACACGTGGCTTTGGCACGAGCTGATCGCCGACGTTCCCGAGGATGCGGCGAGCTTCTATCATAAGCTACTTGGATATGGGGTTCGTATCGTCGGCGACGGCGAAGCCGGATATCGCGTCCTCACGCGTGACGGCGCGCCACGCGCGGGTATTTTGGAGAACCCTTTCGAGGAGACCCGGCCGGCGTGGGTTCCCTTCATACGAGTGGCTGACCCGACTGCGCTGCTTCCCAAGGTTTTGGCACATGGCGGGCGGGTCGTCGTCGAGCCGGAAGACGACCTCCGCGGGAGTAAGCTTGCCGTGATACTCGATCCATCGGGAGCGCCCCTCGCCCTACAGAAATGGGACCCGAGTCCTGGAGAAGGCAGATGACGCGCACTGTGAGGTTACTCTTCGTCAGTTGTTTGTTCGCGGTCTTGTGCACCTCGATCGCGAGCTGCCGTATCACACCCAGCATCAGCATGGGTGTTGGTGTGGACTACTACGGGGGGGGGTTTCACGCGCGACCGTACGGAAACGTCGGGTTTCACGGACACCCATAGCGAACCCCGTGACTATGCGTTGATCGTGGCGAGCTTCGCTCTCGGAGCACAGCAGCACGCCGACGCATACTCCTGGCGTTCATGGTGACTCACTTTTCTCGTGCCTGCGCGCTCGCAGCCCCCTTCGAGCAGGCCGAGCCTCCGCCTCACCTGGCGCCTCTTCTTCCGCTTCTCCGGCGTCCTCGCCCCTTCCTCCGGCCCCCAACGACAAGGCCCGTTTCGTGACAGCGGCCATGACCCGTCCGGTGACGGTGTCCATCATCTCTGCACTGACGTCTCCGACCGATGCACCGTCTGCGCCGCCTAGATTGGTCAGCTCGATCCCAGGCAACGGAACGTCGAGGGTCTTGTCCTTGCGAATCTGCGCTTTGACTTGGGCGTCTTTGAGCTCGAACCGCTCGATCCGAACCGTCGCATCCCCCGAGGGCTCCGACTCTTGTTCTTCCGGGCGTTCACTTTCCGGTGCTGAGCCCCCAGCAACTCGGTGAATGTGCCTGGTGATCGCCACCAGGTTGCTCGTATCACCCTTCTTTTCGTACGTGATCTTCGGGCTGCCGATGTAGATTTCTTCCACGACCATCGTGCCGCCAAACACCGACAGGAGCGCGAGGTCGACTCGGACTTCGTCGAGCTCGAACGCGTTGTCGGTTTCAAAATTCTTCGGGTTCCCGATGACCACCCCTCTGATCGATCCTTTTCCTGAAAGTAGCGTCAGGTCGACTTCGCCAAGCTCTACGTTCGTCCCCGTTAGACGTGGGCCGATGGTTTCGATGCCGTGCTCGACCAGGTGGTTCAGGAAGAACTGCATCGTGAAGTAGCCTGCGACGGCGAGGACGACAGCAAGGGCGATGGCTGCGATCTTAGCGCTCACTGCCCAGGTAGTGCTTTCCTCACCCGCTTGACCTTCCGCGACAACCAGAAGAACAACGCGGAGGCTACGAAGGCGACAGCCGCAATGACCCAGGCGAGGGTCACGACGCCCGCGCCAGGCCATACGAGGAACACGAAGCCGATGACCGCCAACACGAGCCCCACCGTCCGGACGGCGGATCGGTTCGGGGAGTCCGGTGCGAGCTCCCGAGACTGCCAAAGTAGGCCCAAGCCTTGAAGAACACCCCAGGCGCCCAATGCCAGCATCAGCGTACGCGAGCTGGCGGATGGCCAAAGAAGGAGCACCGCACCGACGATCAAACTCAGGGCGCCCTGCACCAGCAACGGCCCGCGGTCTTGTGCGGAGATGGCACCAAGCAAGCCCGCCGCACCATCGACGATGAGGAAGGCGCCCACGATGCGCGCGAGAACCGCAAGCCCGGTGCTCGGCCAGAAGAAGACGAACACGGCGAGCGCGGCGAGGACGAGAGCCCGAGCCAGCAAGGCCCACCAGACATCGCCGAGCTTGTCATCTACGCGATCGCCAGCCGCAGCCGCCGCAGCGCGCAGTGGCTGACCCCGCTCTGAAAAACGTTCATTCATGACGATCTCCTCCACCTTGACTAGTTTCCGACCGGTGGGCTTGCCTCTGCCAGCTCCGGCACCGAGGAGAATCTCCTCCTGCCTCATCAAAACGTCAAGACACACGCGGCTTGGTCTGCGAGCTCTTCCTCATTATTTTCAAGTGTGATCGGCCATCGGTAGAAGGTGCGCCCGTCTTCCGTCTGCTCGAGTCTAGGCCCACTCTTCTCCTTTTCTGGATCGAAGAACTTCAAGACCTCGACCACCCCTAGGTGAAAGGAAAAGTCGAGCATGCGCTTTCCGAGCTGGTCGGCACCGACCTTCGCTATCACGCCAAGGAGCCCCAAGAGGCTCAGGAGCAAAATCCGAATGTACCCGCGCGACACACGCCGCCGACCCGATGGCTGAGGTTCCCGCATCGAAGGCTCAGAGCTGTCCTGGGCGCGCAGTTGCATTGGGGGGATGTCAATCTGACCCGAAGGACGCGGCGGCGCCACCGAGGCGAGCTGGGTCGATCAGGACTCGATCCCGGCCTGCACGCCTACACCGGCCGCGGGAGCATCGCAGGTTGCTCGTCGTCAGCGAATGCATAAAGTAACCAATGGTTACATTAAAGGAGTAAACACGATGAATGGCTCTTTCGTCGATCAAGCGCGTTTCGCCTTGTCGCACGGTCTCCCAAGCACCAGCGATCCCTATCGGTTCGTCGAGGTCGGCGGGGCTCGTCTCAGAGTAGTCGACCGGGGATGCGGTTTGCTCACCTTCGTGTTCACGCCGGACCCACCCAATGTCCTGGAACACCACGACTCGCAGTTCGCCTCCTTCGCCAAGCACGGACGAGTCGTCGGCTTTGAGCTTCCAGGGTTTGGACACTCGCGGCCGGGTCCCTCGTTTCGCTACTCGATCGATGAAAACGCCGACGTTCTCGCGAAGATGCTCGACGTACTCGATGTCCAGCGCGCCGTTCTGTCGTTTCCATGCGTGGCTGGCCTGGTAGCCCTAGAAGCGGCCCGCCTTGTGCCCGGTCGAGTCGCCGCAGTCGTCCTCGCGCAAACCCCGAGCTTCGAGGAAGCGCTCGGGTGGGCGGGTCGTGTCGATTTCCGCGGGCTCATCGGGACGCCGATTGTGGGGCAGCTCCTGGTGCGTAGTCTTCGACGGCCGATGGCGGGGTCGTGGTACCGCGCGGCGCTTCCCCGTGGCGCCGATCGGGGACCCTACCTAACGGAAGCGCTCAACGCGTACGCTGCTGGGGGAGACTACTGTCTGGCATCTGCGCTGCAGGCGCTTCGTCACGCCAAGCCGCCGGTGACGCCGGTAGAGCCGCCCGTCCTTTCGATCTGGGGCGCACTCGACCGAACGCACCGGCCAAGCGACCCGCATCGAAGTCTCGAGCTGGCACCCCGAGGGCGGCTGGTGGTCTTCGACGATGCGGCACACTTCCCCGACCTCGAGAGACCGGAGCGGTTCGAGCAGGAGGTGCTGCGTTTCGTCCGGGACGAGATCGAATGACCACGGTCGCCCGCGCGAATCGCAAGCCGCCGCGAGCCTACCATCATGGCGATCTGAAAAGGGCGCTCGCCGACGTCGGTGTCGAGTTGCTCGGCGAGATCGGCACGGATTTCACGCTGCGCCAGGTCGCGCAGCGTGCTGGCGTCACGCACGGCGCGGCGTATCGCCACTACGAGGACAAGGAAGCGTTGTTGGCCGAGCTCGCGTGCCGCGGTTTCAGCGACCTCGCACGCGCGATCGATCGCTCCATGCGTTCCGTGTCCGGAGCGCGGGGTAAGCTCGAGGCCTTGCTCAAGGCGTACTTGCGTTTCGCATGGGATCAGCCCGCGCTGTACGACGTGATGTTTGGGAGGCGGCTGAACGAGGAGGGCGCTTTCCCCGACCTCGAAGAAGCCGTGCAAGGTGCAGTAAGATTGCTACGAAGCGCAATCGCCGACTACCTGGGCGACGGCGACGAGCTTCGCGCGCGTGACCTCAGCATCGTGCTGTGGAGCCTCGCGCACGGTTTCACCGCGAACGTCCTTCATCGTCGGATCCGAGTGCGCTCGGTTCGCGCGGCACAACGCTACCTCGTCGAGATCAGCGCGCCATTTCTGGACGGCGCTCGCCCCCGACGGCCCCCACGCTCTAGTGACGGGTTTTCATGGGGCTCCATCGGCGAACCACAAAGCAAGCGCAGCCCGCGAGGAGCGGTATGACTCGAACCGTCACCGGAGCATCTTGGTTCGGAGAGCATAGTAACTTCAAAAGGCCTTTCCGGTTCGCGCCCTAGGCGACATAAGATCTCGTACCGCGAAATTCGACGCTCATCTTGAGCCTCATGGACTGAGAGAGCTTGAACCCTTCGAATTTACAGTCGACCTCGAGTGCAATTGCGCACTGGGTTGTCTCCTGCGAGGAAGGTCATGGCCGATCAGGGCGCCGCAGGAGCGACCAGTCCGTCCTCTTTCAAGGTGCGGGCCATCGTTCGGGTCATCGAGTCGATTCCTTCTTCCACGGACGGCGGCTTGGCAGTCACCGACCTGGCC
>JAHEEE010000002.1 GCA_024640845.1 Myxococcales bacterium | reverse complement strand
GGGATGTCCAGGTCAACGCAGGTTGCGTAGATCGGGTAGTACTTTTTGTCGTTTAGCGGCACCTGGGGACAGAGGCCGGACGGGAAGCCGGTCACGGCCTTGAGGCCATGCTCTTTGTGGAGCTCCCGGATCTTCCGCACTTCCTCCATCCCGTTGTTGGGGTTCGCCCCGTACGAGGGGAAGAAGCGGGTAGGATGCTTCTTGCAGGCATCTAGGTTGGTCGAATTTGGCCCAGAAATGCCTAGCATCGCGCGCTCGATGCCCCACTTGTCCATCTCGTTCATCGCGTACTGGACATAGTCCTTCTGCTGGCCGATCTTGGGAATGTCCTTGAACATGTACTGCGCCGGCATCGTGAAGACCTTGCGGCTCTCCTCATCGAGCAGCAGCGGCTTTATGAACTCGTACCAGGCGGTGGGGTCACCGTCGGGGATGTTCATCATCAGGTCGATGGCCTTGAGACCATTCGGTATCGGCATGAAAACGCGTCCTTTCAGGGGCCTAGGCCGGGCTCTATGATGTCACGAGTCCACTGGACATGCTCCAGTCTGTAGGCTAGAACACGTTCTAGTTTATGGCCCGTGGGCTACAATAAGTAAAGCGGTGAATGCATGACCTACCCAACGGCGTTGGGCATCGAGCCCACAGTGCCCGGAGACACCAAAATGGACGGAGATCATAGTCCCAACCCGACTCGAGATGAGCTGATTCAACGCGCGCGAGATCTCGCCCCGAGCTTGGCAGAGCGTGCCAAGAAGACCGCGGAGCTTCGTCGCATGCCCGATGAGACGATCGAGGACTTCCATCGTCTCGGGTTCTTCAAGGTCGTACAGCCAAAGCGCTACGGCGGCTACGAGATGGACCCCTCGATCATCTTCGATCTGCAACTCGAGCTTGCTCGCGGCTGTGCGTCCAGTGCGTGGGTCTACGGCGTTCTCAACGTTCACTCGTGGCAACTCGCGCTCTTCGATCCAAAGGCTCAAGACGACGTCTGGGCCGACGACCCGACGACGCTGATTTCGTCGTCGTACATGCCGGTCGCGGAGACAGAGTGGGTTGATGGTGGAGTGAAGCTGAGCGGCCGATGGTCGTTCTCGAGCGGCTGCGACCATTGCGAGTGGGTCTTCTTAGGTGGTTTCGTGCCGAGCGAAGAAGGTAAGCCGCCCGACATGCGCACGTTCCTCGTTCCTCGTTCCGACTACGAAATCATCGACAACTGGCACACTTCGGGGCTTCGCGGCTCCGGCAGCAAGGATATCGTCGTCGATGGCGTGTTCGTGCCGGAGCATCGCATGCACAAGTTCTCCGACGGCTTTCGGCAGCAGAGTCCTGGCAACGAGGTAAACCCATCGCCGGTCTACAAGTACCCATTTGGCCAAATTCACGTGCGTTCCGTGTCGACTCCGGCAGTTGGTGCGGCATTCGGTGCACTCGACGCGTATATCGACTTCATGAAGACAAAGGTCTCGCAGGCGACCGGCGGCAAGGCGAAGGACTCATTCATGAACAGCCTCGTAGCGGCCGAAGCCACCGCGACACTCGACCGGGAGGTGCTCACACTTCGCAGGAACTTCAGTGAGATGTTTGGCTACCTCAAAGAAGGCGAAAAGATCCCTCTCGATAGGCGTGTCCACTTCCGCAACGACTCGGCCCGTGCTGTTCGTGTCGCCACCGAGGTCGTCGAGCAGTTGTTCGTAGCTTGCGGCGCCCGAGCAGCGTTCGAGGACCATCCCATCAACCGGCATTTCCAAGACACGCATGCCATTCGATTGCACCACGCAAATGGTCCGGATGGTCCCGCCGCGAACATGGGCGGGGTGCTATTCGGCCAGAAGAACACGGACTTCTTCATTTAGATGGCATGGATGATGTGGCGCGCAGAAAGAAAATCGAAGAGCTTGGAGACGAGCTCTACAGCGCCTTGCGTGCGCGCCGCACACTGAGCCCGCTCACCGAACGCTGGCCGGAGATCACCATCGAGGACGCGTACCACGTTTCGTTGCGCATGGTGAACCGGCGCATCGAAGACGACGGCGAGAAGATCATTGGAAAGAAGATCGGCGTGACCAGCCTCGCCGTGCAGGAGATGCTCGGGGTGTTTCAGCCCGACTTTGGCTACCTCACGGATAAAATGCTGTACCCGAATGGCGGACCGATGCCGATCAGCGAGCAGCTCATCCAACCGCGCGCGGAGGGTGAAATTGCCTTCATGCTCAGGAAGGATCTCAACGGGCCCGGCGTGACCAACGAGGATGTCTTGGATGCGACTGAATATGCGACGGCCTGCTTTGAAGTCGTCGACAGCCGGGTCCACGACTGGAAAGTGAAGATTCAGGACACCGTCGCCGACAACGCAAGCTGCGGCCTTTTCGTGTTGGGCGACGAGCGCGCCGAGCCAGACGACCTCGACTTCCCGAACTTGAAGATGCGGGTGTACAAGAACGGGCAGCCCTTGAGCGAGGGGCTAGGCTCTGCCGCGCTCGGTTCGCCGCTGAACTGTGTGAGTTGGTTGGCGAACACGTTGTCGCGCTTTGGAATCACCTTGAATGCGGGTGATGTGGTGCTCTCTGGTTCTCTGGTGCCTCTCGAGCCTGTCGTGGCAGGCGACGAGATGCGCCTCGAGGTGGACGGCGTCGGAACTGCGTCCGTGCGGTTCACCTAGGGAGTAGGACGGGATGACGACAAAAGTGAAGGCAGCGATCATCGGGTCGGGCAACATCGGTACCGATCTGCTGTATAAGGCTCTTCGAAGCGAGATCGTCGAGCCGGTTTGGATGGTAGGCATCGACCCCGAGTCCGAGGGGCTCAGGCGGGCCGAAGAGCTCGGACTCAAGACGACCTTTGAAGGCGTGAAAGGGCTCGAACCCCACATCCAGGCCGACAGGGTGCAGATCGCATGGGATGCCACCAGCGCGTATGTGCATCGCTCGAACAACGATCTCGTATCGAAGTTCGGCGTTCGAATGGTGGACCTCACGCCAGCGGCGATCGGCCCATTTTGCGTGCCGCCGGTAAATCTCGAGGAGATGGTGGGTCGTGGCGAGCAGAACGTAAACATGGTCACCTGCGGCGGGCAGGCGACGATTCCAATGGTTGCCGCCGTGAGCCGCGTACAGCCGGTCGACTACGGCGAGATCATCGCGACCGTATCTTCACGTTCGGCTGGCCCCGGCACCCGCAAGAACATCGACGAGTTCACACGCACCACCGCGAAGGGGGTCGAAGTCGTGGGTGGCGCGAAGCGCGGCAAAGCGATCATCATCATCAACCCCGCTGAACCACCACTCATCATGCGGGACACGATTCACTGCCTCACGGCAGATGCCCCGAAGCAGCAGGAGATCATCGAGTCGGCCCAGCGGATGGTCGCCGAGGTTCAGAAGTACGTTCCGGGGTACACACTCAAGAACGGGCCGGTGTTCGATGGCAATCGCGTCTCGTTTTTCATGGAGGTTGAAGGCCTGGGTGACTTCTTGCCCAAGTACGCCGGCAATCTCGACATCATGACGGCCGCGGGTTTGCGCACGGCCGAGCTCATCGCTGAAGAAATTCGACGCGCGGAGGCAGCATGAATCTCGAAGGGAAGAAGGTCATCCTTCACGACATGAGCCTGCGCGACGGGATGCATCCTCAGCGGCATCAGCTCACGACGGACCAGATGGTTCAGGTGGCGACGGCGCTCGACGAGGCAGGTGTCCCGCTGATCGAGGTGACGCACGGCGATGGCCTTGGTGGCGCGTCGGTCAACTACGGGTTTCCGGCCGCGACGGATGAAGAGTACCTCCGGGCCGTCGTGCCCAAGATGAAGAACGCCAAAATTTCGGCGCTTCTCCTTCCCGGCATCGGCACGGTGGACCACCTCCGCATGGCGCACGATTGCGGCGTGCACACCATTCGTGTTGCCACCCATTGCACCGAAGCCGACGTATCCGAGCAGCACATCATCCTCGGCGCCAAGATGGAGATGGACACGGTCGGCTTTCTGATGATGGCCCACATGATCTCGCCGGAGGAGCTTCTCGAGCAGGCGAAGCTCATGCAGGGATACGGCGCGAACTGCCTCTACATCACGGATTCGGCCGGGTACATGCTCCCCGACCACGTGACCGCTCGCGTGGGCCTCCTCCGAGAGAAGCTCAGCGCGGATGTCGAAGTCGGATTCCATGGGCACCACAACCTCCACATGGGCATCGCCAATTCGCTGGCCGCCATCGAGGCAGGCGCCGGACGTATCGATGGGTCAGTGGCTGGCATGGGCGCGGGCGCCGGCAACACCCCTCTCGAGGTGTTCGTTGCGGTGCTCCATCGCATGGGTGTAGAGACGGGCGTCGACATGTGGAAGTTGATGGATGTCGCGGAAGACATCGTCTACCCACTGATGACCCACAAGGTTCGCGCAGATCGCGATTCGCTGACCCTCGGTTATGCCGGCGTCTATTCGTCGTTCCTGCTTCACGCAAAGCGAGCGGCCGATAAGTACGGCCTGAAGTCGACCGACATTCTCGTCGAGCTCGGCCGCATGAAAACCGTCGGCGGTCAGGAAGACATGATCGAAGACGTCGCGCTTGACATGAAGAAGGCCGGAGCGGCGGAGTGATCGTGTGAGCGAGCTCGATTCATTTCGCGAGGAGGCACGCGCTTGGGTCCGAGAGAACGCGCCAAAGTCGCTTTGGGGCACGAGCGGCAGCGGACCGTTCGAGGGCTATTGGGGTGGGTCGAAGTGTGAAGAAACCGATCCGGATCTCTTGCGCTGGCGCGACCTCGGCATCGAAAAGCAATGGACCGCCCCGAGTTGGCCGATCGAGTACGGCGGCGGCGGCCTCAGCCGCGAACAAGAAGATATCATCCACGCAGAGATGAAAGCGATCGGCGTTCCGCGCCCAGTGGCTGGGCAGGGACTGGCAATGTTCGGCCCGGTCTTGCTCGAGTACGGCAACGACGCCCAGCGGGCGCAACACCTGCCTGGGATTGCGCGCGGCGAGGTGCGCTGGTGTCAAGGTTACTCCGAGCCCAACGCGGGTTCGGATCTCGCCAACCTGCAGCTCAAAGCAGAGCGCGACGGCGACGCATACGTGCTCAACGGCCAGAAGACTTGGACTTCTCACGCGGACCTGAGTGACTGGATCTATTGCCTCACCCGGACGAATCCGAACGCGCCAAAGAAGCAGATGGGAATCTCTGTAATTCTCGCGGACTTGAGCACGCCTGGAATCACGGTGCGCCGCATCGATCTCATCAGTGGCTACTCGCCGTTCTGCGAGACGTTTTTCGACAACGTTCGGGTCCCGGTCGCAAACCTCGTCGGCAAGGAAAACGAAGGCTGGACGATCGCCAAGGCGATCCTCGGTCACGAGCGCTCCTCGATTGGACGCTCGATCGCACGGCAGCCCGGGTCGGCGCAGCGCGAAGTCGTAGCGCGGGCGCGCAAGCATTTTTCGGCAGAGGAGGGCGCCATTCCTGACCCGCTGATCCGCGACGAAATCGCGTCGCTCGGCATGCTCGAGGAAGCCTTCCACCTCACGCTCGCCCGTATCCAGGAAAGCGCGGCGACCGGCACGCCGGGGCCGGAAGGATCCATCACCAAGATTGTCGGAAGCGAGCTCAAGCAGATGCGTTTCGAGCTTGGGATGAAAGTAGCGGGGATTCAGGGCCTCGGGTGGGAAGGGCCGGGCTTCGACGAGGACGACCTTCAGTACACGCGTGATTGGTTGCGCTCCCGCGCAACCACGATCGAGGGTGGCTCGTCCGAGATTCAGAAAAACATCGTCTCCAAGCGCGTGCTCGGGTTGCCGGAGGGGAAAAAGTGAGCGGGCATCGTGCGCCGTCGCTGCTTTTGAACGACGAGCAGCGGATGCTCAAGAAGACGGCACAGGAGTTCATTCGTGAAAAGGCTCCGGCAGCCAGGCTTCGAGTACTCCGGGATTCGAAAGATGAGCTCGGTTTTTCGCGTGCTGTTTGGAACGAGATGGCGGAGCTCGGCTGGCTCGGTCTACAGATCCCCGAGCAATACGGTGGTCTGGGCCTCGGGTTCTTCGACTTGTGCATCGTGCTCGAGCAGAGCGGGCGTGAGCTCATGCCGGAGCCGTTCATCTCGACACTTCTCCTCGGGACTCAGGCGCTCTTGTTGGGTGGCACCAACGAGCAGAAGCAGGCGTTGCTTCCAGGGGTCGCGGCTGGAGAGAGACTTCTCGCGATAGGCTATGAGGAGGCGGGCGCCCCCGTAGTCGCCAAGAGAACGACCGATGGCTTCGAGCTGAACGGGCAGAAGCTCCAGGTGCTGGATGGCCATGCAGCCGACCGGATCATCGTCTCCGCCGCAACCGGCGGGGGGGGCGCGTCTCTGTTCCTCATCGATCCTTCGCAAGCCGGCGTGTCGACCACGCGCCAGCATCGAATCGACGGGCTCAGCTCCGCCATCCTGAGCCTCGACGGCGTAGCCGTCAGGAACGATGCCATCGTGGGCGAGATGGGCAAGGGCGCTAGCCTTCTAGAGGCTGTGCTCGAGCGTGCATGCGCGGGCGCATCGGCGCAGATGCTCGGCGCCTCGGAGCAGGCGTTTGCCGACACGATCGAGTACATCAAGGAACGCGAGCAGTTCGGCGTTCCGATCGGCTCGTTCCAGGCGCTCCAGCACCGTGCGGTGGCCGTGTTCACCGAGATCGCACTCACACGCTCGGTGGTCCTCGCCGCGGCCCGCGCAATCGATGGAGCGCCCGACGATGTGCCGCGGCTCACGTCCTTGGCCAAGGCGATGGCGTCCGAAACGTTCCTGCATGCCGCCAAGGAAGCGATCCAGATGCACGGCGGCATCGGCGTGACGGATGAGCACGATATCGGGTTCTATCTGAAGCGCGCCCACGCGGCATACATGAGTTTTGGGAAGCCTTCGCAACACCGGCAGCGTTGGGCGGAGCTCCACGACTACTAGACGACTATGGAAGAGCGAGAAGCACGATGAAAAGGTTTGAGGGAAAGAACGTAGTGATTACGGGCGCAGCAGCTGGCATCGGCCAGGCTTCGGCGCAGCGTATCGCGGAAGAGGGCGGCAACTGTGCGCTCATCGACATCAATGCCGAAGGGCTCGCGAAGACGAAGCAGCTCGTTGAGGCGCAAGGAGTCAAGGCGTGGGTCTACGAGTGCAGCGTGACCGACGGCGCTGGCGTGAAGAAGGTGATCGATCAGGCCGCCGAGGACATGGGTGGCTTTGACACGTTGATTCACTGCGCCGGTATCCTGCGCACCTATCACACACACGAGATGACCTTCGAGCAATGGCACCAGATCATCGACATCAATCTCAACGGCACTTTTTACGTGAATCACGCCGCGCTGCCGCATCTGTTGAAGAACCGATTTAGCGCTCTGGTGAACTGTTCATCCACGTCGGCGCTCGGCAGCCACCCGTGGATGAGCGCCTATGCGGCCTCAAAGGGCGGGATACTCTCGATGACCCGTGCCCTCTATCAGGAGTACGTGAAGCAGGGGCTCCGCGCGAACTGCATAGTCCCCGGCGGGATCGCCACCTCGCTTCACGGCGACTTCAAAGCCCCCGAAGGCGCGGACATGGAGTTGCTGAAGGGGGCCATGCCTTTCGTGGGTTTCGCCAAACCCAAGCACGCCGCATCCGTCATCGCCTTCCTGGCCTCCGACGACGCCCGCTACATCAACGGCACAGAAATAAGAGCCGACGGCGGCGCCCTATCCTAGGGGACACGCTCCCCCCTAAAAAACGCCACCATTCCGAGCGGTTACAGACCGAACCGCGAAAACATGTGGCCCGGAGCCTATTTCTTGTCTCTCGCGAGCTCCTGGAGCCGCACGAGCACGGCGGCGTCCACCTTGTGAAGGGCGCCTGCATCGTGCGGAGGCTGAGGGTCGTACTCGATCCCCAACTGGAGGGCCTTGGCTGTCGTGGCATCCGTCAAACGCTCCGCAAGGAGAAGCGCCATATCGATGCCGCTGGAGACGCCCGCCGCAGTGATGACTTTGCCCTCTTCGACGACGCGTTCATCAGAGGGAGTCGCACCGTACTTCGCCAGAAGCGGACGCGCAGCAAAGTGCGTCGTCGCGCTCAGCCCGCCGAGGACTCCGGCTGCACCGAGAAGAAGGGACCCCGTGCACACCGAGGTCGTGAATTGGCTGGTTTCGTGCGCCGAGCGTATCCAATCGAGTATGGCCGCATCGTCGATGAGCGCACGCGTCCCAAAGCCGCCAGGGATGAGAAGAACCTCCGGACTGGGGACCTCGCCGAACGTGTAATCGACGCTCAGACCCAAGAACCCATTGTCCGTGCGGACCTCTCCTTTGCGATGGCCAACGAAGGAAACCTCGGCGCCCGGTAGCCGTTGCAAGACCTCGTATGGACCAACCGCATCGAGCGCCGTCACCTGCTCGAAAAGCGCAATTGCAATCTTCATGTGGACATGTGCCCTAGCCGAGATGGCCGCGGACGAAGGGAAGGTACGTGGGGTGCCAGAAGCGGTCCCGCACGAAGGCCTCGATGTCTTCGGGGATGTTCTCGCGGCGGGCGACGCCGTCCTTGATCGCTTGT
This sequence comes from Myxococcales bacterium, assembly GCA_024640845.1. Taxonomy (GTDB): domain Bacteria; phylum Myxococcota_A; class Polyangia; order Polyangiales; family Houyiibacteriaceae; genus SG8-38. The sequence continues at coordinate 112,987 of JAHEEE010000002.1, read as the reverse complement.
TGAACCACACGGGTCGCGACGCGGATAGACGTTTCCTGGAGGTCGCTCACCGGCGGGTAGATCAGGCCCCCCTCGACATACCTCTCGATGCTGTACTCCGCGAGCGCCTGAGATGCTTCCAGCACCATGTTGTCGGTGATCGACTTGGCATCACTCAAGATTGCGCCGAAGCCGAGGCCGGGGAAGATGAATGCGTTGTTGCCCTGGCCGATCGGATGAGTCACCCCGCCCATCATCACGGGCTCGAACGGGCTCCCCGTCGCGACGATCGCCTGTCCGCCCGTCCAGCGGAAGATGTCCACCGGCTTTGCTTCCGCCGAGCTAGTGGGGTTCGAGAGCGGAAAAATAATCGGCCACTTGTGGTTCTCAGCCATTTGGCGAACCACCGGCTCGTCGAACGCGCCTGGCCGGCCCGATAGTCCGAGGAGTACCGTCGCCCCTGCGTTCTTGATCGTCTCGACGAGGTCTGGGGCGTCACCCTCGAACTCCCAGCCCCGGATCGAAGCCCGCTCCTGCGCGAATTCCAACTTGTAGGCTTCCATGTCGCGGTCCTTCAGAAGAAGCCCGCGCGAATCGAGGACGAACACCCGGGCCTGAGCATCCGCGCGACTCAACCCTGCGCGAACCAGGCCCTCCCGAATGGCCCAGGCAACTCCGACGCCCCCCGCGCCGGCCCCGTGAATCACGAACACCTCATCCGTGAGACTTTCCTTGCGGAGATGGCAGGCCGCAAGGATGCCGGACAGCGCGACGGCGCCCGTTCCCTGGATGTCGTCGTTGAACGACGGGCCCCGGTCCCGGTACCGTTCGAGCACGTTGAACGCAGCCGTCTTCGAAAGGTCTTCCCACTGAATCACCGCGTCCGGCCACCGGGACCACACCGCATCGACGAAATCGTCGAGAAACTTGTAGTAATCCTCGCCGCGAAGACGCTTCTGGCGGACCCCTAGGTAGTTCGCATCGTTGATGAGATCCATACGATCAGTGCCCACGTCGAGCGCGACCGGCATCGTGTGGAACGGACTGACGCCGCCGGCAACGGTGTAGAGCGCCATCTTGCCGATGGGAATCGCTAGACCCCCATAGCCCTGGTCGCCGATCCCGAGAATGGCGGACGAGTCCGTGGCAACGATCATCCGCACGTCTTCCATCGGGTAGCACTGCAGGGTCTGGTCCGCGCGGTCGATGTTGAGCGGGGAGAACGAAAGCCCGCGGGGATTTTGGTAGAGCGCGCTGAACTGCTGCACCGCCGCGCCTACCGTCGGCGTGTAGACGATCGGCAGCATCTCATCGAGGTGCTTCTCCAGCAGCGCGTAAAAGAGGATTTCCTGCCGCTCCTGTACCGCGCGGAGGTACTGGTACTTGTCGATGTCCGTCGGCGCTTGTACGAACCCTTCGTACACGCGATCGATCTGTTGCTCTAGGGTGTTGTACTGCGGAGGCAAGAGACCTTCGAGGCGAAGTGCCAGTCGCTCCTCGTAACTGAAGGCCGTCCCCTTGTTCGACAGAACCAAGCGCAAGAGCGCAATGCCGTCGAGGTAGACCTCCATGTACTTCCTTCCGTGTTCGTCTTCCTTCAGGTCGAACAACCTGCTGACGCGTTTGCGGGGCATCGCGTTCCTTTCCTCAGGCGCCTTCGATGGCGGCCATGACGGCTTGAGCCATCTGGGTGGTACCAAGGGCGCTCGTTCCGCCACCTAGGTCTGCGGTACGGAGACCATTGTCGAGCACCTTCTGCACGGCGTCTTCGATTCGCTTCGCGTCCTCGTCGAGGCTGAGGCTATGGCGAAGCAGCATCGCAGCGCTGAGGATCGTCCCGAGCGGGTTTGCGATTCCCCTGCCCGCGATGTCCGGCGCAGAACCATGAATCGGCTCGTAGACACCGAGCTTGCCTTCGCCGAGCGACGCGCTTGGGAGAAGACCGAGCGATCCGGTCAGCACTGCGCCTTCGTCCGAGAGGATGTCGCCAAACATGTTTCCGCTGACGATCACGTCGAACGACGAGGGATTGGTCACGAGGCGCATCGCGGCGGAATCGACGAGCTGGTGCTCGAGCTGCACGTCTGGGTTGGCTTTGCCCACCTCGGTCGCAACTTCGCGCCAAACCTGCATCGTCTGAAGCACGTTTGCCTTGTCGATCGAAGTGACACGCTTGCTGCGTTTCCGGGCGACGTCGAAGGCAAGCTCGACGATCCGGCGAATCTCATTTTCGTCGTACACCATGGTGTCGAAGCCCGTTCGCAGCCCGTTCCTGGTTTCCTTGCCCTTAGGTTGGCCGAAGTAGATGCCTCCGGTCAGCTCGCGAATGAAGACCAGGTCAACGCCGCGAAGACGTTCCGCCTTCAGCGGGGAGGCCGCTTCGAGCCCCCGGTAGAGCTTCACAGGCCGCACGTTTGCAAACAGCTTGAGCGCCTTTCGCATACCCAGCAGCCCTTGCTCTGGGCGAACACTGGCCGTCGGGTCGTCCCACTTTGGGCCACCGACAGCGCCCAGCAGCACGGCATCGGCGCTACGGCAGGCGACGATCGTGTCGTCCGGTAGTGGTACGCCGGTCTCATCGATCGCGATGCCTCCGATCAGATGCGTCGAGAACGCAAAGCTGTGGCCCGACTTTCCGGCGACGGTTTCGAGGACCTGACGGGTAGCGTCCACGATTTCGGGCCCGATGCCGTCGCCGGGCAGTAGTGTAATCTTGGCTTTCATCTGACGTTTGCCTCTGGTTGCGTTGCGGTGGTCGCCTTCTGGAGTGTCAATCCGTACTCGATGCTGTCGATCAGCGCTTGCAGTGACGCCTCGATGATGTTGCTCGACGCGCCGACCGTACTCCACGAGTCGTGAAGGGATTGGCTGTCGATGAGGACACGCGTCGTCGCGCCTGTCCCGCTACGTCCGTCGAGGATGCGGACTTTGTAGTCGCTGAGTTGGATGTTCGCTACCTCCGGGAAGAAGGGCTGGAGCGCTTTCCTCAGCGCCGAGTCGAGCGCACTCACGGGTCCGTTCCCTTCGCCGGCGGTATGCACGACCTCGTCGCCGATGCGGACTTTCACAGTCGCTTCTGCGAACATGCCGCCGCCGTCGCGACGCCCGACACCTGCCTGGAAGTGAAGCACCTCGAATGGGGGCTTGTAGTCGGGCTGTTGTCGCGCCATCAGCAGGGCGACAGACGCCTCGGCGGCCTCGTAAGCAAATCCCTTGGCCTCGAGCGCCTTGATCTTCTCGAGGACTTGGCCACCATGGGCAGCGCTCACCTCGAGCCCGAGCTCCTCGGCCTTGCTCAACACATTGCTTCGTCCTGAGAGCTCGCTGACGACGACGCGCGATTCGTTGCCGACGAGCTCAGGATTGACGTGCTCGTAAGATTCGGGGTGACGCCGAATGGCCGAGACATGAACCCCGCCCTTGTGCGCAAATGCGCTCCGGCCGACGTAGGCCGCGTGTTCGTTCGGGCTCAGGTTCGCGATTTCGGCTACGAAGTGTGAGAGGTCGTAGAGCTTTGCGAGGCCGCCGTCGGCAACGCATCGTAGGCCGAGCTTCAGCTCGACGTCGGGCAGGATCGAGCACAGGTTGGCGTTGCCGCACCGCTCGCCGTAGCCGTTGATGGTGCCCTGCACGTGACGCGCGCCCGCACGCACGGCAACGACCGAGTTGGCCACGCCGCATTCTCCGTCGTTGTGCGCGTGGATGCCGATTTGCGCATCAGGGAGGGCCGCTCGAACAGTCCGGATGATTTCCTCGACCTCCCACGGCATCGAGCCGCCATTGGTATCGCAAAGAACCAATGTCTCCGCGCCCCCTCGGAGGGCAGCTCGCAAGGTCTCGAGCGCGTATCCGGCGTCGGCCTTGTACCCGTCGAAGAAGTGTTCCGCATCGTAGATCACCCGGCGATCGCTCCCGTGGAGGAAGGCGACGCTCTCCTCGACCATGCGAAGGTTCTCTTCGAGGCCAGTACGGAGCACCTCCGTGACATGCATGTTCCAGCTCTTGCCAAAGATCGTGCAAACCGGTGTCTCGGCATCCAACAGAGTCTTCAGCTGCGGGTCGTCCTCCGCCCTGAGGCCCGCGCGGCAAGTCGAGCCGAACGCCGCGACGGTTATGTTCTTCCAATCGATATCTTTGGCGCGCTCGAAGAACTCGACGTCTTTTGGGTTTGACCCCGGCCAACCGCCCTCGATGAAATCGACCCCGATCGCATCCAAATGCTCCGCGATCCGCAATTTGTCATCGCAGGACAAGCTCATCCCCTCCATCTGCGTGCCGTCACGCAGAGTGGTGTCGTAGACTTCCACGACCGGGGCCGAGCCGTTATGTCCGCTGTTGCTCATAGTTGGTGATCTGTTCGTCGAACGAGAAAAGGTAACCGAGTTGGTCGATGCCTTCGAGCAGGCAGTGCTTCGAGAACTCGTCGATTGGGAACGTCGCCTCGAGTGAGCCGAGGCCCGTGACGGATTGAGTTGGAAGGTCGATGGTGATCTTGGTCGTCCGGTCGAGGTTCACGGCCTGCATCAGTTGACGGTGAACCTCCGGGCTGACCTCCACGGGGAGAAGGCCGTTCTTGAGGGAGTTACTCTTGAAAATGTCAGCGAAGCTCGTCGAAATGATGGCGCGGAACCCCCAGCCAACCAGTGCCCATGGCGCGTGCTCACGTGACGAGCCGCTGCCGAAGTTATCTCCCGCGATGAGAATCTGCGCTCCCTGGGAAGCCGGTTCGTTCAGCACGAAGTCGGGGTTCGGTGAACCGTCCTTTAGGTAGCGCCAGTCGCAAAAGAGACTGTCGCCGAGGCCGTGCTTGTCCGTCACCTTGAGAAAGCGAGCTGGAATGATCTGATCTGTATCTACATTGTCCGCAGGCAATGGGACAGCATGTGATGTGAGAGTTGTGAACTTCGCCATGACTCAGCCTTTCAAGAAAGAAGCAAGCTTCGAGGATCGGTGACTTGGCCGGTGATGGCGGCCGCTGCGGCCGTCAACGGAGATGCGAGGAAGGTGCGGCCGCCCTTGCCTTGCCGGCCTTCGAAGTTGCGGTTCGACGTGCTGACCGCGTACTGGCCCGGCTCGAGATTGTCGCCGTTCATGGCGATACACATCGAGCATCCCGGCTCGCGCCACTCCGCGCCAGCTTCCTTGAAAATTCGGTCCAGACCCTCGGCCTCGGCCTGCTTCTTGATGTCGTGCGACCCCGGTACGATCAGGGTGCGCACACCCTCTGCAACCTTGCGACCACTGAAGACACCGGCCGCCATGCGCAAATCGCTGATGCGCGAGTTCGTGCAAGAGCCGATGAACACCACGTCTACCTTCTGGCCGGACAAAGGCCTACCGGGCTCGAGGCCCATATAGCGCATGGCCTTTTCGTACGCGGCCTTCTGCGATCCGTCGTCGAACGAATCTGCCGTGGGCATGGACTCGTTGATCTGCATTCCCATTCCGGGATTGGTTCCGAACGTGATCATCGGCTCGAGCGTGTGCGCATCGATAGTCACGGTCTTGTCATAGGAGGCGCCCTCGTCCGTGCGAAGCTGTTTCCAGCGCTCGACTGCGGCATCCCAATCGGCGCCCTTTGGCGCAAATTCCCTTCCCACGAGGTATCCGAATGTCGTCTCGTCCGGCGCGATCATCCCGGCCCGCGCGCCCGCCTCGATGCTCATGTTGCATACCGTCATGCGGCCGTCCATGTCGAGGCGCTCGATGGCCGAGCCGGTGTATTCGATTACGTGTCCGGTCGCACCGCCGGTGCCGATCTTCGCGCAGAGCGCGAGGATGATATCCTTGGCCGTGACCCCGGGCATGAGCTTCCCGTCAATCCGAACTTCGAGCGTTTTCGGTTTGCGTTGCAGTAGGCATTGGGTCGCCAACACGTGCTCGACTTCGCTCGTGCCGATGCCGAAGGCGAGCGCCCCGAACGCACCATGCGTCGACGTGTGGCTGTCACCACATACGATTGTCTTTCCTGGCTGCGTGAATCCACGCTCCGGGCCGATGACGTGCACGATCCCGTTTCGGCTATCGCCGAGCGGGTAACAGGTGATGCCGAACTCCTCACAGTTGCTCTCGAGCATGGCGAGTTGCACCTTCGCCTGGTCATCGATGACCATGAGTGCCCTCGGATCAGTTGGCGTCGAGTGGTCCATCGTGGCGATGGTCTTATCGGGACGCCGGACCTTGATGCCGCGTTCGCGCAATCCCGTGAACGCCTGAGGCGAGGTGACCTCGTGAATGAGATGCAGGTCGATGTAGAGGATGGCCGGGCGATTCGGCTCCTGTACGACGACATGGTCGTCCCAAACCTTCTGGAATAGTGTTCTTGGTTCCATGATTCCCGCTATGCAGCGCTTCCGGCTGCTTCGTTGTCTTGCTGTGCTTCTCTGATGGCGAGGATGCGGTTGATCGCCGCGATGTACGCCTTTGCGCTGGCCACGATGACGTCGGTGTGGGCGCCATGGCCGTGAAAGACCCGCGCGCGCGAATGCTGGTATTGAGGGTTGATCTTGTCGGGCGACCGATCGCCATCTTCCGGTGACACGCGCACGCTGACCTCGCCAAGAGCGTCGATGCCTTCGGTGACCGACTGAACTGTGTACTCGAGTAGCGTGCAGGGTACGTGTACGAGCGACTGGATCGCCTTGTACACCGCATCCACGGGGCCCGTGCCCACCTCGGCGGCGATCTGAGTTCGGCCGTCCGGTCCGGTGAGCTTCACTGTCGCCGTCGGCATGCCTGTGCCGCAACCGACCTGGATTTTCTCCAGCCGCCAATACTCCTTCGGCTGGTGGAGCTCGTCGCTGACGAGAGCCACGAGATCCGCGTCGGTGATGTGTTTTTTCTTATCGGCGAGCTTCTTGAAGCGCGCGAACGCCTTATCCAGCCCGTCGCCGGACGCCGCATAGCCGAGCTCTGCCAACCGGTTGGCAAACGCGTGTCGGCCAGAGTGCTTTCCGAGAACGAGCTGCGTTTTGCCGGCACCGACGGTCTCAGGGCGCATGATCTCGTAGGTCTCTTCGTGCTTGAGCATTCCGTCCTGGTGAATGCCCGCCTCGTGCGCGAACGCGTTGGCTCCCACGATGGCCTTGTTCGGCTGCACGACCATACCCGTCACCTTGCTGACCAACCGGCTCGCTCGAGTGAGCTGGGTGGTATCAATCTGGGTCGTGATGTCGTAGAGGTCGCGCCGAACGTGAAGGGCCATGACCACCTCTTCGAGGGAAGCGTTGCCTGCGCGTTCGCCGATGCCGTTGACTGCGACCTCGACTTGCCGCGCTCCGTTCTGCACAGCGCACAAGCTGTTGGCCACCGCCAAGCCGAGATCGTTGTGGCAGTGGACGCTGATGACGACGTTCTCGATGTTGGGCACATTCTGCCGGATCATCGCAATCCGCTCGCCGAACTCGTTGGGGATCGTGTACCCCACCGTATCCGGGATGTTGAGGGTGCTTGCGCCCGCCTCGATGGCCGCTTGAAGCGCCTCGTACAGGAAGTCCATCTCCGTCCGCCCAGCGTCCTCTGGGCTGAACTCGATGTCCTTGGTGAAGGTACGCGCATACGAGACCATCTCGGTGATCTTCGCGAGCACCTCGTCCCGGCTCATTCGCAGCTTGTGCTCCCGATGAATCGGCGAGGTCGCGAGGAACGTGTGGATGCGCCCGTGTTTAGCTGGCGCGATCGCCTCGGCGGCCTTGTCGATGTCCGACGTGTGCGCTCGCGCGAGACTACAAATCGTCGGTGGTTCCGGTACCGGGCGCCCTTCGACGCCTGTCACACCGACCGCCTCCGCGATCGTTTTGACGGCCCGCAAATCATCGGGAGAAGCCGCGGCGAAGCCGGCCTCGATGACGTCTACGCCCAGCCGCGATAGGGTCTTCGCCACCTCTAGCTTCTCCGACGAGGTCATCGTCGCGCCAGGTGATTGCTCCCCATCCCGGAGAGTCGTGTCGAAGATCCGTACGTGATCAGGCTGCATGACTCATTCTCCCGGCGCCGCAGTTCAGCGGCGCCTGCTTACTCTCCCTGTTTGATTTCTACCGGGTCGACGAAGGGCATCATCGACCTAAGCTTCGCGCCGACCTGCTCGATCGGCTGTTCTTGTTCTGCCCGGCGAATCCGATTGAACTCCGGGCGGCCTTTCTTGTTCTCTTCGATCCAGCGCTTGGCGAAGGTCCCATCCTGAATCTCGGCGAGCACCTGCTTCATCGCTTTCTTGCTCTCTTCGCCGATGACGCGCGGGCCGCTGACGTAGTCGCCCCACTCGGCTGTGTTCGATACCGAGTAGCGCATGTAGTTGAGGCCGCCCCGATACATCAGGTCGACGATCAGCTTGAGCTCGTGCAAGCATTCGAAGTACGCAAGCTCCGGCTGGTAACCTGCCTCGACCAAGGTTTCGAAGCCGGCCTTCACGAGCTCGGACGCGCCGCCGCAAAGCACAGCCTGCTCGCCGAAGAGGTCTGTCTCGGTCTCTTCCGTGAACGTGGTGGTCAGCACACCCGCGCGGGCGCAACCAATCCCGGCCGCGTACGACATCGCAAGCGCGTCCGCCTGACCGGTCGCGTCTTGATGAACTGCGAGAAGCGCAGGCACACCGCCGCCCTCTTGATAAGTTTCACGGACGCGGTGGCCGGGACTCTTTGGCGCGACCATTGCGACGTCAACATTCTTCGGTGGCTCGATCGTGCCATATCGGATGTTGAAGCCGTGGGCGAACATCAACATGTTGCCGGCCTGGAGGTTCGGCGCGATGTGCTCCTCGTAGATCGCCGGCTGCGCCGTATCTGGCGCGAGAATCATGATGACGTCGGCTTCCTTCGCCGCATCGCTCACGGACTTCACGCTAAGCCCCGCTGCTTCGGCCTTCGCCTTGCTCTTGCTGCCCTCCTGCAGACCGACGCGAACGTCCACGCCGCTCTCCTTTAGGTTGAGCGAGTGGGCATGGCCCTGGGAGCCGTAGCCGATGATCGCCACCTTCTTGCCTCGAATCAACGAGAGGTCGGCGTCCTTTTCATAGCGAATCTGGGTCATGTGTGTCTCTACTTCTCCAAAAGGGGTTAGGCTGCATCGTTGCGGGAAGCGGGCACGGTGGGGTGGGCGAGGTCGTGCTTTTCCACGCCGCGGGTCATCGCGACAGTCCCGGTCTGGACCAACTCCAAAATGCCAAAAGGTTTGAGAACGGAGACGAGGCCCTCGACCTTGTCCCGAGCTCCCGTGATTTCGATGGTGATGCGATCGGGCGACATGTCGATCGCGCGGGCGCGGAACACCTCGCAGATCTTCAAGACCTCGTCGCGCTGGTCGCGATCACAATTCACCTTGATGAGAGCCAGCACGCGATCGATCGTCTGCTTGTGGGTGATGTCGTCGACCCACAAAACATTGACCATCTTGTAGAGGTTGGCTTCGATGCGACGGGCCGTGTCGGTGTCCGCGTCGCAAACGATCGTCATGCGCGAGACTCCCGGCTCGTGCGTGGTGCCGACGTTGAGAGAATCGATGTTGTAGCTTCGGCGCCGGAACAACGAAGCGACGCGGTTGAGCACGCCGGGCTTGTCTTCCACGAAGACCGCGAAGGTGCGTTTGACGGAGCGGGTCATTACTCGTCCTCCCCGGTCTCGAAGATCGGGTTGTGGTCCTGGTTCGGAGCAGCTGGGCGCTGGATCATGTCGTGGAGGTTCGCTCCGGCGGGGACCATCGGGTACACCGCGTCTTCTTGTTCGACGCGGAAGTCGATGACAACCGTCCCCTCCGTGGCTTCGGCCACGCGAACCGCCTCTTCGACCTCCGAACGCTGCTCGACACGGATGCCGGTCAAGCTGTGCGCCTCAGCGATCTTGACGAAGTCCGGGCTCAGCAGGGGTGTCGCGACGTAGCGGCCGCCGAAGAAAAATTCCTGCCACTGCCGCACCATGCCGAGAAAGCCGTTGTTGATGATCGCGACGTTGACCTTGATGCCCTCTTGGGCGCAGGTCGAGAGCTCAGCCTGCGTCATCTGGAAGCCGCCGTCGCCGCAGATGACCCACACGGAGTCGCCGGGTTGGGCGAACTTCGCGCCGATGCCTGCGGGCAGCGCGAACCCCATCGTCCCGAGGCCTCCCGACGTGAGCAGCTTTCTCGGGTAGTCGTGCTTGTAGTATTGCGCTTCCCACATCTGATGCTGGCCGACGTCTGTGACGACGAGCGCTTTGCCTTCGGTGAAGCGATAGATGTCGTGGATCACGTGAGCAGCGTAGAGCTTGCCCAAATCGGGGAGGTTTTTGATATCGCGGACCGCTGAATCACCCTTGATCTCATCGATGTAGTCCAACCACTCAGAGCGGTCGCATTGCTCGACATGAGGCAGCAAGTCCGCCAACACTTCACCCACGTCGCCGACGATTGGCACATCGACCCAAACGTTCTTGTTGATCTCGGCTGGGTCGAGCTCGATGTGGATCTTCTTCGCGTTTTGCGCGTAGGTCTTCAGGTTGCCGGTCACCCGGTCATCGAACCTCATGCCCGCCGCGATGATCAAGTCTGCATCCTGAATGGCCTTGTTGACCCACGTCTCCCCGTGCATTCCCATCATTCCGAGGTTTCGAGGGTGGGTCGCGGGGAAGCCTCCGAGGCCGAGTAGGGTGCAGGCCACGGGGATGTTGGTCTTCTCGACGAATTCGATGACCGCGTCGGTTGCTTGCGACTTGATGATGCCGTGACCGGCGAAGAGGATGGGGCGCTTGGCAGCCTTGATCAGAGCTACCGCTTCTTCGAGCTGTTCCGGGAGCGGCGCATAGTCAGGCCGGTAACCTGGGAGCACGATCTCGTCGTCACTCCACTCGAAGACGCAGCTCTGTTGCTGGGCATCCTTCGTGATGTCGACGAGCACCGGACCCGGGCGGCCGGAGCGCGCGACGTAGAACGCCTCTCGAATAGTTGGTGCGATTTGCTCCGGTTTCGTCACCAGGTAGTTGTGCTTGGTGACTGGGATGGTGCACCCGGTGATGTCGGTTTCCTGAAACGCGTCGCTGCCTATCAATGCCGAGGGGACCTGACCGGTGATGCAGACCATCGGGATCGAATCGAGCATGGCTGTCGCGATCCCGGTGATCAGATTGGTCGCGCCAGGCCCCGAGGTCGCGATGCACACACCGACTTGCCCCGACGCCCGCGCGTAGCCATCCGCCATGTGGGAGGCGCCTTGCTCGTGGCGCGTGAGTACGTGGTGGACGGGATACTGGATCATGGCGTCATAGGCGGGCATGATGGCGCCGCCCGGATATCCGAAGCAGACCTCCACCCCCTCACGCACGAGCGCTTCCCAGATGATTTGGGCTCCGGAAAGCGATTCGCCGATGCGATTCTTCAGCTTGGGATTGGCGGGTGTCACGAGGTTCTCCTTCGTTGCTGGCTGGCTGCAAGTAGTGGATTCGAGGCGGCTTTCAAGCTGCGCGCGCCCGACGAAAAAGGCGCCCGGTCGGAGCTCGACCGGACGCCTGGGAAGCAGACGAATTCAGACATGTCCGAGGCCTCTCGAGAAGGTGTAATTTTGTGTTGTGAGTCGTTTTTCATCAGGTTCTAGCAACAAAAAAGCCCCCGCATGTCGATGCGGGGGCCAGAAGACTGAGTGGGTAAGTGAGTGGGTGGTCTGGTCCCCGCCTATGCCTGAATAACTAGCAGGAGGCTAATAATGAGGCTGACTACGACTACAGCACCGCCCAAGAGGCTCACGTCGTGCGCGTCCTTCATCGAAGCAGCAGTGGCAGTCGGGTACCGAACCATCGTCGGGGTATTCTGCTCCCAACCCCCCATGAGGTCAAGGGGGACACGCTCCCCTCCTTCAAGCCACCGTAATTATCGAGATTCTCGGCCGAAGATCGCAGCGTCCCTGATCCCGCATGCAGCCGTAGGTTCAGATCACGCTGCGATCCTTTGCGCAGGAACTCTTTAGTTTCAAGGGGTTGAAGGGGGGGAGCGTGTCCCCTACAGGGAGGCGAGGAAGGCTAGGAGGGCCTGGCGATCGCTGTCGCTCAGGGAGCTGAAGTTGGTGCGTGCTTGGGTGGCTTCGCCCGCGTGCTCGTTGATCGCGTCTGCGATCGTGTCGGCGCGCCCGTCGTGGAAGTACGGGGCCGAGTGGGCGAGCCCCCAAAGGGGCGCGGTGCGAAAGTCGTGGATGCCGGCTTCACCCTGCGTGATTCCACGCGCGTCCGGCTGCGCGATGTCGTGCAGGAGAAGGTCGGTGTAGGCGGATACGTCCACGCCGTCCGCCGTACGCAAGACAGGCAGGTGACAACTCGCGCAGCCAATGCGGCCGAACACGGTCTCTCCCTCGTCCTCGAGCGTATCGTTCGACCGCGTGCGTGGCGGGGGTCCCAGCAGTGCGATGAACGCCGCGATCGCATCGATGCTCTCCGAATCGATCTCGGGATCGGCTACTTCGTCTTCGTCCTCTGCGCGGCCGAACGTGAAGTCCGGCTCATCGGGGACGGTCAAGCCTAGCTCTGCGGTCATCGCGTCGCGAACGAACTCGCGCACCGAAGGGACGTTGGCCTTCCATCCGAAACGGCCGAGGCGTCCATCGGGAAGCTCGTGCGTGCGGCCGGCGATGCCGTCGCCGTCCTCATCGTCGGGATCGGCCTGCGCCTCGATCGTCTGGCGAGGAATCCGTTCGAGAAGGCCGAGTCCAAGCACCGTCGGCGTTTGCCGCCGCTCGAAGAAGGTCGCCTCCGGATCGGGCTCGGGCCGGATCGCCGACATTGCATGTCGCGGCAGCGTGGTGTCTTCCCCGGGCGCGGCGTCCTGTCTCATTGCGTCGACACCTCCGGGTCCCGCGCCCCCGATTACAGGGTCGAAGTGACACGACCTACACGCGTCGCCGCTGAAGAGCGGACCCGTGCCCTCCGTGAACGCAAAGTCGCGATCGAAGAGCGCGCGTCCGCGCTCGAACAGCTCTCGTTCATCGGCATCTAGGCTTGGCAGAGGGCCGCCGTACTCGCCTATCGCTGGAATGCTTTGACCAGGGCGAAGAAGCCCGGCGGTCCGCTGTGCCTTGCCGCCCAGGGATTCGAGGAACGCGATCAGCTCGCCGCGCTCCGATCCAGGGAGCGCCGCATACGCGTCTCGGATCGGTGCAGCTTCCCCGCCGTGCCAACGAATCGCTTCGTCGATCGTGGAGGCGCGTCCATCGTGCAGATAGGGACTAGCGGCTGCGATTCCCCAAAGCGGCTGGGTTCGAAATTCGCGACCCGTCGCGGCCTCCATCGGGAACCCATCGGCGAGCTCGTCGCCCATGTCGTGCAGAAGCAGGTCGCTGTACGCTGGGATCGGTCCGCGTGGACCCCGAAGCGAAGGCAGGTGGCATCCATCGCATCTGAGCCTCTCGAACGTCGCTCGCCCCCGTTCGGTTTCCGCCGTCGGCTCGTCGGGTTCCGGAGCGGCGAGGAGCAACACGAACGACAGCAAGTCGAAGAGGTCGGCCTCACCAAGCTCCGGGTCGGGCGCCTCGTCCAGATCGAGGGTCGGCTCGTCTGGGATGACCGCCTGCTTCGGGCGGATCGTGCCGGAAGCCTCTGCGAATCTCGGGAGCTCGGCTCTACGCTCCGCCGACAACGGATCCGACGTGATGCCCATGTGATTGAACACCGGCCCGCGTACGAATAGCTCGAGGCTCGCCGTCTGCGCCTTGCGCCCGAAGCGGCCGATCGCAATCCCGTTGTCATTTGCTCGACCGCTGATGCCATCCCCATCTTCGTCGTTGGGGTCGGCGTGGCTCATGATTTCCCCATCGGGGATCTCCTGCAAGAGACCTGCTCCGAAGAACGGAATCGGATTCCTCGTCGCGCTCACGTTCGTGAGCGGGTCGGATGCCGAGCGCCCCGTGTCGTGCGAGAACTGACGTTGCACGCCGTTCTTCCCTCGGGGCACGACGACGTCGGTCGACAGCTCGTCGCCGACGAGGAGAAAATCCCGATAGTGGCTCGCGCTACCACCAAACACCGGCTTCTCGTGGCAAGCCACGCAGAACGTCACGTTGAGCTCTGGGCCAAGCCCTTCCTCGCGCGTGAATCGACGGATCGCGACTTCGCGCCCGCGCTCGAAGGCGGCCCTCTGCTCTGGCGTCGCTGACGGGAGGGGCGCGCCAAGCTCGGCGAAAATGTCATCTGCAACGCCAGCAGGCGCCTCCGAAGCGCACCCAAGCGTCATCGCGCCGAACAGGCAGGCGCGAAACGTCGCGAGAAGAAATCTCTTGTGTCCGTTCGAGTCAAGCAAGGCTAACCGCAAGAATATAGCCCGAGACCTCGGCCGGACAATGTAAGCTCCGTAATCTCGCCCCATGGAGATCCTATCCAGCAGATTCATGCTCCATCCGCGCGACTTCGATCGCAGCCTCCGTTTCTACCGCGACGTCCTCGGATTGCATCCAATGCGCGAGTTCGGCGCTGCCGGTTCTCGCGGAGTCGTGTTCTTCCTCGGGAGTGGCTTCCTGGAGATCACGGAGCAGGAGGTCAATCCGCCGTCGAGCGCGACGGAGTTATGGCTCCAGGTCCGGGACGTTCGACAAGTAGAGCAGGAGCTGCGCGCGGCGGGGGTGCGTGTCGTCGAGAGCGCCACCCTAAAACCCTGGGGCCTCGTCGAGCTTCGTATCGCCGACCCAGATGGCTTGGCGCTGATCTTCGTCGAGGTTCCGGCAGAGCATCCTCTCCGGAGGGACCACCGCTCTATCTAGCTAGGGCGACTGGACTTCGACAGCGACGGTCTGTGCGGTGGCGCTCGTCTGAGCAAGGGGCGCTTTCGCCCTTTCGATCTCCATCCCGAAGACATCCCACCAGGCCTCGGCGTCTGCACGCGTCCAGCGCCTCACGTTGAGTCGGTCGATCGCGTCGGCCAACTGTTGAGCGGAAGCCGGCCGCTTCTCTGGATCTTTTTCCAGACACGAGAAGATGAGCTCCTCGAGCGCTGGCGGCACGTCGCTAGCGCCCACCTCGGCGAACGGCGTCGGCTTGGTGTGGAGGTGGTGGAGGCACACTTCCATGATCGTCTTCCCCTCGAAGACATGGTGACCCGCGAGGAGATAGTAGCCGACGGCACCGAGCGCGTAGATGTCGGTTCTCGCGTCGATCGCCTGAGGCTCTTGTATCGCTTCGGGGCTCAAGTAATGTGGTGTCCCCTTAATCGAGAGCGTGTTGGTCTTCTCGAGATTGTCGATCTGCCCGAGATTCTTCACTAGGCCGAAGTCGAGCACTTTCGTCACGTCGGGCACGCCGCCTTGCCGGGCGAGCATGATGTTGCTTGGTTTGATGTCGCGGTGAATCAGCCCAATGTCATGCGCTTCGTTCAGGGCGAGCGCCGCGTCTCTCAGGATGCGGACCACCCGCTCGACCGGCTGCTGTCCGCTCGCATTCACGACCTCGGTGAGCGTGGCGCCGCTGAGCAGCTCCATCGCATAGTAGAGCTTCCCATCAGGCGTGCGGCCATAGTCGAAGATCGTGACCGTATTGGGGTGCGTGAGCTTCGCGGTGAGCTGCACCTCGCGCCGAAAGCGCTCGAGCGCATCCGGGTCCGCGACCTCGGGTTTGAGCAGCTTGATCGCCGTCGGCCGCTTGAGCATGCCGTGATTGGCCTGGTACACGACCCCCATCGCGCCTTCGCCCAGCTTTCGCTCGAGGTTGTATTGCCCCAAGCTCTGTATGTCGCGGACTTCTTTGCGCAAACGGTGGATCACCCGAGAAGCCAGGGCCGAGAGGCCGACGGTCAGCGTCCACCACATGACTGTGATGACCGCTTGGGTCGCCGCGACCCGCTCCTGCGATGGCGCCTCGTAGCCGAAACGGCGCCAGATGCTGAGATCGACCCGCAGGTAGTGCCAATACATCGCTGCCACCAACGGAACGCCGATCAGGACGCCGAGCACCACTGTTCGTCGCGCCGAGCTGGGTACGAACACACTTCGGGCAAACAGGACGAGGGCCAAGATGAATGCTGTGATCGTGTCGGCGCCCACCTCGGCGCGAATCTCCATCCCCATGGCGATGTAGCCGATGCCAGTCAGGAAGATCCCGGTGTTCTCGATCGCGTGAATCGTGGTCACCGGGTAGTCACCTCGGCGTGCCACGAGCCAGATGCCCACCATCGGCAGCACCGCTGCTGCATGAATCAGAAACCCTGGATCGGCGATCTCTTCACGGAGGAAGCCGAACATCAATCCGACCAGCACGCGGAACGCGAGCGCCGTACCTCCGAGGATTGCGCCAATGAGACCGAACGCCGCCACTCGACGCTGCAGGAACGCCCGCGCCGCCGGATTGGCGAAATACGTGCTGCTGCTGCTCATGAACGCCTAGTCATGGTCACTAACTTCTCAGGTTGTAGCCACTTCGAAGCAGCGCGCTCGCGACGGCAAGCACTACCGCAAAGGACAACAGCACGACCGCCGCGCTTGCTTCCGGCGTCACGTCGGCGACGCCGAGGAACCCGTATCGCAGGCCGTTGACCATGTAAAGAAGCGGGTTGAACAAGCTCACGGTGTGCCACGGCTCCGGGAGCAGGTCGATCGAGTAGAACACGCCACCGAGGAATGCGAGTGGCAAGAGTACGAAGTTCGGAAAGATCGCCAGGTGATCGAACTTCTCCGCCCAGAGCGCCGCGACCATGCCGAGGAGAGCGAGGGTAGCTGTGACGAAGATCGCGAAGAATAGGATCCAACCCACGTGATGGAGCGGGAAGTAGGTGAACGTCAGGGCCACCAGGTAGACGAGGGTACCGACGAGGAAGGCGCGCAGCATCGCCGCTCCCACATATGCGACGAGCATCTCGAACGCGCCGATCGGCGCGACGAGCACGTCGGTGATCGTTCCATTGATCTTGGATTGGAACAAGCTCGATGAAGTGTTGAGAAAGGCGTCTCTGACCATTGTCATCATCACCAATCCAGGGACGACGAATTGGATATACGGGACTCCGGAGATCTCGCGAAGGCGCGACCCCAGAGCGACTCCGAAAACCAGGAAGTAGAGGCTCGTCGTCACGAGCGGGCTCAAGACGGTTTGCAGCCAGACTTTGCTGAACCGGCGAATCTCTTTCAGAAAAAGGGTCTTTAGAGCGATCGCGCTCACGCCGCGTGTCTCCCCTCCGCCTTGCGAATCAGCTCGAGATAGATCTCTTCGAGCGATCGTCCGCTGTGCCTCTCGAGGAGGCTGTCACGGCTTTCCACGAGCAGGAGCTCGCCCTTGTGCAGGATGCCGATGCGGTCTGCAAGCTTTTCTGCTTCTTCGATGTAGTGAGTGGTCAGTACTATGGTGGTGCCTGCGGCGCGCAGGTCTTCGACCTCTTGCCATAGCTCTTGGCGGAGCTCGACGTCGACTCCAGCAGTCGGCTCGTCGAGAAAGAGCAGCCGTGGTCCGTGCACGAGCGCCTTCGCAACAAGTAGCCGACGCTTCATTCCGCCGGACAGAGTTCGTGTGTATGCGTCGCGTTTCTCGTCGAGCGAGAACGTCTTCAGGAGGCTTTCGGCGCGCTCGCGATTCGGCTTCACACCCATCAAACCCATCTGAATCATCAGGCTCTCGAGCGGGGTGAAGAATGGGTCGTAGTTGATTTCCTGCGGAACCAGTCCGACGAGGCGTCGCGTGGTGCGAAAATCCGTCACGGTATCGAAGCCGAGCACCTCGATGCTGCCTTTGCTTTGCTTGGCAAGCCCGGTGATGCAGTGGATCAGCGTCGACTTTCCGGCACCGTTCGGCCCGAGCAGCGCGAAGATCTCGCCTTCATAGACCTCGAGCGAGAGATCTCGGAGTGCCGTGAACTTCCCGTAGCGTTTCGAGACGTGGCGGCAACGGAGTACCGGCGGTTTCATCGCGCCGGACTATAGCGACCTGCTCGTGGATGGCCAGGCTACCCTGGTTCGTGGCGCAGATGAAACGACTTCGGCCGCGTGAGCTGCGCGTAGCCGAGCGTCGACAGGCTGCAGCCGCGCCCGGAATCCTTGACGCCGACCCACGCAAGCTCGGGATCGAGATAGTCGCACCGGTTCATGAACCACGTTCCGGTGTCGACCCGTTCGCCGATCGAGCGGGCGTGTTCCAGGTCGCTCGTCCATACCGAGGCCGTGAGGCCGTAGCGGCTGTCGTTCATCAAACGGATCGCCTCCCCATCATCGGCGACGGCCATGATCCCGACCGCAGGCCCAAAGGTCTCCTCGCTCATGATCTCCATCGAATGATCGACGTCGATCAAAGCCTGCGGCGCCATGTAGGGAAGGCCGCGCTCGGCGGCATCGAAGCGAGCGGGATCGAGCAACGGCCGGGCGCCTGCGGCGAGCGCGGCATCGATCTGCGCCTGAATGGCTTCGGCGCTTCGGACACGGACTACGGGGCCGAGTGTCGTCTTGGTCTCGCGTGGGTCTCCCAACACCAGTCGATTCGCCTCGGTGACAAAGGCATCGAGAAAGGGTTCATAGACATCGCGGTGAACGTAGATTCGCTCGACCCCGCAACAGGATTGGCCCGCGTTGTAGAAGGAGCCTTCCACGAGGTTGACAGCCGAGCGGGTGAGGTCTGCATCCTTGCACACATACGCAGGGTCCTTGCCCCCAAGCTCTAGCGACGTACCAATGAAGCGCTTCGATGCAGCCTCCTGGACAGCATGGCCTCCGCCAACCGACCCGGTAAACGCCACGAATGCGACGCGACGATCCCCGATCACTTCGGCCACTCCCCGGTGGTCCAGGTAGAGCACCTGTAGGACCCCGTCCGGAAGTCCTACGTTCTTGGCGGCCTCGCCTATTCTTTTCGCAACCAATGGGGTCTGCTCGGAGTGTTTGAGCACCACCGGATTGCCTGCGACCAATGCGGGCACCAAGCTGTTGACCGCAGTCAGCCAAGGGTAGTTCCACGGAGCGACGACGAGGACCACTCCGAGCGGCTCTCGGCGAATGAACCGAGTGAAGCCGTCGCGCTCGTCGAGACGGATGTCCTCGAGTGCCTCGTCTGCCAGAGCGATCATCGTGCGACCACGGAGTAGCCAGCCGCCGACTTCGCCTCCGCCATCTCGAATCGGGCGCCCCATTTGCATCGTGAGCTCGTGCGCTACCGCATCGGCATCATCGACCGCGGCTTCCACGAATCGTCGCGCCAACGCACAACGTTCGGAAAGCGGGGTTCGGCTCCACGACCGAAAGGCGGCGTGGCCCCTCTGCAGCGTCTGCTCGATCTCTGCGGGACCGTCCAGGGCGCGTTCGAAAACGACGCTCCCATCCACTGGTGAGATCGTTTGAAAGCTCTTCGACATGGCCGGTAGCGTTTCGCAGCGGAGCCCCCGCGTCAATCGGGGCTTGCACATTCCTCTTACCCAGTTCACGACTGGTCGATGGCAGTCCCAATGCTCGACGGGAAGGTCCTGATCACCGGTGCCAGCGGCTTCATCGGGGGACGACTCCGCGACGCGCTGCTGAGCGCCGGCAACGCCGTCGTCGCGATTCGGCGCCCCGGGTCGCCACCCTCGAATTCGGGTCGTTCCGTCGAGGCTGACTATGCGCGCGTCGCCGACTTGGAGCGAGTCATCGCTGCGGAGAAGCCGGACTACGTGCTCCACGTGGCGGGCGTCACGAAAGGCACGTCGTACGAGGACTTTCGTTCGGGCAACGTCATGCCGACGAGAAACCTATTGGCCGCAGTGCGCCGCGAGCACCCGGACACGAAGCGCTTCGTGTTTGTATCGTCTTCGGCGTCTTACGGACCGTCGGCAACCTCTGCACCGCAGCGCGAGGAAAACCCGCCGCGCCCGATCGAGCACTACGGCGAGAGCAAACTGGAAGCTGAACGAGTCGTCGAGGCAGAATCGGGTCCAGTTGCGTGGACCATCGTTCGTCCATGCGCGGTCTATGGCCCCGGCGACGTAGACCACTTCACGCTGTTCCAGGGCGCGATGTTGGGCGTGAACCTCTTCTACGGCAACCGCCGTAGATTGATGTCGTGGATCTACGTCGACGACTGCGTCCGGGGTATCCTCGAGTCCGCGGCCCATACGAACAGCGCCGGGAAGGGCTACTTCCTGACCAACGACGTTCAACTCACATGGGACCAGTTCCAGACCGAGATCGCAACAGCGGTCGGACGCCGGGTTCGAACCGTGGACCTTCCGGGGGCGCTGATGTGGGCGAGCGCGTTCGCCGGCGAAATCGCGACGCGCATCGACCACAAGCCGAGGCTCATGAACCTTCAGAAAGCGAGGCTCGGGGTCCAAGAGGCGTGGACGTGCTCCGGAGACGCCGCCCTGCGGGATTTCGGGTTTTCTGCGACGGTTGAGCTCCCTGAAGGTATCCGGCGCACCCACGAATGGTACTTGGAAAACGGCTGGTACAAACGCCTCGACCCGAAGGAGCTCGTGTCCTCGCGCTCACTCCGCCGCTTGGTCCGCCATCTGCGGCGCGGTGGCTGAAAGCTTGTCGAGCAGTCGCTGACCGGTCGTCGTGATCTGGTCGTGCAGGTAGCGGGCCCTCGGCTCAGCGCGCTCCAGGTGCCTCTCGAGGACCTCCGCACGCTCCGGGTGCTTGCGCGCCTGCGCGAGCAGGAGCTCGGCGATCATCACGTCGCCAAGAAGCTGGATCAAGCGCTCTGCATGGAGCATGGCAAACGCGAAGTCGCGTTTCGGGTTCCAGTTTTTGGTCAGCTCGTCCGACCATTCGGCGAGAGGCTTCTCTCTGAGTCCTTTGAACTTGCGGCTCGCTGTCTTCAGCACGAGGTGCTGCTGCGCGCCGAACGACAGCGACTGTAGCTGCGCCACTCGACGCTCGAGCGGGTTGCGACTCGACAGCGCCCGCCACCGCGCCTGTGCCATCCGTCGAACGAACGCTTGCGGGTTCTCGATGATGCCGCCGAGTGTGTCCTTCATCGCCATCAACGCTTGGATCTGGCTGGTGCCTTCGTAGATCGGCATGACGAGTGCGTCGCGCAAGAGCTTCTCCGGCAGGTACTCGGTGATATAGCCGTTCCCGCCGTGGATCTGGAGCGCGGTGCGAGCGTGCTCGACGGCCTTCTCCGCGCCGAAGTACTTGAGCAGCGGGGTGATCCGCCGGGCCTTGCGTTGGTGCGACTTCATCAGTCGCTCCATGCTCGCCCGCTGCGCTTCGTCGAGGTCGCCATACCGAATCGCGATCGCGAGTTTCTGTGCCATTTCCTCGTGAAAGCCGGCGGCCACGGCCATGGCGCGGACCCCTTGAATCTCGGTCTTCATCGTCTCGAGATACTCTGCGATCATCTCGTGCCGATTGATGGTCTTGCCCATCGATCCGCGTTCGGCGGCGTACTCGAGAGCGGTACGATAGGCCGACTCGCTCACCCCGAGGCACTCGAAGCCGACGCCAACGCGAGCGTTGTTCATCAGCGTGAGCATGTACTTGAACCCTTCGCCGCGCTCGCCGACCAGCTCGGCCGGCGACTTGTCGAACACGAGGCCACAAGTTGCAGAACCATGGTGGCCGAGCTTCTCTTCGACGCGGCTCAATGAGACGAAGCGCGTGCGGTTTCCATTCTCGTCGTCTTCGTATGCCTTGACCATGAACATCGAAAGCCCTTCGAGACCCCCGGTGGCATCGTTCGGGTCCGCGTCCTCGGTGCGAGCGATCACGAAGTGGTACTTTCCGTGGCCCGACGTGATGAAGATCTTCTCGCCGGTCACGTACCAGTTCCCATCCTCGTCCTGTTCGCCGACCGCACGAAGTGACGCCATGTCGGACCCGGCATCAGGCTCGGTGATGTCCATGCAGCCCCAGGCTTCCCCTGCTGCGATCTCTTCGATGGCGCTGCGCCACCGGGTGTCGTTGATGTGGCCGGTTGCAGGGTCGATATCCGAGCTGCCCTCGCGTGCGGAAAAGACGAGCATCGCCATGGCGATTCCCGCGTGGAAGCTGTGATGCGCCATCGTGGAGACGTCCGCGCGCGCCATCAGCTCGCCGTTCATGAAGTAGAGGAGCATCGGCGCGTTCATGCCGCCCAGCTCGCGGGGAATCGGAAGCCCGTGAAGGTCGAGATCTTTGATCTTGTCGAAGATGCCCGCGAGGCGCTCGGGGAAGACCACCTCGCCGTCGACGAGCTCCACGCCCCTGTCGTCGATTTCCTTCTCGTAAGGTTTGATCTCCGTCGCGACGAACTCGCCGAACATCTCGATGATGTCCCGGTAGAAGTCGACCGCTTCTGCTGTAGTGCTGAACCCTTCGCCATCGGCGTGCACTAGCTCGTGCTCGGTGATCCTCACCAACGAGTCCCAGTCGATGCCTTTGTCGAAGTAGAATTGAAGATCGTCGTTGTCTTTGAAGAAATTGGCCATGCTTACTTCTCGCCTTCGTTGTCTGTGTACAGGCTCGAACGCGCGACACGGATGAGCTCCCGCGCGTGTCGCTTTCGCGTGCTACCTCGAGCCGGAGTTCCCGGCAGAATCACTTCGAGTGTGTCGATCACCGCAGTTCCTGCGACCGCCATGGTGATCACCTCGACCGCATACGCTTCCGGATCGACATCCGCGCGAACGAGTCCGCGCCCCTTCGCTCGTTCGAGCTGCTCGCCGAGCAGGTTCACCCATGGCTGTACGAACTTTGCGAGCATCGCCTTCATGCTTTGGGGACGGTCCAGCGTCTCACGCAGAAACAAGCGGGCTCGGTCGGGGTCTTCGATGAAGAACTCGGTCAGCGCCTCCATCGTCGCGTCGAATCGCTCTTCGGTAGAGGCCTTCAAGAGGAGGCCCGGCAACACCGCGTTCCAGTGGCCGAGCATCTCGGCGATCACGTTCTCGCGAAGCTCGTCTTTGGATTTGAAGTGATAGAGCAGGCTCGGCTTGCGGATGCCAACAGCGTCCGCGATCTGCTGTACGGAAGTGCCGTCGTACCCTTGTCCCGCGAACAGGCGCGTCGCCTGGGTGAGAATCTGCTTGCGTACGTCCATCCCTACCAACTGGTCGTCAAATGCCTACCAAATGGTAGGCAAGACGCAAGCCGAGGCGCAACAACGGCCATAAGTGGTTGCGGATCGCCTGGTATCGCGCTCTCATGCGGCGACAAGGGGTGAGCCATGGTCAATGAAATCGTTGCCGTCGATGAAGAGATGCTCGGCACCATCAAGCGGCATGCGCGTGTCGGCATGGCGGTGGGGATCCTCGTCGCGATCGCTGGCGTCCTAGCGCTCATCGCGCCGCTCGCCGCAGGCCTGTCCGTCGCCATCGCAGTGGGCGTCCTCTTGCTCGTCTCTGGCTTGTCGCGAATGTTTCTCGCGTTCAAGATGGGTTCATTCGGGCACGGCCTCTTGATCTTCATCATCGGACTGATGTCTGCCTTCTTCGGCGGATACATGGTCGCGCGCCCAGGCATGGCGCTCGCGACGATTACGATCGTGCTCGCCGCCTACTTCATCGTCGACGGGGTCTTCGAGATCATTTGGGCGTTCCGGCTTCGCCCGATCAAGGGTTGGGGCTGGACCCTCTTCAGCGGTGTAGTCGCGCTCGCGCTCGGCGTCATGATTTGGCGCCAATTCCCCGTTTCAGGGCTCTGGGCCGTCGGTACGCTTGCGGGGATTCAGATGATCTTCGGCGGCTCATCCATCGCCTCGGTCTGTGGCGCCGCGAAGAGTGCGGCGAAGGACGCCCAAGCAGCATAGATCTCGGTCGCGTCATGCTAAGACCGCCAAATGAGTCTCCTCGACAAGCTCGATCTAGAATCCATCCGCCGGTCGCTTCTCGCTGACATCCCAACGCCGGTCGACGTCTTGAACCTCCTCCACTTCAAGGACGAAGAGTCCTACAAGTGGTACGGAGTGTCCGTGATGCCGCTCCTGCGGGCGGTGGGCGCTCAGGTTGGCTGGATTGGGAAGCATGTCGAGTCGTTTCTCGGAGAGCCCCGCGCCGAGGAGCTCGTCGTCGTGCGCTATCCGAATCAGCGCCGCTTTTTCGCGCTCGCGCTCAACCCTTACTACTTGCTCGTCGCCAATCCCCAAAGGCTCAAGGGCGTTCGGAAGTTCGAAGCCTCGTTTACACATTCGCGCGATTCGCTGGAACCACTGCGCCGTTGTCCGTGGGTGCTGGCGATCCACTTCCACGAAGCGCCCGAAGCGATCGTTTCGATCGTGCAGCAGGCCGGCGGCCGGCTCGTTTACCAGAGCGAAGAAACCTCGCCGATCTCGATCGCCAAGCGCCCACATCCGGCCAACACGAATCCGCTCGTCTTCAAACGGACGGCGCTGTTCCACTTCGATGACCGGGACGCCTGCCAAGCGGCAATGGGGGCAGGCGTTTTGAATCAACTTCAGGAGGCCGCTGGGGAGGTGTCGGTGCAGCTCTATCAGCGCGTTCGCAAGAGAGACGCGCTGCCAGCTTCCGTCGCCGGGCTCCTCCGATAGCGCTGCGATGAGAGGTGCGCGGACCCACGGGTGCTAGACTAGCCCTCGTGATGTCACGATTAGAGAAAGCGTTTCTCCGCTTCGACGAGGCCAACGCCGAAGATCCAAACACCGAGCTGGTCGACGGTCGGGAGGTGCCGAAGGAGCTCGCTTACGGTCGGCGAATGTCCGCGCGCTTGGCGACGTTCGCTCCGGACGCCCGGGAGACAGTTCGACTCGCAGCTCGCGCCCAACACATAAGGAGGTGGGAGGTCCCTCGCGAAAGCTACCCGGCGGGTCGGGCCGGCTACCTGAAATGGAGGACGGATTTGTACAAGCGTCACGGCGATACCGCAGCCGAGATCATGCAAGAGGTGGGCTACGACGACGACACCATCGAGCGTGTGCGCACACTTCTTCGAAAGCGCGGCCTCAAGACCGACCCGAACGTTCAGCTCTTAGAAGATGTGATCTGCCTGGTGTTCCTCGAGCACTATTTCCACGAGTTCGCGAAGAAACACGACGACGAGAAGCTGATCCCCATCGTGCAAAAGACCTGGAAAAAAATGAGCGAAGCGGCCCACGAAGCGGCGCTTCGACTCGACTATGCGCCGGAAGATCTCGCCATCATTCAGAAAGCACTCGCTGACGCGTAGCCGTATCAGAGCTTGAGTCGCCCTTCCTTGATGTCGGTCCAGCGTTCTTGGGTGAGCATTTCGTAGCCTGCGTTCGTCCGTACATAGAGCGGGTCGCTGATCTTCGCAGGGTCGACCCCGTCCTTGCGAAGATCGTTCTTTTGAATCTTGAACGTACCCGTCGTGGCAAGGCCTTCCATCACGCGGACGAAGCGCGGCTGCGCGTACGCCGGAAGGTCGGCTACCGCCCGCCAGAATCGATCGGGGTCGAACTTGCCATCTGGAACGACAGCGGCGAGTCCGGCCTGGCCCTCCATGTTCGGGATCGGCACGCCGACCACGGTGGCCTCGTCGATTCCATCGCCGTGTGTGATGACGTCGGCCACTTCTGCCGTCGAGACGTTCTCGCCCTTCCATCGGAAGGTGTCCCCAATGCGGTCCACGAAGTAGAAGAAGCCGTCTTCGTCGCGACGCAGCAAGTCTCCTGATCGGAAATACTGGTCTCCCTTTCGGAACACGTTGGTGAGGAGCTTCTTCTGCGTAGCAGCCTCGTCGGTGTAGCCCCGATACGAAAGGGCGCCGTTCGAACGCTTGGCGACTCGAATCAACAACTCGCCGACCTCTTCGGGCCCGCATTGGATGCAGAAACCCCGCGGGTCGCGGATGTGCTCGTCACGGTCGACGTCGTATTGAACGAGGCGAAGCCAGCCTGCCCCACCGAGAGGGACACGGCCCACCGATCCTTCTCGCCCGCTGATGTTGGCGATGAACCCGGGCGCTTCGGTCGCACCGTAGAACTCGCGCACGGTATCGATTCCGAAGCGCGCCTTGAAGCGCGGCCAAATGTCGGGGCGGAGCCCGTTTCCGACCGCGACGCGGATCGGGTTCGGATTCTCTCGAGGATGCGGTGGCGAGTTGACCAGGTACCGGCAGAGCTCGCCGATGTAGAGAAGCGCCGTGGCCTGGTAGCGGTGAACGTCGTCCCAGAACGCGCTTGCGCTGAATGATGGACGTATGGCCATCGGCACCCGACAGACCATCGTGGAAGAGACGCCCAGAAGTAGCCCGTTCGCGTGATAGAGCGGGAGTACACAGTAAAGCTTGTCGCCGGGCTCGAACTGGAACATCAGAGGCCCGAACCCCACCCCAGCAAGCACGGCGCGCGCATGAGACACGCGACAAGGTTTGGGAAGCCCCGTGGTGCCCGAAGTATAGATGTAGATGAAGTCCTCGTCGGACTGCACGGGCGCGGGCGGGTAGGGTGTCGTCGGCGTTTGCGCGAGGAGTCCCGCGTACGGGTTGTCGTCGAAGGAGAGAATCCGGTCGAGCGCCTGGCAGAGCTCCTCGCATTCGCGAAGTGCGGGCTCGAGCGTGTGGCTCACCAAAGCCACCTTCGCTTTGGAGACGCTCACCGCGTGTGAAAGGGTACGCCCTCGAAGGTTGGTATTGATCAGCGCCGTAGTAGCGCCGACTCGTGAAGCTCCCAGCACCGAAGCGATGTAGAACGGGGAATTCTCTGCAAAGAGGGCCACGACGTCGCCGGGCTTCACGCCGGTTGCTGCGAGCACGTGTGCAACTCTCGAGGTCGTCGCGTAGAGCTCCGACCAAGTCAGGTGCTCATCGTCCATTTCGAAGGCCAAGTCGTGGGGAGCCGCTTCGGCATTCATCTTGGCTACATCGAGCAGGCTCTGCACTTGCTTGAGCCCGGTGCGAAGAATCCAGGGCGTCGAGCTGCGAAACGCACGAGGGATTACCCGGAGCTCTGCAGCGATTGACGCGCGCCACCAAGGTGAAGTCAGGCGCTTAAACATGTCGTGAAGTGTACGCCGCCGACGCGTAGATTCGAGCCCTTTTTCTAGGCCGATATGGTACAAACATCCGGCCCGTGTTGACGTGGACCGACATCAAGAACCACGCGAGGTCCAGCTACAAGTTGGCCGAGGAGCACGAGCACAGCTTCAAAGTGGTCTTCGAGTACCCGGGTGGCCGGCTACAAGCAGTCATCGCCGCTCACTATGAGGCGATGGGACGCGCCTGGGTGGACTTCTCGTCCGCTTGTTGCAGAGCCGACCGCCTCGATCCCCGCGCTGCACTTCAACAGAGCTTCAACTTGGCGGTTGGGTCGCTCTGCCTGGATGGGGAGGTCTACGTGGTCCGGTACACGGTGGGCGTGGATCACCTGCAGCTCAGAGACGTCGGCCTCCTCATGCATGCGGTAGCCCGCGCGGCCGATCAAATCGAGCAATCGCTGCCCATGTACGAGCCGGCGTCCGGCATCGTATCCGCGGTCGAGGAAGAGAGCGCGTAATCAGTAACCCATGCCGCCGAATCGGTCACGGTCTCCACGATAGATGAAGCCGATGAACGGCTCGACCCACCATTCGGTCTTGTCGAAGAATTGGCCGGGGCCGCTGAGCGAGTACTTCATGCCAACGTCGAGGTAAATCGCGTTCTTCAGGTGAATCCCGAGACCGACCTTCCCGGTGAACCCTGGCGCAAACCTAGCGCGACTCTCGGCGCGGCAGTAGAACCAGGGACACTCGTCGCTGAAGGCCTCGAACTGCCACATGTTCGCATCGAACACTCCGGTGACGTACGGCAGCACGGCGTCGATGGTGGGGATCTGGAAGCGCACACCCGGTGAGAAGTGGATTCGGATGAGGGGCTGTAAGCCGATCGAGTTGACGAATTCTGGAACGGCGTCGGTGTCGATGATCGTCCACTGCAAGCCGAACCCAAGCTCGAAGACCACCCACCCGATGTCGAACCCTCCCCAACCGGTCAGGCTCGCGCCGGGCTTCACGACGCTCCGGTCGACGTTCAATACGATCGGCACTCCGGCTTCGGCTCCACCTTGAAACCGCAACTGAACACGGCGCTGGTCCTGCGCAGATGCCGAACCGGCGTTCATGCATAGGCCAAGAGCCACGACCAAGGACGCCAGGCGGAGGTTCACGGGCCGGACCATATCCCTGGAACAGGGCCAGCGCCAGCGTCGGTCTCAGCGTCAGCGTCAGTGTCAGCGTCAGTGATCATCGAGAACTGAGTGCCCTTGTAGGCGTCGAGATCCAGGTCAGGTGTGATCTGCGATCCAGCTTGGGTAGTCGGTGTACCCGAGCTCTTGGTGGCGTTCGCCGATCCGCTCGGCTAGCGCTTTCATCTGGTGGACCGTCATGGGTCTCCCTGCCGCCGCCTTCTTGGCGACCGCTTCAACCTCTGCGGATGTCTCGCCGAGCGCCTCGATAGGTTCGTCGCCGACTCCCAAATATGCGGCCACGACCTTCTCGATGATCTCGATTGCATTGGCTCGACTGTCCTTGATGTTGCCTTTCCCGGTGAGCACGTTTCCGAGGCCGAATACGCCTGGAAGCCCGTGAACCTCACCGGTATCCCAACTGTCGTAGTGGTAGAGCTCGCCTTTGGTGGGGATCCCATCGATCGGTTTCGGGATGCTGCCGATCGAGCTGATCACCAAAGACGAGTGTACGTCGAACTCCGTCCCCTCCAGAGCTCGAACACGACCGTCGACCACCTCGGTCTTCTGAAAGCGGATGCCCGTGAGTCGCCCGCCCTCGGTCAGGGTGTCGATCGGTTTGCACAATGGCTCGAACTTAACGAAGTACTTGCTGATGACCCGGTCCATGATCTTCACGCGCGCGGCTTGAAGCTTTGCGAGCTTTTCCGGAGTCGGGTTGTCGGCGCTTGCAAGCGGCATGTCCTCCTTGCGACGCCTGTAGTAGAGCGTAGCTCCCTTCACGCCAAGCTCTTCGGCCGTGATGCCGTGCGCCTCGAGTGTTCGGGGGATGCCCTTGAGCTCCATTTCCGTGAGGTCCACCTTGATTCCTCGCTCGCGAAGGGCGCGCGCATAGAGCTCGAGGTTGACGATCTTCACGACGTCGATCGATGCGAGGCCGCCCCCAACGACGATTGTGTCGTCGGGCACCTCGAACACCGGGCCGTCGTAGCCCTCGTCCACGTAGTGATTGAACCAGTAGACGAGCTCGTTCTGGTAAACTAGGCCGCGGCCGTTGTACGTATCCGCTCCTTCGACGGGCAGCGGTCGATCACGCCAGGCGCCATTGGCAAGCACGACGGCGCTGAAACCGAGATGTGCGTACAGCTCGTCCCACGAGAGGTTGGAGCCGATTTCGGTCTCTGGGACGAAAATCACTTCGCTCGAAGCGAGGTTTTCATCGATCTTCCGATACTCCTTGTCGCGCAGCTTTTCGTGCCAGCGCGGAAGCCCGTCCTCGATCTTGCCGTACGGCCGCTGCCCCTGTTCGAACACGACGGGGATCGCGCCCCGCGCCGCACATGCGGCGGCTGCTTCCGACCCTGCGACGGCTCCCCCGACGATCGCCACGACTGGCTTCGGCTCCGTCGCGTCCCTCAAAGCTTGGAGCGCGTCCACGCGAGTGTGTCTAACCCGATTCACGCGGCAGAACAACCGACCCGCTAGATGAAACGCGAGGTGCCCCGAACACCGGTGCTCTCTAAGTCCTGGCTGAACTGGTACTGGGGGTCGAGTAGGGCGTTGATACGCTCCATGACGACATCCACCGCGCCCTGAAAGGCGTCACGATGTCTGTATTCGGCCTCCGCGGTGAACGGCTCGAAAGGCTCGTCGATGTGGAACTCCGAGAGATCGTCATAGGTGATCGGTTCGCCAACCCGATAGATGATGGTGCCCTTCTTCGCGATCGGAAGCGAGCCCGTGTAGACCAAATCACACCCGTTGCACCCGACGGGCACGATCGTCTTCTTGTAGCGCATTGCGATTTCCATCATTCCGATTCGGCCTTTGGGTAGCCGAATCGAACGCGTTCCTTGCGGAAACACGAGCAGATCCAGGCCGAGCTCGAAAGAGCGCTCATTCAGCTTCACGAACTGTCGCATCATCGCGTCGAACACGGTGTTGATGCCGTCCGCGTAGGATTGCCGGCTCGGGTCGAAGTCGACCCCGAGAATCTTGCGCCTCGTCTCGAAGAGCTCGCCAGGGATCTGCGAAGTGTCGACCGTGCTCGCATCCTCGTCGGGTGCGGCGGTGCGATTCACCAGCGTCCGAAGGGTGTCGTACTCTGCTTCGGTGGGCCGACGGCCAACCGTGAGCGCGAAATCCTTCGTGATGATATATCCCCGTGATACCGTGGGGAGGTTGCTCGTCAGCTCCATGAAGGTGCCGACGATGGGATTCTCGTAGTACTTCCCTTTCACCCAGACCGTGATGTAGCGCTCCTTCAGCTTCCACATCTTGTACATGAACGGGAAGTAGTTGAAGCGGTCCGTGTGGTTCATCGCGTAGATGACCGGCTCCCTTGGGATCTTGTCGATGCCCTCGACCTGGATGTCGACGCCGGGCAGATGGTTGTAGTTCGGCGTCAACACGGTGTGGCCAAAGAATACTTGGCCTAGGGGGCGCTTCATGAGCCGAATGCGCTTGAGTCGAGGTAGATCGAGCATCGAACAGTTCAGGCTTTGATCAATCCCCTGCGTCTTGTCAATTCGGAACACTTCGGCGCTGCGCAACCCGCGTGGCGAGCGCCATGATGGTCCACTGCGGGTTCACGCCGACCGCCGTCGAAAAGAGGACGGCATCCGCGACGTAGCAACCAGGCAGATCCCTGAGCTTACCGTCGAGATTGACGACGGAACGCTCTGGCCGACTGCCCATGCGGCACGTGCCCATCATGTGCACGCTGAAGAGCTCGATCGCGCTGCGCGAACGTTGCGTACCTTCGCTGCGCCGAAGATCGTCGATCGACTGGGCCATGTGGAAGTTGCGGAAGGGAAGCATCACCTTCTGCGCGCCCATCTCGAAATGCTGTGTCGCCAAGTCGCGCATGGCGGCTCAGGTCGTCGAGCGTGCTCTCTGTTTATGGTCTCTCCGGCAGGATGGCGCCGGCTAGCGCTATCAGGACGCGATGCATCCGCGCGCTCAGCGTCATGGGCGCGGCGAGGGCCTACGCATCGTCGGGGTGTCGTTGGAGCAAAAGGATCAGGACCCAGATTCCTTCCGGCTGACTTTTCCACGGGGGGTGCTACAAAAACGAGAACGGGGTGGGTATCAAAAAAGATACTACCCAAAGTGGCGACATGGCCGAATCGGACTTAGGTTGCTGCGATAAGAAAAGGAGACTGAGTGGCGAAACGGAGCCCAAGAGGTAGAAAACGAAAGTTCGAGCGTAATTTCGAGCAGGACGACAAGCGCGACGATCACATCAAGTTGAGCGGTGTGGTGAGTCAGGTGTTCGCGGGCGGCCAGTTCGAGGTGACAACCGACTCGGGGGCGGCCGTGCGTGCCCAGCTCTGTGGCCGGATGCGGAAGTTCCGGATCCGCGTGATTCTCGGTGACCGCGTGACCGTGGCGTTGTCCCCGTACGACCTCACACACGGCATGATCGTGTTTCGCGACAAGTAGCTCCCCGTGTACGAAGGAGCGTTCCGCATCCTCAGGGCACTTGGCGATGGTCGGTCGCTCTCGAAGGATGAGGTCGTTCACATATCGGGCGAGGCCTCCTCGGTAGTTCGCGACGTCCTCGAACGATATCCGAAGTGGTTTGAACAGGACGAAGCCCGCGTCCGTTGCTCGGAGCGAGGATTGGCAGCACTCGCGCGCGAGCTCGTCGCGCGGGGCGCGCAGCCGCTGGCTTCGCCAGACTGGCGTTCCGTGTATGCGGCGATGGCTGCCGAGCGCGGTGCCCCCAAGCGCGAGCTCGATCAGTTGTACATCACGACAGACACCGCGGTGCGCCGGGCGACGCTGTTGCTAGAAGCGGGCGAACATCAACGCGGGCTGGTGTTCCTTGGAGATGACGACCTCACGAGCGCGGCGATGCAGCTTGCCGGCGCCGGCCGTAAAGTCACAGTGCTCGACACCGATGAAGACGTGCTCGACATCCTCAGGCGGCACGCCGACGCGCAGGGATGGGAGCACGACATTGTTCGTCATGATTTGCGCGAGCCGATTCCTCGGGCCATGAAGGGGCGTTTCGGAGCTGTCTTTACTGACCCACCATATGCGATCGAGGGCTTTCGGCTGTTCGTCAGCAGGGCCGTCGAGTTGCTCAAGCCCGATGGGCGGCTTTACGTGTGTTTCGGTCAGAGCCGCCGGGCGAGTGAGCGCGGCCTCCAGAAGCAGCGGGTGCTCACCGACGCAGGCCTCCTCGTCGAAGCGGTGTTTCAGGACTTCAATCAGTACGACGGGGCCGAATCCATCGGCTCGAGAAGCGCGTTGTGGCGTTGCCGCGTCACGCCTGAGACGCGGCCGCTCGTGAGGGGCGAGGCGCAAGGTCCGCTCTATACCAGCCGCCCGCCCGGCGACTAGACCTGCGCGGCCACGATTTCATCCAACCAGGCGATGAGGTCGTTGGTGACTTCCTGGCGGTTCGTCTCGTTGAGAACCTCGTGGCGCGCGTCCGGATAGAGCTTCAGCCGAACGTCGAATATCGCAGCGCGTTTGTAGGCATCCCGCAGGCGCTTCACGCCTTTGCCGTAGTCTCCGACCGGATCGCGGGCGCCGGCGAAAAGGTAGATCGGCATGCCCTTCGGAACTTTGGCGACGTTGCGAGGATTCGAGATTCGGTCGAGCGCGGCGAGCATGTCAATCCACACCTGCGTAGACACCGCGAAACCGCAAAGGGGATCGGCTACATACTTGTCGACCTCCTCCGGGTCGCGCGATAACCAGTCGAACTCGGTTCGGTTCGGGGCGAACGCTTTGTTGTAGTCTTCGAACGTCAGTTTCTGCAGCACCGGGCTCGGGCTGCGTTTGCCGACGCGCGCCCGCTCGATCCTCGCGATCAGCTTTGCGAGCACCGCGATGGGTGGCGGCTTTCCATTCGAGCCCGACAACGCCGCCGCGATCATGTCGTTCGGGTGCTCGAACAGAAGCTGTTGCAACACGAACGAGCCCATCGAGTGTCCCAGGATGATGATCGGCACGTTCGGGTGGCGTTTCGCGATCTCACGATTCACGCCGTGTGCGTCTTCGACGATCCGATTCCATCCGTCGCTGTCAGCCATGTGGCCGGGCGAGCCCCCCTCGGGGACGCTCTGACCGTGTCCGCGGTGGTCGTGCGCGTACGTCGAGTATCCGGCATCCGCCAAGGCTCGAGCGAGGCGTGCGTATCGCGCGCTGTGCTCCGCCATGCCGTGCAGCACCTGTACGATCGCTTTGGGCTGCTCGATCACCCAACCGCGCACCTGGATGTTTGCGCCGTCTACCGTTTGAAAAGCAAAATCCGCCGATTTCATGCGGGGGTGAGCATACTCGAACTCCCCCGCTTCACCACCCCGGCGCTGTCGTCGAGCTCGAGGAAGCGAGCCCAGAGCTCGAGGCCTCGGTCGCAGTAGTCTTGCAGAGTGCTCACCATGGCCGAGCGTTTGTCTTCATCGATCAGCGGAGCGGGCAGGAGTGGATCGAGGACGACCTGCCGGATTCCCTCGCGTCCGAGCAGGAAAACCTCCCGAAGCGCGTCGTTCAGCGGCAGTTTTTCGAGGTGGGTCGTGGCCAGTTCGATGTCGCGATGAAGTCGCGAGTAGCTCTGCTCGAGCGCAGCGCTATCCCACATGGCACGGGCACGGCGTTCATCGGCGGAGCTCAGTCGCTCCATCCGAAACACCGGCGCTCCCGTGTCGAGACCGAGCGCGCGTAGCTCGTTACGGATCCCTTCGATTCCCGGCGTGAGGTTGTTGGGGCGCACGAACAGCCCCTGCCGCAGCTCTTCGAAACCAAGGAATCGCAGTGCGCGCGAACGCCGGCGAAGGGCGGGGCGATCGGTCCGCGATAGGTCGGCGGTGAACGCCGAGATCCAGGAGCCGTCCCACTCGCCTACGCGCGTAGCGACGGTGCGCCAACCATGGATTTTTTCATTCACCATTTGGGCGCTCGGCCCGAGGCGGTACTCCCCGCGGGCCGGAGACTCGAGCAGCCCGTCCGCGCGAAGGCGTACGATGGCGACACGTACGCTGTTTTCGGCGATGTCGAACACCGATGCCGCTTGGACGAGGGAACGCACCGGGAGCGTTCCCTCGTAGATCGACTCGCCCGCCGAAAGGACCTCCAGCACGACCGCCTTGGCGCTCACGTTCATCGTTGGGATATTACAGGAATTTAGGCCAGGGTCTATCAGACGTAATAGAACATGTTTCACGCACGGCTCAGCGTGCGCCGATCGGAAAGGCCAGCAGAAGCTGACATCCGCGCCACCCAGGGCTAAGAAGGGCCCCGGTGACCCGACTAAGCGTCAACATCAACAAGGTCGCGACCCTCCGGAATTCCCGGGGCGGCTCTGTGCCGAGCGTCGTCGAAGCCGTGCGTGCTTGTATCGAGGCGGGCGCCCCCGGGATCACGGTGCATCCGCGTGCAGATGAGAGGCACATTCGGCGCGCCGACGTTTTTGAAGTCGCCGAAGTGCTCGCGCCAGTGCGGCATCAGGTCGAGTACAATATCGAGGGCGACCCGCGGCCCGATCTCGTCGAGCTCGTCGACGAAGTGCGGCCGGACCAGTGTACGCTGGTGCCCGTTCGGCCCGGTGAGATTACCAGCGAGGCAGGGTGGCCGGCGAATACACCCAAGGATGCACTTGCCGACATCGTCACGCGCTTCCGGGACTGCGGCGTTCGAGTGAGCGTGTTCGTCGATCCGGAGCCCGCACCGATTGAATGGGCCGCCGAGCTCGGCGCCGATCGTGTCGAACTCTATACCGAGCCATACGCGCGAGCCTTCGAACGAGGTGGCGAAGCGCTCGATGCGTCCCTCGAGAAATATCGTTTGGCGGTCGAGCATGCAGTCGCGAACGGATTGGGCGTGAACGCTGGGCACGACCTGGACCTCGCGAACCTGCCGACCTTCTTGCAGTTGCCGCACATCGCCGAGGTCTCGATCGGCCACGCGCTGTTGGCCCGGGCGCTATTCGTCGGACTGAGGTCCGTGATCGAGGAATACCTGCGAATTGTGGCTTCTCGTTGACACCCGGGCGGAGTTTTCTAGAGTGCTGCCGCTATGGTCGACAGAACGCACAGCAATCCATTCACCGCTGTTCTGAGCGGGCTGCTCGACCAAAGGAGCCAAGAACCCAAGGTTGGACCAGTGCCTCCGGACTCGAGGCTCGACGGCCGAACGTGTCTAGTCACGGGCGCGAATAGCGGGCTCGGCAAAGGAATTGCGATTCGGCTCGCCAAGCGTGGCGCCCACGTGATCATGGCATGCCGAAGCGGCATTCCGGAGGCGGGCGAAGATGTGCGCGTAGCCAGCGGCAACGAAAACGTGGAGATGATTCAGGTCGACTTGAGCGACTTTGATTCGATCCGCGCGTTTTGCGACGAGCTTCGCGATCGCAAGGTCATTCTCGATGTCGCTGTCTTCAACGCCGGCGTCGTTCCGGTGACGTCGCGCAAGAACAAGCACGGCTTCGAGCTGATGTTCGCTGTAAACTTTCTGGCTAAGTTCGTCGTACTCGATCGCTTGCTGCGGGACGGCGTGATCCCGAATGCGGTGTATGGCAACAACTCGCGGGCCAATGATCCTCCGCGCATCATCTTCGTTTCGTCGGAGACACACCGAAGCTCGATGCCCATCGACTTCGAGACGTTTGGTGCGCCGATCGAGTACGGCGTTGCGGATGGCGTGAAGTACTACGGCCTCAGCAAGCTTCACCTCACGACGTACTTCCATGAGCTCTCGCGGCGACTCAATCCCGAAGGCAGTGTCGAGCCGGACGTCTGCGTCCACGCTCTGTGTCCCGGCGCCGTCAACTCGAACATGGCGCGAGAGGCGCCGGCGTGGCTAAAGCCGATTTTGAAACCCGTCATGGCGCTGTTTTTCCAAAGCCCCGAGAAAGCCTCGATTCCGGCCGACTATCTGGTGTGCTCCGAAGAGATGGGGAGGAAGACGGGGGCGTACATGCACATGATGCGGGTGAAGGAATCATCTCCGGCGTCGATGGACCCGGACAACGGGGCCTTGCTCTGGAGCAAGACCGAGGCGCTGCTGCACGAGCACGACGTGCTTTGAGGAAACCGAATGACTGATGAGCTGAGCAAGCAAGAGCAAGAAATTCTCGATGGAACGGTGTGGAACCAGTTCTGCGACACACTCAAGATGGCGGGCAACGTAGTGATGGGACCGAACACACCCGGCGACGTGATGAATCGCATGGAGGGATTTCGGTACTTGAGCCGAATCACGCGTGCTGCGCTCCAGACGTTCGTCGAGCACAACGACCCGCTGGCGCCCGTGTTGCAACGGGTCGTACACGAGACGGCGAAGATGGGCGCCGATCACCCGGACAACTACTATCAAAACGCAGCGATCAGCGGTGAGTACGAGTACCGGATTCGAGGCAACCGCGGGACGGTGCATTACCTCGGCTTCTTCACGCAGAAGGGCAACTACGGACAGGGACGGGGGATGCCCCCGACCGGATACCTCGAGGCCTCCGAGCTGGAAATCGATGATGACGGGAATTTCGAGGTCATCCTCAGCACCGAGGAGAAGCCGGGGAACTGGCTCCCGATGGAGCCCGACACCGGCACGTTGATCGTGCGTCAGACGCGTTTGGATCGAGACAACGAAAAAATCGCCGAGCTCGAAATCGAGCGCATTGGCGGGGACGGCAAGCCAAGCCCGTTCAATCCGGTGAAGTGCGCCGAGGGGCTCACGATGTCGGCCGGCCTCGTCGCAGGGGCCGCGATGCTGTTCGCCAACTGGGCAGAAGGCTTCAAAAAGCACACCAACAAGCTTCCTCGGTTCGATCAGAACGTATCGAACATGGCCGGCGGCGTGCCTGATATCGCATACTACCACAGCTACTGGAAGCTCGCGCCGGACGAGGCGCTGGTGATTGAAGCGATGCCTCCAGAGTGCGAGCATTGGAACTTCCAGCTCAACAACTATTGGATGGAGTCACTCGACTACCGCTACTACCCGATCCACGTGAACAAGCACACGGCGAAGTATCGACCCGACGGTTCCGTGCAGGTGGTGGTCGCCGCCGAGAACAAGGGTTTCGACAACTGGATCGACACCGTCGGGCACGAAGAGGGCACGATGTGCTGGCGTTGGGTTCGCGCAAATGCGCATCCAGAGCCGCAGACACGGGTCGTGAAGCTCTCCGAGCTTTGAAAGCCATGGCCGCCGGGGAAGTGACGAACACCTTTCGCCGCCCCTATCGGCCGGCCGCCATCGCGATCGCGAATCGGCTCGGCCGGTTGTTTCGGGTCGGCACGGCGCCGATCACGATGGACGGCGTGATTGATGACGCTCGTCGGAAGGTCGGGCTGAGCGACTTTGGCGACGACGCGTTTCTCGAACCGCTCGAGATCCTGGTCGACTCGATCAACCGTGAAGCCGCGCTCAACCCTGTCGGCCGGATGATTATTCGCGGTCGGCTGGTCGGCGTGTTGGTCAACAAGCTCGTCGCCCACGACACCATCGAGAAGCATCCAGAGATCCTCGATATCCCCGTCGAAGCGCCGATCGTGGTGGCCGGGCTTGCGCGCACGGGCACCACGATGCTTCACCGGCTGATCGCGCAGGACCCGGCGATTCGCTCCCTCGCGTCGTGGGAGGCGATCAATCCTGCGCCGCCGACGACCCGCGCGCGTCGCAAGGGCAAGGATCCGCGCTACTCGCAGGCCGCCATGGCCGCGAAGGGACTTCGGTACATGTCGCCGGGGTTCTTTGCGATTCATCCGGCGGAGCCCGACGCGCCAGAGGAAGAGGTCATCTTGCTGGAGCAGGCGTTCCTGACGACCACGCCTGAAGCGATGATGAACGTCCCCACGTATTCGAAGTGGCTCGAAGATCAGGACCACATTCCTGCATACGAGGCGCTTCGGCGCATGATGCAGTACTTGCAGTGGCAGCGTCCGGGCCCCGGAAAGCCAGTAAGGTGGGTTCTCAAGACCCCCCACCATCAGGAGTACTTCGACGCCCTCCTCCAGGTGTTTCCGAAGGCCACCATCGTTCATACCCACCGCGACCCGCTCAAGACGAGTGCTTCGTTCTTCAGTATGATCACGCATCTGCAGATGATCTTCAGCGACGAGGTCGATCCGAATCGGGTCGCCAATCACTGGCTGAACAAGATCGAAAACATGGCGCGTCGCACGATGGCGACCCGTGATCGGGTCGAGGACAGGGGTTTCGTGGACGTCTCCTACTACGATCTGGTCCGTGACCCGATGCGCGAGGTCGAGCGAGTCTACGACGCCGCCGGAGCGGTTCTCACGCCCGAGGCTCGAACGGCCATGGAAGCGTCTCGCAAGGTCAACAGGCAACACAAGTACGGCAAACACAAGTATTCGCTCGCCGATTTCGGCATGACCAAAGACGACGTCGAGCCCCGCATCGCCGAATACCGCGCCCGCTTCGAGGTCCCGTACGAGTGAATAGCGGGTAGTATCGGGCGCGA
The DNA here is from genome assembly GCA_024640845.1 of Myxococcales bacterium. Classification (GTDB taxonomy): domain Bacteria; phylum Myxococcota_A; class Polyangia; order Polyangiales; family Houyiibacteriaceae; genus SG8-38. Next base: position 74,626 of record JAHEEE010000002.1, on the reverse strand, counting down.
TGGAGGTTTCGATCGGGCAGCGGTTGATTTCGCTGGTTGGGTTGCTCGCGATGCTCGGGATTGCTTGGTTGCTGTCTAAGCATCGCGATCGCGTGTCCTGGCAGCTCGTAGGCTGGGGCGTTGCGCTCCAGCTCACGTTTGGCGTGGTCGTCATGAAGACCGAAGTGGGACTTTGGGTGTTCTCGGTGTTGAACGATGTCGTGCTGGCGTTGCTCGGGTTCACAGCCAAGGGCACCGAGTTCATCTTCGGAGGCTTCGCCTCGGAGGAGTTTACGATTGCAATCAACGTTCTCCCAACGCTGATCTTTTTTTCTGCGTTGATGGCCATGCTCTATCACTTGGGCTTCATGCAACGGCTGGTGAGCGGCTTTGCCTGGATCATGCGCCGAACGATGAAGACCTCCGGCTCCGAGACACTTGCGACCGCCGCCAACACGTTCGTTGGGCAGACCGAGGCTCCGCTGATGGTCGCCCCTTTCATCAAGCGAATGACCGAGTCCGAGCTTGCCGCCGTAATGACGGGTGGGTTTGCCACGGTTGCAGGCGGGGTGTTGGCGGCCTACGTCGGGCTGCTGGACAAGGTCGTTCCCGACATCGCCGGGCATCTCATCGCGGCTAGCGTGATGAGCGCGCCGGCCGCATTGGTCATCGCGAAAGTCATGTGGCCGGAAACCGAGGAATCGGAGACCGCGGGCGAAACGTCGGTCGAGGTCGATACGCCCGACGTGAACCTCATCGATGCAGCTGCGCGAGGCGCTACGGAAGGCATGAAGCTTGCTCTCAACGTCGGCGCGATGCTGATCGCGTTCATCGCCCTCATCGCGCTCGTCAACGCCTTGCTTGGGCTTCCCTTCGGACTGTACAACGACTGGATGGGGCTCGAGGGAGCCGCAGCGGTCGAGCCGTGGACCATGCAGAAGATCCTCGGGTGGATCTTCTGGCCGTTGGCGTTTCTCACCGGTGTTCCCTTCTCGGAGTGCAGCGCCGTCGGAACGTTGCTCGGCGAGAAGCTGGTGCTCACCGAATTCATCGCATATCTACACTTGTATGAATCACTGTCGGCTGACGTGGCGGCGCTATCGCCACGCACGGTCGTGATTGCGAGCTATGCGCTATGTGGCTTCGCCAACTTCGGTTCGATCGGGATTCAGCTCGGTGGCATTGGCGGCATTGCGCCCGAGCGGCGGCACGATTTGGCGCGGCTTGGCGTGCGCGCCATGTTTGGCGGAATGCTCGCCTCTCTGATGACGGCATCGGTCGCGGGCATGCTGTACTGAGCCACGCTCCGCCAGCGCCAGCCCCCGGGTCGGCGACTGCGACAATTTGCCACCTTCACCCGGAACCCGAGCGTGCTTAAGTACATCGACGATGAAGTGGGTCATTGGCATCATCGTCTTTGCGCTCGGTTGTACCTCGGTACCCGTCGAAGAGACGGGCGAGAGTCGTCAGGTGCAGTCGATTATTCGCACCACGAACAGCCCGTTCTGCCCTGGCAAAACCCTCGACTCCTGTCCGAGCCCCCGGGCGTCGGAGTGGCGGCAGGACATCAACGAGTGGGTTGAAGCGGGCGTTCCGAAAAACGAGATCCGCGATCGCTTGCAGGAGAGGGTGCCTGGCTTCGCTTTGAGCGTGGCGCCAGTGAAATCCGGATGGATCATCCCGGTCATCGCGCTGACGCTTTCCACCCTGTGGCTGCTGATCGTGGGCCGCGCGCTCACGGCCCGAGCCCCGCCAAGGCGCAGCCGCTCTCCCGTCGATCACACCTCGCTCGACGCGCGCCTCGACGACGAGCTCGCGCGGCTCGAGTAGGCGCTAGAGCGTACAGATCACAGATGACCCGTGTCCAAACAATCCCTGGTTTACTGTGACGCCGGCCTTCGCGCCTTCGACCTGTCGGCCTTCGGCCTGCCCGCGCAGTTGCCAGGTCAGCTCGCAGACCTGCGCGATCGCCTGGGCGGGTACGGCTTCACCGAAGCTCGCCAAGCCACCGCTCGGGTTGACCGGAACCCGCCCACCGATCGTCGTGTCGCCGTCCCGCAACAGCTTCTCGGCGTCGCCGGGGGCGCATAGCCCGATCTGCTCGTACCAATCGAGCTCGAGCGCCGTCGAAAGGTCATAGACCTCGGCGAGGCTCATGTCCTCAGGGCCGAGGCCGGCCTCCTCATAGGCACCGTGCGCGATCGACTCCTTGAATCCGATCTCGGGAAGCCCGACCCCGGCGCTCGAATCCGTCGACAGGTTTGGCATCTCGATAATCGTGTTTGGGTAGACGGGCGTCACGGTCGACACGGCTGCGATTTTGACCGGGTCGGTCGTGTGCCTGCGGGCGAAGTCCATGCTCGACAACACCAACGCGGCTGCCCCGTCGCTCGTGGCGCAGATGTCCAACAGGTGAAGTGGGTCGGCGACCACGGCGGACCCGAGCACGTCCTCGATCTGCACTTCCTTTTTGTAGCGCGCGTTCGGGTTGTGAACGCCGTGCTTGGCGTTCTTCACTTTTACGGCGGCGAAGTCCCGCGGCGTGGCCCCGTAGACGTCCATCCGTCGGCGCGCATAGAGCCCAAAGTACGTCGGGTTGGTGATCCCCTGTACATGAAAACGGAGCCAGTCCGGGTCCTCCGGACGGTGTCCACCCGTCGGCGCGAAGAAGCCCTTGGGCGCCGCATCCGCGCCGATCACCAGCGCCACGTCGCAAAGCCCCGCGAGGATATGCGCGCGCGCCACGCTGATCGCTTGTGCGCCGGTCGCACACGCGCCGTACGAGCTCGACACCTTGGCGCCGGACCAACCAAGCGCCTGCGCGAATGTCGCGCCGGCGACGTAGCCGGGGTAGCCGTTTCGGATCGTGTCTCCACCGGCCACGAGCTGGATGTCTTGCCATCGAAGGCCGGCGTCCTTCAGCGCGTCTTGCGCGGCCTTGACGCCGTAGCCGATGAAGCTCTGGCCCCACTTGCCCCAGGGGTGCATACCCGCGCCGAGAACTGCCACTTCCTTCGTCACGCGCCACCCCCATCCATGGGCTTCCAGTTCCACGTCATGTAGATGTGTTCGTCGTCCTGGTAGAGCTCGCGAAGCACGAGCTCCATCGGCATGCCTGCTTCGAGCGCTTCGACGCCGAGGCCGTCGGCTACTTGGCCGAGGATCGTGATGCCTTCTTCCTCGAGCTCGACCGCGGCAATGGCGAACGGCTCGAATGGCTCCTTGGCCACGAACGGGGCGGGCGGCTTGTAGTTGGCGCTCGTGTATGACCACAGCTTGCCGGTGCGGCTGAGCTCGACCTCTCGAAGGTCTGCCTCATCGCAGGCAGGGTTGCGGCAGAACGTTCTTTCGGCCGGAAAGAAATACGTGCCGCACGCGCGGCACTGAGTACCGAGCAGACGCGGCTCGCGAGGGTCCATGGTGAACAGTCCTTGGACCGCTGGTGCGTGGGTCTTATCGGTCATTCTGAAACGGCTTTAGAAATAGAACACGTTTCACTTCATCGCAACCCTGTAAAATCAATGCTGCGCATCAGACGACGGGGCTTCGACCAGGGCTAGGCGGTCTTCGCATACTGCGCTTTCGTCCGTTCGAGCAATGCCGCGAGGTCCTCGCGCAAGGCTTCCAGGGCATCGAGGCTCGCGCGAACGGTCGACCGGGGGAGGCCTTCGATCTCTTCAATCGTTCGCTCCAACCGTCTGACGGCCGCGGTGGTGCGCCGGAGCGTATCCATCTGCTCCGCGCCCTCGGGCTTCGGATTGAACACAGGATTGAAGCGCTTGCGCAGATCGCTGACGGGCGCGCCCTCCTCGAACACCGCGTGCCGGAGCTCGTCGACGACCTCTTCTGCGATCGCACGCTCTCCGTCGTCGTTGCCGGGGTTCTTCTGGAGCGCCTTGGCGAAATAGTCGACCGCGTCGCAGGTTGGAATCCGCTCGTTCAGGCCGTCCCGCTTCAGGACGGATGGCGCATGCCGCTTGAGGGCGACGTACGAGCCAGTGAGCTTGTCGGCGGTTGCCTGCTTGAGCTGGAGCTCGAGGGAGCAGTAGCTGTAGAAATCCTCATAGCCCCAGTCCAGGTACGATTCGCGGTTTCGAACCTCGACGAGAGCTTCTGCCATCATCACCCAAGAGCGCTTGAATTCGCGCGCTCTGCGGACGACATGAACCCGCAGCTCGTCTGCGCCCTCCGCTTCGAGCGCCTCGGCGAGATCCCCCAGCCTTTGATGCGTAGCCATCGGGGCTCTATACCACCAAAGCGATGTCCCAAACCACCGAAGACCCACGGATCGCTCGCCACCTCGGCTCGAGCTCGACGGGTGGGGTTGCGCTCATGGGCGAGCTTGCGCTCAGACTCGCGAATCAAGTCATCGCGGGATGTGCTGAGCATGGCATCGTGATGATGCCATTGAAGGGCGTGCTTCTCCTGAGCAGGTGGCCTTCGTTGCGAGGTCATCGGGATCTCGTCGACATCGACCTTCTGATACGTGCGCCTGACATCGAGGCCGTGGGTAGCGTCCTGCGAGCGCAGGGCTTCGAAGAGACCGTACGTACAAGCGCGGGAGGCACGTTCTCGAGCGAGGCCTGGCCGCTCAGCATCGACATCCACCGCCAGCTCTTTCCCCACGGAATGTTTCACGTGTCTACCGACGCTGTCTTCTCGAGGGCCGCGCTCGACGAGTCGCTATTCGTGGCGCCGGTTGCGCGGATGTCCGATGAAGATGTCTTCGCACATTTGATCGGCCACTTCGTCAAAGGCCGCGGCGCGTTTCCGGACGACAAGAGCCTCGACGACCTTCGTTGGCTGATGAAGCAGGGCTGCTTCCGACTCGAAGATGCAGAGCCATTGGGGGCTCATCTGCGAACATTGGGTCTTCAACGTGCCGCAGGGTACGTGCTCGGTCACGAGTCATTGCAGGCAGAGCCCTTCGCCCGCGCCACGCTTCGATCCCTTCGGCTTTCGCGGCCTGACCGCATTGCGATCGCGGCAGCGCGTGCGGGTACGGCTGCGAATAGGGGAACCCCTCGATGGTGGACACCACATTTGCTGGATCGTTCGCTCATCGCCGGTTCGCGCTCCCTCGTCGCGCACACGGAAGAGGGGACACGCCGCCTGATCGGACATGTCACGGCTGCTTCGCGGGGCGTGCTACCCGCCAGATCCGCGATCGATTAAGGGCAGGCCTCGCCGTCCTGGACGGCGTGCCATCGGAGGTAGCTGAAGCATCCGCTCGGATCGGTCTCCTGGTTGTTGGGGCACCAGTCGGTGAACTGGATATCCCAGAAGACGTCGTCGTCGAGCGTGTGGAGGCAGCTGCGTGAGCCCATGACCCGTCTTGGCACCTCCGGACAGGCGAACGCGTCGCTCAAGAAGATCTCCAAGTCGGAGGGCATGGCCGAAGCACAAGGTGCGCGTACCCACTCGGTGTCGGTAGGGAAGGCGGGGCGGTCCTGGGGGGCGAGCCTGCAAAGGCCACCGCCGGCCTCGTCTTCCAAGACGCTGTTATACAGTGGCCCCTTGTCTCCGCGCGCGAGGCAGACGCCAGCGCTCACGCAGTCGACGGTGCCGGTCTCCCCAGGCGGCTTGGTGAACTCCACCGCATCGCATTCGCAGCGGTGGCTCGTTGCGCCCGTACGTCGGCAGGTTGCGCCTGCTCCACAAGGGTTCGCGTCGCAGGGGTTGGGAAGGACACAAATCCCGTCGCCACCCTCGTTCACCCAGCCCGCAGGACAATCGCAGGTTGCTCCGCAGGTGGCTCCGGCGACGCCGCATTCGTCAGCGTCGACCGCGGTTCGCTCGTACGAGAAACTGCTCCCCTCGACAGATCCCCATTCCGAAAAAACGACGTCGTAGAAGAGATCCTCGTTGGTGAGCCAAAGGCACAGATCCGCGCCGACGATGTTTCCGCCGACGCAGTTTTGCTGGCAAGCGCCACTGCCACCACCGCCCGAGAAGAGAGCCGTGATCGTCGTGAAGTCGTCGGCGGCCAAGGAATCGTCGCACGTCGATAGCGCCCACAGCGTGCCCTCGGGCGATACCAAGGTGTCTGCGGCGAGCTCGTAGGCGGCGTTGTAGATTCCCTTCACGCGACCCCGAGTGATGCAGACACCGGGCGCGATGCAGTCCGGCTCCGCGCCGAAGCCTGCGTACTCAAAAGTCACAGTGCCCGAGGATTCGCATGGGGCGGTGCCCCCGCTGCCGCCCGAGCCGCCGATCGCCCCTGTGCCGCCGACACCCGCTGAGCCTCCCTCGCCCCCTTCGCCTCCGCTTCCAGTCGTGCCGAAGCATCCGACCGCGGCGCAGAGCAGAGTCAACGAGAAGTAGTGAGAGAAATCGTGCTTCATTGGTCTAGTCTTCCACAGCCTTATATCAGGCTTTCGGGGAGTAATGTGGCGTACGAGGTCGGTGAGTGAAGTGCAATGATGAGCTGGCGATTCAGCGCCTTCGCGTGTTCGTCGAGCTCTTCGACCGTGGGCCGAACCAAGAAGCCGCCCCAGGGCACGTAGGAAACGCCGTTCGTGGCGGCCTTCGCCTTCGGTTCGAAGATGCTCAAGAGGATAGGGCCTTTGGGTGCAAGCTGGTCACAGGCGCGGAGCAACTCCAGCCTGTCGGAACGCCGAAGCACGTGTCCAAAGCTACCCCAGCCCAATAGGATGGCATCGAACGTCGTTTCGCGCGTCAGTCGCAAGGGCGTGGTCTCGTGGCGAAGTACCGTGCGAACGAAATCCTGGTAGCTACCCTGGTCGACGAGCTCGGAGCCAAGCGTGAGTGCGCAGAGATGAAAAGCCGAGGCGGACGGCTCGAAGGCCCTAACTTGGTAGCCCAATTTTCGAAGCGCAGAGGCTTCACGTCCTGCACCTGCGGCGCCGATCAGAATCGATGCGGGAGGCGGGGGCAGGCGTCTTTCGAACCATTGAGTCTCCCACGCGTAGAGCCCGTCATGATCGTTTTCCGGTAGAAACGAAGCGTCGTACAAATCGATCGAAAGAGCTTCCTTTTCGCTGTCCTGGAGCGCCCGGTTCAATACGCCGCCAGTCCAAGACTCGACGGCACGCTCGATTCGACGCAAGCCGTATTGGAGTTGGCGACTCTGCAACGCCCAGCGGCGAAGCAAGCGATATCTGGTGCTGGGCTTCTTGGCCGTCATGTTGTTTCGATCAAATCGATGAGCTCCTCGGGGTGGCGCCACGAAGCACGCCAGGTGCGGCCCCGACCGACCAGCGCACCCAAGGACATTGTCGGCTCGTAGAACGAGGCTTCGGTCCAATGCTTGAGGCCCGTCGTTGGTGAGAGCGGCGCTAGTGTGGTTCGCGTTGCACGCTCGATGCGGAGGAAACGCACCTCGCGCGCATCGCAGGCAACCCGCTGCAAGCCCTCTTCGGCTACGGGATAGTAGGGAGTCACGGTATCGCTAGGGGTCTCCGGAGCGTCGTCATCGTCGTCGAGGCTAAGCAAGTAGTCCGGGCATTGCGCGCCGGACGCCGGGGGGTCGAAACGAATCGCACGCGGCCACCCCCATACCCGATGACCGTCCGTGACCACGAACTCGTCGGAGAAGTACTTCCAACCGCGGCGAACCGCCGTGAGTGCAAGCGAGCTCTTCCCGGCCCCAGATGGGCCAGAGAAGACGAAGGTCGCGCCGTCTGACACGAGTGCGGCGGCGTGAAAAACCGCGAATCGGCGTTTGTGGCGCGAGATTGCGACGCGATAAAGCAAATGCTCGAAGCCAGCGACGAGGTCTTCGGCGACGCCATCCGACCACACCACTTCTCCGTCTACCAGGATTCGGGGCGATGCATCGGAGATGACCTCCATCTCGCATCTGCTGTCAGATTGCACGATAGGTTGCTTTGCAGCCGACCAGTGACGTTGGAGGTAGCGGCTCGTCTTCTCGCAGGAGCTTCGTACACCCACACGAAGCCCGGAAAGAAAGATCTCGTGCTGTTCTACGTTGCCTCTTCCCACGTGATGAGCTTCCGTTGCTCGAGCTGGCCGAGGAACGCCGCCACGTCATGAGCCACCGTTTCAGGCTCAGCCTCGAGGTGGCTCAGGATTTCAGCGGTGATGTCCCCGATCGATCGTTTACCGTCGATCATCAGCCAAACACCCGCGGCGATGTCGTTCAACACGAGCAGTGTTGGAGTATTGCCGTCGTAGATGACGACTTCGTCAGTGTCCGTAACCTCGTGCGTGAGCGTGTTTTTGCGTCGAGGCACGCGCTGGTCGGACAGATTAGGCATGGCCTGTACCCTCGAGCAAAGCGGATCGGGCCTGACACTCCCAGCACGAGAGCTTTTCACCCCATCGCGCGCGGGCGCTGAGCAAGCTCCTCTTTCGGGCTGAAACCGGCTCCGCCGAGCTCAGAATCGTGGTCAGGCTCGTCCTGTGGATTGATCCGAGCGGGAGGTGACGGCTGAAGATGCACGGGTATACTTTACCCTCGTAGCTCACCGCGGCGGTCCCACCGAAGCTACGCACTCGCGTCGTCTCGACGCCGCCGCTTTGGAGGCTCAGAGGCGGTCCATGGGACTCCGTAGCATTCGCGTCTCCACGACCCACGTCGCGCATTTGATCGAAACCGATTGATCCCTGAGCCAGGCCGAGCGCCAGTAGGTACTCTTGTGTCCTCATTGCGTCATCTTTGTTCTGTGCCATCGAGATCACGCCGACACGCACCTTCAATCCATCCTCGATGGCGCGACGAATCGCTCGTGTGGTGCGCTCGTGGCTGCCTGCCGTCTGGGTAATGGCGTCGTGGGTTTTCGGGTCGTGCGAGTACAAGGAAAACGCAAACGACGGCGCGAGCTCACGCAAGCGCTCGTACGTCTTGCCCCGCAGCGCGAGGCCGTTCGTGTAAATCTCGACCTGCGGGATCCCGATCTCGGCCGCGTATTCCACTGCCCGGATACAATGGGGGCTGATGAGAGGGTCTCCGCCCGTGAGCTGCACCAGGCCAAAGCCGAGCGTCTTTGCGTCCTCGAGCACTGCGCGGATCTCGGGCCATTCGAGAGCCTCGGTGCGAGTAGGGGTCGATTCGGCATAACAGTGCACGCACTGCTCGTTGCACTTGGCTGTGAGCTCCACGAAGAGCTGGCGCCACCCGGAACCACGTAACACTGTCCCTCGTGTGAGTGGCTGCAGCGCCTGCTCCTGAAGTCGTCCGCGTAGCTGTCCCACGAGAGGTTCAAAGCGCGCGAGTAAATCCCAAACCGAGCCGGAGAGCTCGCTCGTCAAGCGCTCGATCTCTGACATTCCCTCCAGTTTAAGCTGATCGCCGGTGCTCAGCTTGATGGCTTTGAGGAGTCCATCGCTCTGCCAGAGGATCCAATCGTCGGGCAAGAAGTAGCCGGTTTCCCACCGCTTCACCGGCTTCATCCCAGGATGGGCATGCAATTCAGTGGATTGCAGCCGTTGGGATTGCAGTCCCCTGGCATGCAGGTCGACGGATTGCAGGACGCCTGCGCGTGCGCCTTGTTCACGGTGATCGTCGCGAGTATCGCGGGCGCCGTATATGCCGCCGCTTTTAGAAAGTGGCGCCGTGCGCGATCCAGCTCCTTCGTGTCCCCCACGTCATCCTTCATCGCTGCCTCTTCCTATTTCCTCCCATAGCAGTACGACGGCGGCTCGCCCACTCGGGAGCGACGGCCTTTTCAGCCACCCCAACGCTCCGCAGCCGTAGGCCAAATGTGACCTAAAATACTTGTTGACAACCGTGTTTTCGCACCTTTACAGTGCAACTGTCGGCGGTTGATCACTCGTCCTCCGATAGGCAACTCGGGATTCACACTCCTTGGGGGTACAACACAACGGGCACTCGGGCGGGGTTCACACCTCGCCCGAGTATTTATTTGCCGTGTGTGAGCGAAGCGAGAGTTAGAGGCTGCGCTTCTTGCCGCGCAAACCGCGTCGGCTGCCTTTGGGGCGCTTGGGCTTGTCGAACGACGAGCGACCGCCTCGGTCGTCGCCGCCGCGGTCGAAATCCGTGCGGTCGCGGGTGAAGTCGTCGCGCCCATAGCCTTCTCGACCCGGGTCTCCGCCTCCACCGCCACCACCACCGAAGTCGTTGCGGCCTCGGCCAGGCGGCGGCCCGCCGAAATCGCGTCGCTGACGCGGTGCCCGCGGGCGGTCTTCCGCAATATCTAGACGGATTGCGCGCCCTGCGACCTCGCGGCCGTGGAACTGCTCAACTGCCTGTTGCGCGTGCTCTTCTGCGGCAAACCGAACGAACGCAAAGCCTCTGGGGCGGCCTGTTTCGCGGTCCTTGGGAATGTGAACATCCACCACCTCGCCAATCTCACCAAAGAGCTGACGAAGCTCCTCGTCCGTGGTGGCAAAGTTGAGGTTCCCTACGAATATCTTGTTTGAGATGACTTACTCCGTTCTTCGATGTGCGCGTTTCGCACGTTTTGGATTTGGTTCCAAGTAGATGAGTGTAGCCCAGATTGGGGCTTTTTGTCGTGGGTGGCTCTCCGCTCAATAGTGCCAGGGGAATTTCCGGTAGTCTTGGGGCCTCTTTTCGAGGAAGGCGTCGCGGCCCTCCTGGGCCTCCTCGGTGCCGTATGCGAGCCTCGTGGCTTCCCCGGCGAAGAGCTGCTGCCCGACCAGCCCATCGTCGATCATGTTGAAGCCGAACTTCAACATTCGCATCGCCGTCGGACTTTTCGAGTTGATTTCCATGGCCCAAGAGAGCGCGAAATCCTCGAGCTCGGTGTGGGGGACCACCGCGTTGACCATGCCCATGGCAGCGGCCTCCTCCGCGCTGTAGTTCAAACCGACGAAGAAGACCTCGCGGGCCTTTTTCTGTCCGACCTGGCGGGCAAGAAGCGCAGAGCCGTATCCGCTGTCGAAGCTGGCGACGTCGGGGTCGGTCTGTTTGAAGATCGCGTGCTCTTCGCTTGCGATGGTCATGTCACAGACGACGTGCAGGCTGTGGCCGCCGCCGACGGCCCAACCGGGAACCACTGCGATCACCACCTTCGGCATGAAGCGGATCAGTCGCTGCACTTCGAGGATGTGCAAGCGGCCGAGGCGCGCCGGATCGATCTCGCCAGCTGACTCGGTTTCGTATTTGTAGCCGTCCTTGCCGCGGATCCGTTGATCGCCGCCCGAGCAGAACGCCCACCCGCCGTCTTTGGGGGAAGGGCCGTTTCCGGTCAGGAGCACGCAGCCGACGTCGGAGGTCTGACGTGCGTGATCCAATACGCGGTAGAGCTCGTCGACCGTGCCGGGCCTGAACGCATTGCGGACCTCCGGTCGGTTGAAGGCGATGCGAACGGTGCCCTGATCGTTGGCGCGGTGGTATGTGAGGTCTTGCAGGTCGAAGCCTTGGACCCGCGTCCACTTCGATGGGTCGAAAATCTCGGAAACCATGTCTCGCTACTCCGTGAACTCGCTCAACACGGCGAGGATGATCCGGCCGAGCAGCGTTGCCACTTGCTGGCGTGAGAACTCACCGTCGATCCAACGCTGCAAGATCTCGCCGGCACCGGTGAGAAACATGTCGGCGAGCGCAAGCGCTTCGGCATCGTCCACACCGGTCAGCTCGCGAAGCGGGATTAACCACGGCTGAACGAGTTGGCCGCGGAAATCCTTGCTGATCGCAGAGATCTCCGGATCGTGGCCGGCGGAGCGGAGGATCTGCCAACCACCCGGGCCGCGCGCCTCGATCGTGTCGCAGGCGGCATCGATGAACGCGCGCGCGATCGAGCCGATGTCCGCGTCCTCTTCGGTGTTCAGGATGTCCGGTGTGCGCCGCGCGAAGTCATCCCGGAAGTCTTCGAGCACGGCTTTGATGAGCTCGTGTCGATTGGGAAAGAACTTGTAGACCACCGGCCGAGTGACGCCCGCTGCCGCGGCGACGTACGGAATACGCACGCTGTCGACGCCGTCGGCCTCGATGATGTCCGAAGCGACCCGAAGGAGCTGCTGCTCCCGGTCCTCCGGGCTCAGGCGTGTGCGAGTGGCGTCGCTCGGTCGATTGCTTGACGGCATGGCTCTAACAAAAAGGGTGGCCTCCCAAACAAGAAGCCACCCTGATCGAATTCATGACGCGGGACGTTCAGTCCTGCGCCAGGTTCATCACCTGCTGAAGGCTCATCGCCAGCGTCATGTCGCCGTCGATCTTGATCTTGCCGGACATGAAGGCCTGCATCGGGTTGAGCGTGCCGTTGATCATGCCGAGCCAGTCTTCGTCGGACACCGTGATGGTGGCGCCTGGGCCGTCGTGGGTGCCTTTGCCAACGAAGTCGCCGGACTTGCCCTTCTTGAGGTCCAAGTAGTAGTCACCGCCACCGTCGCCGGTGATCTTGAACTGGTACACTGCGTTGGGCGCGGTCGCCGCGTCGTTGTTTTCGGCGGCTCTCTTCTCAAACTTCTCGAAGAACTCAGCTACGGATTCCATTGATATTTGCCTCTCTTGTTGTGTCGGCTCGGGGCCGGCTGCCGTTGCCATCCTTCCATGGGTGTGGCTCGCAGGAGGGGAGTTGTACCCGATATCAGGCGTGATTGCACCCCCGGTTTCGACAGCTTTGAAACACGTCGGAAACCTGCGCCACATCAGCTGGAAACAGCTCGGATCTAGCCTCCGACCCTTCAAAAAAGAGGAGGACCGGGGATGGAAGCTCTCAATCAGGCGGATACCGCGTGGCTCATGGTGTCGTGCGCATTGGTCATGCTCATGACGCCGGGCTTGGCGCTCTTTTACGGTGGCATGGTGGGCTCGCGGAACGTGCTGTCGTCGTTCATGCACAGCTTCATCGCGTTGGGCGTCATCACGCTCCAGTGGGTCGTGATCGGCTATTCACTCGCTTTCGGGTCGGACCTCGGTGGCGGCTTAATCGGCGGTCCGGAGTACGCGTTCCTGAGTGGTGTGGGTCTCGAGCCGCAGGAGGGATCGACCATTCCTCACATCCTCTTCATGGCGTTTCAAATGATGTTTGCGATCATCACGCCGGCCCTGATTTCAGGCGCCATCGCCGAACGCATGAAGTTCTCGGCGTATGTCGTCTTCATCCTTCTCTGGGCCACGCTGGTGTACGATCCGATCTGTCACTGGGTTTGGGGGCCGGACGGCTGGCTCGGTGCCCGCGGTGCGCTCGACTTCGCAGGTGGTACCGTCGTCCACCTCTCCTCCGGCGCAGCCGCACTGGTTTGCGCATTGGTGATCGGTCGGCGCAGCCGCCCCGGTCCTCCGCACAACCTCACGCTGACGCTGCTTGGCGCAGGCCTCCTATGGTTTGGTTGGTTCGGTTTCAACGCGGGAAGTGCGCTGGCGTCGAACGACAACGCCGCGCTCGCCCTAGTGAACACGCACGTGGCCGCAGCCGCCGCAGCCTTCGCGTGGGCGTGCGCGGAGTGGATCAGGCAGGGCAAGCCAACCGCTCTCGGGGTGGCCTCGGGTTTGGTTGCAGGATTGGTCGTCATCACCCCGGCCGCCGGCTTCGTGGGTCCGATGTCGGCGGCTCTCATGGGCCTCATCGCCGGTCCGGTCTGCTACGGGGCCGTCATGCTCAAGGGAAAGCTCGGGTACGACGACGCGCTCGATGCGTTCGGCATCCACGGCGTCGGGGGCGCGCTCGGTGCGGTCCTGACCGGCGTGTTTGCCGCGGCGATATGGGGCGGCACCGACGGCCTGATTGCCGGCAACAGCGAGCTCTTCATCGAGAACGTCATCGGTGTGGTCGCCGCTGCCGCCTATTCCGCGGTCGTTACGGTCATCCTCCTCAAGGTGATCGACGCGACACTCGGGCTCCGCGTATCCGGCGACGAGGAGAACGAAGGACTCGACACCAACCTCCACGGCGAGGAGGGCTACCACATGGGCGGCGCTGGCGCGCTCGCCGGGAGCGACTAGCCTGCTCTATGTGGGCTTCTTTTCTCGCCTCTTCAGACGGAAAGACGCGCCGCCTCCGCCACTCCCCGAAGCGGAGGCGCGCGACTACACCCTCGCCGAGCTCGCTCAGTACGACGGCTCGGATCCGAGAAAGCCGCTACTTCTCGCGATTCGCGGTGAGGTCTACGATGTGGGCCGGGGCCGCGACTTCTACGGACCTGGGGGGCCGTACGCGATGTTCGCCGGGAAGGACTGCACCCGCGCGCTCGCCAAGGTGGCGTTCGAACGAGAGCTCTTCACCGGTGACATGGAGGGGCTCGACCAAGACGAGCTTGACAAGCTGGAAGAGTGGATCGAGATCTTCGAAGGCAAGTACCGGCGAATAGGCCGGCTGCTTTCGCGCGGCTAGGTTCTCGCGGAAAGCGCCGGTATAGCAGAGTCGCTCCCGAGATCGCTCGGCATTCGGCGCACCCTACATACTAAACTGGGACGTCTAAGAGCTCCGTGTTGCAGGACTACACTGCAGGTCTCGGGCGGCCGTGTTGACCTGCTTTTCGGAGCGGCGCAGCATTCTGACGTGGACAATGAAAAAATCATCAACGAGGTGATGGGCAGCGGCCTTCGCGCGCTCAACCGGATCGCGGACTCCCAACTCGTCGAGCGATTCGGGTTGGAGGAACGCACGCAGCGGCTGGTCTACGAGGGCGCGAAGCGGATGGCGGAGACCGCGGCGAAAGCCGCCAAGCGGCTTTCCCCGAAGCGCTCAGACGAACCTCGGCGACCCTCGCGCAAGTTCGACCTGAGTCTGAGCGAAGAGCAGCAACTCATGCGTGACACGCTTCGGCGTTTTGCCGACGAAGTCATGCAACCGGCGGCACGCGAAGCCGACGATCGGGCGGAGCCTCCGGATGATTTCCTGGAGACGTTCGGCGAGCTCGGCGCGATCTCGATGTCGGTGCCTGAAGGCTTGGGCGGCGATGCCGAGCAGGTCTCCGCGGTCTCGCAAATGCTGATCGCGGAGGACCTCGCTCGGGGCGACATGGGGCTCGCGTACGCGGCGCTCGCACCGCTGTCGTTCGTCAACGCACTCGTCGCATGGGGCGATGACAAGCAGCAGGCGCACTTCCTTCCTCCGCTCGTCGAGGGCGCGGGGACAGGAGCCAGCGTCGCAGTGGTCGAGCCACATCCACTCTTTGATCCTGGCGCACTGCGTACCAGTGCGAAGAAGAGCTCCGCGGGCTACTTGCTGAACGGCGAGAAGTCGATGGTCGCGTTGGCCAATAGCGCGAAGTGGTTTCTCGTTGCGGCGGAGATCCCAAAGACCGGTCCACGTCTGTTCATCGTCGACCGCGATGCCGCGGGGCTCTCCGTGACCGCAGAGGCGACCATGGGGTTGAAATCAGCCGCGCTCGGCCGATTGAAGCTCGAGGGCGTTCGCGTGTCGCATGAAGCACTGCTCGGTGGCGAACCTTCCCTGAAGAGCCACGGCAAGACCGCGTATCGTGAGGCAGTCAATCGTGCGCGCATCGCCTGGGGCGCCATGGCGGTTGGCGCATCGCAAGCGGTTCTCGACTACGTCGTTCCGTACTGCAACGACCGCATTGCCTTTGGGGAGCCGATCTCGCACCGCCAGGCGGTCGCGTTCATGATCGCGGACATCGGAATCGAGGTCGAATCGATGCGGATGCTGGTGTATCGGGCGGCCGGACGGATCGATGCCGGGCTGAAGTCCGAGCGCGAGGCGTACCTGGCGCGGACACTCTGCGCGGAAAAGGCGATGGAGATCGGAACGAATGGGGTGCAGCTGCTCGGCGGGGCAGGATTCATCACGGACCACCCCATCGAGCTTTGGTACCGCCACTTGCGAGCCGTCGGCGTGATGGACGGCAATCTGCTCGTGTAGGAGGCGCACATGATCTATCTCGAAGTTCCCAAGAGTCTGAAGCCCTTCGTGAATCAGGCGCACCAAGTCGCCAAACACTTGTTCCGGCCCATCTCGCGCAAGTACGATCGCGCCGAGCACGAGTACCCAAAGGAGCTTGATATGCTTGCCGCGCTGATGGACGGCCTCAAGGCTGGTTCGGGTCAGCGCAGGGCGGGCATCGACGCGCTCCAACGCGACGAGCAGCGTAAGGAAGGCGTTCGCAACGGCGCGAACATGTCGACGTGCCTCGGCCTCACCGAGCTCTGCTGGGGCGATATCGGACTCGCGCTTTCAATCCCGCGGCAGGGTCTCGGCAACGCCGCGATCACCGCGGTTGCCGATAGCGAACAGAAGGAGCGCTTCGACGGAGTCTGGGCGGCCATGGCGATCACGGAGCCCGGCGCCGGCTCCGATTCGGCCAACATTCGTACCACCGCGCGCCTCGACGGCGACGAATGGGTGCTCAACGGAGAGAAGATCTACGTCACCGCGGGAAGCCGAGCGGACTCGGTCGTCGTCTGGGCCACCCTCGATCGCAATCTCGGAAGAGCTGCGATCAAATCATTCATCGTTCCCCATGGAACGCCGGGGATGGAGGTCGTGCGCCTCGATAAGAAGATGGGCATTCGGGCTTCCGATACCGCGAGCATCACATTGACGGATTGCCGGATTCCCAAGGCCAATCTCCTCGGCAACGCCGAGATCGACACGAAGAAGGGGTTCGGCGGCGTCATGCAAACCTTCGACAACACCCGTCCGATCGTGGCGGGCATGGCGGTCGGCGTCGCGCGGGCTGCCCTCGAGCACACGCGCAAGCTACTCGCCAAAGAAGGCATCGAGGTTCGCTACCGCGGCTCGCTCTTCCGCAAGAGCGCCGCGGAGGCCGAGCTGATTCGCATGGAGGCGGATTGGGAAGCGGGGCGGCTGTTGATGCTCAAAGCAGCGTGGATGGCCGACAACGGCATCCCGAACTCGATGGAAGCCTCGATGTCGAAGGCCAAGGCCGCGCGCGTCGCCAACCGTGTCACGCTTCGTTGCGTCGAGCTTTGCGGCGGTCTCGGCTACTCGGAGGACGAGCTGCTCGAGAAGTGGGCGCGCGACTCAAAGATCCTGGATATCTTCGAGGGCACCCAGCAGATTCAGTTGTTGATCATCGCTCGACGCCTGCTCGGCAAACGGTCGTCCGAGCTTCGTTGAGGAGGTACGCATGGAGATCAACGGCATTGCACATACGTTCGTCACCGTCGGCGATTTCGATCGAGCGCGTGCGTTTTACAGCAAGCTGCTTCCGTTCCTCGGCCTGAAGAACGTGATGGACATCCCGGGCACGTACTACTGCGTGGGGGGCCGCACGGGGTTTGCGATCCGAGAGACCTCCGAAGAGAATCGAGGCGAGCGCTTCGACCAGAACCGAGTCGGACTGCATCACATCTGTTTCCGCGCTCGTACACGCGAAGATGTCGACGAGGCCTTCGAGTTCGTCAAGGAGCTCGGCGCGCAGATCGTGCATGGCCCCGAGGAAGCCATGTGGGCTCCGGGGTACTACTCGATCCTGTTCGAGGACCCCGACGGGATTCGGTTGGAGGTCAACTTCGTACCGGGCAAGGGGCTGCTGAAGTAGCGCAGTGCAAACTCGCGCCGGTTGACGGCCCGGAGATTCGGTCGCGACGCACGTGCTAGGGAGCGGGTCGACGTCAACCAAACCAAAGCAGGTCCTCAGCCCTTCCCACCGGCCGCACGCAGCAACCTCCCGACGCCAATCGCGTTATCGCCCCCGTAGCCAGTATCGACCGTTTGCCGTGCCAATCTCGCAGGGGAATTCATAGAGATCGCTCAGGAGTGCATCGCTAAGCACTTCATTAAGTGGTCCCGCGTCTAGGGGGTGGCCTTCCTTGAGGAGTAGTGCGTGCGTTCCATGTGCGGGGATCTCTTCCACGTGGTGGCTCACCAGAATCAGCGTCGGGCCGTCGGGCTTGGCGCAGAGCCTATCGACGTCTTTAATGAGGCGTTCGCGCGTCCCCGGGTCGAGCCCGGCGCAGGGTTCGTCGAGGATCAAGAGGTCGGGGTTCGTCACCAGAGCGCGGGCGATCATCGCGCGCTGCTTTTCTCCTTGTGACAACACGCCGTAGGGCTTGTTGCGGAACGAGTACGCGCCGATGCGGCGAAGTGCATCATCCGCTCGAATCAGATCTTGGGTGCTGAGCTCGTGCCAGTTGCCGATTGTGGCGTGGATACCGGTCGCGACCACCTGGCGAGCGCTCTGACGCGCGGGCAACCAGGTGAAGAGCGATGAGCTGACCCAGCCGATCCGTTCCTTGAGCGCCCGCATGTCGCATTGGCCGTACGTCTCCCCCAGTACCGATACCTGGCCGCGACTCGGCCACTCGTATCCCGCCACGATCGAGAGCAACGAGCTTTTGCCGGCGCCATTTGGCCCAAGCACCACCCAATGCTCTCCGTGGGCGACGTGCCAGTGAATGTCGCGGAGAATCTCGACACCATCTCGGGTGAAGGATTCTATTCGCAAATCGATGACCGAAGTCATCATGACAGCCTAGCATCGACTTCCCCGGATCGGCGTAACTTTGGGGCTTGAAGCCGAGACCGATGTGGGTTCCAATCCTGCGCATGCCGCGTCGTTTTCATTGGACCGTGATTCTCTCCGTGCTGTTTGGCAGCTCGGCACAAGGGCAAGACCTCGACGTCGTTTTTACGGGCGAGGTTCCCACGGGTCCGGAAACACACTTCTTCGTTTCGTTCGAGGTCCCGGAGGGCATCGTCGAGGTCGAGATCCGCCATGACAACCTGACGCCGGGCAATGTCCTCGACTGGGGCTTGGACGATCCAAACGGTTTCAGGGGGTGGGGCGGAGGCAACAGCGAGCCGGCGATCGTCGGGGTGGAGGCTGCTACGAGGAGCTACGTCCCCGGGCCGATGCCTGCAGGCACCTGGGAGGTGGTCGTCGGCAAGGCTCGGATCGACGAGCTCCCCGCACTCTACCGGATCGAGATTTTCCTTCGAACGCAGGCGACGCTCCTTCCCCAGCCCAACGGCCCGTATCAGGACCCCGGTATCCTGGACGAAGAGGCTCGTTGGTATGCGGGTGATCTCCATGTGCATTCGCGCCAGAGCGGTGATGCTAACGCGTCGATGGCGGAGTCCCTGGACTACGCGAGATCCGTAGGGCTCGATTTCGTTCTGTTCTCGGAGCACAATACCAATAGCGGGTTTAGATACTACTCGAGCATTCAACCGAGCTACCCGGATATTCTAATTCTTCCGGGCGTTGAGTGGACGACTTACTCCGGCCACGCCAACGCGTTGGGAGCAACCCAATGGGTGGACCACAAGACCGGCGTTCGAGGCATCACGGTGCAGGGCGCAATCGATGCCTACCAGGAGCAGGGGGCGCTCTTCTACCCGACCCATCCCGACGAGGATAGCTCTGTGTTTTGTCTCGGCTGCAAGTGGGCGTACGAAGTAGACCCTGCAGTCTTGGATGGCGTCGAGGTCTGGAGTGGCATCTGGAACGGCATCAAGTTCTGGGAGGAAGCGTGCGAGCTCGGTTCTCACGCCGTCGCCGTCGGTGGGAGCGACGATCATAGCGCGGGACAAGGAAACATGGTGACTGGGTCTCCCATTGGTTCGCCCACGATCATGGTTTACGCAGAGAACCTCAGCGTCGACGCGATTCTTGAGGGCGTCAGGTCGGGGCGTACCGTCGTCAAGGTGAACGGAGTCGACGACCCCATGCTCGAAACGGAGTTGTCGGGACAACGCATTGGGGACACGGTCTTTGCCGGTACTGCGACCTTGTCGGCAACAGTGACCGGTGGCGAGGGAAGAACCCTGCTTGTCATCAAGAATGGCTCGGTGCTGCAGAACGTCGAGATCAGCAGCGACCCATTTACGCACGAGCAGGAGGTCGTCGCACCTGCGCAAGGCGAGGACCGCTATCGCCATCAGGTCGCCCCGGGAAACCAGGCGATCGAGGCTAGGCCCTTGACCATCGGCAGCTACGTCTGGCTGCGGGCTGCCGAAGACTCGCCGGACGGCGGCACGCCGGACGGCGGCTCCCCCGACGGAGGCACCGATCCATCGAGCTCGAGCGGATGCAACTGTCGCGTCGTCACGCCGTCCGACTACGACACCGCGATGCTACTATTCCTTGCCGCCGCGCTTGGCTACTTGTGGCGCTCGCGTCGACGCAGCACGTGACGAAGGCGCGAGCGCTCGTCGCGCTCACGCTCTTCCAGCATTCGCTTGAGCGAGCCGAGCTCTGCGGTCAGTGCTGGCTCGACGCGGAGCTGCAGGGTATTGACCTGGCGCGTCGCCTTGCTCAGCGCGACGCCGAGTCGTCGAACGAGTTGCTCCTTCGGCAGCGCCTCGAGAACGATCTCGATTAATCGCTCGAACTCCGTCGCGGCCTGGGCGGCAGCAGGGCCCACCGAAGAGGCCGCGGTTTCGCGCGCGGTGAGTGTACGTTGAATGGGCGTGTGCGAGACGATCGAAGGAACCGCAACGCCCCAAACCTGCCTGTGTTGGAGCTCGATCTCGATCTTACGGTCCGGCCAAGCGTAGGTACGGAGCGCTTGCTCACCGTGCACTGCGAGCGCTTCGAGCAATGCATGGTACGCGAGGCGAGCGCGCTCCTCCACTTGTTGCCGTGCGTCGAGCGCAGGGCGCGCGCTTCGAAAGAGCTCTGTTATCAGCGCTTCCCGCTTTCGGTTGAGTAGCTCGCGGCCCTTGCGCACGCGACCGAGTTGCGCTCCTGCGCGAACGAGCCCCGAACGGGTGGGTGGTACCGATCGGGCGCTCATGAGGAGCCCTGCTTCTTCGGCGCCGCAGCGCGAGCCGCCCAGGTGTCGTCCGAGATCCGGGTCAGCTCGTCACGCGGCAACGTGTCGAGCAGCGACCAGCCCGTCCGGATCGTGTCGTGTAGCGAGCGTCGCGCACCGCCTTGATGAATGAGCTCCTTCTCGAACGCCTCCACGAATTCCAGGGCACGCTGGTCTCCCGGCGCGAGCCCCTCGCTTCCGACAATCGCGGCCATCAGCTTTGCCTCGCGTCCCCGCGCGTATACGGCGTACAACTGGTCGGCCCACTCCCGGTGCTCGGCGACGGTGTGGTCTTTGCCTATCCCAGCGTTCATGAGGCGCGAAAGCGACGGGAGCACGTCAATCGGAGGATAGACGCCTCGCTGATGCAGCTCGCGGCTGAGAACGATCTGCCCTTCGGTGATGTAGCCGGTGAGGTCCGGGATTGGGTGTGTGATGTCGTCGTCCGGGATCGTGACGACGGGCACCTGTGTGACCGAACCCGGAGAGTCCTTCAAGACGCCGGCGCGTTCGAACAGCGTTGCGAGATCGGTGTACATGTATCCGGGGTAACCGCGCCGCCCAGGGATTTCCTCGCGCGCCGCGGCCACCTCGCGCAGCGCCTCGGCGTAGTGGGTAATGTCGGCCATCACGACCAGCACGTGGATGCCGTGATGGAACGCCAAGTGCTCGGCCGTCGTCAGTGCGACGCGCGGCGTGAGCAGGCGCTCGATGGTCGGATCGCTCGCTTGGTTCAAGAACAAGACAGTGCGTTCCATCACTTCACTCTCACGGAACCGAGAGACGAAGCTCTGCGTTTCTCGTTCCGTGATGCCGATGGCGGCAAACACGACTGCAAAGGGCTCCCCGCGAGCCGGTCGCGCGTTCTCGACGATGTCGGCGGCGAGCTCGACGCCTGGAAGGCCAGGGCCGGAGAAGATGGGGAGCTTCTGGCCGCGGACGAGCGTGTTCATACCGTCGATGGCGGTGACCCCCGTCTCGATGAAGTCCGACGGATGCTGTCGGCGCACGGGGTTGATCGGCGCGCCCCAGATCGGGAGTCGCGCTTCACCGATCGAGGGCGGAAGACCGTCGAGCGGGGCACCCGTCCCGCTCAGAGCCCGGCCGAGGAGGTCTTTGCCGACCACCGTCGTGGCCGTTTCCCCAGTGAGTGTGATCGTCGCGTCCGTCGGGCGGAGCCCGAGGGTGTCCTCGAAGACCTGAATCACGGTGATCTCGTTCCCGACGTCGATCAGCTGGCCACGGCGCTCCTCTTGGCCCGCGCACTCGATGCGTACCCATTCGCCGAGCTTCGCACGCCGCGTCGAGCGCACGTAGAGCAGGGGCCCCGCGGCCGACGCGGCGCCCGCGTATGTACGTGCGACCGGTGCATCGAGGCGTTTCATGTGGCCCCCATGTCAGCGATCGTCTGTTCCGTTTCGGCGATTCGCTCGTCCAGCGCGTCGGGTGGTGCGGTCTTCACTGCCCCAAATGCGACGCGAACCGCGGCCAGGTCGAGCTTCTCGAAGCCGACGCCGCTCGACAGCGCCTCGCTGCCCGTCTGCATGAAGGCCCACAGCAGCCTTGCCAGGTGATAAGTCTTGGCGACCGTCGAGAACGCGTCGTGCGGGTGAAAAGCGTTTTGCCCGATCAAGAACTCACGCGCGATGCGGGCGCCCTCCAGCACGAGGCGGTCGTCGTCTTCGAGCGCGTCGACACCGACCAAACCGGCGATCTCCCGAAGCTCACGGTCCCTCTGAAGCAGGCGAATGGTTTCGGTTCGCAGTTTCGCCCAGTCGGCGCCGCCCTCGCTCGCAAACCAATCCGCAGAGCCGTCCACGTACAAGCTGTAGCTGCTATCCCAATCGACCGCTGGGAATTGCCGTTGGTGCGCCAGCCGCGCGTCGAGCGCCCACAATGCCCCGACGACGCGAAGCGAGGCTTGCGTGACGGGTTCCGCGAAGTCGCCGCCTGGTGGAGACACCGCCGTGATGAACGTCACGGCCCCCGTGCGAGGAGCGCTCCCCTCGCTCTCGACCCGCCCTGCGCGCTCGTAGAGCCGGCTCATTCGGTTCGCGAGGTAGGTCGGATAGCCTTCCTCTCCTGGCATCTCCTGAAGGCGTGCAGCGATCTCGCGCAACGCCTCCGCCCACCGCGAGAGCGAGTCTGCGAGGATGGCGACGTGATAGCCCATGTCGCGGTAGTACTCCGCGATCGTCATCCCGAGGTACACCGATGCGTCGCGGGCTGCGACGGGCATGTTGGAGGTGTTCACGATCAGGATCGTCCGGTCCATGATCGAGCGTCCCGTCACCGGATCGGTGAGGCGCCCGAAGTCGTGGAGCACCTCGGCCATCTCGTTCCCGCGTTCGCCGCAGCCGATGTAGACCATCACGTCGGCTTTCGCGTACTTCGCGAGAGACTGTTCGATCACGGTCTTACCCGTGCCGAATCCCCCGGGCACGGCCACAGAGCCCCCTTCGACGACGGGAAAGAGCAGATCGAACACCCGCTGGCCCGTGATGAAGGGCCGGTCCCCGGGGAGACGTCGCCCCATGGGCCTTCGTTCGCGAATCGGCCACGGGTGCGAGAGTCGGAGCGGCGATCCGTCGTCCAGCGTTGCAATCGTGTCGGATACCGTAAACGTCCCCTGTTGGATGTCGGCGACTCGGCCGGCCATGCCGGGCGGCACCATCACTCGGTGGATGAGCCCTGGGCGCTCCTCGACGGTGCCCAACACGTCCCCGCTCGACAGCGTCGCGCCGGATTCGATGCTGGGCACAAAAGACCAGCGCGCCTCCGGGTCGAGCGTCGGAAGGGTAGCGCCTGGGGCGATGAAGTTGCCCGAGCGGTCGGCGAGCCCCTCCAGTGGGCGCCCGATGCCGTCGAGAATCGCGCCGAGTAGGCCGGGGCCAAGCCGCGTTGTCAGCGAGCTCCCGGTTCGGCGCACCGGTTCCTCGAGGCCGACGCCGCTCGTCTCCTCGAAAACCTGAATCGTGGCGACGTCGCCGTCGATGCGGATCACTTCGCCGAGAAGTCTTTTCTTGCCCACCTCGACGAGCTCGTAGAGCGCCGCATCTCCCAAGGGCTCGGCTTCGGCGATGGCGCCGGCGACGCGAGTGATGCGTGGCTCGCTCATTGGAGCCTCACTCGGTAGCCGATCGCGCGGCGCAAAATCTCCACGATGTATTCGTGTGCGCTCGACTCGGCCGTCCAATCGGGACCGGGCACGGGGATGACGACCGGCAACGACGAGCGCGCAAAGCCCCGTCGAAGCTCTTCGGGGATGTCCTCGTAGAGCGGCTCCTCGATGATCACCACGCCTGCGCTCGTCTGATCGGTCAGCCGTCCGATCTCACGGGCGGCGGCCTCGCCGCTCGCTGCTTCGAAGACGCGAACCCCGGCCAGGGCAAAGCCGGAGATCAATCCGGCGCTGGCGATCACGACGAGCTGCGGTTCGCTCATACGACTACCTCGGCCTGGAGTAGGGCGGCGGGAGCCTCGAGGGAGATACCCCAAATGATCCGCCGCAGGTTCAGCACTTCGGCGCGAAGAGCCAGCGCAAAGCTGATCAACGGTGCCGGACCCTCAGGGTCGATGCGCGCTGCGCGACTCTGTTCCGCGAGCTGCGCGCGGAGCACCGCGGTCTCGAGGGACGCTACGTCGCCGGGCTCTCCGTCGAACGCGTTTGCCAGCGCGGATTCACCAAGTACCTGGGTCAGCCGCTTCCGCACGTCGTCGAAGGTTTCGAGGGCAAGCAACTCCCCGAACACACCGCGGTCGACGAACCGGCCGCCCTCGATGAACGTGAGGTCGACGATCGCGGCATCGCGCTCCGGAAAGTGAAGGAGCGCCGACCAGGCGTTCATCACGTCCACGACTTGCCGTGCGTAGTCGAGCAGATGCCGACCCGCCTTTCGCGCGGACCGTAACGCGCGTCCGGCGAAGGCGCGTTGGAGCGCGACCTCGACGTCGAACAGCGACGGCCGTGGTCGGCTCACGGCATCGACGAGCGAGACCCCAAAAGGATGGCCCCACAAAACCAGCATTCGGACGACATCGGTCATGGTTGGCTGGCTCGCGAGGACGCGCAGCGCTCGCTCGGACAGGTGCGTCGTCGGGACCAAACCGCTGAGCCGTGTGTCGGAAGCCGCCGCCTGTTCGGCACCACGCATGATGCTCTGGATCGATCGACGGTCCTCGTCGTCGAAGATCACGGAAAGGATTGGTTGGCGCTCATCTGCACACCAGCGGCTTAGAATCGCCATGAGCTCAGCCGCCCGGCGTCGGACCGCACGCTCCAAGCCCCCTGGCGTGATGGGGGTATCGGCGGGCGCCACTCCGAGGGTGCCGAGCTCGCGCTGGAGCGCGAACAGGCTGCGCGCGTGGGTAAGCCGGTCGAGGTCTTGCGGCTTCAACAAGCGCGTACGAAGCCCGCGTGCGCGCGTGTTAATGTCACCGAGGTAGATCGGCATCGTCAGCGCTCCTCCAGTCGTTCGTGGATCTCGATCGCGAGTGTCGGTGCTAGCCGGTCGAGTCGTGTCTCGAGAGTGGAGTCGACCCGAACACGACCCGCTTGGCCGACCACCACGAACCCACTGCCGGCATCATTCGCGACTTGCACGGCGACTTCCGGGGTCGCGCGAAGTGCCTGGCGCAACGCGGGAGCCAGCGCTTCGGAACAGAGCACGGTCGCCTCCTCGGATCCGACGAACGCAAGAGCCTCCTCAACCTCTTTCTCGAGGGCGGCCTGGTACGCGTCGTTGCGGAGCTCCGCGGGAAGCAGCGCTCGTGCCCGTTGCAGCACACGCTCGACCACGCGAGTCTTGGCAAGGAGCACCGCGCGCATCGCCTCGTGAAGCTCCGCCGCAATCTCGGTGCGCGCTTGTGTTCGGTAAACGTCTTTCCGGCTGCTCAAGACAGCGCTCCGCCGCTCCTCGATCGCCTGATCCGCGTCCGCAGCGATACGGTCCGCGGCAGTCCTCGCAGCGCGCATGATCGCCTCGGCCGTTTCGCGGCCTCGTTTGCGGAGTGCTTCGTCGAGGTCGGAAGATGCCATCGCGCGGTCAGCCCCCTCCCTGCATGAGGATCAGAACCGAGACGACGAAACCCAGGATCGCAACCGTTTCGGGGATGGCGATCAGCAGGACCACCGTGACCGAAAGCTCGGGCTTCTCGGCCAAGGTCGCCGCGGCTGCCGGGCCGATTCGCGACTGGGCCCAACCAGTCGCCAGGGCCGGTATCGCCACCGACAAGGCTGCACTCAGGTACACGGCATAGTTTTCCATCTCACGCGCTCCTCTCCTCGATTGCGTTTTCACGCTGGGACCAATGTCTAAAGGGCTGGTACTGAGAACCGCCCGGGCTGAAGAACTTTCCGAAGAACTCCACGTAGTGGAGTCGAAGCATGTGGATCGTCGGGCTGAAGACGCCGAGGACGAAGTTGACGAGGTGAAACAGAAGCGCGCAGATGACGCCAACCACCACGCCCCCAAACGCGTTCGTCATTCGATTCGCAACGACGGCCATCATCACGGACGCGGTGCCGACGGCCATAATGCGAGCGTAGGAGAGCACGTTGCCGAGAGTCGAAACGAGCTCGACGGGAGCCAACACCCCCTCGGCGACCACGAGAATCGGCAGTGCGACGAGCGTGGTAATCACGAGCGGTGTGAAGAAGCGATCCGGTAGCATTCCGGCGGCCGCCATGAGCGCAAACGCGATCAGCACCACCATCACGCCGGCCATGCCGCGGCCCAGGGCATGTCGCTTGTCTTTGCGGAACATCTTCACCGCGCCGACGAAGAGTCCGAGCACGATGTGTACGACCCCCAGAGCCAAAGCGAGTCCGAGAAAGGGGAAAAAGGCTTCTTCGCGGTTGAAGATGATCGGATGGAGCCCGATGCGGTGCCCGAGGTCCCCGAACAACTCGCCATAGAGGAATCCGAATATGATCGTGAACAGTGCACAGGCGAGGCCGATCTCCGAAATCGAGCGCAGCTTGGTGTGAGGTGCAGAGCGAAAGCGCAGGAAGAGCGACAGGGTTGCGAGTATCAGGCCGTATCCGATGTCGCCGAGCGTGACACCGAAGAACATGGGAAAGAAGACGGCAACGTAGGGCGTCGGGTCTACCGTTCCGTACTTTGGGAGCGGCATCATCGTGGTGATCGCTTCGAACGGTCGAAAAAGCCTCGGGTTCTTCAGGACGACGGGCGCCGGCTCACCCAACCAGTCCTCCGAGGAAAGCGTCTCGACCTCGACCACGCCGCCAAACGTCTTGTCGAGGCACTGTTGGAGATCGCGCTGGGCCGCGCTCGGGATCCATCCCTCGAGAACGAATGCGCGAGGTGTGACCGCGGCCTTCGCCATCGCGTCCACCGTCGCAAGATGATCTTCGACGTAGGCTCGAATGCGCACCAGATCGCGACCCCGCTCTCGGGCGATCCGATCGCGTTCGGCTTCGAGATTCGCGAGATCGTCGGGGAGCTCGGTCAGACGTGATTGCATCCGTTGTACAGTCGTGCCGACGCTTTCCCCCTCGAATTGATCGGGAAGAGAAAGGGACTGCACCCCGGCCTCGCTGAGCAATAGCTCGGCTTTGGCGCCGCTCTCCTTGGGTACCGCGAGAATCATGGCCGCCTCGCCGGACTCGGACGATTGGCTGAGGAGCTCGAAACCATCTCCCAAGGTTTCGCGAAGCGCGGCGCGCACGCGTCGCATCTCCTGCTCGCCATCGTCGCGCAAGACCAGATAGAAGATGCGGACGCCATCGAGATCGAGGCCCGATTCACTGATCTTTCGGAACGTCGTGAAGAAAGGTTTGAACTTCAGGATCAGCGCGCGCTCTTCCTCGAGATCGTGGCGCCGTGCTTCAAGCGCCTCGAGATGGCGCCGACTGCGCCCCGCGATGAGCGCCGCGCGCGCAAGCGTGAGGTCGTTGCTCGTACTTCCTGCGTGCGGTTCTTTTCCGAGGAGCGCAATGGCGGCGTACACATCCTCAGCGACTTTCCGAACGCGCCGCACGTGACGTGCCTGCTGGGGGGTGAGCCCCAAGAGCTTGAGCGAGCCGGTTTCCTGTGTCTCGATCAGATGGACGAGGCCGAGGTCCTGGACTCTTCGGAGGACCTGCTGCAATTGCTCGGTCGGTCCAAGTATCCGAATGCGCGACATGTTGAGGATCAAGGCTTGCCTCCCGGTGCGGCCCCGACCACACGCTCCACGACATAGTCGGCCAGCTCGTCGATGCGTTGGTCGTCGAGCCCGTCCAGTCTTGCTCTCGCGCGCTTGCTCTCCGTCCGGATCGCAGCGATGGCTTCGTCTCGCTCGCTTGCGATACGCTCGCGAAGCTCCAGATCCTCTGCTTCCAACTCCGACTCGAATCGACGAACGCGATCCTCAGCCTCTGCGCGCGCCGAATCGATCAGCTCCGCCGCGGCATGCCTGGTCTGCTGCAGCATCGCATCGAGCTCGGCCTCCGTCTCGAGAAGCCGGCTCAGCTTTCCCTGCGACGTAACGGGATCGAGATCATCGACGTCTTTGCGCTTCACCGCCATCTCCAGTCACTGCGGCGAAATGTAGCAGAAGCGATAGCCCGAGTGTTGCGGTTATGAGGCCCTGGGCCGCCGAGCCGCGCCGAGTAGTAAGGCGCCAGCCAGCGTGATTGCACCAGCGGCCCAGAATGCGACGCTGTAATCCCATTGGGCGGCGGCCCAACCGAGCGCATACGCAAAAAATGCGTGTCCCCCATTGAACGCTCCGTGAATGATCGACACGACCATCCCTCGGCTTGCTGCGTCAGCGCGCGCAATCGCCAACGCGGTCAGCGCCGGATAGGCGATGCCATGTCCGAGCCCCATCATGGCGCCGACCGCGAACAGATGCTCCGGCCCGAGGATACCGAGCATCGGCGGCACGGCGGCGTACAGGACGAGCGCGACGATCGAGGAGCGAAGGACGCCGAACCGGTCGATCAGGCGACCGCCTCCGAGTCGCACCGTAAGTGCAACGATGGCGAATCCGATGAAGAAGCTCCGCACCTCAGTGACTCCAAGCTCCAATGCGAACGGCTGGTGCAGTGTGAAGAGCGCGGTGAACGCCGAGGTCATCAAGATTGTCGTCCCATAGACGCGAACGAGCGGCGCGCTGAACACCGGGATGGCGACGTCGTGCTCACGTGGTTCGTGGCGAGCTGGTTCGCGAATCCGGATCCCGAGGAGCGCTGCGAACAAGCCCGCGGTCGCGCTCGCCGCGAAGACGTAGGTCCAACCGACGCTGCTCGCGAGCACCTCCGCGATCGTTGGAGAGATGGCATTCATGCCGAGGTTCGCCGCGCCGAATAACCCAAGTGCCTCGGCCATGCGGTCGCTGGGGGCGATGTCGGCGGTCATCGTGCCTGCCGAATTAAAACCCATCACCATGCCCATGCCCCAACACATCTGCGCGAGGTAGAGAAGGGGGCCCTCGTGATCGACGAATAGGTAGAGCAGGCCGGTAGCCATGAGCATGACGTTGCCGAAGATCAGCCAACGGCGTCTTCCGTATCGATCAACCAACCAACCGACTAACGGTGTCACGATGACCGCCGTGACTCCTTGGACCGCAACGGCTCGCCCGATCGCGGCTGCATCCATCCCGAGCTCCGACGCGAAGAACTTCGGAAGGATCAAGTAGAACGACCAGGAGAACCCGAAGAGAGAAACGGCTCCAAGCAACACGAGGAACTCACGCGACAGCAAACGCGCGCCGTCCCGATGTTCATTTTCGTCGTGCGGCGTAGACACCGAAGCGTCTTTAGCACCCAAATTCGTCCGTGCTTCAGAGTTTCACGTTCGAGTTTACGGACTAGAAAAACGAGTCCGATGCTGATAGCTTCGACCGAAGATCTTCGGGTGGCTTAGGCATCAATCTTTCATAGGGGTCCGAATGCGCGTTGCTGATGTCATGAGTAACAGGCCGGTGACCATCGAGCCGAACGCACCCGTCTCCGAGGCCTTCCAGATGGCCTCTGCCTACGGGGTGCATCACCTCGTTGTAGCGGAGGGCCGGCTTCCCGTGGGCGTCGTTTGCATACGATGCGATCTGGCGGACGCATTTCCACGGCGGCCCGTTTCTGAATACATGACGCGGCCGGTGACGATCGGGGCGTATGAAAGCGCCGAGCGGGCGAGCCGCAAGATGTGCCGGAAGGGTGTCGGTGCGCTGATCGTGCGCGGCGGCGACGCTGGATGGGGGATTGCCACGCGTGGAGATCTGCTGCGCGCGGGCTTCTGCGCCGGCGACGAGGAAGGGCTCTTCTTCTGCGCTGCTTGTGGTACGCACATGCACGTGCACCCCGTCCCAGGTTGTGACTGGGTCGCATTCTGCATCGAGTGCTGGGACCGAGCGGGCCCGCCGAGGGTCGGCGAAGATCTCGGTGTATCGGACTAGTGCGCGTCTTCGTCATGGGGGCGACCGGTACGGTAGGTCGCGAGGTAGTGCGTGCGTTGCTTGCGTGTGGGACGGAAGTGCGCGTCGGTGCGCGCGCGACGAGCCCGGTCGAGGATGTTCTTCCCGACATGCGTGACGTCGTCCCGTTCGATATCGAAGATGAGGCCATCGACCCGGCCATCTTCGATGGCGTGGACGCGTTCTTCTTCATGACACCCCTGATCGAAGATCAGGTCGCGGTTTCGCAGCGCATCCTCGATGCTGCGATCAAAGGCGGCATCGGGCACGTGGTTCGTCTGTCTTCCCGCTCTGCTGGCTGGGACCAGCGCTCGGTCCTTCGCGCGTGGCATCGCGAGATCGACGATGCCGTCCGCGCATCTGCCGCTACCTGGACCATCCTGCGACCTTGCTCGTTCTTCCAAAATTTCCTCCGCTACCAGTCGAACACGATCCGCGACATGTCGTCGATCGTCGTACCGCAGGGTGACGGGCTGATCTCCTACATCGACGCGGCAGACATCGGCGAAGCCGCCGCGCAATGCCTTCTTCATCCGGAGATCCACCACGCGCAAACCTACGTTCTCACAGGAGGGCGGGCGTACGGTGTCAAGGGAGTCGCCGCCGAGATCGGTCGCGTACTCGGAAGGCCTCTGACGTACATCAGCATCGAAGAGGACCAAGCGCGCGACATGATGGTGCAGGCCGGGATGCCTGCTTGGTTGGTCGAAGCCGGGCTCGCGGTGTTTGCCCATGCGAGGCAGGGCGGCGAAGCAGCGGTGGACCCGGCGTTGACGAAGATTATCGGCCGACCGGCGACGACATTGTCGGAGTTCGTGGAGAGAAACCGGGACGCCTGGGAGTGACCCCGCGAAGTGACTTCGTCGCCACGGGGCTTCGCGCGACGTGATATGGATGTCGCGGATGGGCGAACGGTCTTACACGATCTCTTCCTGGATCTTTGCTCGCGCGCTTGGGGTGGTGC
Organism: Myxococcales bacterium; assembly: GCA_024640845.1. Classification (GTDB taxonomy): domain Bacteria; phylum Myxococcota_A; class Polyangia; order Polyangiales; family Houyiibacteriaceae; genus SG8-38. The sequence continues at coordinate 43,667 of JAHEEE010000002.1, read as the reverse complement.
TCTTGATCGCGTTTGTCTCTCTCGGTGTACAGGCCGAAGGGCTCTTTGGTCCGCAGGGCGTCGTTCCCATCGAAATGTTCGTCGAGTCCGCCAGTCATGCGGGGCACAGCTTCTGGCATCACCCGAGCGCGCTCTGGTGGTCGTCCAGCGAAGCGATGATCAATGCTGTGTGGGTCGCTGGATCGCTGGCTGCGGTCGCCTTGATAGTTGGACTCCTCCCGAAGCTCGCGCTCGCGGTTTGTTGGTTCGCGTACCTCTCGTTCGTCAGCCTTGGGTGGCCGTTCATGTCGTTTCAGTGGGACACGCTCCTGCTGGAGACCGCATTCACAGCCTTTTTCTTCGTCCCTTGGCGCCTTTGGGACCGTCCGGCGGCGCACCACGATCCACATCCCGTCGCCCGTTGGGCCCTTTGGTGGCTGCTCTTTCGCCTCGTCTTCCGCTCGGCCTACGTGAAGCTCGCAAGTGGCGACCCGACCTGGGCAGACATGAGCGCGCTGACCTACCACTACTGGACTCAGCCGCTTCCAAACCCCGTCTCCTGGTACGCGAATCTGTTGCCAGCCGCGGTTCAGAAAATCTCGTGTTTCCTCGTGTTCGTCATCGAGCTTGGGGCGCCGCTCCTAATCTGGATTCCCCGCGCCTCGGCGCGCCGGGCGGCCGCTGCCTCGATTGGGGCATTGATGGCTTTGATCGCGCTCACCGGCAACTATGGCTTCTTCAACCTATTGACCATCGTGCTCTGCATTCCTCTGCTCGACGATCAAGCCCTCGGGCGATTGCTGCCGGGCCGCTTTGAGTCGCGCCCGCGTCGTGATCCGCGTTCGGAGCGGAGCCTGTGGCCGGGTGTTGCACCGGCGCTCATCATCGCAGTGACCGCGGCGATTTTCTTCGCAGGCACTTTCGGGGCTCGTCCTCCTGGTTGGCTGGGTCCAGTCTATCGCTTCAGCACCTTCAACAACTACGGCCTCTTCGCCGTGATGACGACAGAGCGCCTGGAGATCGAGCTCGAAGGGACGCTCGACGGCCAACGGTGGACCCCCTACGAGTTCTCGTACAAGCCCGGCGCCGTCGATCGCGCCCCCCCGTGGGTTGCTCCGCATCAACCGCGTCTCGACTGGCAGATGTGGTTCGCGGCGCTAGGCGACGCTCGGCGAAACCCTTGGCTCGCGAACCTCATGCGACGTCTACTGGAGGGAGAGCCCCGGGTTCTTCGGCTGATGGGCGAGAACCCGTTCGGCGCTGCGCCGCCCAAGCAGATCCGAGCGATCATCTATCGATACGAGCCGACGACGTGGGCCGAGAAGTCGGCCACCGGCCACTGGTGGAAGCGGCGTGACCGCGCCCTGTATGCACCCATCCTCGGCGTGGCGATCGCACCGCCTGAAAATACTGCAGAGTGATGTGATGGCGAGCAGCCCCTGCGCGCAGTCGGAACGGTTCAGACGGTACAGCTCACACCGGTGCCGCCCAAACCGCAATAGCCCGCCGGATTCTTGGCGAGATACTGCTGGTGGTAATCCTCCGCATAGTAAAACGGAGGCGCTGCGATGACCTCGGTGGTGACACGATCGTAACCCGCGCTGTTCAAAGCCTCTTCGTATCGTCTCATCGAGGTAACCGCGGCTTGGCGCTGCGCGTCGTCGAAGTAGTAGATGCCGGACCGGTACTGGGTGCCGACGTCGTTTCCCTGTCGCATGCCCTGGGTCGGATTGTGACTCTCCCAAAACAGCTTGAGTAGGTCATCGTAGCGAATGCGGTCGGGACGGTAGACGACCAGAACGACCTCGTTGTGTCCGGTTCGGCCCGAGCAGACTTCTTGATAGGTCGGGTTGGGAGTGTGTCCGCCAGCGTAGCCGACCGCCGTCGTGTAAACGCCGGGGGCCTGCCAGAACTTGCGCTCGGCTCCCCAAAAGCATCCGAGCCCGAAAATCGCCTTCTGCGTGTCGTCAGGAAACGGCCCTCGCAGCGGGGCATCCAAGACGAAATGCTTTTCAGAGACCGGCATTTCCTCTTTACGGCCGGGTAGGGCCTGCTCTGCGGTGGGCATTTGCAACTTGCTTTCGGAACGGAACAGCATGCTCGGGAATATAGGGAAGCGGCCTGGGATCGGAAGTGGCGAGACCCGCCGGTTGGCGATTCAGCGATTATACGATAACCAGAGCGGGTGGAGTTGCTCGAAGAGATCAGCGCGATTGCCCGGCGGCTCAAGGGGAGCCGCAGTGTGCTCTTTGTGACAGGCGCAGGCATCTCGGCCGATTCGGGCCTTCCCACCTACCGCGGTATCGGCGGTCTCTATGAGCAAGAGGAGACCGACGACGGCATTCCTATCGAGGCGGCGCTCTCGGGAGCGATGTTTCAGCGCGATCCCAAGATTACCTGGAAGTACATTCATCAAATCGAGAGCTCGTGCCGCAACGCGGGCCCGAATCGAGCGCATGAGGCAATTGCCGCGCTCGAAGCCCGTTTCGATCGCGTGTGGACGCTGACACAGAACGTCGATGGGTTGCACCATGCGGCCGGCAGCACTCAGGTGATCGACATTCACGGCGATGTCCATTGGCTGTTGTGCACGCGTTGCGGCCATCGTTGGAGGGTCGAAACCTACGCCGGTTTGCCGATTCCTCCATCATGCCCGGAGTGTGACTCGTTGGTGAGACCTGAGGTCGTGTTGTTTGGCGAAATGCTACCCATGGATCGTGTGCAGGTCTTGCAAGAGCAACTCATGCGGGGGTTCGACGCGGTAATTTCGATCGGGACGACCAGCGTGTTTCCCTACATCGCCGAACCGGTCATCGACGCGCGTCGCAGGGGTGGGCTCACGGTAGAAATCAACCCCGGGGTCAGCGAGGTTTCACACATCGTAAATCATCGCCTACGCACCGGCGCGGCCAGAGCGATGGATGCGCTTGTCCGCGCCCTCGATCGTGCCTAGTGTTGGCGGGTCATGGGGGACAACGAGCGTCGGTACCGGTTCGACGATTCGTACGAGGAGTCGGTGCCTCTGTCGGACGGGCAGAGGGTTCATCTGCGGCTCATGCGACCCTCGGACAAAGAGTTGCTCCGGGCCGGGTTCGAGCAGCTCTCACCCGACTCCAGGTACGCGCGCTTCATGGCACCGAAAGCGCGGCTCACAGACCGGGAGCTTCGTTACCTGACCGAAGTGGACGGTGTCGACCACTTCGCCATGGGTGCGGCTCGGCGACACCTGATGTCGAAGGACGAAGGGGTAGGAAGCGCGCGTTTCGTGCGCATCGTGGGCGAGCCGGATACTGCCGAGCCCGCTGTCACGGTGATCGATGCCTATCAGGGCAAGGGCCTCGGCTCGATACTGCTTCAGCGCCTCATCGAAGCCGCCTGGGAGCGCGATATTCGCTGGTTTCGGTCGGAGCTGCTCGCAGAGAACAAGGCCTCGAGAGCCATGATGGAATCACTGAGCCCCGACGTTCAGTTCCGCGCCACTGGCGACGGAGCGCTCGTTGCAACTATTCCGGTCCCCGAGCCAGACCAAACGCCGACGGCTCCTGGGTTCTTCGTGGGAACGCCGGTACAGAAGCTGCTCTCTGCCGTCGCGCGCGCAACGGTTAGCGTGCGTCCCAGGGTCACCCGGCCGCCCGAGCCACCTGGCTAAGAGACCTGCACCGGGAACATCATCGGTGCACGCACTTCCACCATCCGCTTCGCGTCGGTGAGCGCACCCACGATGCGCAGCGCGAAGGCAAACGCGGTGCCCGGACCACGACTCGTGATGAGGTTTCCATCTGCTTCGACAGGGTGCTCACTGTAGTCGCCCCACTCCTCGACCAGAGGCTTGACGCTCGGGTGACTGGTGAACTTCCGGCCCTGGAAAACCCCATGCGCTCGCAGCGCGATCGGTGCGGCGCAGATAGCAGCTACCAACCGCCCACCGAGCTCCTGGTCTCTCAGGAGGTCCCCAACCCTCGCGGACTCGGCTAGCCTCTTTGCACCTTCCGCGCCGCCAGGGAGAACGAGCACGTCGAACGCACCGATGACGTCGTCGAGCGCTACGTCGGGCGAAATGACCACACCGCGGCTGCAACGGACGGGGTCGGCGCCGTCGAGGCCCGCGACGGTTACTTCGATTCCACCCCTGCGCAGCACGTCGATACTGATGACGGCTTCCATCTCCTCGCTGCCGGGAGCGAGGAGCACCAAGGCTTTGGGATTTCGACTCATTTGAGCTCCTCACAATTTCGCGAAGCATCCGCCTCGCAAATTTCGAGAATTCGCTCTCTCAACGGTTTCTCGAGCTTCTTCATGCCGAGGCGCTTCGCCAAGTCGATCGCTCCGAGGGCGCTCAGTCGATCGACGACGAAGGCCTCGAGACCGAGCAGCGCCGCTGCCCTCTCGCCGACGGAGCAGTGTACGACCGCGGGGAGCACGTCCCGCTCGCTGAGCACTTTCGAGAGAGCGCGCGCGTTTTCCTCCGTCAAGCCGCTGGGGCCTGGCACCGGAAGAGACACGAACTTCATTCCGAGGCGCTCGACGGCGGCCCGCTCCCCTTCGTCTCGCTTCTCGCTAGCGGTGCGCAACGAAACGACCATCCGGTATCCCGCTTCTTGAATGGCTCGAAAGTGCTCAGGCAAAGGTTGTCCCCCCACCAGGAGGCCTTCTTCAGACACTCGGGCGTTCGGGATCGGCACCAGCGGGGGAGTCTGACTGATCTGCGTCGGAGCTGTCGGCTTCTCGGGCGACGGGTCTGCGTGCGCGATCGGCGCCGTGCTCACCCATCCTACGGCAAGCGAGAAGTAGGCGAGGGGAAGCGCTCGATACATCGCAGTGATTGGTGTCATGGGCTACCTCACACCTTGCCCTCTTTGAATGGCTCGCGCCGCGACGCGACCCGAGTAGACGCATCCTCCGAGGAACGTTCCTTCGAGCGCCCGTTTGCCGTGCATGCCGCCTCCGCCGAAACCGCACGCTTCTCCCACGGCAAACAGGTTCGAAATGGGATTTCCCGCCTTGTCGAGGACTTTTGCGTCGAGGTCGACCTGAATTCCACCGAGGCTCTTGCGGGTTAGAATCTGCGTTCGTATGGCAACGAGCGGCATCGCGTTCGGGTCGAGGATGGGCTGCATGTTGCAAGTGCGGAGTCGGTCACCCAGGTATTGGCGAACATGCGCGATCCGGCGGAGTTGATCGTCGTTCTGGAACTTCCTGCCGCGCGCGATGTTTGCGTCATATGCTCCAATATCTCGCTCGAGAAGTGCAGCATCGACGTCGTCCGTTCCGGTCAGCGCGTTCATCTTGCCTGCGAGCTCCGCGACACTGTTCGCCGTTACGAAATCGGGGCAGTGGTCGATGAACTCTTGCACCTGTTCGCCGTTCCCCTTGAGTAGTCGCAGCACGAACGCCAGGAGCTTCTTTTCTCGCACCGCCGCATTGAACTCGGCGCCAGACACCGCGAACTCCTTGTCCGCGATCTTTCGATTCATCACCAGCCACGAATACTTCTTCTTCTCGCGGCAGATCTGATCGACCAGAAGCAAGGTGTCGTAGGATCCGACCAAGGGTGGGTCGACGAAACGACGGCCCTGGTAGTTCATCCAAAGCGCCGACTTGCCGGGCACGAGGCTCAACCCGTAGTTGGGAAATTCTGGCGCCCAATGACGAATGCCCGCCGCGTAGTTCCACATCTTTTCGAGGTGGGTGATGTTGGCCCCGAGCTCTTCAGCGCGGTCGAGCAGCCGGCCGTCGGCCTCTGGGATGGAGCCGTTGAGCATCGGCTCAGGTGGGTCGCCCCATTGGTCGCGGGGCCAGATTTCGCGCACTTTGTCGTGATTGCCGGCGATTCCGCCAGCCGCGATGACGATCGCATCCCCACGCGCCTCGAATGCCTTTCCACTGTTGGTCCCATGGCAACCGACCACGCGGCCGGCCGCCTGCGTGAGGCCGTCCACTCGATGGTTGAAATGGATCTGTAGTCGACCGGCCCTCTCATGCGCTTCCAGGCGCGGGATGAGCGCCAAAATGATGCCTTCGCCAGTGCCCCACACGATGTGAAAGCGAGGCACCGAGTTGCCAGGCACGTAGTAGCCGCGCTCCGTCCAGTTGACCGCGCGAAAGAAGCTCACGTCGCGCGCGCTGAGCCAATCGCGCACCTCCTCCGTGCAGCGATTCACATAGGCTTCGGCCCACCGGTAAGGCCAGATGTCCGCGGGGTCGAGCTCGCCGTAGCGAACCCAGTCACTCATCGCGAGATCGACGGAGTCTTTGATTCCATTCTTGCGTTGCTCGGGCGAGTCGACGAAGAACATCCCGCCGAACGACCACAGGGCGAGGCCACCGAAGCGAGCGCGCGTGGAGGCATCGAGCATCACGACCCGCTTGCCGGCATCGAGGAGCTCGAGCGCGGTCACCATTCCTGCAAGGCCCCCGCCAATGACGACAACCTCGGCCTCATTTGTATTCCCGGCCATAGAGGCAGGGGAGCATAACAGAAGGATGCCCCGACGTCAGCGTCAGCGCGGAGCCCCGTGGTGACGAGGTCACTCTACGGGGTCAGTGCCAGCGGCAGGGACGGGGCACGGGAACCGACGCGCGAACGGGACCGGCTTGCGTGAGGTGCTCGGGGCTGTACGGTGCTGCCATGCGAAGTCTTTCGGGGAAGGTGGCGGTTGTCACGGGCGCCGGTCATGGCATCGGTCGCGAGACCGCCATCGCGCTGGCCGAAAAGGGGTGTCGCCTCGCGATCTGCGATGTCGACGAGGCCGCACTCGGGAGCACGCGCCAAGCACTTGCCGATGCCGGCGCGACGGTGACCGCACACCTCGTGGACGTCTCGAATCGAGCTCAAGTGGAGCAGTTCGCGTCGGACGTCGTCGCCACGCACGGGGAAGCGCACATCCTGATCAACAACGCGGGTGTCACCGTCTACGCCTCGTTCGAGGAGCACGAGATCGAAGATCTAGAATGGATCCTCGGGGTCAATCTTTGGGGCGTCATCTACGGCTGCAAGTACTTTCTTCCGCATCTCAAGGCATCGGGGGAAGGGCACATCGTCAACCTCTCGAGCGTATTTGGCATCATCGCACCACCACTTCAGACGAGCTATGTCGCCAGCAAATTCGCGGTGCGTGGATTCAGCGAGTCGCTCCGAGCCGAGCTTGCCGATGAGAACGTTGGCGTCACATCCGTCCATCCCGGCGCCATCAAGACCAACATCATTCGCAACGCCAGGCTCGTGACCGACACCCACAGTCAGCTCAGAGACGCGACACAGCGGCTGTTCGATCGGCTTGGCACCACTCCCGATGTCGTCGCCGAACGCATCGTCAAGGCGATCGAATACAACTCGCCGCGCGTCCTGATCACAAAGGAAGCCCGCATGGCCGATGCGCTCAAACGCCTCATGCCGGCTACCGCGGACGGCATCGTGGCGCGCGTGTTCAAGAGAGTGACCCCTACCAAGTAGCCGTCGTGGGTCTCGTTCGCGAACAATTCGGGGAGTTCTCGGTTCTTCGTCGCGAACCGAGCGTCCCGCGCCGCGCGACCGTTCACTTCTTACACGCGACGGGGTTCAACGCCGAGAGCTATCGCGGACTCTACACTTCGCTCGATCCCTCGCTCGACGTATACGCAATGGACGCGCGTGGTCACGGCTTCAGCAAAGCTCCCGCCGATCCGACGAAGCTTCGCTCCTGGGTCTGCTATCGTCGGGATCTCGAGGCGCTCGTCGACACACTCCCCGCTCCGGTCGTTCTCGCCGGACATTCAATGGGGGCGACCGTGAGCATGGAGCTCGCGGCTGAGCGGCCGGACCTGGTGTGCGGGCTGGTCCTCGTCGACCCCGTCATCGTTCCGCCACGCCATGTCGCCTTGGCTACCTTGGCACGCTTCTTCGGGCAGTCCGGTCGTCTGATCCCGATAGCGAACCTGGCCGCAAAGCGACGCATGGACTTCGCCTCCAAAGAAGACGCGGTCGAGAACTTCGTTGGGAAGGGCCCCTTTCGGACGTGGCCGCGTGACTGGATCCAAGCGTACGTCGACGGCGGCACAGTCACCACTGCTCGTGGCGTCCGGCTCAGCTGCGATCGCGCATGGGAGAGCCGAACGTTCGCGGTCGCGACGACCAACCCCTACCGCGCACTTCGCAAGGTTCAATGTCCTATCACGTTGCTCACACGTGAAAGCGACGGTCCGCCGTTCACGCGCGCGTCATGCGAGGGATTCATGAAGCAAAAGCCGGACACTCGCTTGCTCGTTCTCAAAGACGCCACGCACTTCCTCGCCATGGAACGGCCGGAAATCGTCCGCGAAGAGATCGAGCGGATGGTCGTGACCGCGGTTTAGAGCTCCGAGAGCTCCCGCTCGAAACCTCCAGACAGAATGGGAAATCTGCACCAGGTCTTCGGGTCGAGGTTCTTGTCGTCGACGTGAAACGACGGCGCGTAGCGCTCCCGCTTCCATTGATTGCGCGACCAGAGCTGGAAAAAGCGCCTCACCCAGCTGCGCAGCGTTTCGTCGTCTTGGCCACTGAACTCGCTCTTCAAGATCTCGAGGCAGTCAGCGGGTGGGAGTTTGTCGCCGATCGCGAGTCGCTCGATTGCGTCGAGCACCGGGTAGGGCATCAGGTCGCCTTCGTCGGTTTGGTCGCTGCCTTGGGGACGAAGCTCGGCGGTCGGCGTCTGGACGTTGACGGCGTGAAGCGCGGAGACCGGCTCCATCCCCAGCGGCCCTTCGGTTTCGAGCCAGAGAAGCCAACGGCGAAGGAAGGCCTTGTCGATGCCGGCGATGGGGCTCAGGCCTCCGCAAGTGTCTCCGTCCATCGTGGCGTAACCGACCGCCGCCTCCGAACGATTGCTCGTCGACAGCAGGAGCGCGCCACGCATGTTGGCGAGCATCCACACGCTCGGTCCACGCACTCGAGCCTGGATGTTTTGAAGCGTGATGTCGTCCTCTTCCCAGGTCAGAGGCCGTCCGACGGCATCGCTGATCAACTTCTCATACGCGTCGACGATGTGTTGCACATCGAGCACGTAGAAGGTCGCGCCGAGCGCCTCAGCCACTCCTGTTGCGGCGTTCCGCGTGACGTCCCCGCTGTTGTCTGTGGGCTGATATGCGCAGCAGAGTAGCTGGGCGACCCACTCGCGGGCGCTCGGGCGGGCTTCGAGCCCGACCTTGTCTGCAAAGCCCTCGAGACCAAGCTCGCCTATCGCGCGATCGACCATCAGCGAAACCAGGCATGCCGCGGCGGCAGAGTCCGCTCCGCCGCTGATGCTCAATACGAAACCGCGCGAATGGCTCTTTCGGAGGTAGTCGAAGAGGGCGAGCGTGATCGCGCGCATGAACTCCTCTTCCTTGTGGTGCTTGCTCTGCTCCCAGGCGGGCACAGTAGGCTCGCAACGCTCCATGTGGGCGCGCGGCAACTCGAAGCTCACGTTGATCCGCTTCACGCCAGGGTCGGTGCTGTCGGCCTGGAAGCTCGTGGTGCGGACTTGCTCCGTGCGCGAAGCTTCGACGTCCACCACAGCCGTAGTGAGGATGAAGTCGTCGAATGTGAGTCGCGGCGACTGCGCGAGCATTTTGCCGTTCTGGGCGATGTAGCAACCGCCGTCGTAGATCACGCGGCCGGCTTCGTTGCCGAGAAGATTCGAATAGATATACGTGACCGCCATCGAACGAGAGCCCTCGAGCACCAATCTTTCGCGAACGGCGTTCTTGCCGAACGCGAAGTGGCTGGCACTCGGGTTGACGATGATGTCCATCGCATGGCCGTCGAGCGCGCCGCGACGCTGTGCGACCCAGGCGTCCTCACAAATCTCGAATCCGACTCGCACCCCCGAAAAATCGAAGAACACGTCTCCGAATGGATAGCTCTGCCCGTCGCGTTCGAGCTCCACCACTTTGTGGTTCGGCCATGGCTTGAACCAACGTGGCTCGTAGTGAAGCCCTTCACCGGCCAGGTGCTCCTTGGCGGAGAACCCCGCGATGCGTCCATCCGCCACGACGCACGCCGTGTTGTACAGGCCGCCCCGCCGCCGGACGGGCATCCCGACGCTCACGGCCATGCCCGCGGTCTTTGGCACGATCGCCATCAGCATCGCCCACGCGCGCTCCGCCACATCCGGCCCGAGAAACGCGTCCTCGCATCCGTACCCTGTCGTGCAGAGCTCCGGCAACACGAGAAGCCGAACCCCCGCCTCCCTCGCTTGGTCGATCGCGGCCTCGATGCGCCGCTGGTTGCCGACCCAGTCGAGGGGCGTCTGGTTGAGCGACGCGCTTGCGACTTTGATGGGGATCATGCTCATCTCTAGCACTTCAGAGCGGCTTCCCACCGTGGATCCGATTGACTACAGCGCGGAGTACGCGTATGACGATTTCACGAAGTATCAGCTTCTGCCAGAGAGAGTAATGTATGGGATTCCATCAAAGCCCTCCAACCCTTGGAAATCAATACGATTCTGACGCTCTGCTAAAGGAGTACATCGAGCGAACGCTGCCCGCTGAGCTCCGACAGCGTTTCGAGCCCGAGTATCGGGAGCTTGGCGAGCTCAACGGCGGAGAGCTCTATCGGCTGTCGCTCGCCGATCTCGAGAACGAGCCCGTGCACACGCAATGGGACGCGTGGGGCAACCGCATCGACCACGTCGAGGTCACGGAAGTCTGGAAACGCGCTCAGGCGATCTCCGCCGAGCGCGGTCTCGTCGCGGCCGGATACGACGCCGAGCTCGGCGCCTTCGCGCGCATCCATCAGCACCTCTTGAACTACGTGGTGCAGGCCTCGCTCGACACCTACAACTGCCCGCTCGCGATGACCGACGGCGCCGCGCGGACCTTGCTTGATTCTGGCAATCAGAGCTTGATCGATCTCGCGCTGCCGCGTCTTCTGTCACGCGATCCGAAAACGATGTGGACCTCCGGACAATGGATGACCGAGCGGATTGGCGGCTCTGACGTTGGGCAGACCGAGACCATCGCGCGCCAGGAGGGAGACACGTGGCGCCTCTACGGCACCAAGTGGTTCACATCGGCGACCACTGCGGACATGGCTCTTACTTTGGCGCGCCCCGAAGGCAATCCACCGGGCGGCCGTGGCCTCGCGATGTTTTACCTCGAGCTTCGAGACGATAGGGGCAGACTTCAAAACCTCCACATCAATCGACTCAAGGACAAGTTCGGCACGCGAAAGCTGCCGACGGCAGAGCTTAGCCTCGACGGCGTCGAAGCGATTCCAGTAGCGGGGCTCGAGAACGGGGTGCGCAACATTACCCCGATGCTCAACATCACGCGCACCTGGAACGCCGTGGCCGCTGTGCTCGGAATGCGTCGCGCAGTGGCTCTGATGCGTGACTACGCGGATAAGCGCGAAGCTTTTGGGGCCAGGCTCATCGACAAACCCCTCCACGTGGACACGATGGCCGACACCGTGGCCGAGGCACAAGGCGCCTTTCTCCTCGCGTTTCGGGTTGTCGAGTTGCTCGGACGCATCGAAGCCGGTGAGGCATCCGATGCCGAGCAGTTGGTGAGCCGACTGCTCACCCCGATTGGAAAGCTCACCACCGGCAAACAAGCCGTGGCCATCGCTTCGGAGACCCTCGAATCCTTTGGCGGCGCCGGTTACGTGAACGACACCGGGCTACCTAGACTGCTCTCGGACGCGCAGGTGCTTCCGATTTGGGAAGGCACCACCAACGTGCTCTCACTCGATACGCTTCGCGCCCTCAAACAAGAAGGCGTTTGGGAAGCTTTCATCGCAGAGACGGACGCGCGGTTCGACGCCGCAAGCGATCGGCGCTTGGAAGTCGCTGTCGATCGCGGTCGCGCCGCGACCCGACATGCGAGCGCTTGGCTCTCCACGACGTTCGGCGAGCGGGAGCTTCTGGAGGCCGGCGCTCGCCGCTTCGCGATGACGCTGGGGCGCCTCGTCGAGCTGTCGCTGCTCACGGACCACGCCCAGTGGTGCCTCGACCATGGAAAGGGCGAACGCGCCCTCGCCGCGGCTCGCCGATTCGCGCGAAGCCGGATCGATTTCATCGAGGACGACGACTTCACCGACGAGAGCCGGCTGCTGGTGGAGTGATCTAACGGCTGCCCGGCGGGTCGATCGGGATCGTGAGGCCGCTCGGGACGGAGACGGGGCGAATCGCTTCGCGCGTCTCGTCACGCAGCGTCTTGTCGATGAAGGTCATGATGAGGCGTACGTCCTCTTCGTCGTACGGCATCCCGCTCTGCCCGAGCTCGTGCCGAATCGCGTCATCCATCCGAGTCATCGCACCGTTGTGGAAGTAGGGCGACGTCGACATCAGATTGCGAAGGGTCACCGCGCGGAACTTGCCGCGGTCTTCCTCGAGGCCGGTGTGTTCCTGCAGTCCATAGTCGACGACCCCCTCGGCGTCTGGGACGTTTCGGTTCGCGAACGTCTCGGACTCGAAGAGCGGAGGCGTGTGGCAGCCATCGCATCCCATCTCCGCGAACCGGAACATGCCTTCGATCTGTTCGTCGGTCATGAGGCCAGTTCGCCCGCTGACATAGGCGTCGTAGGTCGAGCGATCGGAAATGAACGTTCGCTGATAGGCGGCCAGGGCTGCTGCCAGGTTTTGGATGCTCACACTCGGGTCGTTCGGGAACGCCTCTTCGAATAGCGCGACGTACTCGGGGATTGCAGCAAGCTCATTGACGACCGTCGCGGGGTCGACGCCCATTTCGTCGTCCGCGACGAGTGGGAAGAGAGCTTGCTCCTCGAGGGTCGTGGCCCGCCCATCCAAGAGAAGGGTCTCGCGGAACGCGAGGTTGTAAAGTGATGAGGAGTTGCGCCGGAGCTCGTTTGGGCCACGCCGGCCTGGCCCAGCGAGCAGGCCTGCGCCGTGACCTACGGCCCGCCTCAGCGCATCGCTCATGCCCCACTGTTCGCTGTGGCAAGTGACGCATGCCGTTTCCCGATCGACCGACAGAATCGGATCGAAGAACAACATGTGGCCGAGCTCGATCCGAGCCTCCGGCACGTCGGACATGATCTCCGGCAGCTCCGGGAACGCCGTGACAGGCCAAGGCGTCGGACTGTCGTTCGCGGGGGTCGTGCCCGCCGGCTCGCCGCAAGCGGTGACGAACGCGGCGGCCAACACCGCGGCCCCGAGCGCCCTAGTCATCTCAGAACCCGGCGGCACCGCCTGCGCCGCCGTTACCGCCCATCCCGCCCGTGCCGCCAGAGCCGGTGTCGGAGCACGTGGGGATGTCTGGGAAGAGCACGGGGAGGATCTCGATCCACCCGCGGATCACCTCGTAGCCGGAGTCGTCGACCAAGCTCCGTCCGAGTGGGGCCATCATTTCGCCTGGCGTGACCGAATCGATGCGGCAGAGCGTGATCGATTGGTCGGGCTCGCCAGGGACGATGTCGTGAATTGCGTTGTTGCAGTTCTTGACGCCGCCTGCCGAAGTCGGGTCCTTACACACACCCCACTTCTTGAAGTCTTCGTCGGTTGGGTCGGTCGGGTCCATACTCGCGTAGTCGAGGTAGATGCCGGTTCCCGCCGCTTCGCCATCCGGTGCATGGCAGTGGGAGCAGTTGGTGTCGAACCAGGATCGAGCGGCTTCGTGGTAACACTCCGGACTCTGACAGGACTCGGTCAGGCCCTTCGGGTTGGCGTACCTGACCCGATTGAGCTCGGGCCCGGGCTCCGGCGCAAGCATCCCAAGCTCGAAGAGCTGGTCGATTTGGTTGTCGACCATCTTGCCGCCGTAGTCATTGCCCCGATTGAGCATGCCAGTCGACGGTCCGAGCGAGCGTGTCTCCGTACCATGGCACCGACGGCATGCGCCGTTCGAAGGAACGCCGTAGTCGGGAACCAGCTCCTGCAGCTCCGTGAGCGGATCGGTGTACTCGACCGACACTGTGGCGCCACCGGATTGGCAGATGGCATCTTCCATGTCGTCCTCGTAGACGTAGACGTGCACCTGCCAGCAGGACTCGGCGCCGCTGCAGCCGAGCCGGTCGTCTTCGGCGGCGACGTGGACGAGTAGACGTGTTTCGATCAGCTGACTGAGACCGTCGGTTTCGGGGTCGAGCATGTTGGGTGGGTAGGCGAAGGTCTTGGCGTAAATCGTGCCGACCGGGCCCTCCCAACGTGTCGTGTCGTTGGAGTAGGTGAGGGTTCCACCTTCCCGCAGGGTGACGAAGCGAAACTTGAGCGCGTCGTCGGTGAAAAGTGGCGAGGTAACATCGAACGGGATGACGCCGTCCGCCGGAACCTGATTGCGGATGTCCGCAAAGAGGCTCCATTCGGAAAGCCGATCCGGCACACTCGAGTGGCAGGTGCCCTTGGGTGCCGTGCCACCCATTCCGCCTTCGCCGCCCGTTCCGGCTTGGCCGCCCATGCCGGCTTCACCGCCGATACCGCCGGCACCGCCGGCACCGCCGATACCGCCGACACCGCCGATGCCGGCGGTGCCGCCCGCTCCCCCGGTTTCGGGGGAGCTGTCGCTGCAAGCAGCGGCGGTGAGGAGGAGGAAGGAGAGGAGAACTAAGTTAAGAGGTCGCTTCATTGTCTTGTCCGCAGTGCACCGTGAGTGGAGCTCAGGCGCCGATTAGAGGTCGCAGAGGCGTCCCTCGGTGCTGGTCGTGTTGTTCTCGAAAATACAAGCCCCGTACAAAGGAATGTTTCCAAGCTCCGTACACTGCCCGTTGGTGAGGTCGATATAGGTGCCGTCGTAGTCGGCGCCCAAGCAGATCCCGGGGTCTGTGACATCTGGCGCGACGCTTCCGCCCCACAAGACGTTTGGGGTCGGGTTTTCGGGCGTTCCGTAGTCCAAGAGATCGAAGATGATTCCAAACTCACCGGTCAGTTGGGCGTTGGTGCCATTGTTCAAGAAGTAGTTGTCGTGTGCGTAGATGTCTTCGGCGTACGGGTTGTACTCGTACGAGTAGGGGGGGCAGTCCGCACCGGCTGCATCGCAGGTGAATGCGCTGCTCACGATCGCGAGCCCCAGCGTATCGTTGCCCTGAACATCGTTGTTTCGGATTTCGACGCCCTGGCCACCAAGGTTGAGAAGGCCGGTACCTACCGGAATGATCTGGACGACACCGGTCTCGGCGAAGTTCTTCCCATTGTTGCAGTACACCTTGTTGTTCTCCATCAACACGCCGGTATTTGCCGGTCGTTCCTCGGAGATCGGCTGCTGAAGGGGCATCAGGCCGCCCGTGTTGCCGAACACGAGGTTGTCGTGCGCGACGACGTCGAGGCAGTTCTCGACCTCGAGACCGGCAACGTTGTTCGCGGCGATGTTGTACCGAACGACGCCACCTGTGGTCGAATCATCGAGCCAACCGCACTTGCCGACGTAGATGCCTGCGTCCGATGCGCCCGTCGACTGGCTGAACTCGACGGTCGTGTTCTCGCAGTTGGTCGGGTAGATGCCGTAGGCTCCGTTCTTGCCCTGGTCGCCCACGCAGGCGTCGTTCTCGCAGGCGAGCAGCGGATCTCCGCACTCGGCGTCTTCGGTACAGGCGTTGCCGCAGTTGGCAGGCGGCGTTGCGGTGTCGCAGAAGTCGTCCCAGCTCACGTGCACCTTGCGGAAGACAGAACCATTGGTGCCGTCCTGTTCGATGCCGTTCGCGCCGGTATTCCGGACATGGAGGTTCTCGATCGCGACGTCGTCCTTCTGAACGAAGATACCGATGCCGGTGCCCGGTCCGCCGAAAAGGAGCTCGGTGTCATCCGGCGAAGCGCCGATGCCCTTGACCGTCAACCCCTCGACCAGCGAGATGTTGATCGTCTCATCCATCTCATACAGGCCTTCTGCCAAGCAGACGACGTCGCCGACGTCGGCGTTCTCGAGACGCGTATTCAAACGGTTGGCTGCATCCGCGCCCGGCATAAAGATTGGGTCCGTGCAGTCTTCGCTCGACGTTGCCGGGACGTTGTCGAAGACCTCGTCGACGACATAGGTGCTGGGGTCCGGCAAGTCGGTGTCGCAGTTGATCGCCACCGGGGTGCCGCCACCTATGCCGCCGGCGCCTGGTGGGATCGTGCCCCCGCCGCCTGCGGAGCCGCCGCTGCCGGCAGTGCCACTGCTGTCGTCGCTGCTACAGCCCACTACGAGGATTGCGCACGCGAAAAGCGCGCTGATAACTACTTTGAAATTCATGAACGGGTCTCCTCCTCCAAAAAGATTCGCCTATCTAACACCAAAACTCGGGTTTGAAAAGTGAGCTTATCTCACAATTTTCAGACTTTGGGTAAACGCTCGGAAAGACTGTTCTTTATGGCTGTTTGAGCCCGTTCTGACCGAGGTAGACTGCCAGATAACCCTTCAGCAGCGTCTTCATCTCGCCGATGATCTCATTTGCTTGTTCGGGGTCGTCCACGGACAGCGCCCAGTCCTGTAGCGAGTTCACGGCGCGGATCGCGGAACGACTGACGAGCTCGATACGCTCTTTGGGAATCAGCGCCTGCAACGCGGGGTGAAGCGCGAGCAGCGCGGCCACCCGCTCGTTCGACTCGTCCGTGATGGCTCCGAACTCCGGGGTCGGTCGAATGCTGAGCAGCAATTGCGCGTAGCCCGGTTGCTCCGAGTACCCCTGCATCGTGGCGTCAATGGCGCGGTCGATCGCCTGATCCCACGGCAAAACCCCGAAATCCTCAGCGATTAGACTCGCAGTCTTCATGTCCACCTCCGCCATCACGCGCCGCGCGAGTTGCGCAAGGACGGCGAGCTTATTGGGGAAGTACTGGTAGACGGAGCCAATGGGGACGCCAGCTTTCGCGGCGATGGCCGCGGTGGTGATCTTGTCCACGGCCATCTCGCTGAGAAGCGAAGCCGTCGCGTCGAGGATGCGCTCCACCCGATCGCGCGAGCGTTCCTGGCTCGGTTTTCTCCTGGGGGAGAGTTGGTCGCGTTTGTCGCTCACGTGTGCTTTGGTAGCCGTATGTCCAGGGAAGGATTGGCCCAGAGGTTGATGAGAGGCTGGATTCTACGCAATTTCCCACCTGGCTCGGACCCGCCGTCGCAGGCTACACTGGATGTTCGCTCCATGACATCCGCCTCTACCACAAACGGTCACCCAGGGAGCGCGGTTTCCCACGAAGAAAAGGCAGAGCAGAGCCCATCTTCGCATCCCATCGACCTGGACTCCCCCGAATACTACCTCAATCGCGAGCTCACATGGCTCGCGTTCGTGCGCCGAGTGCTGCACGAAGCCGAGGACGAGCGCACACCATTGCTCGAGCGAGTGAAGTTCCTCGCCATCACGGGTTCGATCCTCGATGAGTTTTTCATGAAGCGCATCGGCGGCCTCATGCAGCAGGTTGCCGCGGGGGTCCACAAGCTCACCGTCGATGGGCGAACTCCGAAGGAGCAGATTCGGGAGGCCCACGATGTCATCCGGTCGCTCGCCGCCGAGCAGCAGCGTCTGTGGAACGTGCTTCGCGTGCGCCTCGACGAAATCGGCGTGAAGGTCGCCGAGTATCGATCCCTGTCGGAAAAGGACCAGGCGTGGCTCCGAGAAGACTACCTCGACAACATCTTTCCGCTCGTCACACCGCAAGCGATGGACCCGGCGCACCCATTTCCGTTCGTTTCCAATTTGTCCCTGAATCTGCTCGTGTCCCTCCAATACCCCAACGACCCCACACCGCTCCTGGCGCGTGTGAAGGTTCCCATGGGCGCCGGCGTGCCGAGGTTCATTCAGGTCCGCGACGAGTTGGTGTTCGTGCCGCTGGAGGAAATCATCGCCGAGAACTTGGACTTGTTGTTTCCGGGAATGGTGATTCAGCGCACAGAGCTTTTTCGAGTCACGCGCAATGCGGACGTCGAAGGGGACGAGGACAAGGCAGACGATCTACTCGCGCTCATCGAATCGGAGCTTCGAGAAAGGAAGTTCGCGCCGATCGTTCGACTGCAAGTTGCCGCCGGCATGGACTCCACACACCGGGGCCGCTTGGCTGCCGAGCTAGGCCTCGACGAGCAAGCAGACGTGTTCGAAATCGGAGGAGTTCTAGGACTAGGCGACTTGTTTCAGCTGGCCCGACTCGATGTCCCCGAGCACCGCGACCCCGATCATCGCCCCGTGGATGCGCCGATGCTCGTCGGCCGAAGCAACATCTTCCATGCGATCCGAGAACATGGCGCGTTGCTCGTTCACCATCCGTACGAAGCCTTCGGCACGTCGGTCGAGCGGTTTTTGCGCGAGGCAAGCGAGGACCCGAAAGTGCGCGCCATCAAGATGACGCTCTATCGGACATCCTCGAAGTCGCGGGTGATCCAGCATCTCATCAACGCTGCGCTGAACGGCAAGCAGGTGGCCGTGGCGGTCGAGCTCAAAGCCCGATTCGACGAAGAGGCGAATATCAACTGGGCCAATAAGCTGGAGCAGGCCGGCATCCACGTGACCTACGGTGTGGTGGGCTTGAAGACCCACTGCAAAGTCATTCTCGTCGTTCGTCGCGACCATGACGGCTTGCGCCGCTACGTTCACCTCGGGACGGGAAACTATCACGAGGAAACCGCGAAGCTCTACTGCGACACCGGCTTGCTGACCTGTGATCCGGAGATCGGCCGCGACGCGACGGAGCTCTTCAACTATCTCACCACAGGCTACAAGCCGAGTCGCACGTACCATAAGCTCCTTCCCGCTCCCAAGCTTCTCAAGCCCGGCTTGCTCAAGAAAATTCGGCGTGAGGTGCGACGCGTGAGCGAGGGCAACAAGGGCCTCATCCAGATCAAGACCAATGCGCTCGAGGACGTCGATATTACGCGGGCGCTCTACGAGGCGTCCCAAGCCGGAGTGCATGTCGACTTGATCGTGCGCGACTCGTGTCGGTTGCGTCCTGGGGTGCCCGGGCTGTCGGAGAACATCCGGGTGGTTAGCGTGGTGGGCCGATTTCTCGAGCATTCTCGGATCTACTACTTCCACAATGCTGGCGAAGAGGAGTTCTACATCGGTAGTGCAGACTGCATGACGAGGAATCTCGTCAGCCGCGTCGAGGTGCTCACGCCGGTCGAGCCTCCCGCGCTTCGCGCCGAGCTCCGCACCGTGCTCGACGTTCTGCTCGGCGACCAACGGAGCGCCTGGGACATGCAACCCGACGGGACGTACGTGCAGCGCGAGGGCGGCAAGGATGCCGTGAGCGCACACGATCAGATGATCAAGTGGGTAGAAGGCCGCTTCGCAGAAGCCAATCGGCTCCGCAGACGAAGCGCGCGGGGTCCTCGAGGCCTTGCGTCCAGCAATGAATAGGGTCTGGCCGGCGCTGGCTGCAGTCGCAACGCTCCTGTGGGTGTTGCCCGGCGAAGCTCAGCGGACCTTGACGGCCTCACCAACATGCGAAGAGCTCACGATTATGGACTTCCTCGCGCGGCTCGATGAAGAACGCGGGCGATACAAGCGCGGGCTCGACAAGCAAGAGAGCCGCGATTTGTCGCAGCTCCGCCGCGAGGTGTGCGCCCCGTACGTGGGGTATCGCGTCACCCGCCAGCCGACGACGACCTGGTCGAACGGGCGGCTGATCACGCGGAACTATCTCGAGCTCAATCACCCGAACGGTCAGGTTGCCAAGCGGCGCAATGGGGAGTGGCTCTATCCGAGCGGGGCGCGGGCGAGGAGCCCACTCGGGGAATGGTCTTATCCGAACGGCCTGCTGGCCCGAACGAAAAGCGGCGAGTGGTACACGCGCGAGGGCAAGTACGTCGAAGACGCGGACAAGGCCCGGGCACAAGCATGCGAATACCTCGGCAAGGAGCTTTGCCCGCTCGGACGACCCGACGAGGATTTGTTGGCCGTCACGGTCATGGGGCTCATCAACCAGGCGGCGCCCCCCAAGGTAGTGCCGCCGCCCGAAGAGACCTCTGGGGCTTCCGAAAAAGAGCAGTAGACGGGCGTTCGGTGTGGTAGAACCGCCGACCATGGTTGAGCCCACGCTTCGAGCTTCCTCAACGGCGCCCACACGTGAAGCACTGCTTCGAACCGCAAAAGCTTCTCCCGAAATAGCGGGTCGACACGACAAGGATGCTTGGCTGGCGCTTTACGCAGACGACGCGGTCTTGGAGGATCCTGTCGGGACTCCGGCGTCTCACAAAGGACGCAGGCCTGGCCGGATGGGCGACGAGCTCGGCCGCTTCTACGAAGCGTTCATCGCTCCGAGCGGCATCGAGATGGTGGCGCGACGGGACATCGTCTCCGACATGCACGTGTTTCGCGCAGTCGACATTCACACCACCAACCTCAGCACCGGGCTCAAAATGAAGGTTCCGGCAAACCTGCTCTACGAGATCGTTCCACGTGGGGACGGGCTCGCGATCCGAGGGATGCAGGCTCACTGGGAGCTCAACCGGATGAGCCGCATGCTGATGGCAGAGGGTCTCCTTGGCGCTCGCACCATCGCGGTGATGAACTGGAGCATGTTGCGCGCGTTCGGTGTGAAATGGCTGATGGGCTATTTCAAGGCCTCCCAGCAAGGCGTGGGCCGCGAGGGGAAGGCGCTCGTCGAACGGCTCGCGTCAGAAGTTGGCGGCGACGGGCGCGAGTGTTTCGCGACGGGCGCCACGGTCGAGCTTCCCGGCGGGGCGTCGGCTTCGGCGAGCGAGTTTTTCGAGGGATGCACTGCGCTGGAGGTCAGCGACATGTTGGCGTCCGGTCGAACGGTCTCGGGCCTCGCGTCGATCGAGTGGGGAGCCCGCGTTCGCGAGGCTGGATTCGTGGCGGAGCTCGAGCCCACCACGAAGCGCGTCACCCGGC
Organism: Myxococcales bacterium; assembly: GCA_024640845.1. Taxonomy (GTDB): domain Bacteria; phylum Myxococcota_A; class Polyangia; order Polyangiales; family Houyiibacteriaceae; genus SG8-38. The sequence goes on along the minus strand of JAHEEE010000002.1, from coordinate 22,978 downwards.
TTCGCTGGTTCTGGGAGGGTTGAACGTGGCCAAACGAATCGCCTTCTGGATGGTCAGCGTCCTCGTCGTACTCGCGCTGTACCTGTTCCTTTGGCCGGTGCCGATCGAGCCGAGCGATTGGGATCCACCACCCGTCCCACCGTTCGAAGGCGATTTCGCCGAGAATCGCGTGCTTCAAGGGATGGAGCTCTTCGCGACGCCGGGTACGAGCGGCCCCGAGGATGTGGCAGTCGATGCCGAAGGACGCCCCTACGTCGGGGTGGAGCAAGGGCAGATTCTTCGGTACGACGCCGATGGAACCAACCCGACGGTGTTTGCAGACACGGGCGGGCGGCCTCTTGGCCTCGACTTCGACAACGACGGCAACCTCATCGTCGCCGACGCGGTGAAAGGGCTCTTGTCCATCGACGCTGGCGGCGAGATCACCGTGCTTTGCACCGAAGTCGACGGCCAGGCGCTCGGGTTCACCGACGATGTGGACGTCGACTCCGAGAACGTCGCGTGGTTTTCCGACGCCTCCGTCAAATGGGACCACCATCACGTCATGAACGAGGTGCTCGAGAGCCTTCCAAACGGGCGATTGCTCAAGTACGACATCGCATCAGGCGAGTGCTCGACCGTTCTTTCCGATCTCTATTTCGCAAACGGTGTCGCGGTCGCGCCAGACGATTCCTACGTTCTCGTGAACGAGACGATGCGCTATCGAACCAAGCGCGTGTTCGTCCGCGGCCCCCGAGCTGGAGTCGTCGAGACGTTCGTCGACAACCTCCCGGGGTTTCCTGATGGCATTTCGACGGGGGCAGACGGCGTATACTGGCTGGCGATCTACGCGCCGCGCAACGAGCTGCTCGACAAAGCGGGGCCGGTGCCCTGGCTACGCCGTTTGATCTATCGCATTCCGGCCTCGCTCCAGCCGAAACCGAAACGGCATCCTTTCGTGCTCGGCCTCGATTCGGATGGAAAAATCGTCCACAACCTGCAGGACGCAGACGGCGTCGAGTTTTCGAAGTCGACCAGCGCAGAGCAAAGCGGGGATTGGCTCTACATCGGGAGCCTCACCGAGCCAAAGTGGGGCCGCATCTCGATTTCGTCCCTGCCTTAGGCGATTCCGCCGTCCGCTTGCGAAATGGGCCTAGAGCCTGAATCATCGTGCCATAGCTTGAGAGGAGCGGATCGATGGTGCGGAATCGGCTTATTGAAATCTGGCTCGCGCTGGCGTTGGCGGCGGCCGGCTGTGGCAGCGACGCGAGCTCGCCTGCAAGCGGGGGCAACGCTCAAATCGTGGCCTCCGAGGACGGAACCGTCGAAGTCATCGTGAATGAAAAGACTCTCTTCGCGCTTGCGGGGACCGGTCCGGTGGCGCGGACATTCATCGATACTGCGGGCAACATCGGCACTAAGATCATCAGGCGCACGAACGAGAAGAGCGACCCTCTCTCCGTGCGCTCGATCGTCAACGGCGGCACGACGGCAACGGTCGAGTACGCAAGCGCGACGCGCAGCGCGACGCTTACCGCCGTTGCAGTCAGCGACGACGTGAGCGAGTTTCAGCTCGAGGTCTCCGGCGCGGCAGCGGATTCGATGGCCATCGGCGTTCGGTGCGACGAAGGCGGGACGTTCCACGGGTTCGGTATGCAGTACAACGCGACGAACCAACGCGGCGAGGCGTTCCCATTGTTCGTCAACGAGCAGGGCGTCGGTCGAGATGGCAGTGGGCTTCCGAACGCAGGGGACAAGCACACCACGTACTTCCCGATGCCCTACTATATCGACGCGCGCGGATTCGGAACGCTCTTCGATACGAAGGCTCGCCTCAACGTCGACCTTTGCTCCAGCGACGACGACATCGCCTGGTTCGAGGTGATCAGCGGCGGCACCGTTCGGTGGCGCGTCTTCCACGGCCCGACGCCTCTCGACGTCATTCGGGAGCTTGGCGACCTCGTGGGCCGACCAACGAAGCCCCCGAGTTGGGCGTACCATTTGTGGCTGGCGTCACAGGGCGGTACAGACGCTGTCGTTGCCGAGGCGAATGAGCTCGAATCCGCCGGGGTCCCTGCGTCGGCGTTCTGGGTGCAAGACTGGACGGGCATTCGACCAAATTTCGAGGGCGGCTTTGGCGTCCAGTACCTCTGGTCCCCGAAAGAAACGTGCAGTGGGCCGGACGATGTCTGCTACCCCAATTTCAAAGGCTTGGTCTCGGACTTCCACGATCGCGGCTACAAGTTCTTGGTGTACGTGAACCCGTTCATCGTCGACCCGGACAGCGTGACCGAGGCCGAGGAGCCCGCGCGGTTTGCGGACCGCTTCAACGCGATGGCACAGGCGGGGCTACTCGTGAAGAACGAGGACCAGGAAGTCTACAGCGATCCCGAGGTGGCCAACATCCCCCAACGCTCCGCGCATCCAGACTTCTCCAGGTCGGAGACTTCGGAGTTCATCCGGGATGCGTTGGCAGGAATCGTGACCGAATACGATGTCGATGGCTGGATGGCTGATTTCGGCGAGTACATTCCTTTCGACTCCGTGCACGCAGACGGAAGCATTCCCGACGAACGTCGCAACACGTTTCCTGTGAGTTGGCATCGCGCCAACCGTGCCGCGCTCGAGCAAGCGCGTCCCGATGGGGATTGGGTTTCGTTCGCGCGCTCCGGTTTTACCGGTGTGCAAGGCGTGGCGCAGATCCACTGGGTGGGCGACCAGCAGACCGATTGGGGCGAGCTCGACGGGCTCCCGACAGTCGTCCCGGCGCTCCTGAACCTAGGCCTCGCGGGGCAGCCGTTCGTTTCGCTCGACATTGCGGGTTTCTCCGTCGGCGGGGAGCCGAGCACCAAAGAGCTCTACCAACGCTGGACGGAGCTCGGTGCCTTTGCTCCGGTGATGCGGACCCATCAGGGCGCGCGCAAGGACGAGAACTGGAACTGGAATGAAGACGAAGAGACCACGGCGCACTTCCGTAAGTTCACGTTCGTGCACTGCGCACTCGCAGACGACTTCATGGCGCTGGCCGACGAGGCCGTCGAGAGCGGCAAGCCGCTCCTCCGGCACTTGATGCTGGTATTTCCGGAAGACCGTGACACTTGGGACATCAGCGACCAGTTCATGATCGGCGAAGCCCTGCTCGTCGCTCCGGTCGTCGAGCAAGGCACGACCACTCGCTCCATGTATTTCCCCGCGGGCACTTGGTACAACGTGTGGACAGGCGAGTCCGTCCAAGGCGGACAACGAATCACTGTCGACGCCCCGATTGGAAGTCCCGCCGTGTACTCGCGCGGCGAGGATCGAGACGACATCCGAGGGTGGGAGAGCCTCAGGTACGAGGACTGCAGATAGCCTCACGATGACGCTGGCACTGGCGCGCACCCGGCGGCTACCCTGTGTTCATGCGTGAGCTCGGGATCGTCGCCGCCGTCACCGCTGTGATGTGCTTGCTGAGCGGCGTTTGGCTCACTCCCTGGGAAACGCTCTACTACGGTGGCGTCTGGATCACGGCGGCGGGCTTTCTCCTCGGTCTTCCGACGGGCTTCATCTACCACGTTCGACTCTACCAGGTGCTTCACCCGCGGGGAGAGCTCCCGCAAGGTTGGTTCTGGCGACCGCTTCGCTACAACTCCCGGCTCACTTCAGAAGAGCGAAACAGTGTGATGGCCTGGTGCTACGCGGGCGGACTCGGGTTTGTGATCATCTGCTTGGGCTTGCTCCTGATGGCCGCGGGCGTCTCGATGGCGATCTTTCGGGGGGTGTAGACAGCGCCGGGCGCAGTGCCAGCGTCAGCGACAGTGTCAGTGACGGTGATCTGTTACACTCTCCAAGTGAAGAAGAGCGATTCCGAGCTTCCCGTCGAGTCGCCAGTTCCGTTTCGGACGGGGTCGAATGGCGAGTTCGAGCCCGCGGCCCCGACCGCGCGCGACCGATGGGCGGACGAGCTGTTTCACCGACTGACGGCGGAGAACGCAAAACGGCTCGGGGTCTCGCGAAGAGACTTCGTCTCGAGCACGATGGGCACGGCGACCGCGCTCTTGGTCATCAATCAGGTGTACGGGTGCGACAGCGGCACGGGCGGTGGCGGCGATGATGCCGGGTTCGATGTCGATGCGGGGATGATGCAAGACGCGGGTGCGTGCGAACCGTTGACCGGCGCCGAGTTCATCTTCGACGTGCAAACCCATCACGTGAACCCCAACGGATCGTGGCGCGAGGGAGGTGGCTTCGAGGGGGCGCTCCGAGGCTTCATTCAGGCCAGCTGTGGGGAGCCCGACTTCGTCGACTGCTTCGATGCGGACCATTACATCCGGGAGCTCTTCGTCAACAGCGACACAGCCGTAGCCGTGCTTTCCCAGGTGCCGGCCGTCCCGGGGAGCAGCCCTCTCGAAACCGAGGAGGCGGCGGTAACGCGAGAGATTGTGAACCGCATGGCGGATTCAGAAAGGCTGTTGATCCACGGCATCGTGGTTCCCGACCGTGGCCCGGAGCAACTCGACGGGATGCAGGCCCTCAAGGAGGAGCAACGCATCGCCGCGTGGAAGGTGTATACACAGTTCGGCGGCTGGCGTCTCGACGACGAAGCAATTGGCATTCCATTCATCGACAAGGCACGGGAGCTCGACGTGAAGATCGTCTGTGCACACAAGGGGCTCTCGCAGTTCGGGCTGGATCCATCGGTTTCTTCGGCCGATGACATCGGCGTGGTGGCCCCGATGTTTCCCGACGTGAGCTTCCTCGTGTACCACTCGGGGTTCGAGGTGAATGTTCCCGAAGGACCCTACGACCCGACATCCAGACAGGGGGTAGACACGCTCGTTCGGGCCGTGCTCGACAACGGAATTGGCAAGCAGGGCAACGTGTATGCCGAGCTCGGCAGCACATGGCGGTTCCTCATGACGAATCCCGAAGCGGCTGGCCACGTGCTTGGCAAGCTCCTCCTATACTTGGGCGAAGATCGAATCCTCTGGGGCACCGACTCGATCTGGTATGGAGCTCCACAGGATCAGATAAGCGCTTTCCGCGCCTTCGAGATCGGCGAGAGCATGCAAGAGATATACGGCTATCCGGCGCTCACCGAGCGCGCCAAGGAGAAGATCCTCGGGCTCAACGCTGCCGCGCTTTACGGCGTTGATGTCGAAGAGACGCGCTGTGCGATTCGGGAGGACGATTTCGCCAGCGCCAAGCTCGCCATGGATGCCGACCCCGCGCTACGCCGACCGTCGTATCGGCAGCTGGGGCCTCAGAGCCGGCGCGAGTTTCTGAGGTATCTGAAGATCCACGAAGACCTTCCGGGCTAGAGCGCGGCCACGGTTTGTAGCGTCGCCTTGGATCGGTTCAGCGTGTAGAAGTGAATCCCGGGCGCACCGTTCGCCAGAAGGGCGCGGCATTGCTCGGCGGCGAAGTCGACGCCCGTTTCTAACGAGGCCTCGTCATCGCCCTCCGCCTTTTCGAAGGCCCTGAGAAGGCCGGGCGGAATTGCTGTGCCGGGCGAAAGCGACGCGATTCGCTGGAGGTTCGCGAGATTGAGCACCGGCATGATCCCCGGGACAATCGGGACGTCGATTCCCTTCGCGCGGACCTTTTCGACGAAGCGCCAAAAGGCGTCGTTGTCGAAGAAGAGCTGCGTGATGAGGAACTCGGCGCCCGCGTCGACTTTTTTCTTCAGGTTGTCGATGTCGGCCTCGAGGCTTGGAGCTTCGTGGTGCTTTTCGGGGTAGCAGGCACCGCCGATGCTCATCGAGAAGTGTTCGCGCACGAACGCGGTAAGCTCGTTGGCATGGCGGAAGCCTCCTTCCACTGGGGTCCATCCGGTCGCGCCGCGGGGCGGGTCCCCTCGAAGGGCGAGGACGTTCTCGATGCCGTGGTCCTTCATGTGATGGAGCGTTTCATCGAGCTCCGCTCGAGTCGTGCCTGTGCACACCAAGTGTGCCATCGCGGTCAGTCCAAGCTCTCGCTGCACCTCGATGGCCAGGTCCGCGGTACGCTCACGCGTCGTGCCCGCGGCCCCGCAAGTGATCGATACGAAGCCGGGCTGTAGTGCCTTCAACCGCTCGATCGCTCGAAAGAGAGCAAGCCGCCCCGCTTCGTTCTTCGGCGTGAAGAACTCGAGTGAGAGCACGGGGGCTCCCCCCGAAGAGTACAAGTTCGCGATGCGCATAGGTGGCTCTCTATATGGGTAATCCAGACGCTCGGGCAAGACGGCGTGCCAACAACAAGATCAATAGTATGGCAACCCACGAAACATCTCGGCCGCTCGATGCGCTGCATCCGTTCGAGTCGTTCGGGGAGACCACGCTACCGCTCGAACCGCTGCCTCCGGCGTCGACGCCGCCGTCGGGAGCGCCTCCTGCCTTCAACACGAGATCGGCACACTGGTAGTAGATGTCGTTGCCCGGCGTCGTGTACGGGGGCTTGTCGTACATGACCTGAATCACCTGGAGCGTACAGTTGTCACACGTGATGTTGGGCAGTGTGATCTGCGCCGAGTACTCGCGATTGTCCCGCCCTTGGTCTGGGATCCCGTCCAGCAGTACCGCTTCGTTCGAGTAGAGCTCCATCATCGTCGCCGGGTCGACGAAGTCGTCGTCGCCGTCCGGGTCGAACGCGATCCGGTAGTGCCCAGGGTGGTCGATATACTCGTTCCAGAGAACTTCGATGGTTTCGCCCGGTTCGAAGTAGCTGACGTTGTTGGTTCGCACACCGCCGCTTACCCCACACGGCCCCGTCTTGAGGGTGTCCGGGCCATAGCGTGAAGTTGGCGCGTCGAGCCCGAGGTGCGCTTCGGCGTCGGCGGGGAGCCAGAGAAGCGCAAGCAGCAGAGCGGCGGGAAGGATGAGGCGCACCCCAACATCCTAGCCGAAGCGCTTGATCTCCGCCCACGAATGGCACTACACCCTGCTCATGTCACGCGGCGCTCTCCTGCTCGCGGTTCTGGCGGCTTTGACCGCCTGTGACCGCTCGAAAATCAACGAGTCCGAATACGAGGAGGCAGGCGCGGCCGCGGTGCTTCCCCTCAAGAAGAGCCTCAAGGCCGCTCTCGTGGCCGGCTTGGAGGAGGGTCCGGTCAACGCGATCTCCGTTTGTCGCGTGGAAGCTCCGCAGTTGGCGGAGAAGGCCAGCACCGCCACGACGCGGGTCGGCCGCACCAGTCGAAAGCTTCGCAATCCCGCCAACGCACCCAAGCCCTGGATGGAGCCGCTCCTCGACCTTTACGAACGAGACCCCGAGAGTAGAGAACCGGCCGTCGTGATTATCGACGATCGAACCGTTGGCTACGTCGAGCCGATTTTCGTCCAGCCGCTATGCGTCACGTGCCATGGCGCCACGCTCGAGCCAGACCTCGCTTCGAAGATCGCAGAGCTCTACCCGAACGATCAGGCGACTGGCTACGCGGCTGGCGACCTGCGCGGCGTGTTCTGGGCGGAGCTCACCCGAGACTGACGAAGGGCGCTCAGCCCATCGAGGCGACGCGTTCCGGTTCGATGTAGTACATCACCCGGACTTCGTCAGGCGTGCGGAACGGGTACTCGTCGACGCCCATGTACTTCTTCGCCATCTTGTCGATATGTGCGTCGGCTCCTTCGTTCGTGATCTTGGAGACGCGTCCGCGAATCATCAACGAGCGGTACGGATTGTCGGGGTCGATGACCGAGATGGCGACGCGCGGGTCGCGTCTGATGTTTCGGTCCTTCAGGCGGCCTTCCGCCGAGTTCACGACGATCAGCGGGCCGTCGGTGTCGATCCAGACGGCGCTCGCCTGTGGGCTGCCATCAGCCATGATGGTCGACAGATGAGCAAACGCCGGTTTTTCGAGGATGTCGGCGTGGGATTTGGGGATCTGCTTCATGGTAGTTGTCCTCCGGAGCTGATGACGACCGAGACTCTAGCACCCGCGGTGCTTCGTGGTATGAGCGGCGGCACGTGGACTACGATGTCATCATCATCGGGAGTGGCTTTGGCGGCAGTGTCCCGGCCCTTCGGCTCACGGAGAAGGGCTACCGGGTCGCGGTGCTCGAGCAGGGCCGGCGAGTGACGCCGGACGACATGCGGGCTGCAGACGAGAGCCTTCGCAAGCTGGCCTGGGTACCGCAGATCGGATACCGCGGCTTTTTCGTTCAACACACATTCAAGCACGTCGCCATCGTCGGCGGGGTCGGCGTGGGCGGCGGAAGCCTCGTGTATGCGGCGGTGCTGCTTCGGCCGGGAGACGCGTTCTTTCGAGACCCCGTGTGGTCGAACCTGGGCGTTGATTGGAAAGAGGAGCTCGAAGGCCCCTACGACACCGCTTCCAGTATGCTCGGCATCGTCACCAACACCGATCACGGCAAGATGGACGACTGGCTCGAGGCGACTGCGTGCGCGATGGGGGCGGGCGACACCTTCGGTCCCGTTCCTCAAGGCATCCTGTTCGGAAATGCGGGAGAGCGTATGGCGGACCCGTTCTTCGGCGGCGCAGGGCCGAACCGTACCGCTTGCACCCGTTGTGGAGGCTGTCTGACCGGGTGCGCCGACGGTGCCAAGAACACTCTCGACAAGAACTACCTGTATCTCGCCGAGGCCGGAGGCGCGCAGATCTTCGCGGAGCGCAAAGTTCACTCGATCCGGCCGCTCCACGGCGGAGGATACGAGGTGCAGTCCGTCGACCCATTCAGCCCGCGCAAGACACACGCTCCGTTGACGGCGGCCAAGGTCATCGTAGCGGCCGGGGTCGTGGGCACGCTCGACCTGTTGTTTCGGTGCCGGGACGAGCTCGGCACGTTGCCGCGGATCTCTCGCCGGCTTGGCGAGATCGTCCGAACGAACAGCGAAGCGATCGTGGCCGCGCTTTCGCCCAACGTCGACGAAGACCTGACGCACGGTGCCGCGATTTCATCCCACTTCTACCTCGGCGACCATACGCACATCACCCAGAACCGCTTCCCGGCTGGCTACGACTTCATGCGCTGGTACCAAGGACCGCTCGTCGACGGGTCGACCCCGCTCCGAAGGGCGCTTCGCGTCTTCGGCCAGACACTTCTTCATCCCTTCCGGTCCTTGCGGTGCTGGTTCGCGAAGAACTGGCACAAGCGTGTCGTCGTGCTCACGGTGATGCAGAACGCGGACAACCAAATCGGATTTCGCTTCAAACGAAGCTTGTTGTGGCCGTTCAAACGTCGACTGAGCTCGCATGTCGCGGCGGGGCGGGAGGTTCCAGCCTACATTCCCGAGGCAAACGAGGCCGCGCGAAAGCTCGCGGCGCACATCGGGGGGACCGCGCACAACACCCTCGTCGAGAGCGTCGGCAATATGTCGGTGACGGCGCACATCTTGGGTGGATGCGCCATCGGCGCGGGACCCGAACATGGCGTAGTCGACATCGACCACCAGGTCTTCGGTCATCCGGGGCTGTTTGTCACCGATGCCTCTGCGATTCCGGCGAACGTGGGCGTCAATCCATCATTGACGATCACGGCTCTCGCGGAGCGCTTCAGCGCGCGCTTTCCGCCGAAAGATCGACCGTGATCCCCGTGGTCTCCGAGCCGCTTCCGTCGAACGCGCCATCGTCCGTCACGACCGTCACGTTCACGGTGCGCTCGGGGCGCTGACGGTCGCCTTCCTCCGTTGCGACGCTTACCATGACCGTGTCGCCCGTTTGCTCGGCAACATAGGTCGTAAGAAGGTAGTCACCGTCCACGTAGGCGTAGCCTTCCCCGTCGTCTTCGTAGAGGATCCCCTCCGCCCGCCCGCTCGCATCGAGCGAGACGATGAGAGTGAGTGGCTCGAGCAGCGCTTCTGTCGTGTTCTGAACGATGCGCCCAACGGGGAGGATCGCGCCGCCGCGGAGCTTGAGGACCGGGAGAGATGGCGTCGCGGACGGGTCTTCGCCAACCAACCTGAAGTCGCGCCAGATTCCGGAGGGGAGATTGAATTCATGAGGATCGCTTTCCGTGAGTACCGGTACGACCAAGACGTCCGCGCCGAGCAAGAACGCGTGGTCCTCGGTTCGGAGCGTCGCGTCGGCGGGGTCCGCAAAGAAGACCGGTCGCCACACCGGAAGGCCGTTGAGCGACGACTCGCGGAAGAGCGTATAGATGTACGGGAGCATTCGGTAGCGTCGTTCGATGGCCGCCTTGGAAATCGCCTCGACCTCCGGACCGAACGACCAGGGTTCCTGGGGTGGCGAAAGCTGAATCGTATGTGTGCGGCTGAACGGAAAAAAGGCACCGACGCCGATCCAGTGCGCGTACAGCTCCGGCGTGGGGGTCTTGAAGAAGCCGCCGATGTCCGGTCCGGCAAAGGGCTGACCCGAGAGCCCCATGTTGAGCGTCATGGTCACGGACCAATAGAGGTGGTCCCAGCTGGCCGAATTGTCTCCGGTCCACATCGCGGCATAGCGCTGTCCCCCGATGTAGTTCGAGCGCGAGAGGAGGAACGGCCGCTTGCCGGGACGCGCGAGCTTCATGCCCTCGTGCGTCGCCTGTGACATCAGCATGCCGTAGCCGTTGTGGTAGCGGGCATGCGTCCCTGGCGGAAGGTCAGCTCCGCCGACGTGCACCAGATCTTCCGGGGTCGGCGTACCAAGTGGAAACACGATCGAAGGCTCGTTGAAGTCGATCCAAATCCCATCCACGCCGTTGTCGAGGAAGTCGGGGATGTAGGTCTGCCACCATGCTCGTGTGTCGGGGTTGGTGTAGTCCGGCCAGACCGAGTTGCCTGGGGGCCAGCTTCGGGCGGTGAAGAGCTTGCCGTCGGGCCGGCGAAGGAAGTGGTCTCCCTCTAGACCCTCGTCGTACACGAAGAACCCCTCTTTCTGCTGCACCCCTGGGTCGAGGATCCAAACCGATTTGAATCCGATGCTGTGCAAGTAGTCGTTGAGGCCAGGTGGGTCCGGGAAGCGCTCCGGGTGGAAGGTGAAGACGCGGAACTCGTCCATGTAGTCGATGTCGATCCAGATGACGTCGCATGGAATCCCTCGTGCGCGGAATTCGTCCGCAATCTCCTTCACTCGGGTGTCTGGGAAGTAGGACCAGCGCGCTTGTTGGTATCCGAGCGCCCAGAGCGGTGGCAGCTCGACCGTGCCGGTGAGCTCGCCGAGCTTGGTGAGCACGGCCTGCGGGCTATCTCCTTCGATGATGATGACGGGGAAGGGGGCTTCGGCGGTGAACTCGATGCCGTTTCGAAGATCAATCTCAGTGCGGTACGTCGTGTCCGCGAGCGCGCCAAACGAAGATCCATCGGCGCGAACACCGAGCACCCACGGGTGTGCCTGAAACAGACGCGGCGTCGCGTCGTCGTACTCCTGCGGATTGAGGCCCTCCGGAGGGTCTTCCCGGTATGGCTGTTCACCCCAGGTGTCCGTCACGAAACCGCTTCGTTCGAGCGGACCGGCGATCTCGCCCGTGCCGTAGAGGGTCGTGCCATCGTCGATCGGAATCGCTGCGCGGTAGTTGTCGCCGTCGAAGGAGAGCACCGGTCGGGTTCGCCAGTCCACCGGCACACCGTGTGTCGCCGGCATCGGCTCGAGTAGCGCCAACGACCGAGGGATATCCTCACACGCGACGTCGGAAGGACTGAAGCGCGCGACATCGGTGCTGATCTGACCCTCGCTTTGCGGGCACGAGCTCGCTTGCTCGGAGGAGGTGCAAGCGGTCAGAAGGGTAAAAGCACCGACAGCAGCCAAGGATTTGCGATTCAAACGCATGAGCCGAGCCTAGATCAAACGGCGGCGTTTGCGCCAGCCGACAGCGCCGCCTGCTGCCGAGCGCCGCGCGAAAGCCTCTAGGGAGTGACGATGTTGAAGGTGCCAGTTGGTTTGTCGAGCAAGCGGAAGAAGCTGACTAAATCGAGCTTGCTGCCCTCGACCTCGAGATCGTCCCCGAAGAGCGTGTCCTTGATGCCCGCCGTGCCTGCCATCATTCGAAGAAAGAGATCCTTCGTGATCTTGAGTGTCACGCTCGCATTGGGGTTCGGGTCGCGTTCGTAGTGGCGAAGCACGGAGTGCTGGAGCTCGAGAACGAACGAGGTGCCGACATCGCTGAACACGAGGTTCACGATCATTTCCTTGCCCTCGGCCTTTTCGGGGTTCAATCGAGCGGCCATCGCCACGAGGAAACGGTCGAGGGGTGCGTGCTTGAGCATGTCGACCGCCGCTGCGAGGTCGACACCCACATCGGGTCCGCCGTGGCGCAGCTCGAACGCGCCTGTCAGATAGGAATCGCGCCACGGGCCAGACTCGGCCTGGTAGCCGAGCTGGTCGTACACCTTGGCGAGCAGGCTCTTCGCGTCTTCGTCCTTGGGATTCGCAAACACCAAGTGGTTCAGCACCTCCGCAGCCCACCGGTACTCGCCCGCGTCGTATGCGGATTGCGCGTTTTCAAGCAGGTTCGCGGCGCCCCCCGCGAGCTCGACGTACTTCGCCCCGGCCTCTGCGGGCGGCAACGGGTTCAAGTTCGCTGGGTTTCCATCGTACCAGCCGAAGTAGCGCTGATAGACGGCTTTCGCGTTGTGCCTGACCGTGCCGTAGTAGCCACGGTTTGGGAATGATTGCTGCAGCGCCTCGGGGAGCTCGATCGTCTCGGCGATCTCGCGCGGCGTGTAGCCGAGGAGCGCCAGCCGCAGGGTTTGGTCATGGATGTACTTGTACATGTCGCGCTGCTTCTCGAGAAAGTCGATGATCCGCGCGTTGCCCCAGATAGGCCAGTGGTGGCTCCCAAAGTACACCTCGGCCTCGCCGAAGAGCTCGATGATCTCGTCGATGTAGCCCGCCCATTTCAGCGCGTCGCGCACCTTCGCGCCACGTAGCGTGTAGAGGTTGTGCATGTTGTGCGAGACCACCTCGGCGCCGCAGAATGCCTTGCGGTCCGGTAGGTAGAACGTGTGCTCCGCGGGGGCCTCGGATCCGGGGGCGTTCTGGAACACGAGCTTCACGCCGTCGACGGTCATTCTTGTCGGCGTCTCGCTAATGATGGTAGTCGGCGGAAGAATCCCGACAGTTCCGAAAGCGGGTCCCTTGCCGAGCCCCGAGCCAACGTGGCCGCGCTCGCCGCGAGGAAGCCGCGGCCCGTACATATAGAGGGAGCGCCGTCCCATGGTGATCCCGGCGATGATGTTCTCGCTAGTGGCCTCATCCAGGAAGCCCACCGGCGCGATGATCGGGATGCTCCGCTGCGCGACCTCTTCGGCAGACACGATTCCAAGCACGCCGCCGAAATGGTCGACGTGACTGTGTGTGAAGATGATCGCTGATACGGCTTTGTCGCCGAGATGTTGGCGAGCGAACGCCAAGGCCGCCCGCGCGGTCTCTTCTGAAGTCAGCGGATCGACCACGATCCATCCCGTGTCCCCATCGATGAGCGTCATGTTCGCGAGGTCGTGACCACGGAGTTGATGAATCCCCTCGGTGACTTTGAAGAGGCCGTGGATGTTATTGAGCTTCGCTTGTCGCCACAGGCTCGGGTTCACGCTCGCGGGCGCGTCGCCGTCCACGAACCCGTATGCGGGCATGTCCCAAATCGGTGTGCCCGCGCTACCCATCACACGGAGGTCTGGGTCGCTGGCGACGAGGCCACGCCCCGCATCATCGAAATCTTGCTGGTCGGCCAACGGAAGGCTCGCCGCGACCGCCGCATTCTTCGACGTGGTTTGCGACGACGGCGCCGTGTTCCCAGCCACATCTGGCGCCGGGTCACCTGGGTCGAAGGCGGGCGCGGCTGCTTCTTTTGTGCAGCCGCTCAACATCAGGGTGCATGCCGCTGCGATACGAATTGAACGCTTCATCGAATTGCCCTCCAGAAGAGGCGCGAGCCTAAGCGAAAGCGCGCCTCAGTGGAATGATTACGGGTCGGGATTTCGAATCAGGTACGCGCCGACGTCATCGCCGAGGATCTCCCAGCGGTTGGAGTCGCGGCTTCGGTTCGGGCCGAAAGAGTAGATGAAGACCGAGCGTCGTCCGGTGTCCTCATCGCAGCGGTCACGGATCCAGTAAGGCGAGTTCCACGGATCCAGAAAGAACTCGGCACGCTCTTCGGGCAGTCCCTCTCTGGTCAGGCTCGCGAAGGCGCCGGCGGCAAGCGGTCGCTCATACTTCTTGTCTTCGACGAACGTATAGAGCCGCTTGTGAAGCCCGCACTTGGTGATCGTGTCCCGCCCTTTGGATCTCGCCAACGCAGTGAAGTCCCGCTCTAGTGCTCGAACCTCCGTTTGCGTCTGCGTGACGTAACTCGGGTCGCTGCTCTGCCGGTTTTGAGACCACGCTGCTGTCGCAAATCCGAGCGCGATGACGAGAAGAGGAAGGGCCGCCGCGCGCGCACCGGTTGGTGGAACCCACGCGTGCGCGAATCGCCCAGCGTTCGCCATTGCAGCAAGGAGGAACCCAAACCCGAGCGCACACTCGGTGATCTCACCCGTGAACTTCCATGGGTAGTTGAGATGGACCCAGAACACGCCGAGCATCGAAGGGAGGAGCTCGATCGGCGGCGGAACGACGAAAATGCGATCGAAGCACCGGCGCGGCGCGGGAAGCAAAGCGAGCAGGGGCAGGACGACGCCGTATCCCAAGACGATGCCCCGAAACGTCCATACCCGCAGATCTCTGCCTGCGATGTTGTGGAGATTGAGCTCCTGCTGATAGTTCTCGGCGAGGAAGTATTCCGGGGGCCGATGCCCAAAGACGCGCTGGGCCCAGGAGATTTCCTCCATGGCGACAAAGAAGCAGAAGAGGGCGAGCCCGGCGAGGAACCAGGGGAGCGCACCGATGGTTCGACGTTGTCGGCGCGCCGCAATCGCGAACACGACGCTAGCAGCGAAGAAACTCCAAAACGAGGCCCATTCGAGGGCTTGGTCCTCCTGCGCAGCTGCATAGTAAACATCGGGGCGTGCAGCATGCAGCCACCCGGAAAGTCCAAGGAAACCTAGGATTAGGAGGTTGGCGCCCAATGCGAGTCGTCTCGACACAGGGGTGGATTGTACCGCGTTTCGTGCTCGGGCTCGACATCGGAACCCTTGCTGTGCTTTCCTCCCGCACGCCACGTTCAGCGATGCAGTCCCACTTCTTCAACCAGCATGTAGAGCTCGATCCGTTCCTCGAGGAGGAGCAGGCGCACGCGTTGGTCCAGCTCTGCGAGGACTTCGGCTCCTACGGAATGTACTCCGAGGAGGGGCTCAACGACGGCATTGGCGAGGGCCTCCCGCAACGCTTCGACGCCGCGTTCAACTTCCTGCGTACCGGCGGGCGCCTTGGGCGTCGCGACAGCGACCTCGGCACACTGGTCGCGCGCACGAACTACTTTCGGGAGACCTACGCGTACGCGGATGAAGTGTTTGCACCAGGGATCGAAGCGTTCGTTCGGAACGAGCGGCTCATCGAAGCGGCGAAGAGGATCTTCGACTGCTCGATCGTAGAGCCGGCGATCGTCTATGCAAACATTCTGCTCCCAGGTCAGGAGCTTGCGGTGCATACCGACGTGCCGGAGTTCCGCGGGTTGAATCGCAAGCTTCACCCAGAGTGGCTGATCGTCGTGGCACACCACTCCGGTCTGTTCGACCGCTATCGCCTGCCGATCGCGACCTCGGTGTCTTGGTACCAAGACACCAAAGGCGGCGCGTTTGCCTTCTACCCCGAAGGCGCTGATAGGCCCCCGCGCGCATACGACGTTCACTTCAACTCGGCGCTGGTGATGGACACCGACAGCGTGTTTCATGGGGTCGATCGCATGGAGGAGATCGATCGCCCAATGCCGATCTTCTTGCCACGGATGCGTCTGCATCCGGAAGGCAATGGAGAATGGACCGTGCGCGACAGCGACGAGATCGTCGGACGCTATCGATGGGATCACATGCGCTTTTCGATCTCGTGGAAGGCCTACTGTTTTCGCGACGAAGCCGAGCGAGAGAGCTGGAAGAGCGGCTCCGACGACCTGCAGATAGAGACCGTTCTCGACACATTGTGCGCAGACTTGCGCGACAAGGGAAGGCTCGGCGACGATCGGCCCCCCAACCGCGAGCTCGCCGAGTTGCTCGTCGATGCGTATGTCCGCTTCCCCCCGCCTGAGTGAACAAGCGTTCGGAGGAGAGGGAATGCCCCGGTCGTCGAGATCTGATAGAGCTGCATCGAGATGGGCCTGTATGACCGATATGTTCTTCCCCGCCTGATCAACCTCGCCTGTTCGTCCAAGCCGAACATGAAGCAACGCGAGAAGATCGTTCCGCTTGCCGAGGGTCGGGTTCTCGAGATCGGTATGGGGAGTGGGCTCAATCTACCCTTCTACGATCGCGAGAAGGTCGAGAAGGTGTGGGGCCTCGAACCTTCAGAAGGCATGCGGCAGCTTGCACGGCGAAACTTTGGGGGTGCCGGTCTCGACCTCGAGATGATCGACTTGCCCGGAGAGCAAATCCCGCTGGACGCGAACAGCATCGACACGGTGGTCATCACCTACACGCTCTGTACCATTCCCGATGTGCGAGCCGCTCTTCAGGGAATGCTTCGCGTCCTACGTCCGGGCGGCACGCTGCTGTTCTGCGAGCATGGCATCGCGCCGGACCCGAAGGTGGCCAAGTGGCAGAATCGCCTCAATCCGACCTGGCGCGTGTTCGCCGGCGGCTGCAACATCAATCGGGACATCCCCGCCGTGCTGCAGGCCGCGGGCTTCAAAGTCGTCAACGACGAGCGGATGTACATCCCCGGCATCAAGGTCCTCAGCTACAATTACTGGGGCGCGGCCGTCCCGGCCTGACGACGAACGTCGACATGCGACGGCGTTCGTCGCTCGCAGCGGGGAATCGGGCAAAACGCCTCTCGAAATCAAAGGGCTTTCGGTTGCTTCGGGTTGGCACGCGCAGTGCAGCTATGACCGTCATGCACTGCGCATGCGAGGGAACACGGTGGCGCCGCGCGTCGTTCGTCCTGATGGGACTTCTTCTATCCGGTGCCGGCTGCGGCGATGATGTCTCGGATGCAGGAGAGGTCGAACGGGGCCTCAGGCCGGGCTCTGAGGGAAGAGCGTTGTGGCTCGAGCGTCGTTCCACTCGCTGCGGAGCGTCGGCGAGGGCACCGCTCGTCTCGACCGTCGGGCCCGGGGCGGAGTTCCCGGCGGCTCAAGTCGGCACGCTCCGATCTCCTTGCCCGGGCGCGCCAAGTCCCAAAATGGACGTTCGTGTGGAAGCCGACAATGTGCTGCTCGACTTCTCGACGGTCGGCGAGCCAGGTGTCTTTCCATCGGGCGATTTCGAGGGCTACGCGATCTACTTTGCGCGTCAATGCCCGGATATGGCGCTGTCCTCCGCGTCTGTCGACAAGGTGCTCACCAACGTCCCGGTCGGGACCCACGACGTCCGGACCCATTTCGACCGTCTCGACATCAACCTCGAGGGCGTTCGTTACGACGACAACTCGTTCACCAAGATCGATTTGGCCTCAGTGTACGTCGAATGTCTGCGCGACTAGCTATTCGCACACGATGACAGTGTCGTCGCCTCTCGTCTCGAACGGCGCCTGCAGTGGGCTGGGCGCTGGATCGCCTTCCAAGAGGAGGCCGCAATCCTCGCAGAGTACATTCGTCCGAGGAGGATGGGTTCGTCAAGTCTCTAGTCGTGAATCGTGACCTTGATCATCTGCACCGGCGTGACGGGCCGATCGCCGGCGCCCGTGGGGGTCGACTCGATCGCCTTGATGACGTCCAAGCCGCTTACGACCTTCCCGAACACCGGGTGCTTCGAGGGACCCGGCGAGAACCAATCGAGGTAGGCGTTGTGCGCCGTGTTGATGAAGAACTGGGAGCCGCCGCTGTTGGGTCGGCCCGTGTTCGCCATCGACAAGGTTCCAGGCTCGTTCGAGATCTTGGCATCTGCCGGGTGCTCGTCCTGGATGTTGCCGTTCGGGCTCTCGCCGGTGCCGGCACGCGGGCTCTTCGGGTCGCGGCTGTGTGGGCAGCCGAACTGAATCATGAAGCCGTCGATCACGCGATGGAAGTGAAGTCCATCATAGAACCCGGCTTTCGCCAGGTCGATGAAGTTGCCTGCGGTCACGGGCATCTTGTCGGTGAAAAGCTCGACTTCGACGTTGCCGAGCGAAGTCTCGAGGGTAGCGGTCGGATTCGACATGTCGATGGCCTATCAGCTTTCCTCGCCGGCGCCAGCTGCTAAAAAGAAAGCCCATGAGCGTCACTTCCATGCGCCCACTGGCGGCGGCACGCGCCATCCGTCGGGTGTTCGCGGATCCCGATGCCACCGAGCACGTGTTCGAGGTGATCGACGCCCTCGAAGGCCCGAACCTCAAGTGGATCCGTGCCCGGCTTCAGCGCAGCGAAACCGGGCGCCGGCTGCTTGCGACCAAGCCGAGCGTGCTTCCGCTGCTCAGCAATCGGCAGTGGCTCCGCGCGCTCCCCGATGGGAGCCTCGGGCGTGCGTATCTGCAGTTCGTGGAGTCGGAGGGCATCAGCGCTGACGGACTGGTGGAGGCGTCGGAGTACGTACGCAAGAGCGCCGAGGGTGAGTTCCTCTGGATCAAGGATTGGCTCCGCGACACGCACGACCTCTGGCACACGGTGCTCGGCTACAAAGGCGACTTGGTAGGCGAGGCTGCGCTGCTAGCGTTCAGTCACTACGAGACCAAAAACCTCGGGGTCGGCGCGATTGCCGCGCTCGCATGGCTCAAGCTCGGGCGCGTGACGGATCCGAAGCTCGGAGCGCGCGACACGGTTCGCGATGGCCGGCGGCTCGCCAAGCACGCTGCCTGGTTCCTCGAGGTGCCGTGGCACGAGTGGCTCGACAGGCCGCTGTCCGAGGTGCGCCGTGATTTGGGCGTGAAACAGCCTGTGAGCTACCACCCCGTTCGTTCGAACGAGGTCGACTTCTCCCTTACGGCCTTGTGATCCGCTATCCTGTAGAGGTGGGGAAGGGCGTCTCGATTCTGTGCCTGTTGGCAGGCGGTTTGGTCAGTGCCTTGGCGCTCGGGCTTTTGCCGCGCGATTACGTCGTCATCGATGCGCCCCGAAGCGTCCTGTTGGGCGGCGGCGCAATCCTCGTGTTGATCGGCTTCATGACCTTGGCGCGCGACCACCGTGCGAGTGACACGCTTTCGTCGTTGTTCCTGCTCGCCCTCGCCGGCGTTGCGGGTTGGCTGACTTTCTACGCCCCCGAGGGCACGCTCCATCATTACGTCCCCTTCGTCCCGCCCTCCGTCAACGAGGCGCTCGCACGCCTGCTCTTCGGATTTGGGGCGGCGGTGTGCGTAGGAATGGCAATCTGGGGCTTCAGACGAATCCTGCGGTAGCAGTGTCAGTGCACGGCGCAGATCCGTTGGCGCACTGCGGGCTTCGAGCGTTCTTCATACCCGTGCTCGTACTCGATCAGCGTCAGCTCCGAGAAAGCGTTGCACAACTCTCCCTCGCGTAGCAGGAAGTCCGGATTGCTCGGGCGGCCCCATTGCTCGTTGCCCTCGGCAAACGTCTCGTAGATCAATACGCCGTCCGCCGCGAGCGACTTGGCGAGGATCGGGAGGAGAGGGCGGTGGAGATAGTTGGTGACTACGATCCCATCGAAACTGCGTCCCTTGAACGGCCAGGGAGCGTTTTCGAGATCCGCTTCGACGAGCTCGACTCCGTCGTCGGCTGCGAGGTCCGCCATCCGCGAGAGGTCGACATCGACGGCGACCACCCGGTACCCGAGCCCGCGTAGGTGGCGTGTATGCCGGCCGTTCCCCGCAGCGACGTCGAGCACGGTGCCCCCTCTGCGGATACGCGGCGCAAAGCGAACCACCCAAGGCGAGGGCGGTGACACTCAGATCCCTAGGTTGGCGAGCGCTTCGGAAACGTTCCTGAGGGTCTCGGCGAACCTCGGGTAGGAGGACTCGAGCTCCTCGACGAGCGCTGTCATCCGCTCGGTGAGTGTCTCGTCTTCGGGCGGCTCGCTCTCTACGCGCGTGAGCGCTTCTTGAATCTCCCGAGCCGCCTGGAGGAGGGCTTCGCGATCGCCGGCTTCAATCTCTTCGGCGGACTCGAGCTCTTCGTGAAGCGCCTTCAGCGCGTTGCTTAGTTGCTGGCGAGGCATGCCCTCATAATGACGGGATCCGTTTCGCATGGGAAGAGCTGGCGCACGTTTTGTGAGCCCGTTGCAGCCATGATTGGCTGCGGCAACGACGATGGGACGGGTGGCACAGGCTGCACCCCGAGTGACCTCAGACGACGTTCGCGCCGTCTAGGTTTCGTTGCGGTGCTTGTCGAAGGCCGCCTGTTGCTCGGGCGTCGCTTCCGTTTGATGCTTTGCCTTCCACTCGGCATAGGGCATGCCGTAGATGATCTCGCGCGCACCGGCTTTGTCGAGGCTCAGGCCTCTTGCCTCAGCCGCCTCCTGATACCAGCGCGATAGGCAGTTTCTGCAGAAGCCGGCCAGGTCCATCAGGGCGATGTTTTGCACGTCGGTCCGCTCGCGAAGGTGCGCAACTAGCTTTCGAAAAGCCGCGGCCTCGAGCTCGATCCTCGTTTGTTCGTCGACATCCATGCCCTGGAACTTAGGGCCGTCAGCCACGTTACGCCACTGGGCCTGCGAGGAGGCTCGTACAATTGCAACATACTTCCGCCCGGTGATGGGCGGAAGTACCTTCGCACTCTGGCGCTAGTCCGCCCGCTTGATCTTTTTGTCGATCAGCTTCTCGATGCTCGCGAGGAACGGTCGTTCCTCTGCATCGCAGAAGGACCAGGCGACGCCGGAGGCCCCGGCTCGAGCCGTGCGTCCGATCCGGTGCACGTAGGTCTCGGGGACGTTAGGGAGGTCGAAGTTGATGACGTGCGTCACCCCATCGACGTCGATGCCCCGTGCCGCGATGTCGGTCGCGACGAGCACGTTGAGATCCCCCGAGCGAAATGCGTCGAGTGCTCGCGTGCGCGCGCCCTGGGACTTGTTGCCGTGGATGGCTTCTGCGCGGATTCCATCTTTTTCGAGCTGTCGAACGATACGGTTTGCACCGTGCTTCGTGCGGCTAAACACCAAGGTGTGCTCGACCGCTTCCTCGCGGAGCAACTCCGCGAGCAGCTTTCGTTTCTCGGCCTTCTTCACGAAGAAGACCTCCTGTTGGATCAGGTCGACCGTCGATGAGACCGGCGCCACTGCTACGCTGACCGGACGGTCGAGCAGGCTTTCGGCGAGTCGCCGAATCTGCGGGGGCATGGTGGCCGAGAAGAACATCGTCTGACGGTCTTTCGGGAGCTCTTTGGTGATGCGTCGGACGTCCGGCAGGAACCCCATGTCAAGCATGCGGTCGGCCTCGTCGAGGACGAAGAGCTCCACATCTTCGAGGCGAACCACCCCACGGCCCATCAGGTCGAGCAGGCGTCCAGGCGTCGCGACCAAGAGGTCGACGCCACGCCGAAGCTCGGCGATCTGCGCCTTGTCGCTCACACCGCCGAAGATGACGGTGTGCCAAAGATCGAGATCTGCACCGTAGGTTTTGACGCTCTCGCTGATTTGCGCCGCGAGCTCGCGCGTGGGCGTCAACACGAGGGCGCGTAGCTTCGGCTTGTTGCCGACCATTGCGTCGAGGTGCTGAAGGATGGGGAGGGCGAATGCCGCCGTCTTCCCCGTGCCGGTCTGCGCGCATCCGAGGATGTCGCGCCCGGCCAGAGCCGGCGGAATCGCCAGCTGTTGGATCGGAGTTGGCCGAAGGTAGCCCGCAGTTTTGGTGGCGGACAAGAGCTTCGGAATGAGACCGAGGCGGTCGAAGGTCAGATGCTCATCTGGCATCGGACCTTCGACACTGCGGTCTGTTGCAGCTTGCTGGTTCAAACTGTCTTTCTTACCAGCGAGCGGTCGAGCCACGGTCGCGCTTCGGGCGATCGTTGGCGCGGTCCACCCGGATCGAGCGTCCGTCGAGCGAGCTGCCGTCGAGCTCTTCGATGGCGCGCGTCGCGGACTCCGCGTCGCTGTACGTCACGAAGCCGAAGCCGCGCGAGCGGCCGGTGTCACGGTCGGTGACGACCTTTGCTTCGACGATTTCGCCGCAGCCCGCGAACGCGGTCTGGAGCTCTTCGCTCGTGGTGTTCCAGCTAAGGCTGCCTACAAATAGTTTCGTACTCATGTTCTTTTTCTCTCTTGTTCAATAAAGCCTCCAAGGGGAGGCCCTAGCTTCTTTTCGTGGAATCCGGCGCAGCCCAGGCCTCTTGCCCGAGCGTTTGCTCTATCCCCCGTTGACTGTGCGCTCTGCGAACCTCTAACCGTTGTCTCGAATCACGGCGCGGGTTCAGCAGGAACAGGCAACGTGCTAGCGGCCCACGGTGAGCCACCATGCCCTAGGAGGGCTTTCTGGGTGCGACAATAGCAGTTGTGGAGGGGCTGTCGAATCTTCATTCTCGACTGTCACCCAGATGGCACTAGGAACAGCCCAGCAATCGATGAAAACCTACTTATTCGATCTCGATGGAACCCTGCTCGACTCGATCGAGCTGATTTTGACGTCGTTTCATCACACCAGCCGCATTCATCTCGGGCGGGAGCTGCCGGATGAGTACTGGCTGGCGGGGGTCGGTACGCCCCTTCGGACGGCTCTGAGCCGGGTCGCCGACTCCGAGGAGGAGCTCGATACCCTGCTTGAGACGTACCGCTCCTTCAACCTCGATCACCACGACCAGATGGCTAGGCCGTACCCGGGGGTGGTCGAGGTCGTCCGCAAGCTTCACCGGTATGGCGCCAAGCTCGCATTGGTGACGAGCAAGCTGAGCACGGGCGCCAACCGGGGGCTTCGGCTCCTCGACCTCGAAGAGGAGTTCGCCGTACGCGTCTGCGCGGACGACGTCGTCCATGGCAAGCCGCACCCGGAGCCGGTTCTGAAAGCCCTCGCCGCCCTGGACGCGCGCCCGGAGGAAGCGCTGTTCATCGGAGACTCCGACCACGACATCGAGGCGGGTCGAGCGGCGGGAGTGGCCACGGTCGCCGTCAGCTGGGGCCCATTCGCGCGCGAGAAGCTGCAAGCCGCCGGCCCCACCTACTGGGTGGACACTCCGGACGAAGTGCTCAGCCTTTAGACCCTGAC
>JAHEEE010000065.1 GCA_024640845.1 Myxococcales bacterium | reverse complement strand
ACGCTGATAGTGGCGGTTGTTGACGATTCGCGCATACGAATCCGACCTCCGAGCATCGATCCCGTAGAACTTCTCGATGTTCTTGGTGAGCTTCTGCAGGAACTCGTCCTTCTTGCTCTCGTGGACGAAGACGTAGTCGGGCGCGAGGCAGATTTGGCCGTTGTTCGTGTACTTCGCCCACGCGACGCGATGGGCGGCCGCGTCGACCTGGGCGGTCTCGTCGACGATCGTGGGGGATTTGCCGCCGAGCTCGAGTGTCACCGAAGCCAGATGCTTCGCAGCCGCCTCCATGACCACCTTTCCGATCGACGGAGCCCCAGTGAAAAAGATGTGATTGAAGGGCTGCGCGAGGACCGTCGTCGAAGTTTCGATGCCGCCCTCGACGACCGCTACCTCGCTCTCGTCGAAGACCTCCGCAATGATGCTCCGAGTCACCGCCGAGGCATGCGGCGTGTGCTCCGACGGCTTGATCATGACGCAGTTGCCCGCAGCAATCGCTGCAACGAGCGGTCCGAACGTCAGATTGATCGGAAAGTTCCAAGGCGCGATGATCAGCACCACGCCCTTGGGCTCGTAGTGAATGTACGAGCGCGCTCCGAGCAAAGCCATCGGTGTCTTGACGCGATGAGGTCGCATCCACTTCGAGAGGTGGCGCCTCGCGTGCTTGATCTCGCTCGTGATCGGGAACACCTCGGTGAGGTCGACTTCGCTCGGGTGCTTTCGAAAATCGTCGTAGAGCGCCGCGCGGATGTCTTCGCGATGCGCGAGAAAGGCGCTCTCGAGCCGCTTGAGCTTCTCCTTTCGCTCGCGCGCGCTCGTCTTAGCGACGGTGTACTGGTGCGCGTGTTGAAGCTTGAAGATCCGTTCGATCTCGGCCCTGCTCGTCTCGTTGCCGGACGGATGCGCAACGCGCGACCCATTCGTCTCAACCTGGTGGCTCAATTCCGGAGTCGATTGCGACATGTCTGCTGTCCTTTCGAGGTGAGCTCATGTTAGCTCCGCGACGATTCGTTCGGAAGTCTCCCGTAGCTTCTCGGCCATGGCGTCGTCTCGCCCGTGCGCGCTGGTGTAGGATTCATTGCAGTCGGCAAAGTACTTCCCGCGCACGCCAGCCACCGCGGGATGAACGGCGAGGTAGGTCTGCGTCGCAGCGCCTTCCGGAATACTCTTGAGGACGAGCGGAGCGCCGATCGACAGCGCAACCCTGGCGATCGGGTTCATGCTGCGCGCGAGATTCGTGTGGATCACGCCAGGATGGAGGCTATTGGCGGTCTTTTTGGTGCCCTCGAAGCGCTTCGCGAGCGCCTTCGCGAAAAGGTGGTTCGCTAGCTTCGATTGTCCGTAGTTCGCCCACGGGCTGTAGCCCCGATGACAATCCAGGTTGTCGAACTGAATGCCTTCTTTCGGAGCTCCCTTGTGTGCGTCGCTGCTCACCATCACCACTCGTCCGTCGTCTGCGAGCTGATCGAGTAGGGATGTGACCAACAGGAAGTGGCCGATGTGGTTGGTGAAGAACTGAAGCTCGTACCCGTGCTGCAGATGAAGCTTTGGGAGCGCCATGATCCCCGCGTTGCAGATGATGGCGCTGAGCGGGTGGCCGAGCGCCTTCACCACCGCGACGCAGGCCTGCACCGACGTCGGTTCGGAAAGCTCGCAGGCGACGGGCGTCGTTTCGCCGCCGACCTCGTCGCACGCCGCTTGCGCCTTATCCAAGGTGCGGGCAGCAGCGATGACGTGCGCACCGCGTTTGACGAGCACACGCAAGGTCTCTTTGCCGATGCCCGAGTTGCACCCGGTGAGGAGGATCGTCTTTCCGCTCAGGTCGAGCCCCTCCGTCACGTCCTCGGCAGTGCTTCCGTAGCCGAAGCCGCTCGGCCCCTTCCCCTTGAACATCGAAACCAAAGACATGCGTCACTCCTTCGCGAAACAGGGGGCGCGCCCGTTCTTAGATGTAGGATTCAATAGAACCCTGTACAGGCGTTGACGTCGATGCAGTTCTCGAGGGCGCAGTTTGCACACTCGGGTGAACCCGAATTCGGTGGCAAACAAGGCTCGATGCAAAACGCCGTCGAGCAGGCCGCGATCGACCCGTAGCAAGCGGTGCACTGAAGCGAAAGACCCGTGCGGTCTGCGATGCAGCTCGCGATGCAATCGCCGAGCGCATTACGGGCAGCCTCGGAGCTATCCGACAGCACCCCGCCGACCTCGGTCCCGCAGGCCTCGATCGGGCAGTCCCCGGCGATCCCACCCACGATCGCGGGCCCGCTCTGGTCCGCGGTCGCCAAGGCTTCCAGCGCGGCCTCGTCGTCGGGATTCAGGCACTGATCGAGGAGCGCCGGTCCGCCGCCACCGCCGTCGTCGCCGCCTGCCCCACCGGCTCCGTTCGGCCCGCCGTCGCTGGCGAGGAACGCTCGGGTTCCACGGATCTGGAAAATGGTGCTGATCGACCTGCAGAGACCGGTCGCCGAGTCGACGTCCCAATCGGCGAATTCCGCCATCGCCGCATCGAACTGCTCGATGGTGAAGTTAGCCGCGTTGCCGTTGTCAGTCGTGGGCACACCGATGATGCTGCGAATGTTCGCGACGTCCCAGTAGCCGGTGACGGTGCCTTCAAAGCCTTCCTCACCAAGTCGCAAACGAAGAATGCTATCGTGGACCAAGAGCTCGTCCCGCACGATCATGATGTCGATGGGGAAGAGCATATCGATGGGTCCCGCGGTCAGTACCCCTTCTTCGATTCGTCCCCGCACCTCGCCGCTGTGGAAGCGCGACTCCGGGTGGATGCTTAGCGTGGCACCCGGGAGCACGGAGTTGTCGGTGCCGAGGGCCGGCGAATCTTCGCTCGCGAAGATCTGGACCGCCACATCGTCGTCGTTGTCGAGGTCATCGACCCCTTGCACCTGGACGAGGATCGTCATCGACCCGTTCTTCGTGGCTCCGCTGATGACGCCGTCGACGAGCTGCCCTTCCCGGAATCCGCCGAACACGTACTTCCCGTCGTCACGGGTCGCCTCGTCGGTGATGATACGAAGGAAGTTGTAGTCGACGCCCGGCTCGTCGTTCATTCCCATGAAGTCGTCGTGAGCGCATTCCCGCTGTCGAGGAGACGAGCTGTCGGACACGGCATCATCGAGGTTGGCGCCGTCGAGTGGTGAGTCCGCGCTCTCGGGGTAGTAGAACCCGAACGACGTCGCGACGAAGCCTAGACCGGGAAGGATCCGGGAGCTCGGAGCTCCGCCCGCGCCGCCCACACCGGCCGGCTGAGACGCGCCGCCGCAGCCAATCACGGCTATGCATAGCGCCGCGCTCAAAGGCGATCGAGCAAGACTGATGGCGGTTCGGTGCATCGAAGAGACGCTAGTTCCCCAGGTTGTCGCAGGTGCCGCTGCTGTTGCTCGGGACGGGGGTGATCGACACGAAGCCGTTGAAGAAGGCCTCGATGTCGTCCTGGGGATCCTCGAGCGTCGACTCGCAATCCTGCTCGTCGAGGAGGCCGCTGATGTAATCGGGGATCTCCGTTCCCAGCGGAACCTCGGCTTGGCCCCGAATCATGCCCGTGTCGCAGGTCGGAATGTTGATGCTGGTGATGTTCTCGAGGGCGACAGTCCCCGCGGCAAGCGCGCTTCGATTCGCTTCCAGCCACCGAAGAACCTCGACCACGCCCGACGCGTAGTCCCAATTCGCGGGGTCCAGATTATCCGCGGGATCTCCTTGCGACGAGGCCAATGCGGGAACTCCCAAGCACGCCGCGGTCTTGGCCGCGCCAACCGTGCCGGACAGCTGTGAGAGCGCGCCGCCGACGTTGCCAACGTTCTGGCCCTCGTTGATGCCCGAAAGCACGACGTGGGGCGGCTCATCGGGATAGAGATTCCCGAGGCCGTAGATCACCGAGTCCGCCGGACAACCGTCGACCGACCAAACATTCGTGTCATAACCGCTTGCCGTCGCGGCCGGAGTCCCTTCGCCGGTGCCGGCGCAATCGGGCGCGGGATCGTCCGCACTTGTCGCGTCTCCGGAGCCGCTCGCATTCTCAGCCGGGGCACTGACCACGACGATGTTGTTTGGGTCGGCGACCAGCTCCTGGACGAGTACGTCGATGCCCGGTGCGCCTACGCCATCGTCATTCGTGACCAAGATTCGAAGCGTCTCTGCGTCGGTGCCGCCGCTGCCGCCGGTGCCGCCATCATCACTGCTGCTGCAGCCCATTGCGCCGATCGCAACGCCGAAGCCGATAGCAAGCACGGGGTGGATTCCATATTTCGAGATCATGCGCGCGATAGTAGAAACAAGGCCCGTCCAGCGCAATCCGCGTGGCGCCTGAATGGTGCCAGATCCGACCTATTTCGAGGGAACGGGGGTCGGCAGGCATGCTCCCTTGCCCCTTCCGGCTCATGAGCGGAGGTTCGGCACATCATCGACCCCATCATCGACGCGTGGATCCAGCACCCGACCGGGAAGCTCATCGCCCACGAGATGTTCGCCTCCCTCCGGCGTTGGGTCTGACGGACGAGACGCGGAGGCTCTTCCTCTACGAGAACGCGAAGAGAGTCTTCGGACTCTAGATCCACCCAGGAAACGCTGCAGAAACACGGCTCGGATCGAGCGTTGCCGCTTCGCCCGCGGCACGCTAAAACCGACGGGAATTTATGAATCAAAAAGCAAAGCTCGAATACGACGACACCAGCTACGAGTTGCCGATTGTCGAAGGCTCCTACCAAGAACGCGCGATCGACATTCGTAGTCTTCGGAAAGACACCGGCCTGATCACACTCGACTCCGGTTATATGAACACTGGAGCGACTGAGAGCGAAATCACTTTCATCAACGGTGAAGAGGGGATTCTGCTCTACCGAGGTTACCCGATCGAACAACTCGCGGAGGAGTCGTCATTCGTCGAAACGAGCTATCTCCTCATCTACGGTGAGCTGCCGACCGAAACCGAGCTCGAGGAGTTCTCCACGCTGCTGACGTATCACAGCATGTTGCACGAAGACATGCGTCACTTCTTCGACGGGTTTCCGTCCCGCGCGCATCCGATGGCGATTTTGTCGTCGATGGTGAGCGCCCTTTCCGCCTACTACCCGGACAGCCTCGAGCCAGATACCGAGAATCAGCAGCACATTGCTCGGTTGCTGTCGAAGCTTCGGACGATCGCTGCCTTCAGCTACCAAAAGAAGCAGGGGCGCCCGGTCCAATACCCGCGCAACGAGCTCGGCTACTGCGGCAACTTCCTCCACATGATGTACTCGCACCCTGCCGAGCCTCTTTACGAGCCGGACCCTGAGATGGTGCGCGCGCTCAACGTCCTGTTGATCCTTCACGCGGACCACGAACAGAACTGCTCGACGTCGACCGTCCGTCTCGTCGGCTCGAGTCAGGCTAGCCTCTACGCAGCGATCAGCGCCGGAATCTCGGCGCTCTGGGGCCCCCTTCACGGCGGCGCCAATCAAGCGGTCATCGAGATGTTGAAAGAGATCCGCGACGAGGGCGGCGACCCGAAGCGCTTCATGCAGCACGTCAAGAACCGCGAGCGGCGGCTGATGGGATTTGGGCACCGCGTCTACAAGAACTTCGACCCGCGAGCGATGATCCTAAAGAAGTACGCTGACCGCTTGTTGAATCATCTCAAGATCAACGATGAGCTGTTCGACATTGCGCGTCAGCTCGAAGAAGTCGCACTTTCGGACGACTACTTCATCGAGCGAAAGCTGTACCCGAACGTCGATTTCTACAGCGGCATCATCTACCGCGCGATGGGGATCCCGACCGAGATGTTCACCGTTCTTTTCGCCATGGGCCGCATCCCGGGCTGGATCGCCCACTGGAAAGAAATGATGGACGACCCAAACGTCCGCATCGGCCGCCCTCGCCAGATTTACACCGGAGCAACGCGACGAGAATACATCCCAGTCGGGCAGCGGTAGCGAGCGCCGCTGCTACCGCTCTAGAACTCCGGCGGGTTGAAGACGTAGCTCTTTTCCTCGACCCTCTTGCTGATCCTCCAGCCCTCCTCCACGCGCCGGTACTCGTCGACATACCAGAGTCCGACCATGAAGATGTGTGTCTTGCCGTCCGGCAAGGTGAGCTCCTGCGGATTGAAGCACATCACGCGGCCGGTCGCCGTGTCGCCGTCGACACCGATCTGCGCGTTCGCGTTGAGATGCTGGTGGCTCGCGAACATGCCCATGACCTGGTGCAAGAACGCGATGATCGTGTCGCGTCCTCCGACAGGGCCCCCGACCGAGCTGTAGTCGATGTGGGCATCTTCCGTGAAGACCTCCCGGAGATCATCGAAGCGTTTCTGATCGATGATGGCGGCGTACTTGTAGACCAGGTCTTGAATCTCCAGGCGGTCGGAGATCTCTTGGAGGGACAGCGTCATGACGGCGGAGGATAGAGCGGCGTCCCGCCGTCACACAAGACCCCTCCCGATCTCCCGACGGAAGCCTTATAATCGGCTAGTGACCGGGGTGGGAGCTTGTCATGCGGGCGATTCTCTTCGATCTCGATGGGGTGCTCTATCAAGGGGACCGCATCATCGACGGCGCGGTGGAAACGCTGCAGTGGTGCGAACGCAACGGCGTCCCTCACCTTTTCGTCACCAACACCAGCTCTAAACCGCGGCGGGCGTTGGTCGAGCGCCTTTCGGGCCTTGGTCTCTCGGTTTCTGCCGAGCAGATCTTCGCCCCACCCGTGGCAGCGTACGACTACCTCGCCGAAAGCGAAGCGGAACCGGTCGCCTTGTTTGTCCGCGAGGCCACTCGCGAGGACTTCGCGGGACTCTCGCTGCTCGACGAGACTGCGGAGTCGGGCGCGCAGAGCGTCGTCATCGGAGACATCGGTGAGGCGTGGAGCTTCGCAACCCTCAACCGCGCATTTCGACTGCTCATGGAAGAGCCGCAACCGGTCTTGGTGGCGCTCGGCATGTCGCGGTACGCGCGAGGCAAGGATGGCCTCGTCCTGGATGTCGCCCCTTTCATCAAGGCGCTCGAGTACGCAGCCGACTGCAAGGCAATCGTCATGGGCAAGCCAGCCGACGCGTTTTTCGATGCGGCCGTTCGGAGGCTTCAGACCTCCCGCGCGGAAACCGTCATGGTAGGCGACGATATCCGCAGCGATGTCGGCGGCGCCCAAGCTGCCGGCCTCACCGGTGTGTTGGTGAAGACTGGGAAATTCCGGGACAAAGACCTCAAAGGCAGCGTCCGCCCGGACGCGGTGCTCGACTCGGTAGCCGATCTGCCTCGATGGTGGGACAATCAACTTGGCTGATGGATGAGCCGTTCAAGTCGAAGCTGAAACCGCAGGAGCTCCCGCGAGAGACGATCGTAGACTTGTGGCGCCGAACCGTCGTTGCGCACGAGCATCTTCGCAAAACCTGGTTTGCCGCTGTCGAGAAGCGATACGGTCACCATGTGGCGGAAGAGGTTGCGCTCGAGGGCTGGCCGGTCCTTCGCGATGGCGCGACTTCGAAGGAGCTGTTCTTCGACGATCTCCGTTTCATCGTCGCGGCGGCGGAGCTGAAGCCGGACATGCTCACCGTCGCGGAGGCCGGCCAAGCCCCAGTCCCGGCGGAGCTCAGCGGGAACCGGCGTTGGTTCGGGCTCTTCATCCGCGCTTCGAGCTTGGTTCAGAGCCAGCACCGGACCGAATCGGACGCGCCGGCTTGGACGGGAAGCCCGGGACGTCTGCGCGGCCTCGCCCGGGGCAAGGGAATCGAGCTCGGGTTCAAAGCGTTGCTGAAGGCCTGGCAGGCATCTCAAGGCAAGCATGCTCGCGAAATCGACATTGATGCATTCGATCGGCGGGTTTCCGAGGACTTCGACGAGAAGACGCTCGCGCTGCTTTGGAACTACGCAGCCCTGGCATACATGCTGGCGACGGACCGTTGGTACACTGGAGTCCGAAAGCGATACGGCGACGAAATCGCTCAGGAGCTGGAAAAGGAAGTCTGGATCGATCGAGGCGCCGCGGAGTATGACCTTCAGATCGGTCAAGCGGCGATGAGTGTCACCGGCGACGATGTAGAGGCGCTGCTTCGAAGCTTCCAGTTCGCGCCGGGCGAGGTCGGGATCCTAGACGTGGAGCTCGAGCTTCACGATGCGAACCACGGAACGCTCACCCATCACGCCTGCCCCGCGCTCGATCGCTTCGAGCACTTCGACGACAACCGCCTCGGACACTGCTGCGACATCTGCGTCGCAGCCATGCCGATCTCGGGTGAAATGCTCAACCGGAAGATCGAATGCAGACCTCTGAAGCTGCCCCCACGACGTGATGCCAAGGACATCGCGTGCAAGTGGGAGTACCGGCTTCGAGATCAATCCTGAAGATCCAACGGCACGCGGGTCAGCCGCTCGTGGCGCCGAGGCGCTCCAGGAGAGCCTTGGCCATGTCCGCAACCTCCTGGCGTTCGAGCTCGCGGCTTCCGGTGCTTTGGTATTCCTGAGTGTCGTCCTCTGGCAGCCCCTGGAGGAATCGACTCGGGGTGATCTTCAGCAGGCGACCGCGATGCACGCGCTCCTTGTGCCTTGTGAGATAAAGGACATCGCGGGCGCGAGTGACGCCCACGTAGAACAAGCGGCGCTCCTCCTCGAGGTCCGCGACAGATGCGTCTGTGATACGTGGGTCCGTGGTTCGCGCGTGGGGGAGCACACCCTCGACGCACCCTATGAGAAACACGACGGAGAATTCGAGGCCCTTCGCGGAGTGGAGCGAAGATAGCGTGACTTGTCGACCCGGATCCGGTGCGTCGTCGTCGTTGGAGTCGAGAGCGATCTGATGAAGTAGATGCTGAAGGGCCTCCCGGTCGGCGCCCGCCCGCGACTCGAGTCGCTCCACGCTCCGAACTAAGAATTGAACGTTGGCTCGGCGTCGTTTCGCGTCCGGACTTTGGTCGGCGTCATCCTGAATCATCCCGACCGAGTGTAGGAAGGTGGCGGCGGTCTCGGCGTATCGTCCCGCGCGAAACCCCTTGCTCGCCGTCTCGATCGCGTCGGCCAGTCGTCCGGCCGATGTTTGAGCTCTAGGAGACAGCGATTGGATCTTCTCCGCGTTGCGGAGCGCTCTCGAGAGGCTCATCCGATGTTCCGTCGCGTAGTCGAAGACGTACCTCAGAGATTGCGCCCCTAGCCCACGAGCGGGCGTGTTCACGATTCGACGAAGTGAGAGATCATCGCGTGGATTGAGCGCGACGCGCAGATACGCAATGCCGTCTTTGA
The DNA here is from genome assembly GCA_024640845.1 of Myxococcales bacterium. Taxonomy (GTDB): domain Bacteria; phylum Myxococcota_A; class Polyangia; order Polyangiales; family Houyiibacteriaceae; genus SG8-38. Next base: position 11,078 of record JAHEEE010000065.1, on the reverse strand, counting down.
TCTCTTTGCGATCAAAGAATTTCGTACCGCCGAACACCCGATACGGGATCCCAGCCACGCGAAGCTCTTCCTCGAGGAGCTTCGCCTGCGTGTTCGAGCGGTAGAGAACCGCGATCTCCCGCGGATCGACCCCTTCCTTTTGGATATTGCCGATCTCCGCAGCGACGAACTTCGCTTCTTCTTGTGGCTCTTGGAGGGCGCAAAGACGTACCGGGCTCCCCGCGTCGCGCACGGCCTTCAGGGCCTTTGCATACGGACGCTTGGTGGACTGCCCGATCGCCGCGTTTGCGACGTTCAGGATCGATGCACGGGAGCGGTAGTTCCGCTCCAGCTTGGTCACCACGGCGCCCGGAAAATGCCGCTCGAAATCGAGGATGTTGTCGACACATGCGCCGCGCCACCCATAGATCGATTGATCGTCGTCGCCCACGACGCACACGTTGCCCCGTTCGTTCGAAAGCAATCGCACGAGGTCGAGCTGCGCAACGTTAGTGTCCTGAAACTCGTCGACGAGGATGTGTTCGAAACGAGTACGCCACTTGTGTCGAATCCCGGGGCGCGCGCGAAGCAGCGCGACCGGCTTGGTTACCAGGTCGTCGAAGTCGACCGCGTGCATGCTCGTGAGCGTGGACTCGTAGTCGCTGTAGATGCTCGCTGCCGCCTGGTCGTATTCATCGTCCTTGGCACGAACCTCCTCGGGGCTCAGCATGGCGTTCTTCCACAGCGAGATCCGCGAGAGGATGGCCTGCGCGTCGAGCCGGCGATCGGCGGTGGATTCAGTTCTGAGCAGCTCTCGAACGACACCGAGGCTATCGCCCTGATCAAAGATCGTGAAGCGAGAGCCCAGCCCCAAGGCTTTGGCTTCCTCCCGGACGAAGCGAACCCCGAAACTGTGAAACGTCGAAAGCCAGATCCGGCTGGCGGCGTCCTTTCCCACGGTGGCACCGATACGCTCGCGCATCTCGTTCGCGGCCTTGTTGGTGAAGGTCACTGCCAGGATGGCGCCCGGATGCACGCCAGCCCGTAGCAACCGCGCGATTCGCGCGGTGATCACGCGAGTCTTGCCGGACCCGGCGCCGGCAAGAACCAATAACGGTCCTTCCCCATGCTCGACCGCCGCGCGCTGCTCTTCGTTCAGTCGCAAGGCTCCGCGAACTAACCCGGTCGGAGGGAGGGTTCAAGCTTTCCTTTTCCCTTGACCTTCCTTCATGCTTCGGGCATCTTATTGAAAGTGAATGTCATTATCAGGTAAATCATGGGATACGCAGAGGCTCAAAAAATAAACGATTTCCGATCTTTGGGGTTCAGCGCCTCCAACCGTGGGCGCAGCGAGGTCCTTCGCATCGTGCTTGCGATCGCATTAGACGCCGAGATGGCGACCTGGTGCCTAGGGGGCGCGCGCAGCGCGCCGGTCGTGCGATGGCCTTCGACCCTCTACCAAGTCGTGGCGCGCGCGGCGGCCGAGTCGGCGTCGGTGTGGCGGCGATGTGCCCTCCTGCTCGAACGTTCGCTCCACGATGCGCTCGCGTCCTACGAAGGTCACTCCCCGGCTGATCTGGCCGAGCTGTTTGCCGAAGGCCGCGAATCGCTTGCGGGCGAAGAGCTGGCGGCTCTGCTCTGGTGTCTCGTCAGGGAACGCTGCCCCTCGCACGACTTGATCGCCGAGCGGCTCGGCCGCGAGCTCGAGACCATCGCGGCGCAACGGCTTCGAGAGAGCTCCACTTCTTGACAGGTTGGAGCGCGCGAGGCCGCAGGGAGCGCTTGCCGTCGAACCATCGATCTTGCAAGCACTCCATGAGGCCGAAATGGGCGATGAGATCGAGAGGAAGTTCCTCGTGCGCGGCGACGCTTGGCGCGCGGAAGCGACGAGCAGTACGTTCCGCCAGGGCTTCCTCTCCACCGAGCCCGAGCGAACCGTGCGGGTACGCGTCGCGGGCGACCGTGGTTGGCTGACGATCAAGGGCGTCAATGTGGGGGCGCGGCGAGCGGAATACGAGTACGAGATTCCGCGGGAGGACGCGACGCGCATGTTGGAAACGCTCTGCAAGCGACCGTTGATCGACAAGGTCCGCCACACGCTCGTCGTCGGCGAGCACACCTGGGAAATCGACGTATTCGAAGGCGACAACGCCGGCTTGGTGGTTGCGGAAGTCGAGCTCAGCTCCGAAGACGAGGTGTTTGAACGCCCCGTCTGGCTAAGCCACGAGGTCACCGACGACCCACGGTACTTCAACTCGAGCTTGGTGCTGCACCCTTACAAAGACTGGTAGCGTCGCTCGTTGCCCGAGCCGCGCGTCTGGTCTAGGCCTCTGATATGCAGCTTCCTCCGTGTGGCATCTACCGAACGATAGGGCCCATCGGAGCCATCGAAGAAGGACGGCTGGTCTACTTCCACAACCACGGCGATCCGGGCCCCGGGATCTACCCCCCGCAGGAATGGAAGTACAACCGAGCGAAGTTCGAGGAAAAAGGCCAGATGCTCGACGATCCGGGGTTGGTGCGCTTCCTCCTACCATTGCCCCCCGAAGGATTCTATCGCGTCGTCGAATCGTTCCATTGCTGCGAGAAGCAGTGCCGTCTGTTTGCAGAAGAAGCACTGCTTCAGCTCGGATACAACGCCCAGGCCGAACCAATCCTCTTTGTGCCGGAGCTCGTCGACTCCATGTTTGCGATCCCTGCCAAAGGTTGGAAGACGTCGCTCGAGTCGATCCGTCACATGCAGCAGCTCGTGCTTCCTGTCACCAAACGTGACGCCCTGCCTCCACAGTAGTGTTGGGTAGCTTACTTTTCACGGGCGGATTGTGCTGCTTATACTGATCGCCTGAGTGCATTGATGGGGCGGCTGGCGAACAAGTTGCGTGAGGGGAACGCATTGTCCTCAGGCGGTGAAGCGCCCGATGATCGTTGGGGCGCGTTGCTCGTCCCGCGTGAGCTGGTGGAGGAACACCCGCGGAGCCGTGATCGCGCTTTCCTGTTGGTTCGATACACGGTCATCGCGGCTATCTTCACGGCTTGCTTCTCGCCTTACTTCTTCGTCTACTTGAAGCTCCCATACACGCTGCTCCTCAACCTCCTTTACCTCGTCAGTCTGGCCGCTACCTTGGTGATCCTGCGGCGAACGCGGTCGCTCCGGATCGCCGCCAATTGGACGCTCTCGTCGGCTTTTGGAGTTCTTCTCTTTCAGAGCTGCGTGCTCGGAGGCGTTTCCGCGTTGGCCTACCCGTGGCTTGCTAGTCTACCGGTCGCGGCGATGCTTCTTCGTGGTGTTCGTGGCGGCGCGGTGTGGACGTTCGTGACCATGGGCGGCGTGATCGGCATCGGCATCGCAGACGCAATGGGTCTGCTGCCCGCCAGTCCGACCATGAGCGGCACCGCGCGCGGCGCCACCACAGTGACCATCGCATCGTTGACCGTCGCCCTCGGCGCGCTTGCATGGCTAGCGGAGAGCCGGGCGGACGAGCTCTTGAGTGACCTCCAGCTCCAGAAACAGGTCTTCCAGGAACGCGCCGTTCGCGACTGGCTTACCGGCCTTGCGAACCGGTCGTTGCTCACCGAGTGTCTCATTCAGAGTTGGGAGCGATCGCGGCGCCACGGGCCTCGGGGCGCGCTGTTCTTCATCGACCTCAACGACTTCAAGCTCGTAAACGACGAGCACGGTCACTCCGCGGGCGACCAAGTCCTGCGCAAGGTTGCCCTTCGTCTTCAAGACGCCGTGCGTTCGTCGGATCTAGTCGGCCGAATCGGCGGCGACGAATTCGCGCTGATCATCGAGGGAGTGGAGAGTCGAAATGATGTGGCGGTGCTTGCCGACAAGATCGCCGAAGCCATCGAACGCCCAATCGGGGTAGGCGACACCGAGGTCCACGTGGGCGCCAGCATCGGCGTGGCCTTCTTCCCCGACCGTGATTGCCAATTTGACGATCGGGTCACGCTTCCGAGCATTTCCGCCAACCCGGCTCCCGGGCGAGGCGAGGTTGACCACGAGTCAGTTCGTCGACTTGTCGAGAAGGCCGACGCAGCGATGTACACCGCCAAGCGTAAAGCGCTCCGCTACTGGATTCATGAACACGTTGCCGACGAGACCTTGCGAAGCACGACGAGCCTCGTGAGCGAGCCACCTCCCGCGGCATAGAGATCACCGCTAGCTTGCCTTTGGGCTTGCGCTAGAGTGCATCCCATGAATTCAACTATCGGCATTCTGACGGGTGGGGGCGATGTACCGGGGCTCAACCCAGCGATTCGCGCCGTGACGATACGGGCGCTGCGAGAAGGTCACCGCGTCATCGGGATTCGTCGCGGCTGGGGCGGGCTGGTCGACATCGTGCCCGACAAAGACGCTGACAACAGCCAGAACATGCTGGTGCTCACCGAAGAGCTCGTCAATCGGGCAGGCAGAACCGGCGGTACGTTCCTCCACTCTTCGAGGACGCGTCCAAGCCACTTGCCGAAGACGGCCGTGCCAGCGCACCTCCAGGACCGATACACGGACGAAACCAACGACGTCACAGATGCCGTCATCAAGAATCTGGATTTCCTCGGGATCGACTATCTGATCCCGATCGGTGGCGACGACACCCTCAGCTACGGCGCCCATCTGCACCAAAATGGCGTTCCTGTCGTCGCAATCCCGAAGACGATGGACAACGACGTGCCTGGCACCGACTATTGCATCGGCTTCAGCACGTGTGTGACCCGCACCATCGAGGCGACACACAAGCTGCGTACTTCGGCAGGCTCTCACGAGCGCTTTCTCGTGATCGAGGTGTTCGGCCGCTACGCCGGATACACCGCACTGCTCCCGACCATGGGGGGCGCTGCGGACCGGTGTGTCATTCCCGAGCACCATTTCAACATCGAGCAGCTCACCGAGCTGATGGTGCACGATCGCAATCGTAATCCGAGCAAGTACTCGGTGGTGCTCGTCTCCGAAGGCGCGCAAATTGCAGGAGACTCGGATATGTCGTTCGAGGGCCAAGAGGCCGACATGTTCGGCCACCGAAAGCTCGGAGGCATTGGAGATCGTGTCGCCAACGGCCTCAAAGAGCTTTCGCCCAAGTACAACCAAGGGCGCAGAATCAACGTCATCAGCCAGCGTCTCGGGTACCTCGTTCGCAGCGGCGATCCGGATGCGCTCGACTCGATCGTACCTATGGCGTTCGGCAACCTGGCGCTCGACCTCGTCGACGCGCGCACATCGGGCCGGCTGATCTCGATCCACAACGGTCGCTACGACAATGTTCCCATGGAGGCGATCATCGGTACCAAGAAGGTCGTCAACGTCGACAAGTACTACAACACCGAGCGCCTCCGACCGAAGTACACGGCCTTCAACGGGCTACCGCTGTTCATCATGACCAGCGATGCATAGAGCGGGGTCGTCGCAGAGCACCGTAAGGACCAGTCCTCCATACAGCCGCCACCATCCCGACAGGGTCTGGTTCTCGGGACTGACTGTCGCCTTGACGGGTTGCCAGGTGCTCCGAGGTGCGTCGACATTGTCGAGCTCGACCTCTACGCTGCGCGTGTCGCGACGAAGGCCGACGCGAAGGACCTTGAGAGCGCTCTCCTTCGCGCTCCACGTGAGCGCCACGAAGCGATCGCGTAGCCGAGCGCCGACTTGTTGCGCCGCTTCTCTCTCGCGTGCTGTGAAGAAGTCGTCGACGAACCGCTGGGATCGCGGCTCGATTGCTTCGAGATCGCAGCCCACCTTCGTCGCGCGCGCTGCGACACAGGCTGCCACACCGCTGCGGTGGGTGATCGAGATGGAGCCCGGGATCGGCCGCCCGTCGAAAAACGCCTCCGGCGCCCCGTCTTCCGCAGCCAGGATTTGAATCTCGTCTAGAGCATTGCTCCGTTCGATGCTGCTGAGAAGCTGCTTCGCGGTGAACCGACCGAGTCGCCATGCGTCGCGCCGCTTTGCAAGCTTCAACCGGGCTTGCACGGCGCGTTCGTCAGGCCCGAGCCACCCATCGCCAGCGGGCACGGCCTCCGTACGGCAAAGCAACCATTGGATCTCCATCTCCGTCAAGACTGCTCGCGAAGGATACCGCGCTGAATCGCATCGACGAGATACGGTCGAAGCGTCCGCGCCGGGATGATCCGATGGACGGAGCCCACCTCGAGCGCGCGGTGCACACTGTGAATCCCGTCGAACTCCTCGGCCACTTCGCGGAGCTTTTCGGAGTGAACGACCTTCTTCATCTTGATGAGTCGTTCGCGAAACGTGACTTTCTCGGCCCCTCTAGCCCGATCGAGCCTTTGTTGAAGCTCGATGACGCGCTCGTCGAGGAGAGTGCGCTTGCGAACCACCCCGGCAAATACGACCGCCGCGGCCGGCGCGCCGCCGATCACCGAAGCGTGCGTGTTCTCCAGAGCCGACACCTCGAGCGACGGATTCAGCTTGTTCGAAAAGACGACGAAGGCGCCCCCATGAAACCGAGAAATCACGGAGAACACGATGGGCCCCTTGAAGTTGACGACCGCTCTACCGATCTCGGCGCCGTACTCCAACTGAAGGCGCCTCATCGACTCCGGGGAGCCGTCGAAGCCCGAGAGGTTCGCCAAGACGACGACCGGTCGGTTGTTGCTCGCAGCGTTGATCGCCCGAGCGACCTTCTTGGATGACATCGGAAACAGTGTTCCAGCCGTCCATCCGGCCGGACCGTCCGCGGGAACGAAACCGAGGCGCTCGAGTGGCTGCGACTCGAGGCCGAGGAGACAAACCGGGTATCCACCGATGTGAGCGTCCCAGACCACGGCGGTTTCTGCGTCGCGCATCCCATACCACCGCTCTAGAACTTCGTGGTCCTGGTCGGTGGCCGCGCGCATGACTTTGCGTATGTCGAATGGGCGTTTCCGCCCGGGGTTCGTAGCAGGATCGAATACCTCTCCGACCGTCGCAAAAGTCGATGCCCCCACGTGACCGTGCGGGGAGTCAGACACGTCACGGTCGATCGGATCGGAGGTGAGCGCTCGTCTCGGAAATCGCTCGCCCGGCAGGATGTACGTGTGCTCATAGTGCTGAAGAAGAATGTGGCAGGCGTGCGGAAGATCGCGCGCGGCGTATTGGGCTTGCCCGTTTGGGCCCATGATGCGGTCGTAGCCGCCGATGCCAAAGTTGTCTTCCGCCGAAACACCTCCCGAGTAGTCGAGAGCCTGCTTGCCCGTCAGCACCATCGCGCCCTCGGGAATCATGACGAGAATGCCCTTGGTGTGCATGAGCATGGTCGCCTCGGCGTTCCAATAGGGTTGGGCGCCTACGTTGATGCCACAGACCAGAACATTGACCTCGTGGCCGGCTTGGGTGAACTCGACCAAGCGCCGGAGAACATCGGCGATCCAGTCCATGTTCTCGGTGCCGCTCTCCATCGAGATCTTGGCGCCGGCCGATACCGCGTACCATTCGAGCGGGATCTGCATGCTCTCTGCCAGATCGAGCGCAGCGATGATCCGGCGGCACTCCGGCTCTGCGAGCGAACCCATCCCGCGACTTGGGTCGCCGAAGAGTGCAACACGCGTCATGCCCTCGGGAACCTTGTCCGTGAACGTGGTGAGAAGGCCGACGATGATGTTCGTAGGGTTGGTGCCGGGCGGACGCTCGATTGGAACGAGCCTGTTCTCCGCGTCGAGCTCGAGCTCCTGAAACTTGCCGTGCGGAAAGTCCGACTGAACGTCGCTGCCCTCGCCGGGCGTCAGCATGGCGATGATCTCGTACGGATGCATCAGGCCGCGCCGCCTCAGGCGAACGACATTCTGCTCGTACTCGCTCCTCGGCCGCATCGGGTATGTCGGGATGTCTCGGAGCCGGATCCGCATACCACCATGTCCACGATTCGAGACGTCGAGGAGCTTGGACTCGAGCTCGCCCGTTGCGGGGTTACGGATTTGACCCTGCACGACGATCCGCTCGAGGCCGAGCCCTTTGGTTTCGGGAGCGAGCTTGTGAATGATGGTGTTGATCTCGTCCTGGGTGAATTCGAGCGGCGGCCAGAGGAAAAGGTGGACTCGATTCCATTGATATCGGTCGCGTTCGGTACGGGTGCTCTGTTGCCCCCGGATCGCGATCAAGCACTTCGACACCGCGCGCTCGAGACTCGGGACGGCAACCACACGACCGGAGGCGTCGCGCACCGCTGCGAGATCGCGGACCTCGGCAAGCGCGATGAGTCGCTCGTCCTTGCCGGTCGCACGATACAAATACACGTCTTCCGTCGACGGGATCCGCTCGGTCTCCAAGTCCTTGAGGCGCCACAATAAGAGGCGCTTGCTGAGCATCGGGTGCATCCCGCGATAAATGAGCTCTTCTCGAAGGCCCTCGTCGTCCTTCCGGAACGTGAAGCCTTGAAATCCGCCCGCTCCAAGTCCGGACTCGCTTCCGGTGAGTGCAACGATGACTCGCCGGATGGAGCGCGCGAACGACGCCGCTTCGAGCATCGATTGTATCGCCTGAGAGGTCTCGTCCGGGTCGCCAAGCTCGCCTCGATACATTGCGTAAAAGTCGATGACGACGTCGCAACCCTCAGGCACGGCTTCGACCGCGCTTTTGAGTGCAGCGATCGCCTCCGGAAGCTCCTCATAAAGGACGTGCATCGCGAAGAAGCAGACCCTCCGACCCTCGTACTCGTACCAAGATTTGCAGATGTCGAAGCCACGCTCCGACACGACCTCGACGTCTTGGAGGTTGCACATCTTGTAGTAGCGCCGCGCGAGCGCCTCGAGCATGACCGCCCGCTCCTCTTCGCCCGCACCCGCGAGGCGCCTGGAAAGAAATCCCTTGAGCGGATAAGGGACCTCGACGAGCTCCGCGATGCGCGCCGCGCGATTGGGAGCGTTCGGCTCTTCGGCGATCGCGGACAATATCTCGTCGGCCTTGGCAAGACCTTCCCGTATGACTTGCTCCTGAACGGGCCGATCGAAGTAGTGATACTGGAGCTCCCGAGCCAGGTCGTGCACCGTTTGGTAGCGATCCTGGGTCTCGGTGATGAGGCGCGCGAGCAACTCTCGAAAGCCCTCGTTCCGGGCGTCTCGAAGAAGGCTGATGTTGTCGAGCCGACTCTGCAATAGATTCAGGATTGGCGGGATTTGATCATCGACTCGCTTGTTGCCCTTGCAGATGCGGAACAACGCCTCCTGCAGCTCCGGGCCGCGACGGAGCTCTTCGAGGCCATAGTGCCGGATGGCCCGCCGGAGCTTCTCTAGGAACGATGCGGGAAGCTCCTCCTCGCGACGGACGACCAGATCGCGAAGAAACGTGAAGAGGTACTCTTCGTGCGTGTGTTTGCCGAAGTCCTCGGGCGCGTCTCGTTCGTGAGAGCGTCTTCGAAACAGTGAGCAGAGATCGACGAAGGTCGCCAAGATCTCGTCCTCGAGTGCTAGGAGCGCAGGGTCGTCCGGGGCGAGGCCAGAAGGAAGCTGGGCTTTTCGATTCTTGCGCGTCAGCTCTGCGCCGTCGGCGTCGTAACCCATGACCATGGAGCGAAGCTCCGTCAAATTGTGACCGGAGCTGGACCAAGCAGACTCGCGACGGGCTGATAGCTCGGCGAAGTCCAAGCGCTGTCCGGTGGACGACTCGGCGTGCAACCCGCTCGGCTCGATGAGCAGCATGGGCGCGCCGACGCCGATCTGCACGTTGTTCATCACCATGACCTCGCGGACCCTGCCCGCAAACTTCGCAGCAATGACCATCTCCATCTTCATCGCCTCGAGCACGACGAGGCTGTCACCGACCTCCACTTCCTGGCCTTCGCGGACCAGGGTGTTCACCACGACCGCAGGCGACGGCGCGCGAACCAGTCCTCCACGATCGCGAGACACGCGATGAGGGACACCATCGACCTCGACGAGCACGCTGAGCCCTTGGTCGGCCGATTGAATCCGGAAATGGCGGCTCCCGATTTGAAGCCTGCGCTCCGCGCCCTGAAAGCGCTCGACGGCGACCTCAATCCGGTGGCCATCGACGTCGACGCGGTAGCACTGCGGACCGAGACGGCTGACTAAGAGCTCGTAGGTGTTGCCCGCGTACGTCAGCTCCATTCCGTGACTGGCTTTGTCTTCCACCTCCGGTCGACCACGCGCCGCTGCCGTGTAGAACTGGGCGCGCTCCACGTCGAGCTCGGCGTCGTAAGTCGCGATGGCCGCCTGAAGCAGCGCGACCTCGGCTCCCTCGGCTTGAAGATGTCGCTTTTCAGCCACGACGCGGTCGACCCAGCCGACGTCGATCTGGTTCGCGCGCACAGCGGGATTGTCGACCAACCCGAGTAAAAAGCCCTTGTTCGACGTGCCGCCACGGATGACGACCTCGCTCTCGAGAAGGGCCCTTCGAAGTCGGGCCATCGCCTCGTCACGGTTGCGCCCGTGAGCAATGATCTTCGCGATCATCGAGTCGAAGTCTGCAGGGATTTCATCGCCCTCGGCGATGCCGGTGTCCACACGCAGGCCTGGGCCGCTCGCCAAGCGAAGCTGCTCTACCAACCCGGGGGAAGGCGCGAAGTTGTCCGCTGGATCCTCCGCGTTGAGGCGCACCTCGATCGCATGGCCGCGCTTCGCGGGAGGCTCCCCTTCCAGCCGACCTCCTCGGGCGATGTGGATCTGCAGCTTCACGAGATCGGCCCCCGTAATCATCTCCGACACGGGGTGCTCGACCTGAAGTCGCGCGTTTACCTCCATGAATGAAAACTCTTGCGTTGACTCGTGATAGAGAAACTCGACGGTGCCGGCGTTTCGGTAACCGATTGCCTGCGTGAGGCGAATGGCCGCCTGCTCGAGCTCCCGCTGCTGCTCGGCTGACAACGATGGCGACGGAGTCTCCTCGAGAATCTTCTGGTTGCGGCGTTGAAGCGTGCAGTCCCGCACGCCAAGTGCCCAGGAGGTTCCGTAGTTGTCGGCGATCACCTGAACCTCGACGTGCCTCGCGCCGGTCACCATGCGTTCGAGAAACACCGTTCCATCGCCGAAACCCTTCTCCGCCTCCGATCGTGCCGTGTGAAACGCCTCTTCGAGCTCGGACTCGCGAGTCACACGCCGAATCCCCCGCCCGCCGCCCCCTGCGGTGGCCTTGATCATCAACGGGTAGCCGAGCC
>JAHEEE010000124.1 GCA_024640845.1 Myxococcales bacterium | reverse complement strand
GGAAGAAGCCATCAACCGCGCCATCGAGCTCAATGGCGTGGCGGTGAAGATGAACCAGCAGGCGTTCCTGTGGGGCCGCCGCGCCGCCCACGACCTGAAGGCCGTCGAGGCGGTGATCGCAGCTTCCACTCGGACCGAGGCGCCCAAACCGCAGACGCTGGACGAGATGATCGGGCGCCGGGAAGAGTTCCTCACCGCCTACCAGAACGCGGCTTACGCTGGCCAGTACCGCAGCTTCGTCGATCAGGTGCGCGCGAAGGAACAGTCGGTGAAGCCGGGCTCCGAGGCGCTTACCACCGCCGTGGCGCGCTACCTGTTCAAGCTGATGGCCTACAAGGATGAGTACGAAGTGGCGCGGCTGTTCACTGACGGCAGTTTCGAGCGCCGGGTGGCCGCCACCTTCAAGGGCGATTACGAAATTCGCCACCACCTTGCCCCGCCGCTGTTCGCCCGGCGCGACCCCGCGACCGGTCATCTGCAGAAGCAGGAGTTCGGCCCCTGGATCCGTCAGGTCATGGGACTGCTGGCAAAGTTCCGCTTCCTGCGCGGCACCGCCTTCGACCCGTTCGGCCGCACCGCCGAGCGGCGCATGGAGCGCAAGCTGATCGAGGACTACAAGGCTACCGTCGCCTCGCTGCTGGACAAGCTCAGCCCCTCCAATCTGGCGCTGGCGGTCGAGATCGCCGAGGTGCCCGAGCACATTCGCGGGTTTGGCCACGTCAAGGAACAGCACCTCAAGGACGCCAGGGCGCAAGAGGCGGTGCTGGTAGAGGCCTACCGGGCAGGCAAATCGCGTGCTCCCGTCTACATGGCGGCGGAATGACGCCGGATGACGTGGCAAGGATTGCCGTTTGGGCGGGCTCGATCAGCCGCGAGGAACTGGTTCACATAGCGCCCGGTGTGCGGCTGAAGGAGCTCACGCGCGGAGAGCATCTGCTGCATCTCGATGACCGGGTGGATGCGTGGCATGGCGCGATCTCCGGCGTTCTCCGGGTCGGCATGATCTCCAATGACGGCCAGATTGCCGGGTTCTCGGCGGTGATTGGCGGCGCCTGGTTCGGCGAAGGATCAATTCTCAAGAACGAACCGCGGCGATACGACGTGGTAGCGGTCACTGACTCCACGGTTGCCGTGTTGCCCGGCGACATGTTCCGTTGGCTGACCAACAATTCGGTCGGGTTCAACCGCTACCTGGTCCAGCTGATGAACGAGCGGCTCGGACAGTTCATCGCCACCGTGGTCAGCGACCGCACCGGCAATGCAGCTGCCCGGCTGGCCTACACCATCGCGTCGCTCTACAACCCGGTGCTGTTTCCCCGCACGCCCGATTTGCTCGACATGCCGCAGAAAGACCTCGGCATATTTGCCGGGCTATCGCGACAAATGACCAACCGCTGCCTGAAGACCTTGAGTGAAGAGGGGCTGGTGGAAATCACGCCGCGCGGGGTGAAGGTGCTCGATGTGAAGGCGCTAGTCGAATTTGGCGATGCGCACGGTTCGTCTTAGGCGATCCTTCGCTCAATTAGAAGACAATTTGCCATGTTGTCTGTCAACTGCCCTATGGTGTTGCCAGAAAATTTTTTGCACACTCAACGCATCATCCCGGCATCAGATCGGGCTTTCAAACAATAATGCGGGCGGCTCAGGCCGGCCTGTTCAGGGTGGAAACATATGCCTGGTGGAGCTTCTCAGGGCTCGGCTCACGATACCTTTCCGAAATTACTGCTGCGCAATGCGCAAAAATTCGCCGCGCGTGCGGCCATGCGCGAGAAAGACCTGGGAATCTGGCAGAGCTGGACCTGGGCGCAGGTTCTTGACGAGGGGAGGGCTCTTGCCATCGGCCTGAAGGAACTCGGCCTCAAGCGTGGCGACCGCATGGCCATAGTCGGCGACAACCGGCCTCGCCTGTACTGGGCCATCTGCGCGGCACAGTCCCTCGGAGCGATCCCGGTCCCGGTCTATCAGGACTCGGTGGCCGAAGAGATGGGTTACGTGCTCGAGCATGCCGGGGTGAAATTTGCCATCGTGGAAAACCAGGAACAGGTCGACAAGCTGCTGGAGATTCGCGAGAGCTACGACGGCATCAAGCACATCATCTATGACGACGAGCGCGGGCTGAACCACTACAGCCAGGCAGGGCTCGAGTCATACGCCTCGGTGCAGGAGATCGGCCGCAAGCTTCTTGCGTCCTCTGGCGATGCCGAGAAGCTGTGGCTCGACGAGATCAACAAGGGCAGCGGTGATGACACTGCCATCATGCTCTACACCTCCGGCACGACCGGCCGTCCGAAAGGTGTAGTGCTGTCGCAGAGCGCCTGCATGTGGGCGGCCGAGACAGCCAACCAGTTCGACAACCTGACCGAGAAGGAAGAGACCATCGCTTACCTGCCGATGGCCTGGGTGGGTGACCACGTGTTCTCATACGCCCAATCCTATGCGTCGGGTTACTGCGTGAACTGTCCGGAAAGTCCCGAGACGGTGATCGCAGACCGCCGCGAGATCGGCACGACCTACGCCTTCGCGCCGCCGCGCATATACGAGAACCTGATCACCATGACCATAGTGGCGATGGAAGATGCGAGCCCGATCAAGAAGAAGATGTTCCACACCTTCATGAATCATGCCCGCAAGGTTGGCGGCGACATCCTAGATCGCAAGCCTGTGGGAGTGCTCGACCGGCTGAAATATCTGCTGGGCGAGTTCCTCGTCTACGGACCACTGAAGAACCGTTATGGCCTGTCTAAGGTTCGCGTGGCCTACACGGCGGGCGAGGCGATCGGTCCAGAAATCTTCCGCTTCTACCGTTCGCTCGGCATCAACCTGAAGCAGCTTTATGGGCAGACCGAGGCGGCGGTGTACATTACCGGCCAGCCGGACGGCGAGATTTCCGCCGAGACCGTGGGCAAGCCAATGGGCAAAGTGGAGATCAAGATCGCCGATAGCGGCGAGGTGATGTACCGCTCACCCGGCGTCTTCACAGAGTACTACAAGAACCCGGACTCGACCAAAGAAACCAAGACGAAAGACGGCTGGGTGCATTCCGGCGACGCTGGCTTCTTCGATGAGCACGGCCACCTGAAGATCATCGACCGCGCCAAGGACGTGGGCAAGCTCAACGACGGCACCATGTTCCCGCCGAAGTACATCGAGAACAAGCTCAAGTTTTATCCCAACATCAAGGAAGCGGTCGCTTTCGGGCATGGCCGCGACTTCGTCACCGCGTTCATCAATATCGATCTGACGGCGGTCGGCTCGTGGGCTGAGCGCAATAACGTGGTCTACGCGAGCTACCAGGAACTGGCTGGTCACCCGGAAGTCTACAAGATGATCGAGGCCCACGTGAACGAGGTGAACCGGGAGCTTGCCGGCGAAGAGCGGGTGGCAGGCGCGCAGATTGCACGCTTCCTGATCCTGCACAAGGAACTCGATCCGGACGACGGTGAGATCACCCGCACGGCCAAGGTGCGCCGCTCGCTGATAAACGAGCGCTATGCGGTGCTGATCGATGCGCTCTACGACCCGTCCGTCAAACGACAGAAGATCAAGACAGAAGTGACCTTCGAGGACGGCCGACGCGGAGCCATCGAAGGCAACGTGGAAATCCGCGACATGAAGCGCTATGGCGCCGGCGACGTGGCGTTTAGGGAGGCTGCGGAATGAATATGGCTGTTGCTCCCACCGGCACTGCTGCCAGCAAGCCGGCTGCACAGGAAGTGCTGCTCGACGTGAAGAACGTGTCGCTGTCATTTGGCGGCGTGCAGGCCATCAAGGACGTCAGCTTCAACATCAACAAGGGCGAGATCCGCGCGATTATCGGCCCCAACGGTGCTGGCAAGACTTCGATGCTCAACGTTATCAACGGCTTCTATCACCCGCAAGTTGGCGAGATTACCTTCAAGGGCGAGACACGTTCGGCCATGCGTCCCTACGTGGCGGCCAGCCAGGGCATTGCGCGCACCTTCCAGAACGTGGCGCTGTTCCGCGGCATGTCCACGCTTGACAACATCATGTCGGGACGGACGCTCAAGATGCACAAGAACTTCTTCTGGCAGATGCTGCGCTTCGGCCCGGCGCTGGACGAGGAGATCGAGCACCGCCACAAGGTCGAGGAGATCATCGACTTCCTCGAAATCCAGCACATCCGGCGCACGCCCGTCGGGCGGCTGCCCTATGGCCTGCAGAAGCGCGTGGAGCTTGCCCGTGCGCTCGCCATGGAGCCGGAACTGCTGCTGCTGGACGAGCCGATGGCGGGCATGAACCTCGAGGAGAAGGAGGACATGTCCCGCTTCATCCTCGATGTGAATGATCAGTTTGGAACCACCATCGCGTTGATCGAACACGACATGGGCGTGGTGATGGACCTGTCGACGCGCGTTGTCGTGCTCGACCATGGCGAGAAGATCGCCGACGGAACGCCGGAAGAGGTAAGCGCCAACCAGGACGTGATCGACGCCTATCTCGGCGTGGCGCACTAGAGGCAGGGGAACGGGAAACGTGGACATTCTCTACAACATCTTCATCGATCCGTTCGTCCAGATGGGCAACGCGCCGGATTTCCTGCTGCAGGTGCTGTGGTCTGGCTTCGTGGGGGGAACGCTCTATTCGCTGATCGCGCTTGGCTTCGTGCTGATCTTCAAGGCGTCAGGCGTGTTCAACTTTGCCCAGGGCATCATGGTGGTGTTCGCCGCGCTGACGCTGGTGGGCCTTTACAATCTCGGCCTGCCGGCGTGGCTGGCGCTTATCGCCACCATCGGCGTCATGGCGCTGCTGGCCATCGGGGTGGAGCGAGTGGTGTTGCGCAAGCTTGTCAATCAGCCGGACATCATCCTGTTCATGGCAACCATCGGGCTGACCTACTTCCTGATCGGTCTGGGCGAGTCGATCTTCGGCGGCGAGCCGAAGAAGATGATTACCGAAGAGCTGGGCCTGCCCTCGGGCTCGACGAGCTTCGAGCCGTTTGGCGGACTGGTCATCATCGAGCATCTCGACGTGGCGGCGGTGGTCATGGCCATCGTGCTGGTGACGGGCCTGGCGATATTCTTCAACAAGACCCGCATCGGTCGCGCCCTGCGCGCGGTCGCGGACGATCACCAGGCGGCGCTGTCGGTGGGCATTTCGCTCAACCAGATCTGGGCCATCGTGTGGTTTGCGGCCGGCATCGTGGCGTTGGCCACTGGCATCATGTGGGGCGCCAAGTCGGACGTTTCGTTCGCGCTGCAGATCGTGGCGCTGAAGGCGCTGCCGGTGCTGATCATCGGCGGCTTCACCTCCATTCCTGGCGCTATCATCGGCGGCCTCATCATCGGCTTCGGCGAGAAGCTTTTCGAGATTTACTGGGGAAGCCTTCTGGGCAGTGGCGTCGAAGGCTGGTTCGCCTACGTGATCGCGCTGATCTTCTTGCTGTTCAGGCCACAAGGGCTGTTCGGCGAAAAGATCATCGAGCGCATTTGAGATTGGAAGACTGACAGATGTTCTATCGCGAAGTAGGCCAGTTCAAGACCAGCTACAAGGCTGACCAGTCGATCTTTCCGAT
>JAHEEE010000123.1 GCA_024640845.1 Myxococcales bacterium | reverse complement strand
ATCGTCGGTGCGCTCCTCGAGCTCGGCACCGTCGACTACCGCTGGATCATTGGCGGCATGGCGCTCGGCACGATCATCGGCGCTGCCTTTGCGATCCGCGTGCAAATGACCTCGATGCCGGAGATGGTCGCGCTCTTCAACGGCTTCGGCGGCATCGCCTCGGCGTTGGTGGCGACATCGGTCTACTGGCGGCTCGTGGTCCAAGGCGGCGTCACGGCCACGGTCTACGAGACGCTCGGTACGGACGAAGCCATCACGGTGATGCTGTCGGTCCTGATCGGCGGCATCACGTTCACCGGCAGCATTGTCGCCCTCATGAAGCTCCAGGGGAGCCTCAAGAAGGGGCAGCCGATTCTTCTACCGGCCCGCCATTTCATCACCTTTGGGCTTCTGGCCGCGTCGATCGTCTTCGGCGCGCTTGCGGTGCTAGCGGGTGGCCCGGACTCGATCATCTGGGTGCTCCTGCTGGCCGCTGTCTCGCTCGTCCTCGGCATCCTCCTGACGATTCCCATCGGCGGCGCCGACATGCCGGTCGTCGTCTCACTCCTCAACTCGTATTCGGGCGTGGCAGCATCGATGGCTGGTTTCGTCATCGGCAACCCGCTTCTCATCATTGCAGGCGCGATGGTCGGCGCGGCGGGTCTGATCTTGACGCAAATCATGTGCGTGGCGATGAACCGCTCTCTCCTCAACGTACTCGTCGGCGGCTTCGGCGTCGCAGATGGCGCAGGCGGCGGCGGAAGCGACGAGTACACCGGCGTCACCTCCTGCGGTCCCGAAGAAGCCGCGATGGTGCTCGAAGACGCCGAGTCGGTGATCATCATCCCGGGCTATGGTTTGGCAGTCGCGCAGGCGCAGCACGCGGTGCGCGAGCTCGCGGATCTGCTCAAGGCGCGCGGCACCAAGGTGACCTACGCGATTCACCCGGTCGCCGGCCGCATGCCAGGCCACATGAACGTGCTTCTAGCGGAGGCTGACGTCCCCTACGAGGAGCTCCTCGAGATGGACGAAATCAACCCCGAGTTCAAGAGCACCGACGTCGTGATCATCCTAGGTGCGAACGACGTCGTGAACCCGGCCGCCACCAAGGATCCGACGAGCCCCATCGCGGGCATGCCGATCCTCAACGCCCACGAAGCCCGCTCGGTGTTCGTGGTGAAACGAAGCCTCAGCCCCGGCTACGCCGGCATCAAAAACGAGCTCTTCGAGTACGACAACACGATGATGATCTTCGGCGACGCGAAGAAGGTGCTGCAGGGGCTCATTGGCGAAGTGAAGGACCTTTGAGTCCAGGGGCTTGCACGAGGCCCTAGTTGTCCATGAAATCCGCCGCCCCAGGGGATGCCCCGCCGTAGTAGTCGGACTCCGCCAGGTCATCGAAGCGAGTGTACTCGTTGAAGAAGCGGACGCGGCAGGTGCCCGTGGGGCCCGCGCGCTGTTTGCCGATGATGATCTCCGCGATACCACGGTCATCGCTCTCGCGATTGTAGACCTCGTCGCGATAGATGAACCAAATCGTGTCGGCGTCCTGTTCGATGGCGCCGGACTCACGGAGATCGGAGAGCTGCGGGCGTTTGTCCTTCACTCCGCGGGACTCGACTCCTCGGTTGAGCTGCGAGAGCGCAATGACCGGCATCTCCAGCTCCTTGGCGAGGGCCTTCAAGCTTCGGCTGATTTCGCTGATCTCCTGCTCGCGAGAATCGTTTCGCGACCCCGAGCGCATGAGCTGCAGGTAGTCGACCACGATCATGGCAAGCCCGATCTCGGACTTGAGGCGGCGCGCCTTGGCGCGAAGCTCGAGCATGGTGATCGCGGGCGTATCGTCGATCCAGATGGGCATTTCACTGAGGGTGCCGGCTGCGTCTGCGAGCTTCGGCCAGTCGTCTTTGTGGAGTTGACCGGTACGAATGCGATTGCCGTCGACTCGGGCCTCGCTGCCTAGAAGACGCCGGACGAGCTGCCCCTTGGGCATCTCGAGCGAGAACACCGCCACGGGCGCCTTGGCCTTGTCGCAAGCATTGTGTGCCACGTTCAGCGCGAATGATGTCTTGCCCATGCCTGGACGACCGGCGACGATGATGAGGTCGCCCGCGTGCATTCCGGCCGTCATCTTGTCGAGCTGCTTGAAGCCGGTCGGGAGGCCGGTGATCGCCTCGCCTCGGTTGGCCGTCTCGTGGATCTCCTGGAAGGTCCGCATGACCACGTCTTTCACGTGCTCGTAGGGATTGCGGGCGCGCTCCTTGGCGACCGCGAAGATCGACGACTCGGATTCGTCGAGGAACTCCTCGAAAGGCCCATAGTCACCGTAGCCGCGCGAGACGACCTCGTGGCACGAGCGGATCAAAGCGCGGACGACCGACTTCTCCCGGATGATCCGGGCGTGCGCCTGAATGTTCGAGACGCTCGGGATCGTGTTGCTCAGCGAAAGCAGATACTCATCGCCTCCAACGGACGCGAGCTTAGCGCTGTGCACCAGCGATTCGCGCAGGGTGACGTGGTCGACCGGCTGGCTCCGGCGAAAGAGCTCGGTCATTGCCTCGAAGATCTTGCTGTTTGCCTCGCTGTAGAAGTCCTCGGCGGACAACTCCTCGAGAACGACGTTAATTGCGTCGTTCTCCAGCAGAATGCCGCCGAGTACCGCGCGCTCCGCTTCAAGAGCGTTCGGGGGTACCTGACCGGACTGTTGCGGTGAACTAATAACTCGCCTCCCCTAGAGCGACAGTTGTACCCCCTGCGACGACGCTGAGGAAGCGATATTACGGCAACCCGCTGCCCAAGCGCGCGAGAGATTTTCGTTCGTGGCCGAGCGCCCCCGCAGAGAGCGACTGAGAGGTACGTCCGTACCTCGCAGGGAGTGAACGAGGAGGTAAGCCGGCCACGGGCGAAAAGATCCCCGCGCTGCCGCGCTAGGCTTTGGTCTTGACTTCCAGCTTGATGGTGGCCGTCAAGCCATACGGTAGCTTCACGCCAATCTCGTAGCTGCCGACCTCTTTGATGGTCTTCTCCGGCATCACGAGCTTCTTCTTGTCGAGCTCCAGCTCCACGCCCTTGGCCTCCAGGCCTTCGAGCACTTCGCTCGAGGTGACCGAGCCGAAGAGCTTCCCGTCTTCGCCTGCTTCCTTGGCTACCATCACGATGACCTTGGAAAGCTGCTCCACGACGTCTTCCTGTTGGGCGCGAAGCTTTGCGATACGCTGCGCTTGCACGGCTTTTTCGTGCTCGACCTGCTTCACGTTCCCGCGGCTGGCGACCACTGCAAGCCCGCGAGGCAGAAGGAAGTTCCTGGCATAGCCCCGGCGAACCTTCACCACGTCGCCGATCGAGCCGAGATGCTCGAGGTTTTCTTTGAGTACGACTTCGACTGTGGATGCCATGACGCTACCTCACTTCGTCGCCGTGTAAGGGAGCAACGCAATATTGCGGGCTCGCTTGATCGCGCGGGTCAGATCGCGCTGCTGCTTGGCGGTCAGGCCGCTGATGCGGCGCGGCACGATCTTGCCTCGGTCCGTGATGAAATGCCGAAGCTGCTGCGGATCTTTATAGTCGAATTTGTGGTCAGGTGGGAGCGAGAGGGCCGGCGCCTTTTTGCGCCCGCCGCGACGACCGCGGCCGCCTTCCACATCGAAGTCTTGTCGAATGTCGTCAGCCATGGATCAGTCCTTCTCCTTGGTGTCGTCGTCCGGAGCAGCCTCGGTGTCGGTGCCAGCGTCGGTCTTCGCGTCGTCGTCCCCAGCGTCGGTCTTCGCGTCGTCGTCCCCAGCGTCGTCGTCATCGTCGTCTTTAGCCTCCGAAGCCTCGTCAGACGGGTACTCCCGCTGCGTGCGGGGCGCCATCCCTAGGCTCCGGGCGCGCTCGAGATCGGCGTCCTCGGCTTCTTCCTCTTCCTCGACGTGCAGGTACTGCACCTCGTCGGGATCGACGGCGACCGAGGCTGGGTCGATGTCCTCTTCGAGGAGCACGGTCTGGAACCGCACCACCTCGTCGAGCAGTCGCAGATTACGCTCGAGCTCGGCGACGAGGTCGCTGAACCCGACGTACTTCAAGTACACGAAAATCCCGCGACTGTTCTTCTGGATCGGATAGGCGAGCTTGCGCTTGCCCCAGTTGTCCAGTTTGGTCAGCGTGCCGTCGAGCCGTTTGATCACGTCCCTGGCTCGGTCGACCACCTTCTCAGCCACGTCATTGTCGACGTCGTGCCGAAGGATGTAGATCGTCTCGTATTCGCGGGCCCATTTCTTGGCGGGCGCCGCCGTTGCAGTTGCCATGTTCTCCTCCCGGTCTGTTCGGCCCCAGCGCATGGCTGGAGCGAGGAAGGCCGAGGCATAGCCGATCTTGGCGCCCGCGCCAGCGCTCAGGATCGGCTGTGATGTCGATTCATCGCCGCCCGCGCACCGTCTCGCACGCTCGTCTCGACCATGTCCGCAGCAAGCTCGAGCACCATGCCGAGCTCGACCCGCTCCAAGCTGCTGAAATCACTGAGGACATACTGCTCAGGTCGGCCGTGCCGCGGTCGCCCTATCCCAATCCGGCAGCGCACAAAGTCCGCGCCACCAGCATGCTGGACCATGGAGCGGAGGCCGTTATGCCCCGCAGTCCCGCCGCCGATCTTGAGCCGGACGACCCCGAACTCGAGGTCGAGCTCATCGTGGACGCAAATGAGGCGTTCCAATGGCACTTTGAAAAAGCGCATGGCGGCCTGCACGGATTCGCCGCTCAGATTCATGTACGTCAACGGTTTCAGCAACACGACATCGTCACCGCCGAGCCTGACTTTGGTGAACTCGCCCTTGAACTTGTCCCGAAAGTCAGGCGCACCCCACCGCCGCCGGAGCTCGTCGACCACCATGAATCCAACATTGTGGCGATTGCCGGCATACTTCGGCCCCGGGTTTCCGAGGCCAGCGATGAGGTGCGTGCTCACGGCCCGCGTCGCGCTCAGCTCTCGGTCTTGTCGGCCGCGCCCTCGGCAGGTGCAGGCGCGGCTGCAGCCGCCGCTGCGGCGTCTTCTGCCTCTTCAGCAGCGGTCGCTTTGCGCGGCTCCAGGATGATCACCAGCGTGAGCTTCGGTGCGAGAGTGCACTCGACGCCTTCGGGTAGCGGGACCTGCTCGACTGAAATCGTGTCCTTGAGATTGAGATGGGTCACGTTGACGTCGATCGACACTGGAATATTGGCAGGCTTCGTCCGCACAGGCAGCGTTCGCCGAGTCACGTTGAGCACCCCGCCCATGACCACGCCTTGAGCCCTGCCGCGCGTGTGAAACGGCACCTCGATTTCGAGAACCTTGTCTTCGAAGACCCGGTACAAGTCGACATGCAGGAGCTCCTGCGAGACTGGATCCGTGGTCACGTCCTTGACCATCGCGAGCTCGTCCTTGCCGCCAACCGACAGCTTGAACACCACGTTTCGCCCTCTCTCGCCTCGAAGCGCTTTTCTCAACTCTTTGGGGGACAGGGTCAGCGGCGTAGGCTCGACTCCCGGGCCGTAGAAGACGCCCGGGATTTTTCCTTGAGCACGCAGCCGACGCGCTGGCCCCTTTCCGCGTGAATCGCGGACCTCAGCCTGCAACGTCGTCGTTTCCATTCTCTATTGCTCCATTTATACGAACAGCGAGCT
>JAHEEE010000122.1 GCA_024640845.1 Myxococcales bacterium | reverse complement strand
GAGCACATCCAGCGCGTGCTGACGGACTGCGACGGGAACATCACCAAGGCCGCGGAACGATTGGGTATTCACCGGCGCTCGCTCCAACGCAAGCTCGCGAAATTCCCAACCCGCCGCTAGTCCCCTCAAAGAAGCTTCGCCTGCAGGGGGCTTCGCGCTGCGACGATTTGCCACGTACAGCCTCCCGGCTCCCAGACCTAAGCTCCGGGCGGTGAAGGGTTGTTGGGCGATCGCGGCGCTCGTGGCGCCGATGTGGATGGCTTCGGGTGCGTCCGCATGTGGCACGTGCTCGGTCGGGGACCCAACGCTGACCGTCGTCGGCTTCGAGCAGCCGAAAGCCCACCGCGTGCGGACGTCGGCGGCCGTGCGCTCTCGGAACGACAGCATTGGCGAAAGCGAGGTCGACAAGCTCAGGCTCTCGGAGCAACGCATGGAGCTTGCAGCCGCCTACTCGCCTACGGCTCGAGTGACCTTGTCGCTGATGATGCCGCTGGTTCACCGGCTCATTACCGAAGTGAATCTCGCCGAGGCGAGCGTTTGGGCCCCGGGAGACTTGGACCTGCGCGTGCGCGGGGTCGTGTGGCGCGACCGGAAGTTCGCACCTCGCCACCTCGTCAGCCTGATCGGCGGCCTCGAGTTCCCGACCAGTACGATCGAGTATGACCAATCCGGTCAGCCCCTGCCCCTCGAGTTCCAAGTGGGCACCGGCTCCTGGGACCCGGTCGCGGGTGCCTCTTACGCGATGTTCATGAACCCGTGGTCGCTCTTCGTGTCGTCGATGGGGATCTTCCCAACGACCGGCACCGCGAACACGCGCGCCAGCACGAGCTTCCGGCAAACGCTGCTCGGACAATACCAGCCGTGGACCTTTCTCGCGTTCCAGTTGGGCGTCGAGTTCCGTGTCGACGGTCCCGGATACATCGGAGGCGTTCGCGATCCCAACACCGGCGGCCACATCACCTACGGCACGCTCGGTATCGTTGGGCTTCCGCAGGAAAGGATCATGGTGCACGCCACGGCGGCGCTTCCCATGGTCCAACAGCTCGACGGCACCCATCGCGAGGGTTTCGCGTTCACGGCAGGGCTGATCTATGACATTTAGACGGCTCACTGCTCTTGCGTTGTTCGCGGCGGTCTCGCTTCCGCACTGCATGCGGGTCACCGACGGCATCGAGGTCGACGTCGCGTATCAGCCCGAGGCGACGCCCGCGCAAATCCGAACGGACATGGGCTATCGCGTTTCGCTCGACCGGGCGCTGATCGTCGTGGGGAAGGTCGAGTTGCTCCGGTGCGACAATTTTGTCGCAGACCTCTGGCGGCTTTTCACCCCAGCCCGAGCCAAAGCCCACGTCCTCGACACACCGACGAGCCTCGGTGTGCCTCTGGTCATCGACCTGATGGAAAGCGCGGGAACACCCGAGTTCGCGGGGACCCTGAAACCCCCGCCCGGTCG
This sequence comes from Myxococcales bacterium, assembly GCA_024640845.1. Classification (GTDB taxonomy): domain Bacteria; phylum Myxococcota_A; class Polyangia; order Polyangiales; family Houyiibacteriaceae; genus SG8-38. Next base: position 4,301 of record JAHEEE010000122.1, on the reverse strand, counting down.
GTACTGCGGCATGCGCGTACTTGGAATGCCGGCGGACCCGGACGCGGCGGGTTTGAACGACGAAACCCTCGAAATGATGCAGCACACCGTCCTCGTTGCAGGACAGGTCGTCGACACGCTGAGCGGCGAGACGTCTCCGCTCCGGGCCCAGATCTGGGAGATTTTCGATTGCGAGATGCGATTCGATCGCCCGCTCGTGTTCGACGGCCCGGTCCTCGAGACCGTTTCCATCCAAATCGACCACACGAGCTGGTTCGATGGTATTGATTTTGCACTGCAATCTTCGGACGCGGTGCAACAACAGATAACCGAAAACGTACGGTCGTCGTTGCGAGCTGTTCTTTCCAACGAGCAGAACGGACTCTAGAGACCGCGGAGTAAGAACGAATGAAGAGACGAGAAATCATGTTGGGAGCGCTTTGCGTCGCGAGCGTCGCGAGCCTCGGTTGTAGCGACGACGGCGGCGATGGGACCCAGGAGGTGACGATTAGGTTTGCCGGCGTGGTCGGCACGGAGCCGTTCGTCTGCGGTGAGACCTACGACAACCTCGGGGCTGATGACTCCTCGCTCGAGATCAGCGACTTCCGGTTCTACGTGCAGAGCGTCGAGCTCAAGAACCAGTCCGGCGACTACGTCCCAGTCGCACTCACCGAAAACGATTGGCAGGCCGAGGGCGCGACCCTCATCGACTTCGAAGACGGATGCACCGACCTCGGCACCGAGCCGATGAACACGACTGTCACTGGAACGGTTCCTACGGGCTCCTACGAGGGCATTCGCTTCGAGATGGGCGTTCCATTCGAAGCGAATCACGACAACCCTTCAACGGCGCCGTCGCCTTTGAACCTGACGTCGATGCACTGGGACTGGCAGGGCGGCTTCAAGTTCCTTCGCATTGATTCCGGCACCCTCAGCCCGACCGACTGGCGCATGCATCTCGGGAGCACAGGCTGCGACGGGGACCAGTTATCAGGCGGCACTACGGCGTGCAGCGCCCCGAACCGCACCGAGGTCGAGCTCGAGAGCTTCGCCCCGGAGAGCGATACGGTCGTCGCAGACCTCGCGGCGCTCGTCGAAGGTGCAGCCCTCGACGAGAACCAGTCCGGAACCCCGGTCGGCTGCATGGGAGGTCCTGCCGATAGCGATTGCGCGCCGCTGTTCAACAACCTGGGCCTTCCATTTGCAGGGAACGCCCCATCAGGTGCGCAAATCTTCTTCTCGGTCGACTAAGCTTCGACCGACTTAACCCACCCTTCATCCCACCTCCCAATGCGAAACGTCCCTCTCATTCTTTTCTTGATCCTGCTCGGGGCCGGATGCGGCAGTAGCGACGCCGCATCCGCGCCCGAGGAATGGGTTTGGGACATCCCGGACACCGTCCCGCTGCCCCGGATCCCCGAGGACAATCCCATGACCCCGGCGAAGGTGGAGCTTGGGCGGTTCCTGTTCTACGACAAGCAGCTCTCGGCTAACCAGACGCAGAGCTGTGGAAGCTGCCATCAACAGGAGCTCGCGTTTACCGATGGGCTCGCCCGAGCCGAGGGTTCGACGGGAGAGCTCCACCCGCGGAGCTCGATGAGCATCGCGAACGTCGCGTACGCGGCGTCGCTCACCTGGGCCAACGAGGCGCTCGTTCGCCTGGAGAGGCAGGCCCTGGTCCCCATGTTCGGCGAGAATCCGGTGGAGCTAGGCATGGCGAACATGGAAAACGAGCTCCTTCGGCGCATGCGCGATGACCCACGCTACCCCCCGATGTTCGCCGACGCCTTCCCCGACGAGGCCGATCCAATCACGGTCGACAGCATCACGAAGGCAATCGCGGCATTTCAACGCTCGGTGCTGAGCTTCGGTTCGAAAGTCGACCGCTGGCAGGCGGGCGACCGTACGGCGTTGAACGAGTCCGAGCAGCGCGGGATGGCTCTCTTCTTCGGCGGCACCAATGAGGCGGGCGTCGAGGACGCCTTCGAGTGCTTCCACTGCCATGGCGGCTTCTTGTTCTCGCAGTCGTCCGATGACGAGGGTCAGGTGTTCGACCAGAAGTTCTTCATGAACAATGGCCTCTACAACCTCGACGAAGACGGCAGCTACCCAGCCGGCAACCAGGGCCTGTATGACTTGACCGGCGACCCGGCCGACAAAGGCCGCTTCAAGCCGCCCAGCCTGCGGAACGTCGCTCTCACCGCTCCGTACATGCACGATGGCTCGATCCAAACCCTCGAAGAGGTGCTCGACCACTACGCGAGGGGCGGTCGGCTGATCGAGAGCGGCCCGAACGCGGGTGATGGCATGCTGAACCCGAACAAGAACTCGTTGCTCAACGGATTTCAGATCACCCAGCAAGAGAAGGCCGACCTGATCGCCTTCCTGAACGCGCTGACCGACGAAGACCTGCTGACCAATCCCGCATACAGCGACCCGTTCGCCGCAGAGTAGCGCTATTCGAGGAGCCGCGGCTCTCGTTCGAGCGTCACGCCGAAGCGATCGTGCACCCGGCGTTGGATCTCCGCGGCGAACGCAAGGAGCTCGGAGGCCGTCCCGCCGCCGTGGTGCACCAGGGCAAGCGCGTGCTTGGTCGACACGCCAATGGGGCCGCGGCGCGTCCCCTTGGCGATTCCCGACTTTTCGATGAGCCAGCCGGCCGCCAGCTTGGTTCGATCGCCGTCCGCCGGATAACGCGGAACCTCGCTCGGTGAGTCGACGATACCGTCCTTGGCGGCCTTCTCTGCGAGACGGTCCGCTTCGGCGGAGTCAACGATCGGATTGAGGAAGAACGAGCCCGCGCTGCGACGGTTCGGATCGCTCGGGTCGATGACCATGGACTTTCGGCGGCGTAGATCGAGGACTGCGTCTCGGACCTGGTCGAGCGAAGCCCCATGGCCAAGGTGTTGCTCGAGCTCGGCGTAGCGGATCGTCGCTCGGCCGCCGGGACGCAAAACGAGCTCGACTGCGGTGACGATGAAGCGTTCGGGCCGCCGCCTGAAGAGGCTGTCGCGATAGCTGAAACCGCACTCGGCGGCAGCGAGCACTTCGGACTGAAGCGAGTCGCGTCGGACCACGTGGACGCAATCGATCACCTCTGCGATCTCCTGCCCATACGCGCCGACGTTTTGAATCGGCGTCGCACCCGTCGAGCCGGGGATTCCCGTCAGGCACTCGACACCGGCCCATCCGCGAGACACGGCGGCGTCGACCACGGTCTCCCAGGGCACGCCGGCGCCCACGCGCGCACGGCCGTCCTCGTACAAATCGAGGGCGGCGATCCCCATTTGGATCACCAATCCGTCGTAGCCTGCGTCGGGCACGATCAGGTTGGACCCGCCGCCGAGGACCGCGGTGCGAACACCTTGGTCGGAAGCCCAGTTGAGGGAGCCGAGCAGGCCGGGCTCGTCCTCGACCCGGATGAAGAACTTGGCCGCGCCGCCTAGCCCGAGCGTGGTGAGCGGAGCGAGGGGAACATCGCGCTGAATGTCGAGCTTGCTCATCTAAGCCGGCAAGATCTGCTCGATGCCACCCATGTATGGCACTAGTGCCTCGGGGACCTTCACGCTGCCATCCGCCTGTTGGTTTTGCTCGAGAATCGCGACCAGCGTTCGGCCGATGGCGAGTCCGGAGCCATTGAGAGTGTGCAGAAGTCGAGGCTTTCCCTTGGGCTCCGGCCGAAACCGAGCCTTCATGCGCCGGGCTTGAAAATCGCCGAACCACGAGCAGCTCGAAATCTCCCGGTACGTGTTCTGCGCGGGAAGCCAGACCTCGAGGTCGTACGACTTCTGCGCCGCAAAACCCATGTCGCCGGCGCAGAGCTGCACGACGCGGTAGTGAAGCCCGAGCTTCTGCAGGATCGCTTCCGCATGCCCGGTAAGCACCTCGAGCTGGGACTCGCCTTGCTCCGGATGACAGAAGCGAACGAGCTCGACCTTGTCGAACTGGTGTACGCGAATCATGCCACGCGTGTCCTTGCCGTAGCTCCCCGCCTCGCTTCGGAAGCAGGCCGTGTAGCCGGCGTAGCCGATTGGGAGCTCGCCTTCGAGGATGATCTCGTCGGCGTGGAGGTTCGTGATCGGGACCTCGGCCGTCGGCACTAGATAGAGGTCATGCCCCTGCGCCTCAGCTTGTGCTTCCCACTCTTCATCTTTGGCAATACGAAATGCGTCTCGCGCGAATTTCGGAAGTTGGCCCGTGCCACGCATCGCGCTGTCTTTCACCAGGACCGGCGGCCAGACTTCCTCGTAGCCATGCTCGGACGTGTGAACGTCGAGCATCAACTGCATCAGCGCGCGGTTGAGCCGAGAACCAAACCCTTT
>JAHEEE010000121.1 GCA_024640845.1 Myxococcales bacterium | reverse complement strand
GACGAGCTCAACACGGAGTGCGAGGGCGCGCCGTGGTCCGGCGACACGTTGTTCAAGGCGACGGCACGACTGCGCGTCCCGAAGACGCTAAACCTCGATCAACTCCGAGAAAGCCTCGAGGCCATCGCTGGCGATCTGATGGTCGACATCAGCATCGGCGAGGTCGAGTAGGGCGTTGACACGGGCTTGCGGGTAGCGACGCAAGAGGCGCCTTGCCGCATGCGCTTTCTCCTGTGCGGTCATCCACATCCTGAGCGTCGCAAACCGGTACATCGCGCGGATGTTCGGGAAGAGGGCGAGATATATCTGCCGCGATCCGTCGTAGGCGGTTGTATCGAGTGCGAACGCGAGCCGTTCGTCGTCGATCGCTCCACGGTCATCGTGAGCTCGAGTTGCGAGAAGCACTCGCACCAGTCGGTCGACCGCGTGCATGCGGACTGGGGCGATCGTTGCACCCACTGGGTTGAAAGAGCGCCGTCGCCGTGTCCAGCTCTTACGCCACCGTTGGTCCCACGCATACAGCAGCGCATTGTCGAAGTGGGCGAGGGCGATCAGGCGGCTCCATTGCATGCACTGCACGACCGTTTGGCTCGCCCCGAGGTTCACCTCGAGCACCTGATCGCGGGTGACGGGCGCGCGTTCCGAGCCGAATCGTCGCTCGAGCCAAGCGAACTCGTTGGGGAAGTCGTTTGCCGCGATCTGAAGCGGGTAGCTCGGCTGCTTTCCAAGATCGAGAGCGATGTCCTTGAGGTCATCGAAGATCTGAAACGCTGCGAGTAGGTAGCCCCAGCGGCGGATCGCGTCCGCATGATCCGCCGGTGTCAGGCCAAGAAGGCGCGCCCGGAGATCCAGCCAGAGCATCATGACCATGTTGTTCTTGCGATAGAAATGCCACGCCGCGGTTCGGAGAGGCAACCGATCCGCACGGCGCCCGGGCGAGGCTTCGCAGAGCTCGACCTCGTCGAGGTAGGTGTGAAAGCAGTGGTGCAAAAAGAGGTAGGCGGCGTGTATCATGCCCCCATCGGCTCCCTCGAGCAGATCGTCGATGACGCAAGCGAGCTCGTCTAGCTGCCCGAACAACGCGGAGAGCGAGAGTCCGAACTTCGTCAAGTGAGCGTCCGGGTCGATGCCTTCGCGTCGCAAGCTTTGGAGCGTGAGGTCCGAGAGCGGTCGCTGCGACATGTCGGCGCGGTACACTGCGCGCACCACTTTTCCCGCTGCGTCGTGACCGCCTGCTGCGGCGGCCAGCTCGTCGAGGAACTCGTCGGCGAGCTGCATATAGAGGAACGCGATGTCCGCCAACCCGACCTTGGTAGAGAGTTGAAGACCTGCCGCGCCATGGAACGCGAAATTGTCTACCAGCGGTCCGATCTGCTCGATCGCAAAGTAAGTGTCGCGAAGCGCATCGTGCTCGAGTACGGCCCGCGGAACCAGCTTGCGAATTCGATGCCGGCGCGCCCAATAAAAGGGAAGCATTGCGCCGTGTCGAAAGAAGTCGCGGTTCTGCTGGAGCTTCTCCGCCCAGAGCGCTTTCGCAGGGCGGTGAGCGCGTGACTGCTCCCACATGGACGTGGCGCGAGCGCGGCGTGCCGAGACAGTCGCAGCCGACTGGTCGGTATCGGGCGCGGGATGAAGCAGCAGTGCGGTCTCGTAGCGAAGCAATGTTTGCCCCGAGTCCGGCTCGGCGGCGACCGCGTCCGCGAGTCGTGCTTCCCAGCCGCGGAGCTTGCGTTCGAGCTCGCCTGTCTTTCCGGGTTTCAAGCCCTCGGTGTGCAACAAGCCGAGTCTTGCGCTCATGACGTTTTCGAGATCGACGGCGACAGCACTCGATCCACCGAGCGCTGCGCGCATGTACGGGTGCCTCGCGAGAACACCTTCGACACGTCGAAGCGCTGCGCGTTCTTCGTCGCTCAGGCGAGGCATCGTGAGAGAGGCAAGGAGGGTCATCGAACGAGGGGGTTGTGACACGCCGGGCGGGGCGCTCCAATTCCCGGCCGCATGGTGCTAGGGTCAGTTTCCAACCGATGGCCAGAACCAGGCGAAAATCAAGCTGGCGAGCCCCGTTTCGCCGCATCGCGATGGCGACCGAGAACGCGCTCGAGCTCGCGCGTCTTGGACAATTCACCGACCCCGAGCACGCGCCATACAAGTTCGTGCACCAGCTCTCGATCGCGCGGCTTCGTAGGTACGGTGGCGACCAGCACCGACCCACCGTCGACGCGCCCGTTCTCCTGATCCCTCCCCTCATGGTGACCGCCGAGATCTACGACGTCGCACCCGACATCAGTGGCGTTAGCGCCCTCACCAAGCTTGGCCTCGACGTGTGGGTCATCGACTTCGGCTCTCCAGAAGAGGAAGAGGGCGGCATGAAGCGGACCCTCGACGACCACGTGAAAGCGGTCAGCCAATCGGTCGACTTCGTTCGGGAGACCACCGGTCACGACGTGCATCTCATGGGATACTCACAGGGCGGAATGTTCGCGTACCAGGTGGCCGCGTATCGCGCCTCGGAGGGGCTCGCATCCCTCGTGACGTTCGGCAGCCCCGTCGACATCCACCGCAACCTTCCGATGATCGACGACACGATTGCGGGCCGTATGTTCGAGCTCGCCCAGGGAGCAATCGACGCGCCAATCGACAAGCTCGAGGGTCTGCCAGGGTTTCTTACCAGCACCGGTTTCAAGCTTCTCGCCGTGCACAAAGAGGTCGGTCAGCTGGTCGATTTCGTCCGCAAGTTGCACGACCGGCAGGCGCTCGAAAAACGGGAGGCACGCCGGCGCTTCCTCGGTGGCGAAGGTTTCGTTGCATGGCCCGGTCCCGCGCTCAAGAAGTTCATCGACGAGTTCGTCGTGCACAACCGCATGTTGTCCGGCGGTTTCGTGATCGACGGCCGCACCGTCACGCTGACCGACATTCGGTGCCCGGTGCTGTTCTTCGTGGGCGAGCGAGACACGATTGCCAACGAGTCGGCCATTCGTGCGATCCGCGGCGCCGCCCCAAACGCCGAGCTCTTCGAAGTGTCCATGCGCGCCGGCCATTTCGGCCTCGTGGTCGGCAAGCAGGCGATGTCGTTTACCTGGCCGACCGTGGCGAGCTGGGTGAGGTGGCGCGAGGGCTTCGGCCCGGAGCCCGCCGCTTTGCAAACGCCGCCGCCGCTCGAGGAGCCCGAAGAGGCAGACTTCGAAGACGTCGACTTCGATACGAGGCTCTTCTACGAGACCGTTGCCGGCACGGTCGGCGCATGGTGGCAGCGCCTTGGGCGCGCGACGACCGACCTCACTGACCAACTCGACAGCTTCCGATGGCAAGTTCCGCGTTTGAGTGTCTTGCAGCAGATGAAACCGGACACACGCATCAGCCTCGGGCTCGCACTCTCCGAGCAAGCGATGCTGCGTCCGGACGGCACCTTCTTCCTTTGGGAGGGACGCGCGTTCTCCTACGCGCAAGCCGATCGTCGCGTCGACAATGTCGTGCGCGGGCTGATTTACAGTGGCGTGAGCCGAGGTGATGCCGTCGCGGTATTGATGGGGCCGAGGCCGAGCTACCTCTCGGTGACCGCGGCGTTGAGCCGCCTCGGCGCGGTCCCGATCCTGCTGAGTCCGGCCCGCTCGCGCGAGACCCTGGAGGAGGCGATACACGCGTCCGCGCCTCGCTTTCTCATCGCCGATCCGGACACCGCGGCGCTCGGAAAGGAGCTCTGGGATCGGGTGCTCGTGCTGGGGGGCGCCAACGAAGAGCGTGTGCTGCCTCCCGGCGTGGTCGACATGGAGCTCATCGACCCCGAGGTGGTGGAGGTACCCGGCTGGTACGAGGCGAATCCGGGATGCGCCCGCGATCTCGGGCTCATCATGCTCACCGCGGGCCGCGGGAAGAAGCCGCGTGCCGCCAAGATCACCAATCAGCGGTGGGCGTTTTCCGCATATGGCACCGCCGCCGCGTGCACACTGTCACCGCGCGACACTGTCTATTGCTGTCTTCCTCTCCATCACCCCGCGGGGATGCTGGTGACCGTTGGCGGCAGCTTGGTCGGCGGGTCCCGCTTGGCGCTGGCCACACAGTTCGATCCCGAAGCGTTCTGGGGTGACGTTCGGCGCTATGGTGCGACGGTCGTGTTCTATGCGGGCGAGATGCTGCGCGAGCTGTTGCGCGCGCAGCCTTCTTCGTCGGACAATCAGAATCCGATTCGGCTCTTCGCGGGCAGTGGACTTCGCCGCGACGTCTGGCGAAAGGTCGTGGAACGTTTCGGGCCGGTGGGGATCCTCGAATTCTACGCCTCTACGGAAGGCAACGCGGTGTTGGCGAACGCATCCGGTGAAAAGGTTGGCGCCCTCGGGCGACCGCTTCCTGGTAGCGCCGAGGTCGAGCTCGGCCGATACGACTTCGATGGCGAACAGTTCCTCCGGGACGAACATGGTCTAGTGGTACGCTGCAAGGCGGGCGAGGAGGGCGTGCTCTTGGCGCGTCTCGACGCCGAGCATCCGCTGGCCGGGTTCACGGGTGGCGCCGAGGCGGGCAAGCGTCTGCTCCGAGGCGTGCTCCAACCCGACGACACCTGGTTCATCACGTGGGATGTCCTCCGGCGGGATGACGAGGGAGACTACTGGTTCGTCGACCGGGTCAGTCGGGTGCTTCGTACGCCTCACGGGCGGGTGGCGACGCGTTCAATCGAAGACGCCCTCTATCGCTTCGAACCGCTCCGCCATACGGTGGTGTACGGCGTCGAGGAAGACGGAGTCGATCGCCCGGTGGCGGTGGTCGCGACCCAGGGCAACCGCGGAATCGACCTGCAGGCGTGGAACGAGTTTGCGGCCGGATTGGACCCGAGCGAGCGCCCCGCCTGGTTGAAACGCGTGGACCGCATCCCGATGACCGACGGCTTTCGCCCGGACAAGTCCATCCTCGAGAGCGAGCCGCTCGATTTCGGGGTCGAGCTGTTTGTCTACGACGAGAGCGCCGAGCGCTACCGCGCCGCGGATGCGAAAGGCACGGTCGCGCACCCGCAATGAGCCCGGGGTGTACAAAAATCGCCCCGAGAGGGCTCTCTTGCTACATACGGTCTCGATGAGGATCCGAGTCCTGTTTCCGCTCCTTGCCTTGATGGCCGTGGGTTTTCTTGCATGCGCCAAGCAAGTCGGCGAAGGCGGAGCGTGCTTCCAGTCATTGGAGTGCGGCAACGGCTCGGTTTGCGCGGCGACCGTCTACGGCAACTTCTGCATGAAAACGTGCAGCCCCGAGGTGGTGCGCTGCGAGGACGCCCAGGCATGCCTTCAATCCTCGGAGGTCGGGTTCGGGGGCGCGGGCGGTATGGGTGGCGAGCCCGGCGCGGCGGGCAGCGGCGGCGTCGGTGGCGAAGGCGGCGTCGGTGGCGAAGGCGGCGCCGGTGGAGTGGGCGGCGCCGGCGAGGAAGGCGTCTGGGTCTGCCTCCCGGGTGCGCTCAACATCGAAAGCTCCGAGATCATTCCGCGAGTCACGGGGAGCCCTTGCGACTACAGCATCGAGTGCATGGTGGGCGGTGTGTGTGTGTTCAACCCGGTCGGCATGTGCTCGGGCCAGGGAATGGAGGGTCCCACGTGCTGCGCGGAGCTCTGCAATCCCGACATCGTCAATCAGTGTCCAGCCCCATTCGTGTGCATCGACCTCGGCACAGGCCGGGGTTTTTGCGGGCCAACGAGCTTTGAGGAGAATTGACCGTTTACGCGGGGCGTCGCGAACATTAGACTCCCCCGGTCATGCCCACACCCCAACAGACAGTCGACGCGGTTCGGTCTTATCTTCGCACGCA
>JAHEEE010000120.1 GCA_024640845.1 Myxococcales bacterium | reverse complement strand
CGACGCCAAAGTCACCGATATCGTGGTCGAGCACTCCGCGGGATCCGATTTTGATGCTGCCGCGGTCGAGGCGGTTCAGACGTGGACCTTCGAGCCCGCCACCCGCGGCGGCCTTCCGCTGCCGAGTCGGATTCGTGTCGCGGTCCATTTCGAGGAACCGGAGGTCGGCGTGCACGATCAGACGGGGGCATACGCCGGCGCCGCTTCTGGCGCGGACGCGGGCGCGAGCGCTGTCGCTGGGCCTGGCGCCGAGCCGCACTTTCGGACGGCGGCGCAGATCGATGCGGAGCGGCTGCGGAGCGCGGGACGCGGTGCGAGCGACTTCTCCCTCGACCGCGACATCCTCGATGCCGCGCCTGCCGTCACTGCGAACGATCTCCTGCGACGCGCCCCTGGCCTCTATGTCGCGAACGTCGAGGGCGACGCTGCGGGGGGATTCTTTTACCTTCGTGGCTTCAACGCGGAACACGGCCAGGACATCCAACTCTTGCTCGGCGATGTCCCTCTGAACCAACCCTCGAACATTCACGGTCAGGGCTACACCTATCTCGGATTCATCATTCCGGAGGTGGTGCGCGAGCTCCGCGTCATCGAGGGTGTGTACGACCCGGCACAGGGCGACTTTGCCGTCGCGGGCACGGTGAAGTTCGAGCTCGGAGTCGAAAAGCGGGGTATCTACGCCGAGAGCCAGCTTGGGTCGTTTGGCACGTTTCGCCAGGTCGGCATCTTCGCACCCAAAGACAAGGACCCCGACACCTTCGGCGCGTTCCAGTTTCGCCGCTCGGATGGCTTTGGCCAGAACCGCGACGGGCTCGAAGGCTCGGCGATGTTTCAAGTCGGCTTCGGCCGCAACGATTGGCGCTTTCGACTCCATGGGTCGTTCTGGGGAACCCGTTACAACTCGGCGGGGGTCCTTCGTGCCGACGACATCGAGTCGGGAACGGTCGGCTTCTACGACGTCTACCCATACGCAACGGCGCGCGCGCAAAACGCATACAACGCCGGCGCGATCCTCGGTGTTCGCGGAGAACAGAGAGGCGAGAACCAGAAGAACAGCAGCTTCGACCTGTGGATTCAGCTCCTCGACTTTCGGATCCAGCAGAACTTCACCGGTTTTCTCGAACGCTCTCAGGTGAACCCAGACTGGGTCGGGCGCGGAGACCTAATCGAGCAACGAGACCGGCGTTTGGTGCTCGGCGGAAACGCACGCCACCGAACGGCACGTTTCGAACCGGGCGAGAATGCAAAAGGCACGGTGGAGATGGGCATTTGGACGCGGGTGGACCTCATCGATCCGCAGCAACAGAACCTGATCGAGGCACCCGCCAACCAAACCTGGGACGAGCGCGTGAACGCGAACATCGTGCAGGGGGACATCGGCATGTGGGTCGACCTCGATTGGGACTTCAGCAGGTTCTTCAACGTCAAAGGTGGTGTGCGTGCAGACGTGCTCTTCTTCGACGTCGACGACAAGCTCGGCAACTTCGTGCCGGATTTCCGAGAAGAAAGCTTCATCCCGGGCTATCGTCGCACTGCCGCTGGGGTGGTGGCAGGGCCGCGGCTGGCACTCACCGGCAAGCCGACCGATTGGGTCGACATCATCGGGGCGTACGGCGAAGGGTTTCGGTCCCCCCAGGCACTCACGCTGGTCGACGGCGAGACGGCACCTTTCTCGAAGGTTCGCTCGATCGACTTCGGAGCGCGCTTTCGCATCGGTCCGGAAGAGCAACTCGAGCTCACGCTGACGGGCTACCGGACATGGCTGAACAACGACGTGTTTTTCGAAGCAGCGGAAGGCCGGCTCGAGAACATCGGGCCCACGAGCAGGACCGGTTTCGTGTTCTATGGTGTGACCCGTCCGCTCTCCTGGCTCGTAGGATCGCTTTCCGTGACCTACGTCAACGCCATCCTCGACGGCCCACCGCCTCCGACCGTGGAAAACCCGACACCGCCGCTCGAGGAGGGCGATCTCTTGCCTTTCGTTCCGCCGTGGGTGGTTCGCTTGGATGTTGGAGTCGACGAAGACCTCGCAGAGCTCGGGAAGTACCCGCTGCACGGTCGCCTCGGGCTCGCGTACACCTTCATCGGCGCGCGGCCCTTGCCTTTCTCCCAGCGGGCCGACCCATTCTCCTTGCTCGACCTTTCAGCGGGCCTGTCGTGGTGGTTTCTAGAGCTCGGCTTTCAGGTCTTCAATCTTCTCGACAAGCAATACGCTGGCAACGAATTCGTGTTCGTGTCGGATTGGGATCCTCAGTCGGTGGGCTCTCGTGTTCCCGCGCGGCACATCAGTGCGGGACGACCTCGCTTCTTTCTTTTCACCATCGGGATTCGACTATGAGGCGTCTGCTGAGCGTCGCGATCTTCTGCGGCCTTTGTGCGAGCTGCGGACAGACAGGCGGCTCCTTCGTCGAGATTCCTTTTCAAGGTCGGGGTACCTCTGCCGAAACCTTCACCAAAGGCGGTTGGGAGGTAACCCTGAGCGAGGCGACGCTCGGCTTCGGACCGATCTACTTCTGCACCACCGACAGCGCGCTATCGAGCCGGTGCGAAGTCGCGGTCCTCGAGTACCTCGACGGAACCACGCTAGACGGCTTGGAGCCAGCGCAGCAACCGATCGGCTCACTCTTCGGAACGACCGGCACTGTGCGTACTGCGTTCTTCGACTACGGAATCGTTTGGCTTTTGACCGAACCGCTTCCCGAGGCTCTGGCCGGCGTGCCCGGAGGGCCTGCCGTTGTTCGCTTCGAGAGCCCAAGCTACGTACCGCAGGGGCACTCGGCCAGGTTTCGCGGCGAGGCGGGGTGCGTAGAGGACCCAGCGACCTGCTGTCCCGGTCAGGACGCATGCCCGAGCTCGTATGCGTTCGAAGCCAACATCGATGTCCTCGTCGTCAACCCAGGTACGCCCGCGGTCAACGGCATTCGAACGCTTCAAGAGATCACGACGGCGCCCCGGACTCTCAGCGTCACGTTCGACCCGAACGCATGGTGGGAATCGGTTGATTTCCGGCGCCTCGCGACCCTCGACGATGGATCCGGCCAGGTCGTCCTCGGTCCGGGGGATCCTGATTACAGCGCGTTGGTCATCTCGATGACGACCAACGATCCGCCAGATTTCGCGTGGCTCGCGTCGGCCACGGAACAACAGCAAGTATCCAACATGGGAGAATCGAGATGACAAACAACGAGGTCAAGGGCGGGGTCGAATCGCGTTTGCCAACCGTGCTTGTCGTTGCCCTCGCGATGGCGGGGTGTGGCAGCGACGGCGGAGCCTCTGGCAACGGCAACTTGTCGGTCTTGATCGCAGCCGAGGAGACGATCGTCGATGGGATTCAAGCGGGAACCGGAGAAGAGAACATCCTCGACGGGTTCGACGTGGCGTTCAACCGCTACATCGTCACCATCGGCTTCGTGCGTATGGCGCAAGTCGATGGGAGCAATCCACAGAGCAGCAACGTCGTCGGCGTCGTCGATCTCACGAGCCTCCCCACCACGCTGCCTCAACTGGACGCTTTCGAAAAGATCGCGACGGGTCAGTACACGGAGTTCGGCTTCGAGACTCCGGAACCGAACGCTGGCGTCGTGAACATCAACTCCGTTCCCCAAGAGGCCATCGATACGATGGTCGCGAGCGGATGGAGCTACATCATCGAAGGCACCATCACACAGGTATCAGACGGGGCGACCAAGCAGTTCTTGATCGAAGCGGATGTGCCCACGGTCTACAGCGCCTGCGCGGTGGAAGGCCGGGAGCCTGGCGTCAACGTCAGCGCCAACTCGAGCGTCGATATCACGCTCCACGGCGACCACATCTTCTTCAATGGGTTCCCTGAAGAAGAGGGGAATGTCCAGCGACTCGCCCAGTGGCTTTGGGATGTCGAGGACATCAACGGGGACGACCTGCTCACCCAAGCTGATTTCGAGGCAGCGACGGACGTCGGAAGCCTCTTCCCCTCGCCACCTGAGGGCGTCTACGAGCTCACGGGCGGGCCGATCACCCCGATCGAGGACGCGTGGGACTTCATCCGCGCCCAGCTCGGCACCCAAGGTCACATCTTTGGGGAGGGCGAGTGCGAGTGGAGCCCCCTCTAGGGCGTTCCCGGATCCGCGCGTGGTGAGCAGCGCTTCTGGCGCTGGCGCTGGCGCTGGCGCGAAGGCTGCTCTACCTTGCCGGCCGTGCAAGACGAGAGCGACTTTCCGATCGCGATCATCGGGGCGGGCTTCGCGGGGATTGGTGCTGCGATTCAATTGCTCCAAGCGGGCATCGATTCGTTCACGATCTTCGAGCGCGCCGGCGAGGTCGGCGGCACCTGGCGCGACAACACCTACCCGGGGGCAGCATGCGATGTCCCTTCACACGTCTACTCGTTGTCGTTCGAGCAGAACCCGAACTGGAGTCAGCGCTACGCCACTTCCGGTGAAATCCAGGCGTACCTGCTCGATGTCGTCGCCAAGTGGGATCTTCGAGCGCACATGCGACTCGACACCGAGATCGTGGAAGCGCGCTTCGACGAAGATGCCGGTGCCTGGCATCTGAAGACGGGTTTCGGTGACCAGTTCAGCGCTCGGGTCGTGATCGCGGGGGTCGGAGGCCTCGTTGACCCTGCCTATCCCGAGATCCCAGGGATGAGCGAGTTCGAGGGGGAGATGATGCATACCGCCCGCTGGAATCACGAAGTCGACCTCAGCGGCAAGCAGGTGTCCGTGATCGGCACGGGGGCCAGCGCCGTTCAGGTGGTGCCCGCGATCGCGCCCATCGTCGCCTTCCTCACGGTGTTTCAGCGCACCCCAGCCTGGGTCGTCGCCAAGTTCGACGCGTTCTACCCGAAGTGGCTAAAGAAGCTCTTGGCGCGGTTTCCGTTCCTTCTTCGAGCAAGCCGTTTCGTGAAGTACTGGGTGAGCGAGATTCGCGGGCCCATCGTGTTCTACAACTCGAAGCTCCTTTCGTTGATCGGCGTCTTGCTGTCCAAGTGGAACCTTCGCCGGCAGGTCAAAGACCCGGAGCTCCGAAAGAAGCTGACCCCGACGTTCCAGTTCGGATGCAAACGCGTACTGGTCTCCGACGACTATTGGGCGACCTTCGAGCGGTCGGACGTCGAGCTCGTGACCGACACGATCGAGCGGATCGAGGCCAAGGGGGTTCGTACGAAGGACGGCAGGCTGCACGAAGCGGATGCGATCGTCCTCGCTACCGGATTCAAGCTTGGCCTCGTAACGGCGCCCTTCCCGATCATCGGTCGCGAGGGCAAGACGCTCGATGACGCGTGGTCAGGGGGCGCCGTCGCATACAAAGGTATGACCGTGGCCGGCTTCCCGAACTGGTTCATTCTGATGGGTCCCAACACAGGTCCGGGCCACACCTCGGTGCTCGTCTACACCGAGGCGCAGATCGCGCACGCCATCGAAGCGATTCAAAGGATTCGAAACGAGGGTCTGAAGTACGTGGAGATCCGACAGGACGTGCAGGACCGCTACAATGAAGGGATTCAGAAGCGGATGAAGCACATGGTGTGGGGCGGCTGCAAGAGCTGGTACCTAAACCCAGACGGTAGCAACCACTCACTCTACCCGGGCTTCGCAGCGGAATACGTGCTTCGAGCCAGACACTTCAAACCCGCGGAATACGAGATCGTGAAATAGTCCAACGGCCCGTAGACTCGCTCGCGACGCGCAGATGCGGGACGCCCGGGCGTCGAGGTGCACACGGGGCTCGGAAAAACACGATGGGGGTTTCACGGGACGGCTCGGCTTGCAAAGGTGGCCGGAAGAACAGGGAGGGTCGGGCCACGCAAGCCTCGCCTCGGGCG
>JAHEEE010000119.1 GCA_024640845.1 Myxococcales bacterium | reverse complement strand
CCCATCACATGATCGGCATGATTGTGCGTATAGATCAGCGCGCCGATCGGCTTGTCCGTGATCTTGGTGAACGCTGCATGCACATTCGAGGCGGTTTCCATGGCGCCCATGACGTCGACGATGAACACACACGCATCACCCTCGATCATCATCGAGTTCGCGATCCCGTACCCGACCGCCTGGTACACACCGTCCGTCACTTCGTAGACTTCACGACGAAACTCTTCGTCCATTCGCTCGATCGCGGCGCTGACGCTTGGGTCCGACTCTTGCAGTGAATGCGGGCCAACCTCTCTTTCTGACTGGCAGGCGAGGAAAAGGCACGCTGAGGCCAGAGTGAAGATACGAAACGGCATGGCGGCTATCGTGTCACGGATCGGGCCGAAATTGGATGAGGGAGCTCGCCTTTCGTGTCATCGTAGCCGCTGCCGATGACCACGGGAGTACGAGTGGAGCCCGCGCAGGCGCTTCGATTGATGATGCGGGCGCTCGGCGGTCGCATCTCGATTCCGCTCTCCGCTGTGCGCCAGCGCCTCATTGGCATCTCCGAGAGGTTCGAGCTCGACATCGCAGAAGCCCCTCCTGGGCTTCGCGTCCGCGGCAGAGCCCATGCGCTCGGCGCACCGATCGCCTTTTCGGCCAGGATCGCGGCCGAGGGGGTCGAAGTGAAAGGGGAGCAGCGCACAGTTCGGATCCGCTTGAGCGAAGTGGCGCTCGCGACCGACGACGACGCGCCCGGACCTCTCGCCGACGCGATTCGCACGGGGATGATCGACACCGGCAATCCGGCCACCTTGATCGGAAACATGATCTCGCTGCCGGACATGGTGGTCGAGGCCCGAGGTCAGAGCGTCGTCGTCGACTTGATGAAAGTGCCGGCCATCGCACGCGACGAGACACTGCGCGCCGCCATCGCGGCGGCCACGAGCTACGTTGGCGTGACCGGGATCGAGGTCGCGGACGATTCGATCATTCTGAAGATCGGCGTGCTCCCCGGCGGCCCCAAAGAAGCCGCGCTCAGCACAGCCCGCGCCGCGCTCATGCCGTTGGTCCGCTATCTCTGGCCGGAGGGCCGACCGTGAGCCTCCGGAACGCGCTCAAGCACTTCAACCCGCTCAGCAAGGCATCCTTTGCCTCGCGAGAGGAGGAGTTCCACGAGATTGCGATTCGCGGGGTCGATGGCTACGACAACTTCGGTGACCCCAGCTACCTCGAGGGCCTCCGCCGCATCCTCTATTCGTACGACAACGAGGCACGCCTACACAACATCGGCAGGATGACCGCCGTCTATCAAACCGTGGGGCTCCTCGCTGCGCGCCTCCACACCGAACGCTGGTTCGAGATGAAACCCGACTCGGCCGACATCGAAATCAATCGCCCGATCATCATCACCGGCATGGTGCGCACCGGAAGCACGGCGCTCCACTATTTGATGGGCGCCAATCCGGACATGCAATGCCTGCAGTACTGGCTCGCGCTTCACCCCCAGCCGCGCCCTCCCCGGGCCACCTGGGAGGCGGCAACCGACTACCAGCACGCCGTCATCGAGCTCGACATGATGTACCAGGCCGGCAAGAGCATGCTCGAATCGATTCACTACATGATGCCCGACGGGCCGGACGAATCAGGTCGCTTGCTCGGACAGAACTTCAGCGATGATCGCTTCGAGGTCGTCTCGACGGTGCCGACTTATTCCGAATGGTACATGAACACGATTCACCGCGAGACTTACCAACGGCACAAGCGCGCCATGCAGCTCATCGGCTCGTACGAGCCGGACACGCGTTGGCTCTTCAAGTACCCGGTGCACATGCGAAACCTAGACGCGTTGCTCGAGGCCTACCCCGACGCATGCATCGTGTGGACGCACCGGGATCCCGCCGACGTATTGCCCTCTTATGTGAGCCTTTGTGCCCACTTCCGATCGCTCTTCGAGCACAGCGTCGACCGCGAGCAGATCGCGATCGACCAGAAGGAAGCCTGGGCGCGGGCGGTCGAGAACGGAATGCGCCTGCGAAAAGGCCGCGAGCATCAGTTCCACGACATCTACTTCAACGATTTCATGGCCGATCCCATCGGCGAGGTCGCCAAAGCGTACGAGCACTTCGATCAGCCGTTTTCCGATCGGGCGGAAGCAGCGCTCGCGACTTGGCGCGAAACCCACAAGCCGGGGCAGTTCGGCACCCACAACTATACCCGCGACGACTTCGGGCAGTCGCGCGCCGAGGTCCACGAACGCTACGCCGACTACCTCGAGCAGTTCCCGCGGGTGCTCGAAAAGCGCGAAAGGAGCGCCGCATGACCGTGCGCACCGATGAAGAGCGCGCGCTCATCGCCGAAGCCGAGCGGCTCTTCCCAACGCAGACGCGCTGTCTGACATTCGACCCAGAGCTCAACTTCTGCGTCGGCAAAGCCAAAGGCAGCCACATCTGGGACGTGAGCGGCAACGAGTACATCGACTACCTATTGGGCTCCGGGCCGCACGTGCTCGGACACGCGCATCCCGCAGTCCTCGAGGCTCTCTGCAGCGTCGCCGAAGGCGGGACCTCACACCTCATCATCAACGAACAAGCGATCAAGCTCGGCCAGAAGATCGTCGAGCACATCCCCTGCGCCGAGATGGTGAGTCTCCACAGCAGTGGAAGCGAAGCCACCTTCTTCGCAATGCGACTGGCGCGTGTATACCGAAAGCGCGACAAGATCCTGAAGTTCGAGGGCGCGTACCACGGCATGAACGACTACGCGATGATGAGCAATCAATGGACGATGGGCTCTCCTGCGTATCCGAGCGCCGTCCCCAACACACACGGCATCCCGCGCGCCCTGCACGACCAAGTCCTCATCGCTCCCTACAACGACTTGGACGCCGCCGCGTCGATCATCGCCGCGCACCGGGACGAGCTCGCCGGCGTCATCGTCGAGCCGGTGCAACGCACGTTCGCGCCCAAGCCCGGTTTCCTACAAGGCATTCGCGACGTCACCGCCAACTTCGACATTCCGCTGATCTTCGACGAGGTCGTGACGGGCTTTCGGCTCGGCCTCGGCGGCGCGCAAGGGCTCTACGGCGTCACGCCCGACCTCTGCGCAACCGGCAAAGCGATTAGCGGCGGCCTCCCACTCGGGGTTCTTTGCGGCCGCCGCGATATCATGGAGATCGCCAACCCAAAGCGACGGCTCCAGATGCTTCCTTACTCGATGCAAACCGGCACGTTCTCATCGAACCCGGTGTGCGCAAGCGTCGCGCTCGCCCTCATCGCCGAATTCGAAAAGCCTGGTACGTACATGCGCCTCGAAGAGGTGGGCACGAAGGTGCGCAAAGGGCTACGGGACGCCATCGAGCATAGCGGCATCGAGGCTTGCGTCACCGGCGTGCCGAGCGTCTTCGAGATCTGGTTCTGCAAAGACCAGCCCTACGACCATCGCTCCTCGAAAGCCTCCGACTTCTACAAAAACATCCGCTTTTCGGATCTCTTGTTGAAGCAAGGCGTGCTCAAGGCTGCCGAGAAGTTCTTCATCTCGGCGGTGCATACCGACGAGGACATCGAGCAGACCGTGACCGCTTTTCACATCGCACTCGAACAGCTCGAAAAGGAAGTCGCATGACGCGGGTCCTCGTCACCGGGGCCTGCGGAAACATCGGCGCCAACGTCGTTGACCTGCTCCTGGAGCGCGGCTACCCGGTGCGCGCAGTCGACCTGGACACTGCGGCAGGACGCAAGGTAGCGGCCCGATGGGGCGACCGCGTCGACTTGCGGTTCGGCAGCATCTGCAACGAAGCGCTCGTGCGCGAAACCGTGACGGATATGGATCAAGTGATCCACCTGGCCGCGATGGTTCCACCTGGCACCGATGTCGACCAGGCCGCGGGGTATGCCGTCAACGTCGTCGCGACGCGCTCGATCATCGCCGCATGCGAGGCGCAGGCAAGCCCGCCGCGGCTCACGTTCACATCGACCGCCGCGATCTGGGGCCGGAACGACGAGGTCGAACGTCCACGGCGCGCCGACGAAGCGATCTCGCCGAGCGACAATTACTCACGGCAGAAGGCTGAATGCGAGTCGATGCTGCGCGCCTCGTCGCTAGACACCGTGATCTTCCGAATCGCCATGACCCCACCGGTCGCGCCAGGCGCGCTCTCCCCATTCGTGTTTGACATGCACCCCGACATGCGCGTCGAGTTCACGCACCCAAAGGACCAGGCGCTCGCGATCTGCAACTCGCTCGTAGTTCGCGAAATCGCCGGCCGAACGCTTTGCCTCGGCGGAGGCGAGAAGAACCGCTACCGTTACCGCGAGTTCATGAACATGGCCTTCGGCGCGATGGGCATTGCGCCGCTACCGCGATCGGCGTTCGGCGACGCGTTGTTTCTCACAGACTGGGTCGACTCCGAAGAATCCCAATCGATTCTCGATTACCAGCGGCGCGACGCCGCAGAGTACTTCGAAGAAGTCGCCCAAGAGCTCGGCCCGGCGCGCCACATCATGAAGTACGTTGGCCCCGCGCTTACTCCCGTGATCCTCGCGCACTCGCGCCATCATGCGCGGGTCGAGGGCAAAGAACCACGCCTCCCCGACGCCTACCGAACCTTAACGACCTTCCGGCGAGCGGTGAAGGCTGCGAAGAGCTACTTCTGAAGAGACCATGATGGAAACGAGCAACCGCGTGCTGAACGCCGTACTGAAGGAGTTTTCACTCCCGCATGTCGAGGAACGAGTGCCGCGCGATGTCTTTTACAAGCTCGGCCTGCGCTTCCCGCAGCAATACGCGATTGCCGCACGCGACGTCGCCGCGTGCGTGAAGCGCGCCGAAGCTCTCGGCGCCGGCCCGTTCCTCCACGCGACCATCCCCGCACCCAACTGGGTCGAGCGCGGCAAGCTCATCGAGGGCTGCAAGCTCGAGGTCGCTCTCGGCTACGCCGGCGATCGCCAAGTGGAGTTCCTCGGCCCCGGTCACGGCACCGAGCACTACAGCAGCGCGCTACGAGATACCGACGTAGCGTTCCACCACGTCGGCATCTACCAGAACGGCATGGATACGATCGCCTCACGACTCGAAGCCGCCGGCTACCCCGAAGTCGTCCGAGGCGGGGTCATTTTCGGCAAGGCCCTCAACTTCGACTTCCGTTACTTCGATGCCCGTGCCGACCTAGGCATCTACCTAGAAATCCAAGACTTCAGCTACTTCAATCGTGAGCTGAGCATCGCCCCATTCCTTCACCTCTATGCGAAACTGAAGAACGTTCTTCCCATCTAAAAGTCATGGCCACCTACGAAACTGACATCATCATCGACGCCCCCCCGGCAGAAGTTTGGAAACACCTCGTCGATGTCGGCAAGCACGACGACTGGAGCCAACACTTTCGGCTGCGCGGAGAACCGGTCGTCGGTGGCCCCGGGCGTATCGAGTTCAGGCTCTTCGGCGTTGCCACCGGCGCCAACGTCGTTTTCCAGAAAGTCGACGAGCCTCGCGAGCTCCGGTGGGTCGGAGGCCCCAAGGGAGTCGCGTACGGAAGCCACTTCTTCATTCTGGAGCCGCTGAACGACGGCCAACGAACCCGTTT
The DNA here is from genome assembly GCA_024640845.1 of Myxococcales bacterium. Taxonomy (GTDB): domain Bacteria; phylum Myxococcota_A; class Polyangia; order Polyangiales; family Houyiibacteriaceae; genus SG8-38. Next base: position 272 of record JAHEEE010000119.1, on the reverse strand, counting down.
GCGGCACGGCGAGGATTTCTCCGGGATCCTTGCACGGTTGATCGTCCGCCTGCTCGCAGCAGAGCGCGGCGGCCCGTCGTACAACGGCTTCAACGAAGAGCTCCGCCGCCGCGTCACCGATCGCTGAACGCCCAAGCGGCGAGGTGCACACGGGTCTCGGAAAAACGCGATGGGGGTTTCACGGGACGGCTCGGCTTGCAAAGGTGGCCGGAAGAACAGGGAGGGTCGGGCCACGCAAGCCTCGCCTCGGGCGGCGCGCCAATCGGGGGTGG